>NZ_JAAIUV010000002.1 GCF_010975035.1 Neobacillus thermocopriae | reverse complement strand
ATTTACGTTTATTTGCACTTGCTTTAACATGCGTAGAATCAATAAATACATGTTCAGCACTAATCAACTTTTTATCAGAAGCTTCTTTTAGAATGCGGTAGAAGATTTTTTGAAATAGATCTGTATCCTTGAAACGTCTTTCATAGTTTTTTCCGAAGGTTGAGAAGTGGGGGACTTTATCATGAAACCCAAAACCTAAGAACCAACGATAAGCAAGGTTTGTTTCAATTTCTTCAATAGTTTTGCGCATAGAGCGAATACCGAAGGTATATTGAATAAAAGCCATCTTAATTAATACAACAGGGTCAATACTTGGACGACCACGTTCAGATGAATACATATTCTCAACTAATTTATATATAAATGAAAAATCAATAGCAGCTTCTATCTTACGAACCAAGTGATTTTCAGGAACCAGCTGGTCTAAAGTAATCATTTCTAATTGATCTCGATTTACTTGTGTATTTTTAGTAAGCATTTCAATATCACCTCGATATTCTATGACATAATTATACAAAAAATGTCGACAAAATCCTTTAAAAAAGGATTTTGTCGACAGTCTGAAACACGGTCTATGGACCGTGTTTTCCAGTATCATTTCAAATTCATACGAAAACGCACTGTCACATTATTCATTTTTGTGAAATAAAACTAGCTGGCCCCTTAATGCGTGTAACCTGGCTGTAAGTAGAAATAATTCATCATAGTGATTGCTTACATACTCATCAATGATGTTGAACCCCTTTGTAAATTGATCGACCAAATAATACGTGTATTTTCCATCCCAATCATATTCATTCACTCTTTTCAATTCATCTGCAATAATGGAAAACTTAAAGTCTTCAATGATAAGTTTGATTTGAAACCATTTGTCTTTATCAATTTGAAGGTTCTTTTGATTTTCATACGTTTTTTGGACAAAATCAATCAAACCCCGAATTTGTTCAGCGAGCATCATTGCCTTTTGCCTCTTATAAATCATGACGTTCTCTCCCTAATGAACATATATAAAAGAGTGTATGATTGGAAATGTCCTTCTATCACGTTGAATTTCGATTGATTTTATTTCAGCCATTGATGGTTGTTCGTTTTTCTTGTAATAATCGCTCTTTCGCTGCCATATATTCTAAATAAAGTTTATCAACAAATTCTCCTGCCCCGGTAATTTTATTGATAACACCGATTCCTTGACCACAGCCCCAAATATCCTTCCATACCTTCGTCTGGGCATCCCCTTTAAAACTCATTTTGGAAGGATCACTTTCAGGGAGATGATCAGGGTCTAACCCTGCTGCTCGAATGGAGGGGGCTAAATAATTTCCATGTACACCTGTAAATAAGTTGGTATAAACAATATCATCAGACGTCGAGTTAACAATTGTCTGTTTATACTCCTCATTCGCATTGGCTTCATGTGTAGCAATAAATGGGGAACCAATATAAGCAAAATCAGCTCCCATCGCTTGGGCTGCAAGGACGGCCCCACCCGTAGCAATAGAGCCGGATAAAGCGAGCGGACCGTCAAACCATTGGCGGATTTCTTGAATCAATGCGAACGGGCTCTTTGTCCCTGCATGGCCACCAGCTCCGGCTGCAACGGCAATTAACCCATCGGCTCCTTTCGATATGGCCTTATGGGCAAACGTATTATTAATGACATCATGGAAAACCATTCCTCCATAGCTATGAATCTCATCATTTACATCTTCGCGTGCTCCCAATGAGGTAATGATGATGGGAACTTTATACTTTTTACATAATTCTACATCCTGTTCGAGGCGATCATTGGATTTATGGACGATTTGATTGATCGCAAAAGGGGCAGCCGGCCGCTCCGGATGTTTTTTATTGTACGCGGTTAACTCCTCGGTTATTTCGGCTAACCATTCATCAAGCAAGGAAGCAGGTCTGGCATTTAGTGCCGGCATTGAACCAACAATCCCTGCTTTACATTGAGCAATGACAAGCTTCGGATTACTAATAATAAACATCGGTGCACCAATGACCGGGAGCTTCAAACCTTTTAAAATAGATGGTATTTTTGACATATGTGTATGTATTCCCCCATTCGATAAATAGTAAATGCCACAACTTTTATAAAATAATAGTTTTAAATCCTTCTATTTGACTCCATCTTACCATATATTTATTTGAAATTTCAAAATTATTATAACTGTATCACTATTTTATAAACCTTCCTATTTTAATACAAAAATCTTACTCTTTCAATTTCCATTCAAGAAGGAGATTCCCTAAAAATGAAGGACGGATGATTAAAATTATTAAATTGACAATTTTGGAAAAAAAAGTATAATTTTTATCAAAATCTCCCTTTAATCCTCTGTTCCATCAACTACAGGCGTCTCAAAATTCCCAAAAATAAGCATTAAATGAAGCCAAGCTATTCTTCCTATCATATAAAAATGTTGGGAAAATTTTCTCATGTCTAAATTTAAAATTCACATTCTTTTGAATTTTGAAAATACTTATATCATCAAAATTTTCCAATTTTGATATAATGGTAATACACCAAGATTTACCTTAGGTCAAAAATACAGGCTTAAGGAGTGTGAGAAACAAGTGTTAGATGACATTATTTTCTCTGTTGTAATTGGTGGAACTGTGGGCATTGTTGGACATGTTCGGAAACATGGCAAATTGATTATGCCTCGTCGAACAAAAAAGTTTTTGTATCTCGGTTTCCTCGAAGAATGGCTTCTAGGTGCCATTGCTGCTCTTCTTCTTGTATTGTATACCTCTCCCCGTTCTTATGTAGAAACGATCATCCTCTCTTTCATTGCCGGAATTGCTGGTGATGCCACTCTTTCAGGTTACCAACTCTTCAAACAAAGTCATGAAGAATCGCACTCAAAATCCAATAATGAATAAGCCCCTTATATCAAAAATCGTCATCCTCTCCTCAAATCCCCCTAATTAAATAGAATAAATCAATAGCCAAGAGCGGAAATCCCTCTTGGCTCCTGTATGGAATGAAAAAGTTCAACCACTTTTTAGACTCACCTTTTCTCTTCCTAATGCCTTATTAAACTGTTCAATCAAAAGTGGGACAATTTCTAAGGCATCACCAACGATTCCATAATGACAGTTTTGGAATATAGGGGCATCTTTGTCCTTATTAATCGCAATAATTAATCCGGAATTTTTCATACCGACGATATGTTGAATGGCGCCAGAAATACCAATCGCAAAATAGATTTTTGGTGTTACCGTTACGCCGGTTTGCCCCACTTGATGGGCATGGTCAATCCAACCTGCTTCCACGACATCCCTGCTGGCACCAACGGCTCCACCGAGAGTTTCGGCTAATTGGTGGATGAGCTGAAATCCCTCATAGCTTCCCATTCCTTTTCCACCAGCGACAATGATATCCGCTTCATCGATTCTTACTTTCTTTACCGTTTCTTTTACAATTTCCAACACTTTTGTCCGAATTTCTTCTTCCTGTAAGGATATCGTTTCTTCCACCACTTTTCCTGTTCTTCCTGGCACCGGGTCAAGTGCCTTCATGACTTTGGCTCGTACAGTCGCCATTTGAGGTCGGTATTTTTTACATAAAATAGTTGCCATAATATTTCCACCAAATGCCGGTCGACTCGCCAATAATAACCCTGTTTCCTCCTCCACATCGAGCTCTGTCGTATCAGCTGTCAAACCTGTCGGCAAATCCGTAGCGACCGCACTTGCTAGGTCTTTACCGGTGGACGTGGCCCCGAAGAGAATTATTTCTGGTTTATATTTTTCCGTACATTCTAATAGTGCCTTCATGAAAGGTTCCGTCCGATAATGTTTAAAAATTGGTTGATCATATACATATACAGTGTCTGCCCCATATTCAAACACGGTTTTTGTTAAAGACTTTACATTTTCCCCAATCAAAATTCCCGCCAATTCCACTCCCCGTTTGTCTGCCAATTTTCTCCCCGCTCCTAAAAGCTCAAGGGAAACAGGGGCAACCACTCCGTCCTTTTGTTCGATGAAAACCCAAACACCTTTATAATCTTGTAAATTCACTTATCTTTCCCCCTTTTGTTCGAACAGTTCTTTCTTTTCAAGAATAATAGAGAGTAATTGTTCCACTTGCTCCGTTGGGCTTCCTTCTATAAACGTCCCTCCTGTTGGTTTCGGCGGAGCCCATACTTTGGAGACAATCGTTGGGGACCCTTTTAAACCAAGCTGCTTCACATCGACTCCTTCCAAATCATCGACAGACCAAATATGCGGCTTATATCTAGCAGCTCTGATCATGTTAGGAAGAGGTGAGTATGGCACTTCGTTAATTGTTTTTTCAACAGAAAACAAACATGGCAAAGTGGAACGGACGACTTCATATCCGTCCTCTAACTTACGGTGGACGATGGCATAACTTTCTTCTTTATTAATTTCCACTACTTTGTTTACTGAAGTTAATGGTGGGATATCAAGCCTTCTTGCGATTCCTGGCCCAACTTGACCGGTATCCCCATCAATAGACATTTTTCCACAGATGATTAGATCAACTGGCTTGGTTTTGGCGATTTTTTCAATCGCTTTTGTCACTGCATAACTTGTTGCTAATGTATCGGCTCCCGCAAACCGACGGTCCGTAATTAAATATCCTTCGTCCGCGCCTATTTCAATACATTTTTTAATGGCACTGACTGCAGGAGGTGGGCCCATTGTCACAACAGAAACGGTTCCTCCATATCTTTTCTTTAATCGAACCGCTTCTTCCACCGCATGGGCATCATATGGATTTAAAATGGCTGGAGCCGTCCGACGGTCCATCGTATTTGTTTTCGGATTCAACTTAATAATTTTCGTATCAGGCACTTGCTTAATACACGCTACGATATGCAGCATGGAATCCCTCCCTTGATCACTCACATCATTCTTTCATTTATTCTAGAAGCTTTCTATTCAGTCATCTGTCATTGATTGCCCGTTACCACTACTATATTAATCGTCTCTCCCTTACATTCGAGTTTTCTGACAAGTTTAAGAGGAATGTAAAAAATGTACACTTAAAAAATATTTAATTTTTACAAAATTCTGATAATGATATATGATAGGAATAATCATATATTGCGGGAGATGAGTGAGCATGAGTAAGAACAATAAGGTGGTTAGTTTACAAAAGTATAAAAAAGCGAAAGAAAAGAAGAAAAAGCGATTCCTATTAATTCCACTCTATCTAACTATTATTCTTGCCATATATGCTTCGTTTTATCTTTATGTGGCACCGTTTGCCAATAAGGATGTAAAAACAGTAACGGAAACTAATTTGTATTTATATAAATAGTCCATTTAGGATGTTTCTCCTTACTGGTGTTCATAATAAACATGAATCCTGATAAGAGAGGAGGATCGATATGCAAAATAGGCAGAAAACGAATAAGACGTTAAATGCAAATTCGATTTTGCAAACAAACTTTGCGGGGACCGATGCCCAAAAAGTGAAACAGGAAATTCAAATTGATGTTAGTGCTGGACAAGGGGCGATTACTTCCCGAGAAGCAGGGGCATTAAGGAAAAATGATTGATTGAAAGAAGGAAATACTTTGATCTAATGGGGATTAAATCATTTTGGTGGCAGCATTGGGCTGGCAAGTTTTTGTAGAATGGAACCTGCCAGCCGGTTATTTACTACCAATCTCATAGAAGAAAAGGATCATATAGGAAGGCAAACAAAGGATTGGCACCAAGTGATGAGGAAGTACCAAATGGGAATTCTTTTTTCTTATTTATACAAATTGAATGGATCCATACTCCCCATGAGGATGTATTTGTGATCGATATCTTCTATATTCATTTTTTAATTTGGAAAGGGACATCTCATAAAGTTGTTGATCGTCTTTATCGTATACATTTAAGAAGATAAGTTTATTTATTAGTTTTTGTCGTTTTTTATCATCGCTTCTTCTCATCCCGAAACACCTCTTTCACGATTCGATCGAACCATTGATTAAGATTAATTGCATTATAAACCTTAAATTCCTATCTGTAAAGTATGAATTAAAAAATCTATTTCATTTTTTTGAAAAATCCCACAACTATAACAACGATTCCAACAGATCAGATTTGCTTTTTATATAATACGCTTCTCCTTCCTATTTTCCCTATTACTTCACACCTAGGCAGATCATTTGCTATATCTTCTTCAATAGCTCTATAATAAATATCAGAAAATTATTTATTAACAAAAAATAATATCTGATTTTCTTCCTTTTGTACCCCTTTTTCACCATCAAGTAGACGAAAACCCGCATGAATTAGTTGTTGCAATTCATCATTTTCTTCCACGTGCACTCATAAATAATTAATATCATGCTAGTTTTTATGAAAAAAACTAGATGAATCACCTATTGACCTTATTTCCATAGAAGGAGTGAAGAGATTCATGGATGTGAAGAACAATCATTCAAACGAAAAATGTCCCTTTCACGGTAGTGCTACAAGGGCCAAATCAAGTGGTACAACCAATCGGGACTGGTGGCCAAATGCCTTAAACTTAAATATTCTTCATCAACATGACAGGAAATCAAATCCGATGGGCGAAGATTTCGATTATGCAGAGGAATTTCAAAAGTTAGACTATAATGCTTTGAAAGAAGATCTTCGTAAACTGATGACCGATAGTCAAGATTGGTGGCCAGCGGACTATGGACATTACGGTCCTTTGTTTATTCGCATGTCATGGCACGCTGCCGGTACATACCGTATTGGTGATGGACGAGGCGGCGGCGGTACAGGCAACCAGCGTTTTGCTCCACTGAATAGCTGGCCGGACAATGCCAGTCTCGATAAAGCAAGAAGACTCCTATGGCCGATTAAGCAAAAGTATGGCAATAAAATCTCATGGGCGGACTTGCTACTTTTAGCAGGAAATGTAGCCATTGAATCCATGGGTGGCCCAACTATCGGCTTCGGTGCTGGACGCCCAGATATTTGGCACCCGGAAGAAGATATTTACTGGGGGTCTGAAACAACATGGCTTGGTGATAATCGGTACACAGGCGATCGGGAGCTTGAAAATCCATTGGCTGCGGTCCAAATGGGACTGATCTATGTAAACCCAGAAGGCCCAAATGGGAAACCGGATCCTGTTGCGGCAGCACGTGACATTCGTGAAACATTTGCACGAATGGGGATGAATGATGAAGAAACCGTGGCCCTTATAGCTGGAGGTCATACATTTGGTAAGGCCCACGGTGCTGGAGATCCTTCCCATGTCGGACCGGAACCAGAGGCGGCACCTATTGAAGCACAAGGATTAGGATGGCTGAGCACGTACGGTTCAGGCAAAGGCCGTGACACGATTACAAGTGGAATTGAAGGGGCTTGGACCGCGAACCCAACGAAGTGGGATAATGGATATTTTGAGCTGTTGTTTGGCTATGAATGGTGGTTAACAAAGAGCCCGGCTGGAGCCTGGCAGTGGATGATCGTAGACCCGGCTGAGGAGCATCTGGCACCCGATCCAGAAGATCCATCTATTAAAGTACCAACCATGATGACGACAGCTGATATGGCCCTACGTCATGATCCGGTATACGAAAAGATTGCCCGCCGTTACTATGAAAATCCACAGGAGTTTGCCGATACCTTTGCCCGTGCTTGGTTTAAACTATTACACCGTGATATGGGTCCAAAAACAAGATATTTAGGTCCGGAAGTACCAGAAGAAGATTTCATATGGCAAGATCCGGTACCAGCTGGAAATTATGATTTAACAGAAGAGGATATTGCTCTCATAAAAGCAAAAATCTTAGACTCTGGGCTTACTGTTAGCAGGTTGGTAACAACGGCTTGGGCATCTGCTAGCACCTACCGTGGATCCGATCATCGTGGCGGAGCCAATGGCGCCCGGATTCGTCTTGCCCCACAGAAAGACTGGGAAGTGAATGAGCCCGAACAATTGGCACAAGTCCTTCAAGTATTGGAAAACATTCAAAAAGAACTGGATGTGGAAGTCAGTTTAGCCGATTTGATTGTCCTGGGCGGTTGTGCTGCTATAGAAAAAGCTGCACGAGATGCTGGCTTTGATGTAACGGTTCCTTTTGCCCCAGGTCGCGGTGATGCCACGCTCGAACAAACCGATGTTGAAAGCTTTCACGTGCTGGAGCCTGTGGCGGACGGTTTCCGAAACTATTTAAAGAAATCCTATCGTGTAAGTCCAGAAGAGTTACTCGTTGATAAAGCTCAACTGTTAGGTCTTACAGCACCAGAAATGACCGTTCTAATTGGCGGTATGCGTGTTCTAGGTACAAACTTTGGAGGAACGATGCATGGCGTATTTACAGATCGCGTCGGTCAACTCACGAATGACTTCTTTGTCAACCTTCTCGATATGAGCGTAGAATGGAAACCAGTTGGCGAAAACCTCTATGAAGGACGTGATCGTAAAACCGGAAAAGTCGTACGTACAGCAACAAGAGTGGATCTTGTGTTTGGATCCAACTCTGTTCTTCGCGCCATTGCCGAAGTATATGCTCAAGATGATAACAAGGAAAAATTTGTGAACGACTTTATCGCTGCTTGGGTTAAGGTGATGAATGCCGATCGCTTCGATCTAAAAGCCATGGAACGTAAGAAAGCGCAATTAACAAGAAAATAAGGGACGAGGTAACCGCCGGTTCAATTACGGCGGTTACCATTTTGCGGAAGGAAAGATGAAAGAACAGCAAATCTGCTTCTAACCATCCCTTCCTCTTTCTCACCACTCACGACAGAAATACCCCGCTATCGCCGGAAACCGCTCAAACTCCTTTCTCATCTCCCGAAACGTAATCACCTCATTTCCTCTTTCTATTTGAAAATCAAGCGGATATTCGTGACAGTTCATTGGAGCTTGTTGAAAGGTGTTGATAAAAAATTCGATTGCCTCTTCTTTGGTAGCTGCAAAAATAAAGACAAAATCCTTCTTGTTCACCTTCAAGGAGTAGATCCCTATCTTATAAAGCCCCAGCACATTTTTTCGAACCAATTCCTCTATTTTTTGCCGATCAATTTGATTAATATGGATGTTGGATATATCGTCATGTAATGAAATTTTCTTCTCCATAAGCAAATAATAAAGGCAATGTGCCAAAGTGGAGACTCCATATTGTAAACATTCCTCATACAACTCACTCACCAACATACCGAAACACCTCGTTTTTTTGTTATCAACTATGTATTGCCTTTTCCAGCTAGTTGCTCTGTTCCTTTCCATCCTCAATGGCCCCTGTATGCTCATTGTAGTTCACAGAAATGGTCCCCACTGGGCCATTTCGATTTTTCGCCACAATGATTTCAAGTGAACGATTTTGAGTTTCCTTGTCATAATACGCTTCACGATATAAGAACAATATGACATCTGCATCCTGTTCCACACTGCCCGATTCCCGAATATCTGACATTAATGGCCGTTTATTCGCTCGTGATTCCACCGAACGATTTAGTTGTGCTAAACAGATCACAGGGCATTCAAAATCTTTTGCCATTGTTTTGAGAGATTTCGATATTTCGGTTACTTGTAAATGGGAATTCCCTCCGTAAAGTTGGCCCGATGGGATCAGGGTTAAGTAATCGATAAAAATGATCGGTTTCCTGGATGGATATTGATGCATCATTTTTCGTATTTTCGCTCTCATTTCCGGGATCGTTTGCCCCGCCCCATCAAAAATTTGTATATTGGTTTCATTGAGATCGGCAATCACTTCTGACCATTTCTTCTTCTGTTTGGGTGTAAGCATTTTTCTCGGATCCCGCATTTTTATCCGGTTAAATCCTCCCGTTGAAGCTATTAATCGGGATGTGATCAGCCTCTCAGGCATTTCCAGAGAAAATACAAGCGGCAAATAGCCTGCCCACCCCGACATTTTGGCAAAATGTAGCATCACATCCGTTTTTCCCATTGATGGTCTTGCTGCCAGAATCGTTACTTCCCCTTTCTGAAAGCCTCCAGTTACTTCGTCCAATTTTTTAATTCCTGTAGTGACACTTGTCTGTGGCTTCCGATCCTCCCAAGGTGCTTCATACATGTTGGCTAACGATTGTGTTAAAGGGGTATGATCCTCGATCTTCGACTGGTTAATTTTATCTAATTCGGTAATCACCTTTGCAATCTCCCAATCATTCATGGCAGCAACCGTCAAGATGTTCCGCTTCTCCCGTTCCTTCCATTGTTCAAGGATGAGCTTCTCGATTATGTCGATATTTTCTACATCAGCATACGATTGGAGCTCAACAAGATAGGACATCCCACCATATATTTCAAGGTCAGGTAAAGTGGTCAACGTAAGCAAATCAATATTTTTTCCAGCTTGGTTAAATTCCAGAAACCGACGCATTAATTCTTGGTGGCGCGTACTTTCAAGTTGTTCGGGTCGAACCACGGTATCTTTGAGTAAATACTCCGCCTTCATCAAGCTTCCTAGAAACGTTTTTTCAACGATACTCATGATTCTTCACCTGCTGTGAGGTCCAGTGTAAATTCATTTGGAATCACTCTTCCGCCAGAAAAAGAATGAGCTTTCCCCCTAGCTTTATGCTCAAACTGTGGGTACTCTTTAGACGAATCCACTTCTTCTACTGTCAATAGAGATTTATTTTCCCAGTTTTTGAGAATCCCAACAATATAGCCTAAATTTCGCTTATTGTTTAAACATGCAATATGCATCGCTTTTAAAATCATTTCTTTTGGCTGTAAAAAGCTTGAATCCTCTAACCACGACAACAGCTGTTGTTTCGCATATATGTTGGAAATTCCAAATCCATTTGCATCCCAAAACTCAATAATTTCTTTTACCTCTTCTGAGGGTTGGCATACTGATAAAGATGGATCTAAGTTCGAATGACTCTGTACATCTGGATATAGGTTTTGTTGTTGTTTTTGTTTTTCTTTTTTATTTTCTTTTTGTTTTTGCCCACGTATCGTATGATGAGTCACGAACGTATCGTCCATCATTTCTTCTTCCGTTCTATTTAGGTCATTATCAACGGGTTTGGAAATCCATTTCCTTTCTTGTTCGTAAAAAGATTCATAGAGATTTTTAATTTCTTGTTTAGGGATCGATTCTGAAACATAAAGGATAAGAGAAAGGTCCTCGACGTCTTTTAATTCAGATAAAATACAATCCATGATTGGCTTTCCGCCTTTCTGCAAATTATCTCTTCCCCAATTTTTAATGGCGAGCTCTCTTGTTTCTGGATTGTATCGAATCAATTGATGATGGTTTGTGAATCGTTCCATTAATGCATTTACACTCTCCATCGAATACCCTAAATCAAACGCCATTTGTTTTTTCGTAATACGATAAATGCCAATTTGAGTCGTATACGGATTGGTTAAAAGATACAGATAAAAATATTTATCCTCAGGCGTCATCTCTTCCAATACAATCGGATTCTTCCAAAACTCTGTACGCACCATTCGATACCTTGCCATGTTCAACCACTATCCTTTCTACTAAAATACTTTTCAACTCTTATATAGGTAGAAAGATAGAAAAAGGACAGGAGGAATAGTGAAAATTTTGTGACAAAATTTAAATCTTCAAAGTCATTTGGCCAATGAACCATAAGAGTTTGGAAAAATACCGGAATATTCACCTACATAGGTTGTGATAAGGGTAAGTCGCCCTAATCAGCGTTCATTTGTTTCAATAAGAGGAAGCAAAACGGAATAAACAAAAAACCAGTGTGACGAAATTCGATCACACTGGTCTTTCCCTTACTTAAATGGGATCTTACATGATGAAATTCACACGCTGTCGTTGTATTAATTAAGTATAGTAATGTGATAACAACTTAGGTTAAAACAAGGAGTGCGTGGAAGGAGAGTTTACATAATGAACAGAGAACTTTTAATTGAAATACTTAGCAAGAGAGAACCTAGATTAGTGAAATTATTTGAGGGTGAAACTCGAAAGGATATTGACTCTAAAAACAGGAAATCATATTAGGAGTATTCTGACGGATGAATTCCTTGCTACAAGCTTAGACGATCCAGTTGGGAATATCATAAATAATAGAGGAAGAGCAATAGAACAGATTAAGAATTTTTCTAGAGCCTTCATCGATCCTAATGATAATTTTTCACACCTTACCCTCCGGTAAGTAAGAAGATTTAAAAATAACAAAAGTTTCTCAAACTACCTTTTAAAATATTTCTTCAAGTTGCAATGTACTATGAACAAATATATATTAAGTTATTCTTTAAATTGAATAATGAAAAAAAATTAAATCCATAATATACTGGATTATTTTTAAAAGTTGTTACTTTAGTGTGAATAGGTTAAAAAAAGCTTACAATATTATAACTTGTAGTCCAGTCAAGACTATACAAGAGTTACAAGACGTTTTAAAGCTATCTGCATAAAATAATATCATTTGGAGTCTAGCTTCTTAAACTTACTAATCTAAGGAATTCTTCAAACATTTCCGACTTTATTATAGGAATCATTGTGAATTAGGTTATTTTACCTCGAAACAAAATTTACGCATAAAAAATCCCCTTCCACAATGGTTTGCGAAAGAGGATCTACTACTGAATATCAACTATGTAATACGGTGTTACTAATTGACTGTACACTGTCATTCGTTAATAAGCATTGAAACCCTGGAGGGCAATATAAGAATCAATGTTATCAAATAACATTTTTGGCGGGACTGTGTGGGAATCGAACCCACCAGACCACACACGGTGGTCTCAAGCGGTTTTGAAGACCGTGGAGAACACCAGTCTCTCATCCAGCCCCGTCTAAGTAAGTGAATGGATTGACAACACTTATATTACAATAGTACATCCATTTGTTCAATAGAAGAGCAAAACGCTTATTATTATGTAGTACCTTCACCTTAATAGGAATAAGCATGCTTGTCATTTTTCTTTCAAACAGACTATAATAAGGATATCATTAGTCTTTGTAGGTGAATAAACATGCTTCAAGGTTGGTTTTTGTGGTTTATCCTTATTTGGATTTTTCTATTAGTTTTCATGTTTGCCATTGGCGGCTATTTTATGTTCCGGAAATTTTTAAAACGAATGCCTAAGGAAGATGGCAAGTCTGAAATGGATTGGGAAGAGTATTATGTGAAAGAATCTCAGCATTTATGGGGCCCTGAAGAAAAAGCGCTCCTTGAGGATCTTGTCAGTCCTGTTCCTGAATTATTCCGAGATGTAGCCAGACATAAAATTGCCGGTAAAATTGGCGAACTTGCCTTAAAAGAAAAGGTTCCGAAGATTACCGAGGATTTGGTGATTCGCGGTTACATCCAAGCGACACCCAAACGTGATCATAAATTTTTACGTAAAAAACTATTTGAAAATAAAATTGATATTACACCATATGAGCATTTATTCTAGACCGTCCCTTTTTAGGTGACGGTTTTTTTTTGCTCAAAATCTATTCCCCCTTCCCTTTCTAACGATTAGAGGAAAATCTTATGATTTCGGAACCACTTGGTGATTTCCTTTTCTATCATGAATGTAAAAAATGATACCTTTAATACTTGTCACCCCACTATCTAAATGATTTTAATTTTACAAACTCTGTTATCATATAGTTTAGGGGGTGATACAAAATGAATTGTAAGAATTGTGGAGGAAATTCATTTATACAAGCAACGGATTATATAAATCTACGACCTTTAGATAAAAAAATGGCCATTGGTTCAGAGAAAGTGTATACCGTTTGCTTGGATTGTGGTGAGGTAGCATCAATAAAAATTAAGAATCCTGATAAATTAAAATGAAAATCATCGGTTATCATTCAAGATGATGATGAATGGACCTCCTTTTTCGAGGTCATTTTTTATACATCTAAACATTTTTACAGTTTTATAATCTAATTTTTAATATTTTGTTCTACACGTTTAAAAAATCAAGATTTATCCCATATCATACCAATGAAATAAACAATAAAAAACACTGATCCACTAAAAGGACCAATGTTTCTCACTTTTTCCCATGGAGCTGTTGATAAAGCTTTTTATATGAGAGATACATCGCCAGGCGCCATGGCACAATCATACTAAACGCCAGCAAGAAAAACATACCGCTCAATTCCCCAAAATCGATCGTTGAGCTTAAGATCGTTTTCAATCCTAAACGGAAAATTAACAAACCTACCAAGATATAAATAAACGCTTTGGAACGTTTTAAATAAATTTCATTGTCTCTAATTTCAAATTTCGAGGTTTTGATTAAAAGGATGGAAAAAATCATACCAAGCGCGATCGACTCTAACATTTCTATAGGAGTTAACCGAAATTCAGGCACGACGTACATCAAGGCTCCGGTGGACATAAAAAGAGGAGGCATGATGATTTTCCTTACATTCGTTGGTTTTTTGGCTGCTTTCATGCGGACATATAGTGCAAGAAACCCCATAAAAACCGCACCAATTGAAGAAATAACAACGTAATTCATTCGAATCCTTCTTCCCTTGAAATGTTTCCTTCCCCATTATATCGAATTTTATAGTGGATGTAAGTGATTTTGACACATTTTAGTCCCCATTTTTACCAATTCTCATCATAAAAGAAAAAACCATTCTGGGATTCCACCCAAAACGGTTTCCAACCATTAAAATCCAGTAAAGCCACCAAATAATGGTGACAAAAACTGAATGATTTTCGTCATCCAATCAAAGAACAGCACTACCCCCATGATAATCATGATGGTACCACCAATTTTCATGATTTTCACGCTGTTTCTCTTAATCCAATTTAGTCGACCAACAAAGAAAGATAAAATGAAAAATGGAACGGCAAAGCCAAGAGAATAGGCTGTCATATAAATGACGCCCTGGCTTGGATTCGATGCTGCAAGTGAAATAACAAATCCTAAAATTGGTCCGGTACAAGGTGTCCATCCAGCCGCAAATGCCATCCCGATGAGTATCGAGCCAAGGTATCCAGAGGGACGGTTTTTGAACTCGATTCGGCGATCTTTCATCAAAAACTCTGGTTTTAAAACACCAACTATCATTAAACCAAAGAAAACAATAAAAATAGCTCCCAATTGGCGGATTAAATCCTTATATTCCCGGAAAAAGCTTCCCACGAATGAAGTACCAAACCCAATGGCGATAAAGATGACTGAAAAACCGATTAAGAAAAACAAAGTGTGCAAAAGACTCCGTTTTTGTAGCATCGCATTTTCTGATTTTATTTCTCCTACAGACATGCCGGTTATGTAAGATAGGAAAGCTGGATACAACGGCAAACAGCAAGGAGAAATAAAGCTCAAAAAGCCTGCACCGATGGCCATAAAAATATTTACATCTGACATAAAAACACTCCTAATATGGTCAATCCCTCTTCATTCTAACAAAATTTTCATCCAAAAGGTGAAGATGAACGTAAATATTTTGTGACAAGTTTCGGATTCATCCCCAATCCCTCCGTTTGAATTGGATATTTTTTTACAATTCCCTTTGAAATAATTGACAAGTTAGGTTATACTAGTAAAACAATGTCATTTTGATAGACTCAGGTTCTACTACTATTTTCAAACTCAGGAGTCTTCCAGAAAGGACCGCGGCCGTGATCAAAAATGATTTAATCACATTAATTGAAAAAAAGCGAGCTGAATTAATTAAAGTCGCTAATAGCAACGGCTTAACGTCTACCGTTGCGATTCGTTACAGCCAAGAACTTGATCATTTAATCAATGAATATTATCGACAACATTTGAATCATGTTTCTTCCTCAAGATATTAAAAACCTAGTCAGTGAACTGCTTCAATCATTAGGCATCCCTAATCATTGGAGTACTGTTCATTTACCAGGTTTTTTCTTTTTTAGCGGATTTTTTGATAAAACAAAAGGTAAATTTATCCATAATATATAATTATTGGGTGCGTTTATAGTACAATAAACATATTCCATCTATTGGGAAAAAGGAGGTTCAACAATGTCCAAAATTGTCCCCTATCTATTACTAGCCATATCCCTTCTTCTTTTTGGTCTCATTCAATCGGGCATCTCACTTGGAAGTCTAGGTCCAATCGTTGTAATTGCCATGATCCTATGCCCTATTCTCGCTCTTATAGTAGGTATTCGAAATTCGGGAAAAGGAAAATGGATTTCTGTTGTTCTTAGTGTCGTTGTGATCCTTACTGTATCCCTAATAGGAATTATCGGAACAGCCTTTCTCAACGAATTTTAATAAACATAAGAACGCCCATCTATCAATGGACGTTCTTTTTTTCTGCGGTTAAGGCTTAAAACACAAGATTTCCCATATCTAATCCCCTCTTAAATGAAGAGTCACCTAACTTTTTCAAGAGAGAGGAAATAAGGATTATCATTATGCCTCTATTTCATCCTATCAAATTTTTACTCTGGCTCAGCGGCAACATGACAAAGCAACAAGAGCTTCCGATTCCTATTCGACTAGGGAGAAACAGACATTCATCTTACAGGGTATGTTCCACTGCACCGTTTTGCAGAAGGAACATTTTATAATAGAGACCACCGAGTGAAAGGAGTTCTTGATGGGTTCCTCGTTCAACAATTTCACCTTGGTGTAGAACGAGAATTAAATCGGCATCCTGGATGGTCGATAATCGATGGGCAATGGCAATCGTTGTGCGTCCTTTTCTCATTTTGGAAAGGGCCATTTGAATCTCTTCCTCTGTTTCTGTATCAATATTGGCTGTGGCTTCATCGAGAATGAGAATTTTCGGATTGGCCGCAATCGTCCGTGCAAACGCAATTAATTGCCGCTGACCGCTAGAGAAAGTGGCCCCTCTCTCCACGACCTGATGTTCATAGCCATTTTCCAATCGTTCAATAAAACGATGGGCTTGAACAAATTTTGCCGCTTCTTTCACCTGCTCATCCGTCAAATCTTTGTTATGGAGGCGGATATTATCTTTGACCGTTCCAAAAAATAAAAACGGATCCTGTAAGACAAGACCTAGTTTATTCCGCAACTCCTTCTTTGAATAATTCCGAATGGATTCTCCATCAATAAAAATATCCCCACGATCAAATTCGTAAAATCGCATCATCAAGTTGATGATTGAACTTTTTCCACTACCCGTATGGCCGACTAGTGCGACTGTTTCTCCGGGATGAGCCGTAAAAGATATATTTTTCAAGACATCCCGTTTTCCATCATAAGAGAAACTCACATTCTTAAATTCAATTTTTCCTTGTTCAATGGTTTTCGAACTGTTTTTTTGCGCGGGTGCCAATTCTTCCTCGTCAAGCAGTTTAAACACACGAGAACCAGCGACAATGGCTTGCTGGAAAAGGGAAAGCCTCATCATCATCTGATTTACAGGTTCGAAAAAGCGTTCCAAATAATTGATAAAAGCATAAATGACACCAATTTTTACCGTTGTCTCGAAAGAAGTAACCCCGAAGTAACTTAAGACCAGTATTAAAGCAAATATATAAATCAAATCAATGGCTGGGCGTAAAAGGAGTCCATCGATTTTAATATTCTTCATTCCTGCATGATAATGTTGATGATTGATTACCCCAAATTCTCGTCGTAGTCGTTTTTCCTGACGAAATACCTGAATGATGGCCATCCCTTGTAATGACTCGTTTAACTTTGCATTTAACTGGCTGAGTCTTTCCCGCATATCAAGGTAATACTTTGAACTCCATTTCCTGTATAAGTGAATGACAAAGATTAAGATAGGAATGAGCACGACACAAAATAGTGCAAGTTTTACATTTAACAGAAACATCGCCACGAAAATACCGCCTAGTAGAAATCCGCTTTGAATAAACGTAGCGAGAACGGTGACAAACATATCTTTAATAGCTTCTGTATCGTTTGTTACTCGGGAGACAATACTACCGGCCGGTGTTTGATCAAAATATTTCAATCCAAGAGCTTGGACTTTTGAAAACAAATCAATTCGAAGTTGCTGAATGATCAATAGCGCAATTTCTTGGAATTTCACCAGTTGAAAAAATAATAATAGAGCTTTCACTACTTGAATTCCCATATACAAGGTACCGAGTAAAAGCAATGGCTGAAACTCCAATTTTCCTGGTGTTAAATAATCATCAATAAAGATTTTCACCAAAATGGGTAGGATAATTTCTAATATCGTAGTCATGAGTAATAAAAGAAAGGCGATCACCATTCGCTTTTTATGCGGTTTTGTATAGGAAAGAAGGCGAAATAACACCTTCCTTTGTTCCTGTTTCGATAAATGAAATTGTTCTTTCATATTAATGTCCCCCATGCTCCACCAGCTCTTCCAACTGCTGGCGTAAATACATTTCTTTGTACCAACCGTTTTGACCCATCAATTCTTCGTGTGTACCCCGTTCAATAATTTTTCCGTCTTCAAGTACAAGGATGAGATTGGCATGTTGGATGGCACTTAATCGATGGGAGGTAATAATCGTTGTTTTTCCTTCGCGATTTTGTTTTAGGGAGGAGAGGATGGCTTCTTCTGTTTTCGCATCTACAGCAGATAAAGAATCATCCAAGATTAACACTTCGGGATTCATTAATAAAGCACGAGCAATGGAAATTCTCTGTTTTTGTCCACCTGATAAAGATACCCCCCGCTCCCCTACAATCGTCTTGTATCCATTGGTAAATTGAAGAATATCCTCATGAATATGAGCGAGTTTGGCCACCTGTTCAATCTCTTTCTGATCAGACTCAGGATTCGTAAAGGCAATGTTTTCCGCTACAGTCGTAGAAAACAAAAAATGATCTTGTGGGACATAGCCGATGGCCTCCCTTAATCTCTCTATCTTATATTCTTGCAGCGCATGTCCCCCAAAAGTAATAGAACCTTGATACCCTTCAAATTCCCGAATGAAAAGCTTCAATAAGGTAGTTTTCCCTGCGCCTGTTTTTCCGACAATCCCTAGGGTTTCTCCTTTTTTTAGGGTAAAATAAATACCTTTTAAAACTGGTGAGGTTTCCCCGGGATAAGTGAATTCGGAAATGGAATAGACAATATCACCGCACGGAACGATATCCAATGCTCCATCAGCATCTTTCATTTCTACTCTTTCCTTTAATAAAGTGGAAACCCGGTCATAGGAAGCACGACCTCGTTCAACGATATTAAACAACCAGCCAAAGGCAAGCATGGGCCAAACTAACAAACCTAAATAGGTTGTAAACGATATCAAATCGCCGATCGTCAATTCACCATTGAGTACATATTTTGCACCAAATACGATAGATAAAAAAAAGGAGATACCAACAATAATAGAAATAGTAGGGTCGTATAAAGAGTCAATTTTAGCCACAACGATATTTTTGCGCACGACATCCTCTGAATGCTTTCTAAAATCCTCCACTTCTTCTTTTTCTTGGCCAAATGTTTTGATGACCTTGATTCCCGTCATACTTTCCTGTGTCTTATCATTTAAGGAAGAAAAGGCCTCTTGTGATTGATGAAAACTTCTATGTAGCATCGTTCCAAACCAGCTAGTCAATATCGCCATGAAAGGCATCGGAAGTAAACAAATCAATGTTAATTTCCAGCTAATCGTAAATCCCATCATCAATATCACAAATCCGCCTGTTGACAGAGAATCAACAAGGGTTAAAATTCCTGCTCCCGCCGTCTGTTGAATCGCTTGCAGATCGTTAGTCGCATGAGCCATTAGATCTCCAATCCGACTTTTTTGATAAAAAGATGGAGACATTTTGGTGAAATGGTGATATAAACGATCCCTTAAAATCTTACTTAGCTTCACAGCTGAACCAAAAATCATGATTCTCCAGTAATATCGTAATCCATACATAAGAAGTCCGATACCAATCAAAAGTAACACATATTGAACAAGTAATCCTTTTGTCAAGGTTCCTTCGTTAATATGATCCGTCACACGCCCAATGATTTTGGGCGGTACCACTTGCAAGAAAGCGACCAATAACAAAAAGAAAATTCCAGAAAGATAGGCCTTTTTCTCTTGTTTAAAAAACCAGCTAAGTTCTAAAAAAACCCTCATATCTCTGCCCCCAAAATATGAAGTCGTTCAACTCCAATAATGACCTAAAAATATTTCGTATTCCGAGGTTTCATTTTACCAAATATTAATAAAATAATAAAGATTTAGAATTTACTCTTCCCTAAGTTAATCAAGACCTCATTTAAAAATAGATTGAAAAAGAAAGGGTTCTACATATTAGTCATATTTAATATGTAGAACCCTTTCTTCTTTTACTAAAGCCCTCTTTAGTTGAATAACTTTCTAAACAAACTTTTCTTTATTTTTATTTAGCCAGGTAATAGAAATTAGGTAACCAATAATGGGTGATATTCCATACCCCATGATTGGCATGGGGAAATAACCAATTAAAGTTACAATCATCGTCATTAGATAGTAGACTCCTAATGATAAAGAAATCATACTTTTCCGTCCATAAAAAAAGAATGGAAATAATAATAATATAAGTGAGAAAATACCTAATATAAACCAAAAATTCCCTAAGTCTGCAACTAAAAAGATAATATGTTCTACATAAGGAACTGGTGCTAAATCATCGAGAAAAACCCACGATATAACACAAATGGCTGCTGTAAATGTAATGAATAGTATCTTTATCATCCTATTACTAAGTATTTTCCATACAAAGAATGCAGTCGCACATGCAAATGCAGTTAATTGACCTGCATCTGGCTGAAATAGTAATATCACTGATGTAATAATGGTTAATCCTAATACATAATGTTCACGTTTATTTAATGCTAATTTCCATATATGAATCAATAACAAAGGCAAAATAATACTTGCTATATACAGATTGATTGGTCCAAAGGATAGCCAGCGATGGACACCATCTAATCCATTAAAGAAAAACGGCAAAATTAATAAAGTTACAATAATAATGGTGTAACTAAAATTACCAATAAAAAATTTTCTTTTCTTATTCTTAATTATAAAGACCGAACTCAAAGTAGTTCCTATGATCCAAATTATTATGTTTTGCATCCAAAGACTAACCGTCACACCATATGACACCATTGCCAGAGTTCCTATAAGGATAGAAGGTAGCATAAGAAAATAAATTCTTATATCTTTAAAATCATTCATATTGTACGACCTTTTATCAATTTATTGTCCATAAAGTGTAACACAAAGTCATCAAAATGATTATCCATTCTTAACACCTATCCTGCTCGTTACTTAAATAAGACTTCATAACAACTTACTTGTAAGGGAATACCTCATTCACCAATTCACTTAATAGATATTGGTTCAAATATAAAATTGCACTGTCCTTCATAAAACACGCCAATTACTCAATCAATGCCTTTGGCCCCATAACTACGAAAAACATCTATGTATTTTTGAAGAGTCTCTGCTATCCAAAGTAGCCCGTAATCTTCCGAATTTTATACTTATCTATTGGGCATAATTCACCATTACCATAAGAAGAAGGTACTCCTTTATATCTTCCTTTGGATAATATATCTCCTACTTCCATTTTGTTTTTCAAGGGTTATTCCCGTTGATTTTTTAATTTTCATTGGGGAAAAACTTTCACCGTATAAAGGTCATCGAATATCCATTTCCTTTATCATCATTAGCCCACTTTCATACATACTTTTACAATTAACTTTTCCAACTTAATAGAAATTTCTACTCCAACAAACCTACATCATTAGTTGCAGTATTATTAGTATAGTCTATTTAATATCATGGAGTGCTCTTTTCTAGGAAGTTTCATCTTTCATTCCCATTAAAAAAACCGCTCCTCTGGTTCTGATTTCACCAAAAAGCGGCTTTTTCGGCATTAGCCCCTTATTTCCTAAGGGAGTCCTAGCCATTCGTTTTATTTCATATGCTTGTTCATGGCTTGCATCATTTGATTGATCTTCTTTTGAGATGGCTTTTGACCCATCTGCATCATCATAGTTTTTAACATTTGCTCATTGATTGGTGGATTTTTCTTTAAATAGCTCATCATGTATTTACGAGCAATGAAAAATCCTAGTGCTACACCAGCAAGCAGTGCTAGTATACCAACTAGAACATACATCATTCTAATTTCCTCCTTCATGTTGTCTACCATACTACAGTGTACTAAATAAAATGGAATTACACAATATTTCGTTTCAATTAGACATATTTTCTTTCTTTAATGGGTTTTAGCCATCCAAAACGCTCATGTTCAAGATCAATCGCTAAAATCGATGATTCATATTTTCTTAACACTTCAAAAAAGATCGTTTCCGCTTCATAACTGCCATCTGCTTCAATCGTGAGGAGGTCTTGATATATTTCCAATTTCGCCTTACTTATTTTTCCACTCAATTCAATCGTATATGCGCCATGATCGGCTTTAAATCCTTTTCGTTTTCCAAGATGTTTTTGTATAAGCTGGTGTATTTTCAATACTTCTACTTTTTTAGTGATATAGGCAATTTGTTTATTAATAATAAAAGCAAGTTCTCCACTAGCATTCAAATGTTCTTTAAAAAGTTGAAAAAATAATCTCTCGCGTCCGAAGTAATGAGTGGCAAATTCATCTTCTATTAAATATAATTGATATTTTCTCACACTGACCTCTCCTTCGCCGACTTTCCTTTCATTTATTATAAAAAATCGAAAAAGAAACATTTGTCTGAAAGCGGCAAAAACTTTCACTTTTTTTGTCGATTGAAAGAAAGGTCAAACCTATCTATTCATCCCAGCTTAAATCTTACATTCCAACCCAAAAAAAGAGAGAACGATTCATCGTTCTCTCTTAACAAAATTATTAGCGAAGTAGTGCTTTTACACGTGCAACTACATTATTCACATTAAATCCAAATTCATCCATGATCTTTTCACCTGGTGCTGATGCTCCGAACTGATCAATGGCTAGTACTTCACCTTCATCACCTGTATACTTGTGCCAACCAAGGGATGAGCCCATTTCAATACCTAGTCGTTTTTTCACGTTCTTAGGTAAAACAGAGTCTTTGTACTCTTGTGGTTGTTGTTCGAAACGGTCCCAAGAAGGCATACTTACAACTGAAACATCAATACCTTCCTCAGCTAACGCTTTTTGTGCTTCAATCGCAAGGCTTACTTCTGAACCAGAAGCTAATAGGAGCGCATCCGGAGTTTCTTTTCCTGCTGGAGAAATCACATAAGCACCTTTAGATACGCCTTCATACGCTTTTTCTGCGGTTCCTTTTAATGTCGGTAAATTTTGACGTGTAAGGACTAATGCTGTTGGTTTATTGGTTGATTCAACAGCCAGCTTCCATGCGGCTGCCGTTTCATTCGCATCAGCAGGACGAATGAGAGAAAGGTTCGGCATGGCACGTAAAGCAGCTAAATGCTCGATTGGTTCATGGGTTGGACCGTCCTCACCGACAGCAATACTGTCATGTGTTAAGACATATGTTACTGGTAGACCCATTAATGCAGCAAGGCGAATGGCAGGACGTAGGTAATCTGAGAATACGAAGAACGTTCCTCCAAATACTTTTACACCACCATGTAGGGCCATTCCATTCATGGCAGCACCCATCGCAAATTCTCGAACACCAAACCAAATATTGCGACCTTCGTAAGAACCTGGCATATAATCTCCAGATCCTTTGATCATGGTTTTATTGGAACCGGCAAGGTCAGCTGATCCACCAATTAAGATTGGAAGATTTTGCGCAATGCCATTTAATACTTCACCAGATGAAGCACGGGTAGCAAGAGCTTTTCCTTCGCTATATACAGGGATTGCTTTATCCCATCCTTCTGGAAGTTCGCCACGTAATGCTTGCTCAAGCTGAGTAGCTAATTCTGGATATTCGTTTTTGTATTCAGCAAAAAGTTCGTTCCATTCTTTTTCTTTTTTCTCACCTTGTTCGACGATCAGTTTTTGGAAATGATCATACACTTCTTGAGGAACGTAGAAATCTTCTTCAAAAGTCCATTGATAAGCTTCTTTTGTAAGCTTTAACTCTTCTTTGCCTAGTGGTGCTCCATGAACTCCAGAAGTACCTGCACGGTTTGGTGATCCATATCCGATAACTGTTCTTACCTCAATAAGGGTAGGACGGTCTAGATCGCTTTTTGCTTCTTCCAATGCTTTCGCAATTTCTTCTAAATTATTTCCGTCTTCGACTCGAAGATATTGCCATCCATAGGATTGGAAACGTTCTTTCACACTTTCAGAGAAAGATTTATTCAAGTCTCCATCTAGGGAAATATCATTTGAATCATAAAGAACAATTAAACGGCCTAATTTCAAGTGCCCAGCAAGAGAAGCAGCTTCCGCAGAAACACCTTCCATTAGATCCCCGTCACCACAAATACTATATGTAAAATGATTCACAATTTCATAACGATCTTTATTATATACGCTAGCTAGGTGACGTTCTGCCATAGCCATTCCTACAGCCATTGCAATCCCTTGTCCAAGTGGACCAGTCGTCGCTTCTACACCTTCTGTATGTCCATACTCTGGATGTCCTGGTGTTTTGCTTCCCCATTGACGGAATTGCTTTAAATCATCCATGGATAGATTATATCCAGATAGATGTAACATACTGTACAATAAAGCAGATCCATGACCAGCAGATAAGACAAAACGGTCGCGGTTAAACCAATTAGGATTTTTTGGGTTATGGTTCATGAATCTTGTCCATAATGTATACGCCATTGGTGCAGCACCCATTGGCATTCCCGGATGTCCGGAATTCGCCTTCTCAATCATATCAATTGAGAGTGTACGAATGGTAGTTACAGATAATTCATCAACTGTATTAAACATCAATTACATCCTTTCTTTATCACAATAGGATCTTACCTCAACATTAATATTATAGTGGAGCTTCAAATAATTCAACAAATTACAACTAGTTTTTCAAATATATGCCACTTTGTCCTTCATATTGGCACATGGTGTTGGAAATATGTTCGTAAAACGCAAGCACCTAAATCAAGAAGGTGGACATGCAGTGCAATTACGATCATTGCCATCTCAAAGATGTGCTCCAAGTTTAATCATAATAGATGAACACCTCTTAGACATGAGACTAATCATTGGTCGCAAACATAGGTGTCTATCCCCCATTGAACTTTTACTCTAAGCTATATGTAAAAAAATATCCTATTTAAAAAAGGAATACAAATATTTGTATTCCCAGATGTTAGTGAAGCCTATTTTTTCTTCTATTTTTTATTTTTTCAGGAGTAACATCATTTCCCATCGGATCAATAATCTTTGTATTAGTGAGTGTCTCAAGCATACTTGAACGAAAAGCTGCTAAGTATTCAGCTCTTAATTTTGATTGTTCCTTAGCTTCTATTTCGGTTAAACCTTCCGTTTTTGCTTTTTTGGCCAATTCATTAATTCTAGCAATCTTTTCTTTGGATAGCATTCAAGCCCATTCCTTTCAAAAACTCCTTACAATAAGAATTAATTTTACAAAAAAAGTATGAATTTGACAAGGGATATCCCTTATTCCTCTTGGCTATCCAAATATTCCTGATATCTCCTATGAACGGTTGCCTTGGATATGTTATATCCAAAGCCTCTTAGTGTGGAAGCTATTTCTGCAAATGTTAGTCCATTTGCTCTTAGTTTGTAAATTTCTTCAACAGGAACTTCTATTTTCTCACGACCAGAGTTGACACCCAGATTCTTTAGGTTTTTTTGAGGTTTATACCCTTTTTCAATCGCCCGTTTCATCCCGCGCTTAATTTTCACATTATGTAGTTTTCGTTGATATTCCTCAACCATACTTACAATCTTCAATACCATGGAATCGGAGTCTGAAAGCTGCAGCTCTCCATTATGAGCAATACAATAAAGCTTAATCCCCTCTTTTAAAATACAATGAAGGATCGCAACCTTTGCATTCCCCCTGCCAAGTCTTGTCTCATCCTGAATTAATACAGCTTGAACTTCCTCGTCCTTAATCCGTTCTAATAACTGAAGGATTCCATCTCTATCAAAATCATATCCACTTGCCTGCTCTTTAATAATAGAATCAATTTCAAATTGATACCGTTTTGCAAGTTGAATGAGTTCTTCTTCCTGACGCTCCAGGGACGTTTCTTGGGTTTCCTTATTTGTACTGACACGACAATATATTACTGCTTTCATTCAATCATTCCTCCAAAGCACTGGCTAATTGTCTTGGAGAAGGAACTTCTTTACGAACAGGAATCATAATTTCATCTCCAGGAAAAATTTGATCTCCAACCATTTTATTATATTTTTTCACCCAATCAATAAATTCTTCATTTGATAATGTATGTTGCTCGGAATATTGCCCGGCGATTTTCAAAAGGGAATCTCCTTCTGATACCGTTACTGTGATATATTGATCCTGCGGTACCGGAATTTGTCGGTACGAAAGAATAAGTGCAAAAGTACCACTTAAAAGGAAGAGAATAATAGCATAAGAGTATTTTGACCATAGGTTATTCATCAAACCACACCTCTTACAGAATATATGTTCGTCATTTGATGTTTTGATTATAGTACGAACATTTGTTTGATGTCAAGTAGTTTTCGAACTTATGTTTGTATACTGTTGCAGAACATGTTATAATAAAGACAACATTAACCAGACGAGGTGCAATTTATCATGGTAAAAATATCAAAAAGGCAGCAGGATATCCTAGACTTCATTAAAGAAGAAGTGAAACGGAAAGGATACCCTCCCTCTGTTCGGGAAATTGGTGAAGCGGTTGGACTAGCATCCAGTTCCACTGTACACGGACATCTGGCTAGATTAGAAAGTAAAGGATTAATCCGACGCGATCCTACAAAACCTAGAGCGATTGAAATATTAGAAGCGGATGAAGATGCATCTATCCCAAGGAATAACGTGATTAATGTTCCGGTCGTTGGTAAAGTTACTGCTGGACTTCCAATTACCGCCATTGAAAATGTAGAAGAATATTTCCCTCTTCCAGAAAGACTTGCACCTGCAGGAGAATCCATTTTTATGCTGGAAATTATGGGAGAAAGTATGATTGAGGCGGGAATCCTTGATGGGGATTATGTCATTGTAAAACAGCAGCAATCTGCCAACAATGGTGATATCGTTGTAGCGATGACGGAAGATAATGAAGCTACTTGCAAAAGATTTTTCAAAGAGAAAGATTATATTCGCCTACAACCGGAAAATTCAACGATGGAGCCGATCATCTTAAAGAATGTATCCATTTTAGGAAAAGTTATCGGTGTTTATCGACAAATTCATTAAACTTACAAAAAAAAGCCACGGTCTCAAATATTTGGACCATGGCTTTTTCCATCTATTAATACATTGTTAAGTATTGTTCTCTCTCCCAAGGATGTACAACGGTACGGAACATATCCCATTCAATCTCTTTCGCATCGACAAAACGCTCGAAAATATGTTCACCAAGACCGGCTTTAACCACTTCATTATTTTTCAATAACTCTAATGCTTGAGCCAATGTAGCCGGAAGATCGATAATTCCTTCCTCGATTCTTTCTTCCGCAGTCATCACGTAGATGTTACGATCAACTGGTGCAGGTGGTGTAAGTTTGTTTTTAATACCATCTAATCCTGCTTTTAGTAGAACAGCCATCGCTAGATATGGGTTCGCTGATGGGTCAACACTGCGAATTTCACAACGTGTACTCATACCACGAGAAGCTGGAATACGAATTAATGGAGAACGGTTTTGTGCTGACCATGCAACATAACAAGGCGCCTCATAACCTGGAACTAAACGCTTATAAGAGTTGACAGTCGGATTCGTCACGGCAGTAAAGGAAGTCGCATGTTTTAAAATACCCGCAATGAAATGACGAGCTGTATCACTCAATTTCAAATCGGCATTTGGATCATAGAAGGCATTTTCTCCATTTTTGAATAATGATAGATTCATATGCATACCAGAACCAGCTACACCAAATAATGGTTTTGGCATGAAGGTTGCATGCAGACCATGTTTACGAGCAATCGTTTTTACGACTAGTTTAAAAGTTTGAATGTTATCACATGCCGTTAGGGCATCGGCATATTTAAAATCAATTTCATGTTGTCCTGGTGCTACTTCATGGTGGGATGCTTCAATTTCAAAGCCCATCTCTTCAAGCTCAAGAACAATATCACGTCGGCAATTCTCACCTAGGTCTGTTGGTGCAAGGTCAAAGTAGCCACCTTTATCATTCAACTCCAAGGTAGGTTCGCCTTTTTCGTCTAATTTAAATAAGAAAAATTCAGGCTCAGGCCCAAGATTGAAATCTGTAAAGCCAAGCTCTTCCATTTCTTTTAACACACGCTTTAAGTTGTTGCGTGGATCCCCTGCAAATGGTGTACCATCTGAATTATAAATATCACAAATTAATCGAGCAACCTTCCCTTTTTCAGCTGTCCACGGGAATATTACCCATGTATCTAAATCTGGATAAAGATACATATCAGACTCTTCGATACGTACAAATCCTTCTATGGAAGATCCATCAAACATCATTTTGTTGTCTAACGCTTTTTCCAATTGACTACTAGGAATTTCCACGTTTTTAATTGTTCCTAAAATATCCGTAAACTGTAGACGGATAAATTTTACATTCTCCTCTTTCGCCATCCGTAAAATATCTTCTCTTGAGTACTTAGCCATCGTACTGTCCCCCAATTTATTAAAAATTTAATGGAAGAAACGTGATAGATCCCCTTGGCGTAATGATGAACGATTCAATCTGTTCGCATGTAACAATTCATTACGAAGAAGTTTTCTCAATTGTTCATCTGTCACTTCACGTTTCGCCTTTTTCACTTCTTGTGCAATTACCTCGTTTTGCTGTTCTTTGACCATAAACAATTGTTTAATTCCAGCAATATTGATTCCTTGGTCAATTAAATCCTTAATTTCTAATAGCCTATCAATATCATTTAAACTAAACATCCGCCTGTTTCCATCTGTTCGCGCAGGAGAAATTAATTGGTGTTCTTCATAGTAGCGGATTTGTCTTGCGGTCAGATCAGTAAGCTTCATGACCGTTCCGATGGAAAACAGCGGCATTGATCTTCGAATTTCTTTTCCACTCACCAAATTCTCCTCCTACCTTTCTAGTAACTTTAACTCGCGAGTTAATTTGTATTACTTATTGTCATTATATTTCTCGTTAGAAAAAATGTCAACGATATGTAAGAAAACCTAACATGGTTTTTAAAATAAAAATGGGATAGCTTTCATCACTATCCCAACATTTTTCTATTTATAAGGTAAGTAATCCTTTCTCTACTAAATGATCAATTGCCAAACAGACAGCAATCTTAACATGGGCGTAAGTTAAGCCACCTTGCACATAGGCCGCATAAGGCGGTCGAAGTGGACCATCTGCTGTCAGCTCAATACTAGCTCCTTGAATGAATGTTCCAGCCGCCATAATGACATCATCTTCATACCCCGGCATATAGCTAGGGTGAGGTGTAACATAAGAGTTAATTGGCGAGGCGAATTGTATGGCTTGACAAAAAGAAACCATTTTTTCCCGATCATCGAATTGTACGGCTTGGATGAGATCGGTTCGCTTTTCATCCCATTTTGGAGTGGAATTCATTCCTAATTTTTCTAGCATGGCTGCTGTAAAAATTGCCCCTTTTAATGCTTGGCCAACTACATGTGGTGCGAGGAAAAATCCTTGATACATTTCTTGTAAGCTATAGAGAGAAGCTCCAGCTTCGGCTCCAATTCCAGGGGAGGTCATTCGATAAGAACAAGCGTCTACCCATTTCTTTTTACCAACAATATATCCCCCCGTTTTGGCCAAACCGCCTCCAGGATTTTTTATAAGTGACCCGGCCATTAAATCTGCACCAACGTGACAAGGCTCCAACTCTTCCACAAATTCCCCGTAACAATTATCAACGAACACGACCACATCTGGCTTGATTTCTTTTACAAATTGAATCATTTCTCCGATTTCTGCTACAGAAAATGATGGTCGTACATCATACCCTTTGGAACGTTGAATTCCGATCATTTTTGTATTCGGCTTGATCATTTTAGCGATCATATCCCAATCAATGGTTCCCTCTTCTGTTAAGGAAACACTGTTGTAGGAAATGCCGAACTCCTTGAGAGAACCAACCCCGCTGCCTCGAATACCGACAATTTCTTCTAATGTATCATAAGGTTTTCCGGTAATATAAAGAAGTTCATCTCCTGGGCGAAGGACACCAAATAAAGCGATCGAAATGGCATGGGTCCCAGAGATTATTTGCGGCCGGACGAGCCCAGCTTCACCGCCAAAAACATCTGCATATACTTTTTCCAACGTGTCTCGACCGATGTCATCATAACCGTAGCCTGTAGATGGAATAAAATGTGCATCACTTACCCTATGCTTTTGAAAGCTTTGTAGTACCCTAAATTGATTGGATTCAATTCTTCTTTCAATTTCTTGATGAACAGCCGAAATTTGCTTTTCCACTTCACTCACAATCGGCTGAATTTTTTCCCCGTTTTTTAACTGTTGAAACATGCTGTATTTTTCTCCTATCTATAGTTGATATTTCTGCAATTGTCCTGTTATTTGATGATCCTGTAATGTATATCCTTTACAATGATACGCTTGCGTCTCTTCATTAAATGTTAACTCTCTTAAAATGGTTGCATTTTTTAATTGAGAAAGCAGTTTCCCTTCCGAAGATGGCACCACTACTTCATATGGTTGCATCATCCCTTTCATAACCTGCTCTATTTTAAGTTTTAAGTTTTGTCGATCCCCTTCATCCAATGCACTGATAAAAACAGTTGGTGTATTCGCCGTTGGAACGAAGTCAGGATGCTTAATATCTCTTTTATTATAGACGGTTAATTGAGGAACATCACTTACTTCTAATTCCTCGAGCAACTTATTTACTGTTTTTTCGTGTTGGAAATAATCCGGATTGGACATATCCACTACATGAAGCAATAGGTCTGCTTCTTTTACCTCTTCTAAAGTTGACCGAAAGGCCGCAATGAGTGAGGTTGGCAAATCTTGAATAAAGCCAACAGTATCTGTAATTAAGGCAAGAAAGCCGCTCGGTAAAATCAATTTTCTTGTCATCGGATCCAAAGTGGCAAACAATTGGTTTTCTTCATAGGAATCCGCTTCAGACAAACGGTTAAATAGCGTAGATTTCCCAGCATTCGTATAACCGACAATCGCTACTTGGAAAGTTTTATTTTTCTTTCTTCTTTCCCGGTAACGGTTTCGGTGTTCTGTAATGACGGAAAGTTGATTTTTTATATCATCAATTCTCCGACGGATATGGCGTCGATCCGATTCCAATTTGGTTTCCCCTGGACCGCGTGTACCGATTCCACCACCGAGTCTGGATAAGGCCGTTCCTTGACCCCCTAGCCTTGGAAGTAAATATTGAAGCTGGGCAAGTTCTACTTGCAGTTTTCCTTCTTTGGAACGAGCCCTTTGTGCAAAAATATCTAGTATAAGCTGAGTTCGGTCAATAATCCGGGCATCGATTTCAGCAGATAAGTTCCGCTTTTGACTCGGTGTGAGTTCATCATTAAAAATCACCAAGTCGGCCTCTGTTTCCTCGACCAAGTTCTTAATTTCTTCTACTTTCCCTTTCCCTATATAGGTTGCTGGATGAAGTCGGTCCCGCTTTTGAGAGACAGTCGCAAGGACTATTCCTTGTGCTGTTTCCGTTAAGGATTTCAATTCTTCCATTGAATAATGGAAGCGCAAATCATCATCATCTATTTGACAGCCAACTAATATGGCCTTTTCTTTTGGTTCTCTTTGTTCCACAAGACATCCTTCCCTTTCCGAATCACTCTAGTTTTCATCTTATCAAAAATGACAAGGATTCTCTAATTTTCCTTTTATTTTTTAAAAATAATTATTGTATTTTTCCGTACCCATGATAAAATTTTGTTTGCTACAAATATATTAAACATCAAGGAGAAACAGACAGAAAATGACATGGGAAGTATTAAGTATGATTGGCACCATTGCTTTTGCTGTCAGCGGCGCCATTGTGGCAATGGAAGAAGAATATGATATTCTAGGCGTTTATATCTTAGGAATTGTCACCGCTTTCGGTGGTGGGGCTATTCGAAACCTATTAATTGGTGTTCCTGTTTCTGCTCTATGGGAGCAAGGATTATTTTTTCAGATTGCGTTAATTTCTATTACTGCAGTCTTTCTGTTTCCAAATAATCTATTAAAACACTGGAATCGCTGGGGAAATTTCACTGATGCCATCGGCTTATCCGCCTTTGCGATCCAAGGGGCCATGTATGCAGCGGATATGAATCACCCGTTGAGTGCCGTCATCGTTGCTGCTGTGTTAACGGGAAGCGGAGGAGGAATCATCCGCGATTTATTAGCAGGCCGAAAACCAATTGTGCTTCGTTCAGAAATTTATGCTGTTTGGGCGATCCTTGCTGGCGTGATCATTGGTCTAAAAATTGCCACCAACTCTTGGGAACTATACACCTTATTTATCCTTGTAACGATCCTGCGGGTACTTTCCTATACATATGATTGGAAACTACCATCCCGCAGACTTGGAGTACATTAGAAAAGTGGAAGCCCCTGCTTAGCAGCGTATGCCATCCTCCCAAAAGCTATCGCTTTCGGTCGTGCGATGCTTAGCTGCTGAAGCCTTCCTTGTGGTGGCCTCCGACTGAGATAAAGGAAACACGGAGAGTGTTAGCGATTCGATGTTGACTTATCGTAGGGCGGAGACCGAAAGACATTAGCCGCTAGGGGGCTGGAGCTAGACATTTTCCGAAGTAGAAAGATACTTTCTCATATTTTCGGAAAAGCAAAAGCCACCTGTCCAGCGGTGTATAGCTTGGATTTAGAAAGTTCACTTGAACAAAAAATAGTTTTATCTCAAAAAAATCGGCGGATGGATGAACCGCCGATTTTTATTTCTCTTCAAAAACGAGATCATTACTTCTTATCATCATTAAATCATGTCTGTCAAAGCTATTTTGCATTAACAAACGCATAGCCTGTGCCCGAATGGATTTTTCAATGATATTTCTAACATACCTTCCGTTCGAAAAGCGATTCGGGCTCATAACAGAACGAACTTCAATTAAATGTTCTTTTAGCTTCTTTTCCGCCTCATGACTTAAAGAATATTCTCGTTCAGCGAGCATTTTTGCACCAATTTCCATCAATTGATCGATCGTATAATCAGGAAAATCAATCACTAAAGGAAAACGAGAATGCAAACCAGGGTTTAGTGATAATAGATAATCCATTTCGCGTGAATATCCAGCTAAAATAAGAATAAATTCATATTGTTTATCTTCCATATGTTTAACAAGGGTATCAATCGCTTCCTTCCCAAAATCTTTTTCACCACCACGCCCTAAGGAATAGGCTTCATCAATAAATAATATTCCACCTTGAGCTTTCTTTATAAGATCCCGTGTTTTTTGTGCCGTATGCCCAATATATTCACCAACAAGGTCGGCCCTTTCTGCTTCAATTAGGTGGCCTTTTGATAATACATTCATCTTATGAAACAGTTTACCAATTAATCTGGCTACAGTCGTTTTCCCAGTACCCGGATTCCCTTTGAACATCATGTGAAGAGCTTGTTTTTTAGCTTTTAGGCCCATTTCTTCACGCTTTTTATTTACATAGATCCATGCATATATTTCTTTTATGGTTCGTTTCATTTCTTCCATGCCAACCAAAGCTCCCAACTCTTCTTCAATTTCCTTCAGAGCTGAATGTTCAGGGGGAATAACCTTTGGAGCAACGTGAAAATCAGGTAACTCTTTTGTTACGGTTTTTCTTTTTTGGGAATTGAGGACTACGCTTATTTGACCGTTGCTTTTCATACGAATCGGTTGATCCAAAGCTTTCACCTCTCATTTTTGCAGGCCATTTAGACAAAGGATAATTATTGGATGGTACTTAAATCATTGCAATGGAAAAAAATCCTTCTCTTTCATACTATGTTTATTCACCATTTATTCATTTCATTAAAAAGTTTTTTGAATTTGCTGGTGACGGAACGAAAGACTCTCTCAGAAGGGAACTTGTTTATTTTGAAATCAGCTATTATTTTGACCAATAAAAAAAGAGCCCAAAATTTGGGCTCGGTTGTTTAATTATTGGTTATCCAGGTCAAGTTGTACATTTCTTTGCGGTGCAAAGGTGGAAATGGCATGCTTGTAAACCAATTGCTGTTTCCCATCTGATTCAAAAAGAACGGTAAAATTATCAAAACCTTTAATTTGGCCTCTTAATTGAAACCCGTTTAGCAGGAATACGGTCACATGCGTATTGTCCTTACGGCATTGGTTTAAGAACTGATCCTGAATATTAATGGTTGTTTTCATTTTGTATATCCTCCTCTTATATCTCTATTAATATGTATTCGATTTTACTTGAAGCTTTCCTTCCACATATTGTGAAATTTCCTCTATTTTTTTTGACAGGTTCGTCACATCTGTCATATTAAACCATTGTACATCCATTTTATTCCGAAACCAAGTTAATTGCCTTTTGGCATAGCGCCGGGAATTTTGCTTCAAGTTTTCTACCGCTTGTTCAAGGCTAATTTTCCCATCAAGATATTCATAAATTTCTTTATAGCCAATAGCTTGAATGGATTGACAATCACGCAAACCTTGGGAATGAAGAGATTTCACCTCTTCCAATAGACCTTGCTTCATCATCAAATCCACACGCTGATTGATTCGCTCATACAGCTTCTCCCGTTCCATGGTTAAGCCAATTAATGCAGTTTGATACATTAACTCTGGTTGCTGGTTGATTTGAAAATCATGCATGGTTTTTCCACCGGTAAGATGGAAAATTTCCAATGCACGGATCACCCTTCTCCGATTATTTGGATGAATGTGTGCTGCACTTACAGGGGCTTTTTCCATTAGCTCCTTGTGCAGTGCCTCATTCCCTATTTCATTCGCTCTCTCCTCCAGCTTCCGTCGTAACGCTTCATCACCGGGAACATCGGCAAATCGGTAGTCATAAATGACAGACTGAATGTACAGGCCCGTACCGCCCACAATCATCGGAAGTTTCCCTTTCTCGGCAATCTCTTTTATTTTGGCGCGAACCAGATGTTGGAATTCAGCCACTGAAAAATTTTCATACGGTTCTTTAATATCAATTAAATGATGGGGTATCCCTTCCATTTCATCCTTTTTAATTTTGGCTGTACCAATATCCATTCCTCGATATATTTGCATGGAATCCCCGCTGATAATTTCAGCATTGAATCGATGGGCCAATTCAATACTGAGTTTTGTTTTACCAACGGCAGTCGGGCCAATGATGACTAGTAATTTTTGCTTTGCATCCAATCTTTTCACACTGCCTTATCGTTTTTTCCTGTGAGATTTTCATTACATTCACAGCTTTATCGTAACATATTTTTTCATAGCAGTAGAACATCAAACAAGTATATACAAAAACTTTTATTTCTATGCGCTTTCTTACATGAAAATAACATAACGGTTATTTCAAAATGAATAAGAATGTCTCGGATATTTACAATCCATTAACGGTTCCTTTACAAACCGCTTTCAACCCCCATTTTCGTGGTAGGATGGTTCGTAGTCTATTTTGTAGGTATTACTCGTAAAATGTCAAACGAACGCGAGAATATAGATTTATTTGTAAAAAGATTACTATAACGGAAATAGGTGATGATATGTTAAACTCATATGATATTGGAATTGATTTAGGGACTGCAAATACATTAGTTTATAGTAAAGCAAAAGGAATTACACTAAATGAACCATCGGTTGTCGTCATGGACACAGAAACTAAAAAAATCGTTGCGGTCGGAATAGAAGCAAAAGAAATGCTCGGGAAGACTCCTGAAAAAATCGTCGCCATCCGTCCATTAAAAGATGGTGTGATTGCGGACTTTGATATTACAACAGAAATGTTAAAACATATCATGCGTAAAGCATCAAAGAAGATTGGCTTTGCCGTTCGCAAACCGAATGTAGTTGTATGCATTCCGTCCGGTTCCACTAGTGTGGAAAGAAGAGCGATTCATGATGCTGTCAAAAATGCAGGCGCTAAAAAAATAACATTAATTGAAGAACCGGTGGCAGCTGCTATTGGAGCTGGCTTACCAATCGATGAACCGGTTGCCAACGTGATCGTCGATATTGGTGGAGGGAACACCGAAGTAGCGATCATTTCCTTTGGAGGAGTAGTTGCTTACCATTCCATTAAAGTTGGTGGTGACCGTCTCGATGAAGATATTATCCAATATGTACGCAAGGAATACAATGTCTTAATCGGGGAATTAACCGCTGAAAATATCAAGAAGGAAATTGGATATGCACTTGTAGATCATGAAGAAAAGAAAATGGATGTACGTGGCCGCGACCTTGTTACTGGGTTGCCAAAAACAATTACTCTATCATCCTATGAAATTCGTAATGCATTGAAAGAAGCACTATTGCATATTTTGGAGGCGATTCGAGCTACTCTTGAAGACTGCCCAGCCGAACTAAGTGGAGATATTGTGGATCGAGGAGTCATTTTGACTGGCGGCGGTGCCTTGTTAAATGGAATGGAAGAATGGCTAAGTAATGAGATTGTCGTTCCCGTTCAACTGGCACCAAGCCCGCTTGAATCAGTCGCTTATGGTACTGGAAAGGCCATTCAATATATGAGCAAGCTTCAAGCAGCCGTGAAATAATCCTATTGTGATAGATTTAAAGCCGCATACCAGCCTGTTTACTTGTAAGGCAAATGGTATGCGGCTTTTGTTATACTTCACCATGCTTTTTTCTTAACTTATTAAAATAGAGAAAGACGGGTAGAGGAATCACAATAAAACCTAAGCTTTTAATGATTTGATTTTTGGCCTGTACCTTTGTGCGATTTTGCTCGTCTTTTACCGCTTGTTCATAACTAGCCCGAAGTTCCTCTTCTGTCAAAGCTTTTTCGTTTTCCTCTTTCGTCACTTCACTCTGTTTCATCATTTTATATTCTTCGTAGCTTTGGTAATAGGACGGCGGACTGACTAAATCGGCAGCTGCCATAAAAATGGAAATACCGCCACCAATGACCATCATTAAGGTTGCAAATAATACTAAATAGATATATAGATGCCGGAACACTGACTCTCCCCCTTTTTCATTCGATTTCAAAGCAAAATTTATCACAAAAATGATTAACAATACCGGTATAAGAATGACAAATAGACCCAATACCACCGTTGCCCACCCCTATTATGCATGCTTCTTTCCATATTACTCTATTATAATTGGCCAAAAAACGTTTTATTCCTGCCTCCATCACGTTTATTTTTCATCATAAAAACAAAAGTCCAACTCTAAATCGAGTTGGACCATGTATGAATTACATCACCCGCTTAAACATCTTTTCCATTTCATAAATGGAGTAATGCACGATAATGGGCCGGCCGTGCGGACAAGTAAAAGGATCGGATGCTTTTCTTAAATCATCAAGCAATGCTTGGATTTCATCGTTTCGAAGATGACGGTTTGCTTTAATAGAGGCTTTGCAACTCATCATGATGGCAGCTTCCTCTCGTAAGATTTTGATATCGACCTTTTTCATGGATAATAGCTGCTCAATCATCTCTTCGATAATTTCTTTTTCTACCCCTTTTGGAAACCATTGTGGATGAGATCGAACAATAAAGCTATTTGGGCCAAATTCCTCGAGAAATACCCCTACCTTTTCAAGCTCGGCTTTATGTTCGGTAATTTTTATATATTCATCTGTCGAATACTCAAAAGTTAACGGTATGAGCATTTCCTGTAACTCAGACGCGACCTGTCCGACTTTTTCCCTAAAATATTCATACTTCAAGCGTTCTTGTGCGGCATGCTGATCAATGATATACAAGCCATTTTCATTTTGAGCAAAAATATAGGTGCCATGCATCTGACCGATGGGATACATCCGTGGAACACGGCTCTCAACCTGATTCTCTTCACGAATAGAATGAGTGATATCGTTATCCTCTACCGTTTCTTCCTTCCGCTCTTTCTCTTCGATATCCTCCACAGAGGCAAGCGGCTCTTTATATGAAGTTTCCTTCTCCCATACAGGTGGTTCATGGACCTGCTGTGCTTTCTTCAAGTCTGATCCTATTTCTGGCATGGTATAAGATGAGACCGGACGTTCTTCTTTAGAATGGAAGGAAGTAACACTTGGTGTAATGGTCCCCTCATTCAGATCCAATGCCGTTTGTTCCGTCTTAGGCACTTCTTTTTTCACAGGTGTAGCGGTTGGAATCAAAACTTTTGATTGAAAGGCATTTTTTATCGTCCTTGTCACTAGTTCATTCAGTTCTTTTTCTTTACTGAAACGGACTTCCATTTTGGATGGATGGACATTGACATCCACTAACAATGGATCCATTTCAATGTTAAGAAGGACGATTGGATACCTTCCAATAGGCAAAAGTGTGTGGTACCCCTCTTGGACGGCCTTCACTAAAGGATAGTTTTTGATAAAACGACCGTTTACCATGGTGGAAATATAATTTCTTGAAGCTCTTGTCACTTCAGGCATGGAAGCAAATCCGCTCACCTTATAATCTAACGAACTTCCTTCAATCGGCACGAGCTGCTTTGCAATGCTTAATCCGTAAATCGAAGAAAGCACCTGCCGGACATCACCATTTCCGTTTGTTTGCAGCAGCTTCCGCCCATTATGAACCAAACGGAAGGCCACCTCTGGATGAGATAATGCAAGACGATTCACTACATCTGTGATATTCCCTAATTCCGTATGAATTGTCTTCATATATTTCAGACGGGCTGGAGTATTGAAAAATAAATCGGTAACCGTGACATCTGTCCCCCGTCTTGCCGACGCTTTTTCAAAAACCTCTACTTTTCCTCCCTCAATCACCACTCGATGACCGACACCTTCGCCGGTTGAGGTCTTCATCTCCAATCTGGACACGGATGCGATACTTGGAAGGGCCTCACCACGGAAGCCGAGTGTTCGAATTCGGAATAAATCATTTTCGTTTTTAATTTTGGAAGTGGCATGACGCTGGAAAGCAAGAAGCACATCATCCTCTTCAATGCCGTTTCCATTGTCCAGTATTCGAATTTTAGCCAGTCCTGCCTCTTCTACTTCAATTTCAATCACAGAACTGCCAGCATCAATCGAATTTTCCACGAGTTCTTTGACGACAGAAGCAGGGCGTTCGACGACCTCTCCCGCCGCAATTTTATTGGATAGGGCATCATCTAATTGGATAATTTTCCCCATGATGTCCTCCTCCTTCCTTCCTTACCCCTTTAACATTTTCTGAAGTTCGTACAAAACATTCATCGCCTGGAGTGGGGTGATATCCAGCAAATCTAGTCCTTTCATTTTGTCGAGGACTTTCTTTTCTTTGTCTGAAAGCTCGGATTTTATTGGTTCTACTGGTGTATCGAAAAATGACAATTGTTCCGGTTGCTCCACTTTTTCAGTAGGAATGGCTGCATTTTCATTCCTTTGAGTATCTGAGACAGTTGACTGTTCCAGCGTTGTTAAAATTTCATTTGCTCTTTCAATGAGTTCTGATGGTAATTCCGCTAATTGAGCGACATGGATACCATAACTTTTATCAGCTGGACCCTCTTTAATTTTATGAAGGAATACCACCTTCCCATTATGTTCGACGGCACTAACATGGATATTCTTTAATTGCGCAAGTTCTTTCTCTAATACAGTCAATTCATGATAGTGGGTGGAGAATAAGGTTTTTGCACCTATTCGATTGTGAATATATTCAATAATGGCCTGGGCCAGTGCCATACCGTCATAGGTCGATGTTCCGCGCCCTATTTCATCAAATAAAATTAAGCTATTTTGCGTTGCATTGGCAATCGCATTTTTTGCCTCAAGCATTTCAACCATAAATGTACTTTGCCCGGAAATTAGATCATCGGCAGCCCCAATTCTAGTAAACACTTGATCAAAAATAGGTAGGACCGCTTCTGTCGCCGGAACAAAGCATCCAATTTGCGCCAGTATCGCTGTCAATGCAATTTGACGCATATACGTACTTTTCCCTGACATATTTGGACCAGTAATGAGCAAGACTTCACGATCACTGTCCATAAAGCAGTCATTTGGAACGTACTCTTGGGCATTTAACACTTTTTCAACAACTGGATGGCGTCCATCCTTGATGACTACACGGCGTTCCGAAGAAAATTTTGGTTTAACATATCGACGTTCTTCACTTACCTGAGCAAAACATTGTAAGACATCGAGCTCACTAACCGTTTTCGCTAATGCCTGCAGACGTGGAATATATTCTTTTACCGTTTCACGAATTTCCGTAAACAATTCATACTCGAGCTCGCCGATTTTTTCTTCTGCTTGTAAAATTAACGCTTCTTTTTCCTTCAATTCAGGAGTGATAAAGCGTTCTGCATTTGTTAACGTCTGTTTCCGCTCATATCGTCCTTCCTCTAATAGATGAAGGTTCGCTTTTGTCACTTCAATATAATAGCCAAACACACGATTATACCCAACCTTTAACGATTTGATCCCGGTTTTCTCCCGTTCTTCGCGCTCTAATTGGGCAATCCATGTTTTTCCGTTTCGGCTGGCATCGCGGTATTGGTCAAGCTGAGCATGATACCCATCACGGATGATGTTTCCCTCTTTTAATGATAGCGGAGGATTATCCACAATCGCCCGTTCTAAAAGATCTGTCACCTCTTCACATGGATCGAGGCGTTCAATGAGTCGGTTCATCTCTTCGCTTCCGATCGATTGAAGAATTTGCTTTAAATATGGCACTTGTAATAAAGATTGTTTTAATTGCACTAAATCGCGGGCATTTACATTTCCGAAAGCAACCCGGCCTGCCAGACGCTCCAAATCATATACTTCCTTCAATTTTTCACGAAGTTCTTGGCGTTCAAAATAGTAGTTCATCAATAATTCAACGAAGTGATGACGTTGTTCGATTTTTTCTCGGTCAATCAACGGACGGTCAATCCATTGCTTTAACATCCTTCCGCCCATCGCTGTCTTTGTTTCATCCAAGAGCCATAATAAAGAACCTTTCTTTCCTTTTGTGCGGATCGTTTCTGTTAATTCTAGATTTCGTTTCGAGTAATAATCAATTTTCATAAATTGATGGATTTGATACGTAGATACGGGCTGGAGATGGTCCAAACTTCTTTTTTGCGAGCGGTATAAATAATGAAATAATCTAGCGGCGGTCTGTTTGAGTTTGTCTTGATTCAAATCTTCGAGTAGGTGGGAAAACTTCCTATCTATTGAACTTTGATCCTCATAAGATATGACAAGTACATTCCGCTCCCGCATTTTCTTTTGCCATTCACCGTCAAAGTCACTAGCAACGACGACTTCCTTTGCTCCTAAAACAGCAATTTCGTTCAATACTTCTTCCAGATTGTTGGATAATAACGTGACTTTGCTTTCCCCTGTGGAGATATCATTATATGCTAGTCCAAAGGTTTGGTCTTCAAAAGCTGTAACCGAAACAATATAGTTATTTTCTTTCTCCATTAACCCTTTTCCGTCCATCACGGTACCAGGAGTGATGACTTGAACGACCTCACGCTTCACCACGCCTTTTGACTGCTTCGGATCTTCAATTTGTTCACAAATTGCAACTTTGTATCCTTTTGAAATGAGCTGTTCAATATAGTTAGCTGCTGAATGGTACGGGACTCCACACATCGGAATCCGTTCCTCGGCCCCACCATCCCGGCTAGTTAATGTAATTTCTAATTCTTGAGATGCTTTAATCGCATCTTCAAAAAACATTTCGTAAAAATCACCTAAACGAAAAAATAAAAAGGCATCCTGATAATCTGCCTTGACTGTTAAGTATTGCTGTATCATCGGCGTATAAGAAGCCATAATTTCCTCCAAACTATTAATCATTCGAGTATCTTCGACAAACTATTATATCATATTTTGCTGTAACTTTATGAACCAGAATAAACCTATCTTCATTTTTCCAATCCCTTCCAAACTCTTTCATAGAAACCTTCTCTAAAATCCAATAGGATTTTGTCATAATTTGAAAGACAAATCTTCTTTAACAGAATGAGTAAAAACCTCATAATGAAAGTAAGCCTACATTTGAAATGAGGGGATCCTGATTGGACTGGTTCGGTTCAAATTATCAAATGAATCCATTTAAAATGTTCTCCATTAGTCATATCGTTGTAATTAGTATTCTTATCTTCGTTTCCATGATGATATTTTGGAAGAAAGAAAGATTAAAAGATGATAAATGGAGGCGTTATGAAATCGCAGCTGCCATTTCCTTACTTGGCATAGAAGCGCTTTATCATTTATGGATGTTTGTCGGTGGCATGTGGAAGGTAAGCCATTCCCTTCCATTAGAATTATGCAGTATTAGTTTGTTTCTAACCGTATTATTATTAATAACAAAAAAGAAACTCATCTATGAAATTTTATTATTTACTGCCTTATTAGGGGCATCACAAGCTTTGATCACTCCTTATCTCAACTTTGATTTCCCACATTTCCGATTCTTTCATTTCTTTTATACTCATCTAATGATGATTTGGGTCGTCTTATATTTTACATGGGTTAAAGGGTATCGACCTACTTTATGGTCCATTGTGAAACTATGTGTGTTTTTAAATGGTTTATTGCCGGTTATCCTATTGATCAACAAACGTGTTAGCGGAAACTATTTCTTTCTAAGTCATAAACCACCCGGACCAAGCTTGCTTGATTTATTGGGCCCCTATCCATACTATATTCTTTCAATGGAAGCACTCCTGATTGTCCTAAGTATAGTGATTTGGTTCATTTTTAGGGATAAAAGTGATAAGAGAACAACTCCTAAAAATGATCCATACCTCAAAAAGCCTTATTTCCAATAAAAAGCAGAACATTCCTGACTATTGGGAAAATACCTATCCTACTAGAAAAATGTTCCATGATTATTGTTTTTTTTATTGACCTTTATCCATGTTCGAATTATAATAAAAAACGTTCCCAATCAGATGTCTCAGTAGCTCAGTAGGATAGAGCAACAGTTTCCTAAACTGTGGGTCGGAGGTTCGAATCCTCTCTGGGACGCTAAAAAACCCTTGCCTTAGCAAGGGTTTTTATTTTTGACGTAAGATTATCATATTCAGGAAAAATATTTCTTTCTTCATATTTATCTTATTCAAAAAAACTCTCTCCATCCTAAACCGTTGGTTCATTACCGGAGTCCTTTCTTATCCAATGGACAATAAACGTTCCCAAGAAGGTACAAATAAGTAACCCAAAGAATACGATTTCATTCATATGGTATCCAAATGGTGAAACAATCATTTTTACCCCTATTATAGCGATTAACACAAAAGAAGTTGCTTCAAACTCTGGTACCCTTTTTATCAATCCGAGAAATAATTGTGCTGCTCCCCTCATCATTAATATGCCAATGATTCCACCGAGAAATAAAACCCATTCTTGATCAGAAACACCTAGGGCGGCCACAATACTATCAATACTAAATGCAATGTCCATCATCTCAACGGTCAAAATCGTTCCCCAAAACCCCCATTGATGTCGAGCGACTTCCTCTTCCTCCACCTTATCCTGAAGTAGATTTTTTAAAGCGATGTATAACAAATAATGTCCGGCGACGATCATGATCCACCCTTTTTGAATAAAAGCAATGCCAATGCCAATGATTAAAAATCGGAATAAATAGGCACCAAAAATCCCGTAAAATAGGGCTTTCCTACGCTGTTCTTTTGGTAAATGCTTTACCATCACCGCTAACACCAGCGCATTGTCGGAGGATAATAATCCTTCTAATAGGACCAGTGAACCAATGACTCCCCAGCTATACGGATCTAAAAATATTTGTTCGAAAGCCTCTAGCGAGAAAAATGCTTGATAATGATCAATGATTTCTTGTAGAACCTTCTCCATTTTATTATTTTCTCCTTTTCTATTCCCGTTGTCAGACAATCTACTTCCGAAATGAATGTCCTTTTCTAGAAATGTATGATAGGAATCACCATATATGTCCCAAGAAAAATAAAAAGCGATCCATCACGGACCGCTAATTATCATCACAGACATTGTATGCTTATTTTTGTAATTGTAATTTTGATAAAGAAGGTCGACCATTCTGCCAACGAACATGGACGGGTAGACCAAAATATTCTGATAGTTGTTCCTCTGTTAGGATTTCGTCCGTTGCCCCCGCAGCAAAAACTTGTCCTTCTTTTAATAACATCGTTTTATTAAATAATGGTAAGATCTCTTCCACATGGTGGGTAACGTAAATAATCGTTGGTGCCTTAATGTTTTTTCCAATGATCTCAATAGATTCTAACAATTTTTCGCGAGCAATAAAATCAAGCCCATTGGAAGGTTCGTCTAAAATTAATAATTCAGGATCAGCCATGAGTGCCCGTGCAATTAATACACGTTGCTTTTCTCCTTGGGATAAGGTTTCGTAGTTTTGGTTGGCATACTCCATACACCCTAGCTCCTCCAGCAGACGAATGGCCTTTTTTCTCATTTCATCCGTCGGTGTTTCGTAAAGTCCAATCGAGGCAAATGCTCCGCTTAATACTACCTCAAAGGCATGATCCCCTGGATAAAATTTTTCTTGAAGGGAAGAAGATACGAAGCCGATTTTCCTTCGCAATTTTTCGCCGAGATACGTTTTACCGAACTCCATCCCTAGCACATGGATACTCCCGGTTGTTGGAAACAAGTATGCATTTAATAGATTTAAAATGGCCGTTTTTCCGGAACCATTTAAACCAAACAGCACCCAATGCTCTCCTTTTTCAATTTGCCAATTTACGTTTTTTAAAATATGCTTCCCATCCCGAACCAATGTAACATCCTTTAATTGTACGATCATTTCTATTTCCTCCAGTAAACTTGATTAAGTAATATATTATCAAAATTTTTAAAAAATAGAAACGAAAGAACAATAGAATTCATCCGGATATGGAAAGCTTCAAATATGAAAAGGTATGAACATACATTTTTTATTCTGCTAGTGAACGATATTGTCCACTATAATAAATAAGCGGATCTCCCCTATGTTCATTCACCTGTAGCTCTTTCACTTTTCCAATAAACAATGTATGATCCCCTTCCACATGTGCGGCTGTAACCTCACATACTACTTGGGCAATTGCCCCTGGCAATACCGGCACTCCACCAAGTTGATCAAATGAAACTTCCCGATTTTCTTTTAGTTGACCAGCAAAAATCATGGAGAGTTCCTTTTGTTCTGCAGAAAGGATATTTACAGAAAACTGTTTGCTTTTTTTCATGTATTCAAGCATTTGTGCTTTTTCTGCTATGGAGACTACTACAAGTGTCGGATTCAGGGAGACCGACATAAACGCATTCGCTGTCATACCGTGAACTTTTCCTCCCACCTTTGTAGCCACCACTGTCACACCTGTTGCAAATTTCCCCATCGCCTGTCGAAAAAGACGTTCATTCATCGTGATTCCCCCTTGAAATTATCCTCCATTCATGACTATGTCTAAGAGCGGCCAATCATGAATAAACCTTTCACCTATTAACTTTGGGTAGGAAGGTATGATTTTTTTTATGTTGAATATATTCATTATTAATCATCCATTTACACTGAAAAGAAAAAAACTAGGAAGCAAAAACCTCCTAGTTCATTTTATTCTTCTTCTCCACCAACTAAGAAATCGGGATTTAGATCTTCAAACTCTTCGTCATCTACATCCAATCCCCATTCATCCTCATGGTCTTCACAGCCTTCGGGATTGACCCGAACACAAATTTTAGTCTCACCAATTACCTCAACAAGAAACTCTCTTTCCACATGAACAATGATTTTATTCCCATTTGGAGAAATCACTGCTTCACATGTATTAGGCTGTTGAAGAACTTTAGCCACAATTTCATTGTCTTCCAAGCAATCGTGATCACGGTATTTTAACTTAATGACATCTGTATAATGTACACGTTCAGTTACAACTTCTGTTTTCGTATTATCATTATAGGAGTACCATACATTGATGTCATAAGAGCCGTGAATTTCGACTGTCTTGCCAACTTTTTTCGCGTTGTATTTATGGTTGATAACCCAACAACCTAACACGCTTGTCGGATTATGTGCCGGGCTAATCGTATGATTGGACTTGGTGTACTTTCGTCCTTTCGCTACTACGGCCTTCGCAAATATCTCTCTATATTCTCCCATTTCGCGCGAACCCTCCTCATTCAGTTTCATTTCATCCTATGCGAATGTCTAGACTAGTGTGAAAGTAAATCTTGGAATGCTGGAAAAAGTTTATTCATGATTTCATCATATGCGGGATGTCTAGGTGTGTGCCTTTGGACAAATGCTTAGATAAATAGATAAAAAAAAATAAGCCAAGACTTTTAGAAAGTCTTGACTTATCATCATTAATGGTCATGATCGCAATCATTATGCCCTGCACATGCAGCGCCGCCATTTCTCAAACTGGCACCTGTTTCACCACGGAGTAAATCCCCGCCTGTTGAAATGATAATTTCATCTGTGACAGTATTGGAAATAGTGGTAGCAATGAGCTGAAGCAAATCATTGACTTCAACTTGTGATTGTTTAAATTCTTGTACAACCGGAATTTCATCTAATTCTTGCTCAAGGGAAGCCAATTTTGCTTCAACCTTTTTTAATGCTTCTGGTTTCCCATAGTGTTGCAGATTGACAGCTTGTTTCTGTAACCCTTTTATATCGGAAATTAACATACGCACTTTCGGATTTTCATGAATTTTTGCTTCTGCGCGTTTGAAAAAGTCCACTTCATCAGTTTCTGCAATCATGCGTGCCAATTCTTTTGCACGAGCGACGATTTCGTCTTTTGTATACTTCGCCACCTTATTTCACCTCTGCCGCTTCTAATTCTTCCACCATTTCTCCGTTTAATGACCATGTTTTTGCTTCAGTAATTTTTACTTTCACAATTTTTCCAATCGCTGATTTCGGACCAGTAAAGTTAACCAGTTTATTCTTTGTTGTATAACCAGCAAGAACGTCAGAATTATTCTTACTTTCACCATCAACAAGAACCTCTACAATTTGGCCCTCATATTTCTTCATCGCTTTTGCGGAAAGTTCATTTACTAGATTATTTAATCGTTGCAAGCGTTCCTTTTTCACTTCCATAGGGACATTGTCCTCCATTTTTGCTGCTGGAGTACCTTCCCTTGGAGAGTAAATAAAGGTATAAGCGGATTCAAATCCAACTTCACGGTAAAGAGATAGAGTTTCTTCAAACTGCTCTTCTGTCTCATTTGGATATCCAACGATAATATCTGTTGTTAAGGCAACATCAGGGATCGCTGCTTTAATTTTTCTTACAAGTTCAAGATATTGTTCACGCGTATATTTTCGTGCCATAATTTTCAACACTTCAGTTGAACCTGATTGAACTGGCAAATGAATATGATTCATTAAGTTACCGCCTTTAGCCAATACTTCAATCAAGTGATCATCAAAGTCACGTGGATGGCTGGTTGTAAATCGGATCCGTGGAATATCGATTTTACGAAGCTCATCCATCAAATCGCCAAGGCCATATTTCATATCTTCAAAATCTTTACCATACGCATTCACGTTTTGACCTAGTAACGTAATTTCTTTGTAACCTTGTGCTGCTAACTGACGTACTTCTTGAATGATTTCTTCCGGACGACGGCTGCGTTCTTTACCACGAGTATAAGGCACAATACAATACGTACAGAACTTATCACAGCCATACATAATGTTAACCCATGCCTTGATATGACCACGGCGTTCTTTTGGAAGGTTTTCAATGACGTCACCTTCCTTAGACCATACCTCTACCACCATTTCTTTTGACATATACGCTTCATTTAAGATATGCGGCAAACGGTGAATATTATGGGTTCCGAAAATCATATCTACATGTTGATACATTTTTAAAATTTTGTTTACGACTGATTCCTCTTGGGACATACAACCGCAAACCCCAAGTAATAAATCAGGGTTTTCCATTTTTAATGCCTTAAGATGTCCTAGCTCACCAAATACCTTGTTTTCCGCATTTTCACGAATCGCACAAGTATTTAATAGAATCACATTAGCATCTTCTGGGCGCTCAGTTGGCTCATATCCTAAAGCTAAAAAGATACCCGCCATTACTTCCGTATCATGCTCGTTCATTTGACAACCATATGTTCGAATATAGAATTTTCGGCCATTTCCCATTCCACGAAATTCTTCTGGAATAGCAAAGTCATTATGGTATTTTACTTCCTCTTTCCCACGTTTTTTCGCTTCTTTCAGAGAAGGAGCAGTGATAACACGTTCAAAGTATTTGCTGTAATCCTTGGCGGATTTTTTGTCCGAAGAATTAGCAGCGACTGCTTGCTGACCTTCTAATCGTTGTTTTTCATTCATGATTTATGTGATCCCCTTTCTAGAGATAATTCATCTTCAAAAATTTTTATTTCGTGCATAAAGATTGGGGGTTATCTGCACATTATTATAGTATAAAGCTTTATGGATATGAAAACAATAGCAAATCTAGGGCATTCACCCATGCAAAAAAAAATCCCGAGATTCTCACTCGGGATTTTTTTTAAAATATTACTTACATAAACTCAGCTACTAATTTATCAAAATAACTTTGATCAAGTTTTAGATCAGCTTTTGATAGTGGAGTTTCTGAATAGCCATGAACTAATTCTTGGTAAGATTTTTGTTCTGTATTTTGATAAATCAGACCAGTAACTAATCCATTATATTTCATTAATGTTTGCATGGCCATTTCACGGTTATGTGGGTCATAGCCTTCCACATCACTTAGTTTTGTAAGATTTTCTTTAAACCAATCATAAGTATTAACCTTATTATACGTTACGCAAGGGCTGAATACATTAATTAGGGAGAAGCCCTTATGTTTAATTCCTGCTTCAATTAAAGCAGTAAGATCTTTTAAGTCGGTTGAAAAGCTTTGAGCAACAAATGTTGCACCAGCAGTAAGAGCCAATTCCATTGGAGAAATCGCTTGTTCAATGGATCCAGCTGGAGTTGACTTTGTTTTAAAACCTGCTGCAGAACGAGGGGACGTTTGTCCTTTTGTCAATCCATAAATTTGGTTATCCATTACAATATAAGTGATATCAATGTTACGGCGAATGGCATGAACGGTATGAGCCATCCCAATCGCAAATCCGTCTCCGTCACCACCAGAAGCGATTACGGTTAGGTCCCTGTTAGCCATTTTCACTCCCTGTGCAATTGGAAGAGCACGGCCATGGATTCCGTGAAAACCATAAGAGTGAATATATCCGGAAATACGTCCTGAACAGCCGATACCAGAAATGACAGCTAAATTTTCTGGCTCTAAGCCAACATTGGCAGCCGCACGTTGTAATGCCGCTTGTACAGAGAAGTCACCACAGCCGGGGCACCAGTTAGGTTTCACATCATTTCTAAAGTCTTTAAAAGTGGCCATTTAGAACAACTCCTTACATTTTGAATAAACTTCATGAGGCAGGAACGGATTTCCGTCATACTTCAAATGATTCACAATTTTATTGGCATGACCAACATTCATTTTTAAAATATTGGCTAATTGTCCAGTCGCGTTATTTTCTACAACCACAACTTTTTTTGCTGATTGAACAAGTGGAAGAACCTCGTCAGTTGGGAATGGATGAATTAAACGAATATGTGCATGGTTCACTTTTAATCCATCTTTTTCAAGGCGTTCCATCGCTTCTTCAATTACCCCACGTGTAGAGTTGAAACCAACGAATAAAACATCTGCTTCTTCATGCTTCACATTTTTATGAACTGGGGTATTAAAGCGAATATTTTGGATTTTGCGCATCCGCTTATCCATTTGTGCTTTACGGTTTTCCGCTAATTCAGACGGTTTACCTGTCTCCGCATGTTCAACACCTGTTACATGGTGGATTCCATTTTTCATACCTGGAAGAACACGAGGGGATATACCATCTTCTGTTACTTCATAACGTTTGAAATAAGCCTTACCTTCCAATTCAGGAAGCTCATCTGTGATTAATTTACCTCGTCTAATTTCAACTTTGTCAAAGTTTAATGGTTCAACGGTTTGTTTACCTAAAGATAATTGCAGATCCGATAATACAATTACTGGTACTTGATATTCCTCAGCAAGGTTGAAAGCTTCTGCTGTATCATAGAATGCTTCTTCTACTGTACTTGGTGCCATTACAATTTTCGGAATTTCACCATGAGTACCATAAATCATTGCCATAAGGTCTGATTGTTCTTGCTTCGTTGGCAATCCAGTAGAAGGACCGCCGCGTTGGGTGTCTACAATTACAAGCGGAGTTTCAGTCATACCGGAAAGGCCGATTGCCTCCATTTTTAAAGAAAGTCCAGGACCTGCTGAAGCAGTAAGTGTGCGTACACCTGCATAGTTCGCACCAATCGCCATGGTAGCAGCAGCAATTTCATCTTCTGTTTGAATAACCGTACCACCTAAAGCAGGTAATTTCTTAATTAAATATTCCATGATTTCAGAAGCTGGTGTAATTGGGTAAGCAGCCATAAAACGGCATCCGCCTGCAAGTGCTCCGAGTGCGATTGCATCGTTACCAATCATAAACATCCGTTTTTTGCCATCTGCTTTTGCCAGTTGCATGGTTCGAACCCCAGACAGGTTCGCCGACATATTATCAAATCCGGCTTTAATAGCTTCCATGTTTTTAGCCACAACTTGGTCGCCTTTTTTACCGAAAATTTCCTTTACAACTTCTTCAAATACTTGAATATCTAAATCTAAAAGAGCAGCAGTAGCACCAATTGCCACCATGTTTTTCATTAAAGAAGTTCCAAGTTGAGTAGCAATTTCTGTAAATGGTACCGCATACAATGATGCTTCTGTATCTTCCGGTTTTTTCGGGTTAAACTTCGCATCTGCCAAGATTACGCCTTTACTATGAAGCTCTTTGTAGTTGAAATCAATAGTTTCCTGGTCAAACGCTACAAGGATATCAAGATCATCAGCGATTGAACGAACTTGTGTCGTACTTACTCTGATTTTGTTGTTAGTATGACCGCCCTTAATACGTGATGAAAAGTGACGATAACCATACAAGTAATATCCCAGGCGATTCAATGCGATTGCAAAGATTTCCCCTGTACTTTCAATACCTTCCCCTTGTTGTCCGCCAACTTTCCATGAAAGTTGATTGATCATGACTTACACCCCTTTGGATATGTAAAAGATAAGTAAATGAATGTATTAATAGTGTAGCACTTCTCCAAGTAAATCACTAGAAATTAGCCTTTATCTTAAAGACAAGACTAGAGATATGGATATGTACTAAACGCTTTCAATTCTAGACCTATAAAGTAAAAAATGCAACCCTTTCTGACGAAATATTGTCTAAAATATGTATATTTTTTTATTATTATAAACTAGTTGATTTTTATAGTTAGAATTGCTGGATAAAATTGGTAAAACACCTGAAAACCTTTACATTTTCTAAATAGATTCTATAAACGTTCCACTAGTACTTTCCAATAAAAAAGTGTTTTAGAATAATAATTTTATTTTTTCATTACTATCATTCTGACTGTAGAGAACTGCCCATAAAAACAAAAAACCTGCTTTTTCAAACAAAGCAGGTAAATGGGATAAACCTCTCTCTCTTTCTATAGACCAATCATAGACATTACCTAGGTTCTACAATTAGTTTTATAGCTGTGCGCTCTTCTCCGTCAATTAAAATATCGGTAAATGCAGGAACACAGATCAAATCAACTCCGCTAGGTGCTACAAACCCTCTTGCAATTGCTACTGCCTTTACGGCCTGATTTAATGCACCCGCGCCTATTGCCTGTATTTCTGCTGCCCCTCTTTCACGCAGAACTCCGGCAAGTGCACCAGCTACAGAATTAGGATTAGATTTTGCTGAAACTTTTAATATTTCCATTCCTAGCTCCCCCTTGTAAAATCCCGATTCCGCATGATTAGTTCATGAACAAATCAGGTTATAACATTCCACTGCTACTATATTCATATCCTCCGAAACATATTCCAGCTTGGTCAAAAAAAAGTATCAGAGTGGAGAGAAAATTCAACGTATAAACCGCTAGGAAGCTTGTGTTCGATTTTTCTTAAAGTCAAAAAAAAGAGCAAAATACCTTTGCTCTTACATGTACAACGGGTGATCTTCATTAATTAAAATGGTTTCAATATGTTTAGCTAATCCTGTTTTTGAATCCAATTCAATCGCTACAGCACTTAACTGATTTCTCCCTTTTGTAGGGACTTCAAATCGAACAGGTAAGCTCGTTAAGAATCGTTTTAATACTGCCTCCCTGTCCATCCCTAGAATGCCGTCATATGGCCCTGTCATGCCTACATCCGTTAAATAAGCCGTACCCCCAGGTAAAATTCTATGGTCGGCGGTTTGCACATGGGTATGGGTTCCGATTACAGCCGATACTTTCCCATCCAAATACCAACCTAGTGCTTGTTTTTCACTTGTTACTTCTGCGTGAAAATCAACAAAGATAAAAGGGGTTCGCTCCCTTGCTTGAGCAACCAATTCGTCAGCCATTTTAAATGGACAATCAATCGGATTCATAAACGTTCGGCCTTGTAAATTGATGATGGCTAATTCGTATTCATTCATTTTTACGAAAATAATCCCTTTCCCAGGAGTACCATCTGGAAAATTCGCTGGTCGTACTAAATATTTGGCCTCATCAATAAACTCGAATATTTCACGGTTATCCCAAGCATGATTCCCTAGTGTTATTGCTTGAGCCCCTTGTTCCAAAAATTGTCGATATATTTTTTCCGTAATTCCTCTTCCACCAGCAGAATTTTCCCCATTAATAATCGTAAAATGAGGACGATATTTTTCCTTTAGTTTTGGCAAATATTCTTTCACCATATCTCTTCCTGGTGAACCAACCACATCGCCGATAAAAAGTATTTTCATGTTATTCCCTTTCATTAAAAAATTCACTCATTATCATATTTTATCAATTTATTAATAAAAATTCACATAAAAATAAAGCGGCGCATACGCACCACTTTATTTTGCATATTCTACAGCCCGTGTTTCACGGATAACTGTTACTTTAATATGTCCCGGATAATCAAGCTCTTCTTCAATCCGCTTGCGAATATCGCGAGCTAATCGATGTGCAGCTAGATCATCAATTGTATCCGGCCTTACAATAATCCGTACTTCACGACCAGCCTGAATAGCAAAAGATTTTTCAACCCCTTCATAGGATTCTGAAATCTCTTCAAGCTTTTCTAGGCGACGGATATAGTTTTCCAATGTTTCACTGCGCGCTCCTGGTCTTGCGGCGGATAATGCATCCGCTGCCGCTACAAGAACAGCAATGATCGAAGTTGGAGCTGTATCACCATGATGGGAAGCAATACTATTGATGACAACAGGGTGTTCCTTATATTTCGTAGCAAGTTCCACCCCGATTTCAACATGGCTTCCTTCTACTTCATGGTCAATCGCTTTTCCGATATCATGCAATAGACCTGCACGTCTGGCCAATGTTTCATCCTGTCCAAGCTCGGCGGCAAGCAAACCGGAAAGTTGTGCTACCTCGATTGAATGCTTTAACACATTTTGTCCGTAGCTTGTACGGAATTTCAAACGGCCAAGAATCTTGATAAGGTCTGGATGAAGCCCGTGAACCCCCACTTCAAATGTAGTTTGTTCACCAACTTCACGGATATGCTCATCCACTTCCCGGCGGGATTTTTCGACCATTTCCTCAATTCTCGCAGGGTGAATGCGCCCATCCTGTACAAGCTTTTCAAGGGCCAAGCGAGCCGTTTCACGACGAATAGGATCGAAACCTGATAGAATAACAGCCTCAGGAGTATCATCAATGATTAAATCAATTCCTGTTAAGGTTTCAAGTGTACGAATGTTTCGTCCTTCACGTCCAATAATTCGGCCCTTCATCTCATCGTTTGGAAGGTTAACAACCGATACAGTTGTCTCTGCTACATGGTCAGCAGCACAGCGCTGGATCGCAAGCGAAAGAATTTCCTTCGCCTTTTTGTCTGCTTCCTCTTTCGCACGATTTTCGCTTTCTTTAATCATCATGGCGGTATCATAAGCAAGTTCTTGCTCGGTCCGCTCAAGAATGATTGCTTTCGCTTCCTCACGAGTTAAGCCTGAAATTCGCTCGAGTTCTGCTTGTTGTGTACGTACCAACTCGTCCACTTTGCTTTCCATCTCTTCAATATGCTGTTGTCTTTGGTTTAGAGAATCATCCTTCTTTTCTAAAAGAATTTCACGCTTATTTAACGTTTCATCCTTTCGATCTAAATTCTCTTCTTTTTGCAGTAAACGGTTTTCTTGTTTTTGCAGTTCATTTCTTCGTTCACGAACCTCACGTTCTGCTTCCGTTCGAAGCTTGTGAATTTCATCCTTTGCTTCTAGCAGAGCTTCCTTTTTAAGCGACTCTGCATCGCGTTTAGCATCTTCTAGAATTTGCTCTGCAGCATTTCTAGCGCCTGCAATTTTTGCTTCAGCAATGGATCTACGAATAAAATAGCCAACAACGGCACCGACGATAAGGCCAAGCAAAATGGAGAGGATCGTATTTGGTTCCATCGTTCCACCTCCTCTTGCTATGAACTTTTGTTACATTTTAAGTGTCGGCATGTACATTGTTTAGACTCAACATACAGCAAGCACTAAGGCTTTTTCACAATAAAATATTACTAAAATGTAAAATATACATGTCCATTGTATAGGCGGGAATATTGATTGTCAAGGTTTACTCAAAATCCCAGTTTGAAATATTTCGAAAAAATAAATTGTATGTTATTGGAAGTTATTGTATTTTTATCAGCGTTATTGAATAAATATTCAATTATAAAATAGAGCAAAGCCTGACAATAGACTTTGCTCTTGACATTAATCTAATAGCTCAAATTGCTCGTCTTCTTCTATCTCAGAAACCGTTTTTATTGCGTCCAAACCATAATGTTCACGAATTTGTTGAGCTATTTCATTACGAACATCAGGGTTTTCCTTCAAGAAGAGCTTTGCATTTTCACGTCCTTGTCCAAGTCTCTCATCATTATAAGAGTACCATGAACCGCTCTTTTGAATAATATCCAATTCCGAGCCTAAATCAATGATTTCTCCTTCTTTAGATATACCTTCTCCATACATAATATCTACTTCAGCAGTACGGAAAGGAGGAGCTACTTTATTTTTTACCACTTTAATCTTAGTTTTGTTTCCGACCATGTCATTACCTTGTTTTAACTGCTCTGCACGGCGGACTTCAAGACGGACTGTGGAATAGAACTTCAATGCACGTCCCCCAGGTGTCGTCTCAGGGTTACCAAACATAACTCCAACCTTTTCACGGATTTGGTTGATAAAGATAGCAATCGTTTTCGATTTATTGATCGCACCTGATAGTTTACGAAGGGCTTGGGACATTAAGCGGGCTTGCAATCCAACATGAGAATCTCCCATTTCTCCTTCGATTTCTGCTTTTGGAACTAAGGCGGCTACAGAGTCGATAACGATAATATCAACAGCACCGCTTCGCACTAGAGCTTCTGCAATCTCAAGTGCTTGTTCCCCTGTATCAGGCTGAGATAATAATAATTCATCAATATTAACACCTAATTTTTGGGCATAAGTCGGGTCTAGAGCATGCTCCGCATCAATAAATGCTGCCTGCCCGCCTTGTGCTTGCACTTCTGCAATGGCATGCAGAGCAACAGTAGTTTTACCAGAGCTCTCTGGTCCATAGATTTCGATAATCCGTCCCCTAGGATATCCCCCGACCCCAAGTGCTGCATCAAGTGCTAGGGAGCCGCTTGGAACCGTTGAAATTTTTGTTTCCTGCTGTTCTCCCATTTTCATGATGGAACCTTTACCAAATTGTTTTTCTATTTGTTTTAATGCCATTTCTAAGGCAGCCTTGCGGTCACTCACAAATAGTTCCTCCTTTTATAAATAAATGAAATGAATGACTGAAATCAAAAAACCTATTAATAATATAACCTCTTTTTTACTATTTGTCGAGAAAAAACACGAACATTTATTCGACCATTTTCCGGTCTTTTAAATTTGAAAAATCAAACATATTGAACTATATAAAAATAAATTTCTAATGAATTTTGAGATAATAATGGCATTTCGCTTCAATGTCAGAAAATTATCATCATTCAACAATTCGACTACTGTCACAAAAAAATACAGGACACCTAAATCGCGTCCTGTAATTCTCTCAAATATTTTAACAAGAAATAACAGCCGTATCTTACAGCCCGATTCCGGTTCGCTCCACGCGAACCACTTAATTTGATTCTTTCAACAATGGATGGTCTTCCTTTTAAGGCAATCCCTATAAAAATCGTACCGACTGGCTTCCCTTCCAATTCATCCGGGCCTGCCACACCTGTAAAACTTATTCCAATATCTGTCCCAAAGATTTTCATCACATTTTCCGCGAGTTCACGTGCACACTCCTCGCTGACTGACCCATACGTCTCAAGTGTTTCTTGCTTAACTTGCACTAAATCCTGCTTGATTTCATTGGAGTAACAGACAATTCCACCTTTAAATATGGAACTTGCCCCAGAAATAGAGGTGATCTCCTGCTGGAATAGCCCACCAGTTAAACTTTCAGCAGAAGTAATCGTCCATTTCCTTTCTTTTAAAACATTAGCTAATTCAACAAATAAAGTCGTATTTTCATAGCCATAAATATACTGGCCGACTCGCTGCCTGATTTTTGCCTCCACTTCATCCAGCATGGCTTGTGCTTTCATCTCATCCCTATGCTTTGCCGTAAGCCTTAAGGTTACATCCCCTTCTCCAGCTAGAGGAGCAACGGTTGGATTTTTTTGTTCATCAATAATGTCCATTATTTCTGTTTCTAATGCTGCTTCCCCAATCCCGAAAAAGCGAAGAACTCTAGAAACAATTTGTTCCTTAGCTCCTGTCAGTAACGCAAGCTCCTTACTTCCATAATTCAAAAACATTGGTTCCATTTCTTTAGGAGGACCAGGAAGGAGCATATAAATATGACCGCCGGATTTTAGCACCATCCCTGGTGCCATCCCATGATCGTTTGGCAAGACTAGGGACCCTTCCAAAATCAATGCCTGCTTCCGGTTATTTTCCGTCATCACTCGGTTCGTTCGTTTGAAATACTGCTCAATTGTCTCCAATGCTTCATTATTCATAACCAACTCAGTGCCAATGTGACGGGCAATCGTTTCTTTTGTTAAATCATCCTTTGTCGGTCCAAGTCCACCAGTAAAAATAATGATTTTTGAACGACTTTCAGCAATTTTTATCGCCGATTTCAACCGATCAGGGTTGTCACCAACGACTGTATGATAATAAACATCAATTCCAAGCCCAGCTAATTGCTGAGATAGAAAACGAGCATTTGTATTCACAATTTGGCCTAAAAGCAGTTCTGAACCAACTGCGATAATCTCAGCATTCACTGCTCTTCACTCCTCAACCCAACCATTACTTTGAATTTTTTAATATATGACTGTTTTTGGCAAAATAGTCCCATCCTGACCAAATAGTAAAGAATAAAGCCACCCATAATGCTAACATGTCAAAACGGAATGGAATCATAGCAAAAATAGTATTATGTAATAATAAAGAAGAGATCGCAATTATTTGTGTCCATGTTTTAATCTTACCAAGCATGTTGGCAGCAACAACCTCCCCTTCGCCTGCAAGTAACAGCCGAAGTCCGGTAACAGCAAATTCCCTGCTTATGATGATAATGACGATCCAAGAAGGAGCAGAACCTAGTTCTACAAGAACAATTAAAGCTGCCGACACAAGAAGCTTGTCCGCCAATGGATCAAGAAATTTCCCCATATTTGTTACGAGATTGTACTTACGCGCAAAATAGCCATCCACCCAGTCAGTGGTGGAAGCTAAAATAAAAATTAATGCTCCCACAAAATGAGTAACAGGAAGATCCGCACCTAAAAGATGCATATTTCCCCAATCAAAATCATAAAGCATAATAATCAAGAATAATGGGATCAATAATATCCTTGATACAGTGATTTTATTCGGTAAATTCATTCAATTTCCTCCTAATAGATTAAGCCAAAATGCCAATATGTGTCTTTACTAAAGATGAAATTTATCTTTGAGAATGGACAAGCAGAAGTGTCCCCTTGAAGCGAGTTAGCCTCGCTCTCCTCCCTACGAGAAGTCAACATCGATTCGCCTTTTGGCTCATCGTATTTCCTTTATCTCAGTTGGAGGACATCACATGGAAAGCTTCCGCAGCATCATCATCGCACGACCGAAAGCGATAGCTTTTGGGAGGAGGCCATACGCTGTTGGACAGGGTGCCTCCGCTTTTCTAATTCTAATGAGAAAATAGTCATCAATTGATGACTATTCGTTCTTTGGAACAAATTGAATCGTAATGTCCTGCCGAACCTTATCAGCTGGGTTGATTTGATACTCCAATTTCTGATCATTCACATAAATATCGGCATCCAGTGTTCTCCCTACCACGATAATCGCTTCACTTTCACCGGTTAGATCAGCCGTATAGCTATCTGTCTCACCAGCTTTTAATGTTCCTGAATAAAATGATTTTCCTTTTCCATTTCTAATATTTATCCAGGATTCACCTTTTGAAACCACTTTGACAATAAATTTATCCGCGTTTGTTAATGAATACGTTGTTTTCCTACCGCTTGTTGTAACCACTGCCAATTCTTGAGTTGGCACATTTTGAGTAGAAGTCTTTTCTTTTTCTTCTTCTTTCGTTTGATTTTCTACTTTTTCCTTTTCTTTTGAAGATGATTTCTCTTTCTCAACTTCTTTCGCGTTTTCTAGATTTTCTGATTTGACATATTTAACTGGTTCATTTTCACTACTGACTTGCTCATTCGGATCTTGACCGACTTTACTAGCATAAAAATAATAAATCACACTCGCAATACTAATGACAAATACTGCGATTAGTATTTTCGGTAAAATATCATAGATTTTAGAATGGCCTTGGGAAATTTTCTTATGTGTTTTTACTCTAGACAGCTTTTGTGGCAATTCCTCATTATAGGACGCTGGAATTTCATTTTTATACGTTTCAAAAATCTCCTCAGGATTCAAACCTAAACTTTCTGCATATTGCTTTATAAAAGCGCGAACATAAAAATTACCAGGCATACCTGAATAGTTGCCTTCTTCAATTCCAACAAGATATCGTTTTTGGATTTTTGTTATCGTTTGTACATCTTCCAAACTTAATCCTTTCGCTAATCGGGCCTCTTTTAATCGGTTCCCTAATTCAGACACATGCTAACACCTACCAATTATTTTATCAATCAAAAGCTCCAAAGTCGGATCCGGAAAACAAATTATGCTGTTCGACTATTTCATATGTAATTTCTTCATCTGGATGATTCCTAAGCTCAATAATATAATCAAAATCATCAAGAGTATATTCAGAATTTTGCACAAAAATATCAGGATGTTCTATCACTTTAACAGAGGGCAGTCTCATTATTTCTCTTACTAATTGCCAATGTCTTTCATTTGCCCGTCTTGTTGAAACAATCCCATCAATGATGAACAAATTATCCGTATTGTATTCATCCTCGATGAGTTGGTTTCGAATCGTTTGTTTTAATAATGTAGAAGAAACAAATAACCAACGTTTATTGGCACATACACTAGCTGCAACAAGTGATTCGGTTTTTCCCACACGAGGCATACCACGGATTCCAATTAGTTTATGGCCTTCCTGCTTAAACAATTCTGCCATAAAATCAACTAATAATCCAAGTTCATCTCTGACAAAGCGGAATGTTTTTTTATCATCCGCATCTCTCTGAATATAGCGACCATGTCTGACAGCGAGCCTATCACGTAATTTCGGCTCCCTTAGTTTCATTACTTTTATTGTATCCATTGTATTTAAAATTGACTCAAGCCTTTTTATTTGATTATCATCTTTTGCTAATATTAATAATCCACGTCTTCCTTCATCTACACCATTTATCGTAACTATATTAATAGATAGCATTCCTAAGAGGGATGAAATGTCACCTAATAAACCTGGACGGTTTTTCTTGATTTCATATTCTAAATACCATTCTTTTTTCATGCAGCAGTGTACCCCCTTAACAAAAAATTTCGACAAAATTTGTCATACCCCCATTACCTAACCCTTATCATAAATGATTTTGCTGGAAGATGAAAGCAAAAACATTCTTTGAAAACGATATCATTCAAGAAAATATATACCCTGAATTTATGTATAAAAAAAGAGAGGAGTTGGCTCCTCTCTACCTTTTAATGTTGTACAAGCTTAACCATGATATTGGCAATTGCTTGTTGCTCTTCTTTACTTGCAACAGACCACATATCCGCAAGAATTCTTTCTTGCTCATTTTTTGGTTCCACTTGTTTTGCTAAATAATCCCCAATTTGATAAGCTAAACTGCTGATTGCTCCTTCGCTCATTCCTTCATTTTTTGCTTGTTGAAGACGCTCGCCAAGGAAATCTTCCCATTGTTTCCAGTTATCTAAAACAGACATGGTCTTTACCTCCCTATAGAAATGGTACACGGTTATTTTGCGATAGGACGACCGAAACTATACGTTGTGATTCATTTTATTTTTTATGTATACCAACCACCATTTACCCCTAATACTTGTCCTGTTATATAGCTTGAATCGTCTGACAATAAAAATGCTACAGCCTTAGCAATTTCTTCTGGTTGACCAAGTCTGCCCATTGGTATTTCATAAGCAAGCTGATCGATTTCATCTTTTGTAAATCCTTCCAACATTTTTGTTTCGATGGCTCCAGGTGCAATCGCATTGACTCGAATACCGTTTAATGCAACTTCTTTACTTAACGATTTCACAAAGGCAAGTTGTGCACCCTTTACCATGGAATAAGCCACTTCACAAGATGCGCCAGTTTGCCCCCAAATGGAAGAGATGACAATAATATTACCAGATCCTTTTTTTAATAATTTCGGCAGTAATTCTTTTGTCAAAAGCAGGGGATTTAATACATGTACATTTATTAACGCTTCCGCTTCTTCGTGATTTAAATCTACGAGAAGGCCATAATGACTCATACCACCACAATGGACAATGGCATCAAGCGCAAAAATTTCTGAATGGATCTTTTTATATCCATCTGTCTTTGCTAAATCTGCGTGTATGGGTATATATTCTCCACCATATGGTTTTAACCGATTCAATAAATCGCGAATTTTCTCTTGGTTTTGATTGTAATGCAAGTATAGGTGATACCCTTTTTCTGCTAGAAGGCAAGCAACCGCTTGTCCAATTCCACCGCTAGCTCCCGTAATTAAGACAAATTTCTTCATTGATTTCACTCTTTCTCCATTTTAAAAGTCCACAGAAAAAGCGCCGGACACTTCTCCGGCACTACCTTCTTATTTATTCTGAGGAATTACCTGGCAAATAGCGATCCGTTCTTCTGCAATTACTTCCTGCGCCAGTTTTTGTATATCGTTTAATGTAATTTTTTCAAGGCATGGGACTACATCAAATAGATTCATTTCATTAAATGTATATCGAGTAAATTGATTAGCAATATATTCCGGAGAATTGATGGCCCGTAAAAAAGCCCCAATTTTCTTCTTTTTCGTTCGCTCCAATTGTTCTTCTGTAAAAGCGAGGGAATTCTTTGCATCCAATAGGATGGTTTCTAGCCTCTCAGCCAACTGATCCGGATCACTCGTGTCCCCACCAACCATCGCAAATCCAAAACCTTGTTCTTGTGTATAATCAAATGAAAATGTGTCATCTACAAGACCTTCATTATACAGCTGATTATAATTTTCTGAACTTTTACCAAATAGTAATTCAAGAAGGATGTTCATAGACAGTTCATTTTTTAACATCTCTTCACCATACTGTTGGATATGAATGCCTTTAATACCAAGCATGCATTTGGATGTTTGAACATTCATTGGCAATACCGTTTTTTTCTCTGCTACCGAATCCGGTTCTTCTTCAAATTTCCTTTTGATCTCCGGCATATCTTTATAATTCTTTTTGGCCTGATTTTCTTTCACCTGGTTCATGATTTGATCCGGATCCACAGGACCAACCACAAACAATAGCATATTGCTTGGATGGTAAAAAGTATGGTAGCACTCATATAATAAGTCTTTGGTGATATGAGAAATGGATTCAATCGTTCCTGCGATATCAATTTTCACTGGATGATGGTGATAAAGGCTTCCAATTAACCCAAAATATAAACGCCAATCCGGATTATCATCATACATCGTAATTTCCTGACCGATAATTCCTTTTTCTTTTTCTACGGTTTTTTCTGAAAAATAAGGTGATTGCACAAAGTCAATCAATGTTTCCAGGTTTTTCTCTACTTCTGCCGTACTCGAGAACAAATAAGCGGTTCTTGTAAAGGAGGTGAAAGCATTGGCAGATGCACCTTGTTGACTAAACTGTTGAAAAACATCTCCATCTTCTTTTTCAAATAACTTATGCTCTAAAAAATGAGCAATTCCATCCGGAACTGTTACATAATCTTGTTTACCGAAAGGGATAAAGGTATTATCCACTGAACCATACTTAGTAGTAAAAGTTGCATACGTTTTATTAAAACTTTTTTTCGGCAATATATATACATCTAATCCGTTTGGCAATTTCTCGTGATAAAGCTCTTCTTGAAGCTGGTCAAAAGTAATTTTATCCATTAATTGCCTGCCTCCATTCCCGTTAAGAAATAAATCGTATCCATTTTTATTTTATTTGCTACTTCAATAATTTCTTCCCTTGTCGTTTTCTGCATTTCTTGCAGCCATGTTTCCACATCAATTTTTGTACCAGCTACAACATTATGATATAAAATTTCCAACAATCCTCTTGCCGTATCAACCGTTTCCAAAATTTGATTTTGGATAACAGCCTTTGTTTGTTCGAATTCTTGATCGGTAAAATCACCTTTTTTCATGGCTTCCAACTGATCTTTAATAATTCCGACCGCTTGATCATAATTTTTATTATCAATTCCAGACATAACCATCATAATCCCTTTATGGCTTTCAAGACGGCTTGCTGCATAATAGGCTAAGCTCGCTTTTTCACGAACATTGATAAATAGTTTAGAATGTGAAAATCCACCAAAAATTCCATTAAATACTTGGAGAGCAAAATAATCCGGATCACCATAAACAATATTGGTCCGATAACCAATATTTAACTTACCTTGTTTCACATTCTGTTGTTCTTTTATTTCTTTTACATCTGAATCTCTTTGATACTCACCGACTGTTATTTTTTTAGGAGTTCGATCGGCAAATTGGAGTAGACCGGATAGAATGGATTTTACTTCTGCCTCATTTACATCCCCAATCACATACAAATCTAATTCATCTTCGGCAAAAGCTTTTTGGTAATACTCATATAAGTTTTCTGGTGTAATGGCATCAACATCTTCAGCATTTCCATTTACTTGTAAGGCATAAGGCTCATCTTTACACATTTCTTCAATGAGGCGAGCATTAGAATAGCGCATTTTATCATCGTAAATAGATTGGATTCTTTGCTTTAGAGTCCTTTTTTCCATTTCTACCGTTTGTGGGTCAAAACCATTTCCTTTTACATTTGGATTGGTTAAAATTTCAGACAATAACTCTAAACCTTTTTTCAATAATGGAGTGGGATCACTTAGAAATTTTTCATTGGCCATTTCCACGTAAAAACTCATGATATGGTATTCACCCTTTTTAGCTAAATCAACAAAAAGGGTGGCTCCATATAAATCATCTAGATAGGAACGCAAGCCCGCAGTTGTTGGATGGTTTGCTGTGTTCGACTGTAAAACATGAGGAAGAAGTGCCCTTTTAGTAACATCTTCCTTCGTTAAAGGTGCCTTCATTCTCCATACGATCGTATTTGTTTTAAATTTATCTGTTTTTATTACATGAAGTTTATACCCTTGCATTTGAATGATTTTCTCAACGGCAGCTTCCATCAATTTTCCTCCTTTTTAAAGGTCCTCATATATCATATGTAAACAATTTTCTTTATATTTTTTCCATCCTACTAAAACCTATACTAAATTGCATCGTCAAATCAAGTAATAAGAAAAGCAAAAGCCCTGGTAAACAGCGTTTGATATCCTCTCAAAAGCTATCGACTTCGGTCGTGCGATGTTGATGCTGCCGAAGCCTTTCTAAGTGAAGCTCTTCAACTAAGCAATAAGCCGATGACATTTCACTGCTAAATCATAGTTAAAAATCATTTTACTTTCATGTAAAAAAGACCCTCAGTTAAAACTGAGAGTCCTATAATCATGTTTATCTCGTTCCTTTAATATAATGAGTACCTACAGCTTTTGGTGCATCAGCTCGACCAATAAAACCAGTTAGCGCGAGAATGGTTAATACATATGGTGCGATTAATAAATATACGCTTGGAATTTCTTTTAAGAATGGCAAACTAGAGCCAATAATACTAATACTTTGTGCAAAACCAAAGAATAAACCGGCTCCTAGTGCACCAAGTGGATGCCATTTTCCGAAAATCATCGCTGCTAGTGCCATAAATCCTTGGCCACTAATAGTCGCATGGCTGAAATTGGAAGTAATAGCCTGGGCATATACAGCTCCGCCTATTCCACCAAACGCACCAGAAATAATAACACCTAAATAACGCATTTTTGTTACATTAATCCCCATCGTGTCTGCCGCCATCGGATGTTCACCAACTGAGCGTAGACGAAGTCCAAATGGTGTCTTATAAATGATATACCAAACAATCACCGCTGCAATAATAGCGACAAATGAAGTCCAGTAAGTATTTTGGAACAATATTTTTCCGATAAAAGGAATATCCTTTAAAACTGGGATATCAATTTTACTAAAAGGTTGGCTGATGATTCCTGTTTCACCTTTATCATAAATCAGTTTTACAAGAAACAAAGTGAGTCCAGTAGCCAATAAGTTAATCGCCACACCGGATACCGTATGGTCTGCACGGAAAGTGATGGAAGCAACAGCATGCAAAACTGAAAATAATGCTCCAGTCACCATCGCAAACAGAACAGCAATCCAAGGTGTAGCCTCTCCAAATGTATCAGCAAAGGTAAGATTAAATACAATTGCTGAAAAAGCACCGATAACCATTAAACCTTCAAGACCGATATTTACGACACCGGAACGCTCGGAGAAAATACCGCCTAATGCAGTGAAGACAAGTGGAGCAGCCCATAATAAGGTGGATGGAACAACGATCATTAAAATATCCATTAAGCTCACTTTACTTCACCCCTTTCTTACTGAATCGTTCAAGAAATACTCTAATGATATAACTTGAAGCGACAAAGAATACAATCAATGCAATAATAATATTTACTAGTTCATTTGGTACGCCTGCTTCAAGTGGCATGTTTAATGATCCAACTTTTAATATGCCAAATAAGATCGCCGAGAAGAATACTCCTAAAGCTGTATTGGCACCTAATAAAGCAATCGCAATACCTTCAAATCCTACACCAGTAAATCCACCTTTAACAGCAGCATATCCAAATGTGCCCAATCCTTCCATTGCACCGGCCAATCCGGCAAATGCCCCTGAAATGAGCATAGAAAGAATAATGTTTCTATTCACATTCATACCGGCATATTGGGCAGCATGTTGGTTAAACCCTACCGCACGCAATTCGAATCCACGGGTTGTTTTTTCTAATAAGAACCACATAATGAAACAACATATGATGGCTAAGATAATTCCCCAGTGTAAGCGAGAATAGTCCGTCATACTTTGAAGCAGCTCAGAACGTAAAGATGCTGTTTCCTTGACAAGATCTGTTTTGTCACCACTTTTAGATGCCAAAACATTTCTGATGATATAGTTTGTTACGTGTAATGCAATATAGTTCATCATGATCGTAACAATAACTTCATGTACACGAAAACGAGCTTTTAATAAACCTGGTATATACGCCCATAACGCACCAGCAATCATCGCAGCTAAAATGGCTAAAGGTAAATGAATAATACGTGGAAGTTCAAATGCAACTCCCACCCAAACTGCTGCGGTCCAGCCAACGATAAATTGACCTTCAACACCGATATTAAACAAACCAACACGGAAGGCAAATGCTACAGCTAACCCCGCTAAAATGTAAGGAGTAAACTGTCTAATCACTTCTCCAATGTAATAAATATCGCCAAATGCTCCATTCCATAAAGCAATATAGGCAGCAGCCGGATCATAACCACTAGCCAACATAATAATCGTACCAACGAGAATACCAAGTAATACAGCAATAATTGGTGTTAATATATTTGTTAAGCGTTTAGACATGTGCACCCGCTTCCTTTCTATTCGACCCAGCCATTAGCAATCCAAGCTCTTGTTCATCGGTTTCTTTTGGATTGACAATAGCTACAATTTTCCCCTCATAAATTACGGCGATACGGTCACTGACATTCATGATTTCATCCAATTCAAAAGAAACAAGCAAAACAGCTTTTCCTTTATCCCGCTGTTCAATTAACCGTTTATGAATGAATTCAATAGCTCCAACATCTAAACCACGGGTTGGTTGTGCAGCAATCAATAAATCTGGATCCCGATCCACTTCACGACCAATAATCGCCTTTTGTTGGTTACCACCTGAAAGTGCACGGGCTAACGTATATTCACTTGGAGTCCGAACATCAAACTCACGAATCAATTTTTTTGCTTGCTCATAAATCTTATGAAAATTTAACACTCCATTTTTGGAGTAAGGTTTTTGGTAATAGTTTTGTAAAACCATATTTTCCCCTATAGGGAAGTTCAACACCAATCCATGTTTATGACGGTCCTGCGGAATATGACCTACACCAGATTCTGTAATGGTTCTTGGTGAAAGATTAATTAATTCCTTGCCATTTACCTTAATGCTGCCGCTTTCGGCTTTGCGTAATCCAGTGATTGCTTCAATCAATTCCGATTGTCCATTACCATCTATACCAGCAATCCCTACAATCTCACCGGCACGGACTGTTAAATTGAGTCCATTAACCACTGTCACACCACGTGCATCTTTAACAGTTAAATCTTTTACCTCAAGAACATCATGCTTTGGTGTTGCTTCTACCTTTTCTGTTTTAAATACTACTTCTCGACCAACCATCAAACTTGCCAGTTCATTCGGATTGGTTTCACTAACATTAACGGTACCGATGCCCTTACCTTTACGAATAACCGTACAACGATCAGCCACTTCCATAATTTCCTTAAGCTTATGCGTGATCAGGATAATGGATTTTCCTTCCTTAATAAGCGTTTTCATTATTTGTATTAATTCCTTTATTTCCTGAGGGGTTAATACAGCAGTCGGTTCATCAAAAATGAGTATCTCTGCACCACGATATAAAGTTTTTAAAATTTCAACTCTTTGCTGCATACCGACAGAAATATCTGAGATTTTCGCCTGTGGATCAACCGATAAACCATAACGTTCAGAAATTTGACGTACTTCTTGCTCAGCTTTTTTCAAATCGATTTTGCCCGCACTCGTAATCTCTCTACCAAGAATAATGTTTTCAGTGACTGTAAATGTGTCGACAAGCATAAAATGCTGGTGCACCATTCCAATCCCTAAATCATTTGCAACATTCGGATTTGAAATTTTTACTGGAGTTCCTTTTACCCGGATTTCCCCACCATCTGGTTGATATAATCCGAATAGAACGTTCATTAGAGTCGATTTCCCTGCACCATTTTCACCGAGTAATGCATGAATTTCCCCTTTTTTTAATTGCAAAGTAATGTTATCATTCGCAACAAAATTTCCAAATTCTTTACGAATGTTGAGCATTTCTATTACATATTCCATTATTCTCACTCCCTGTAATGAAGGTAGATGGAAATTATGACCAATAGCTGTAAGAGGTCAGACCTTTCCAGGTTTTAAAAAAACAGGGAATTTTCCCCACTCTAAAACCTTAAGTGAATGGCAGAAAACCATTCTGCACTTCACTTAAAATTTCATCAAGCAGGAATAAACAGTTGAAGAAAAATTCTGCTTATTCCTGCCATTATTATTTCATTACTTTACGCTAAATGATTTCAACTCTTCTCGGGTGCCAGGAACCTTAACATCTCCGGATTTAATCTTTTCAATCCAATCCTTAACAGCGGATTCGATATCAGCTTTGTTAGCAACTTTATCATTAATTGGTGCTAAGCCAACACCATCTTCCTGAAGTCCATATAATACAATTTCACCACCAGGGAAGTTGCCGTCTTTTGCTTTTGTTGCAAGGTCTTGCACCGCAACATCAACACGCTTAAGAGCAGATGTTAAGACAATTTCAGGTCCCATGTCAGCTTGGTCACGGTCCACACCGATTGCCCAAAAATCTTTATCTGGTGCTTTCGCCTTACGGTCAGATGCTTCTTTAAATAATCCATTACCGGTTGCACCTGCTGCGTGGAAAATCACATCTGCACCAGAAGAATACATTTTCGAAGCAATGGATTGTCCCACTTCAGCTTTATCAAATGCTCCAGCATATTGAACATCTACTTGTACTTCAGGTTTAGCTGCTTTTACACCTGCTAAGAATCCAGATTCAAAACGTTCGATAACAGGAATTTCCATTCCTCCGATAAAACCGATGTGATTTGTTTTGGTCGTAAGTGCGGCAGCTACCCCAGCAAGGAATGCTGCTTCTTGCTCCTTAAATAGAATGCTTGCAACGTTTGGTTGTTGTACTTCTGCATCAACAATCGCAAAATGTGCATCTTTTTGTTGTTGCGCAATTTCTTCTACAGCAGCTTGCATTAAGAAACCAATTCCATATACTAAATCAAAATCTTGACGAACTAATGTATTTAAGTTAGTTGCATAATCAGCATCAGACTTAGATTGGATGTAATCATAACCACCTTTACCTTTTTCTAAGCCATTTTCTTTACCAAAGTTTTGAAGTCCTTCCCATGCAGATTGGTTAAAGGATTTGTCATCAACACCGCCAACGTCAGTTACCATTGCTACAGAGAAATTGTCTTTCTTTTCTCCACCTTTTTCACCGCCGTTGTCGTCTGCTTTTCCACATGCCCCTAAAAGTGTCCCAGCAGTAAGAACCATTGAAAGTGCCATACCAATTTTACGCTTTTTCAAGGTTTTTTACCCCCTAAGAAAATGTTGTTTGATTAAGTAGAAATGTCAAAGTCTGGATTCGCTGCATTTCCATAATAAATTAATCGCGTTTCCTAAGTACATGAAAGCGAAACTTATCCGCCTTAAAATAGTTTACCGAAAATAGGACTGGTTCATCCATTTCATCGAAATGCATTTGTTTAAGAACTAATAATGCCGTCTCAGGATCACATTCTAAAATTGGGGAAATCTTTTCGTGATAACCAATTGGTTCAATCTGGGCAACCGCATATGTAATTCTTTTATTTGCTTCCACATCTAAAATATTAAAGATAGACTCCTCTTCATGTGAAAAGGTATCTGGTAAAATTCGGGCAGGTACCTTGTCAATACAATAGACGACTGGTTCCCCATTGGCGGTTCTTACCCTCTCAATCACGACCATTTCCTCAGTTTCAGAACATGAGAACCGACGAATGTCCTCTTCGGTAGGATCTTGTTTCGTGGAACTTAAGAAAATAGTCCCAGGTTTCATGCCGACTTGTTTAATCATGTCAGTGACACTGTTTAACTGTTCAATTCCTGAAGTGAACAGTGGTTTTGAGTTAACAAAAGTTCCCACTCCATGACGCCTAATGATAACGTTTTCTTCCTCTAGTATACGCAAAGCTTCTCGAAGTGTTGCCCTGCTAACTCCGAGCTGTTTAGCAAGATCAAATTCTGAGGGTAATTTTTCTTTTTCTTTATATACCCCTTTTTCAATATCTTGTTTCAGGTGATCAATGACTTGTAAATATAAATGCCGGTTATCTGACTTTATTGACATGTGCAACCTCCAGCCTTTTCCTAAGACATCAGACCTCTGATATCATTCCTACTAATCGAACTAATATTACCATGTTTTATGCGAGAAATAAATAGAATTTTGATGAATTTGTCGAAAAAAGGCATATTGTTTGCAAATGTCCTAATTCTTCTATTTTTTTCATTATTAGGTCTGATATAATTAAATTTCGTTATTCCTATTTTCCTGTTTTGATGTATGATTTATAGTATCATTTTACTGTAAATCATTGTCTAATAGTCCTAAAATAGTAAAAAAAAACAAGGACCATGTAGCCCTTGTTAAGAACTTTTCTCTTCATTATTTTTAGAAATTAATACAGCTCGTGGTTTGCTCCCTTCATACGGTCCAACCACACCGCGAAGCTCCATTTCATCAATGAGACGTGCTGCCCTTGTGTATCCGATGCGGAATCTACGTTGAAGCATGGATACAGAAGCTGTTTGCATTTCCACTACTAATTCAACAGCCTCGTCATATAATTCATCATCGACCTCTCCAGTAGCCTCCGGAATGTCATCAGGAATCATTTCCTCCTGATATTGAGCCTTTTGTTGTGAAATGACAAACTGCACCACATCCTCCACTTCTTGGTCAGATAAGAATGCACCTTGGACACGGAGTGGCTTGGTGGCCCCAACCGGCATGAATAGCATGTCCCCTCTACCGAGAAGTTTTTCGGCCCCTCCCATATCTAAGATCGTTCTAGAATCCGTTGCACTTGAAACTGCAAAAGCAATACGGGAAGGAATATTGGCCTTAATAACTCCAGTGATGACATCTACCGATGGTCTTTGAGTGGCGATAATTAAGTGAATGCCAGCAGCACGAGCCATTTGGGCAAGTCGGGTAATTGCGTCTTCTACATCTGAAGATGCCACCATCATTAAATCGGCTAACTCATCTACAATAACTACGATATATGGTAATAGAGGTTGTTGATCATTTTCCTCAAGATTATGTTTTCTAATATGATCATTATAGCCTTCAATGTTACGTGTCCCTGAATAGGAAAATAATTCATATCTTCTTTCCATTTCACTAACTACTTTTTTCAATGCCTGCGAAGCTTTCTTTGCATCCGTTACTACAGGTGCGAGCAAATGAGGAATTCCGTTGTACACATTTAGTTCAACCATTTTCGGATCAATCATCATCAATTTTACCTCATGTGGTTTTGCCCGCATTAAAATACTTGTAATAATCCCGTTGATGCATACACTCTTCCCACTACCGGTAGCCCCGGCAACGAGAAGATGCGGCATTTTATTTAATTCAGCAACAACGGCTTCCCCTGTAATATCTCTTCCTAATCCAATTAACAGTTTTGACTCTGGTTTATTATGATGGGTAGCTTCTAGTACTTCTCTTAAGGAAACCATCGCTATTTCCGAATTCGGGACTTCGATACCAATCGCTGATTTACCGGGGATCGGTGCTTCAATTCGGATATCTTTAGCAGCAAGCGCCAACGCTAAATCATCACTTAGGCTGACAATTTTACTTACTTTCACACCTACATCAGGATGAACCTCATATTTTGTGACTGCGGGTCCTAAGTGTACTTGTGTGACTCGTGCTTTTACACCGAAGCTTTGGAAGGTTCTTTCCAACTTAGCAGCATTTTTGTTAATCAGCTCGTATTCCCCGCTTTGGTCGGTTTTCTTTGGCCGTTTTAATAGCTTAAGTGGCGGTAGCTGATAATCGACATTTTCCACCTCGGTAAAGGTCATTGGAGGAGTAGAATCCTCCTCCGGTTCTTCCTGTTTTTTTGTCTTTGCCTTTGGCTGTTCTTTTGCATTCTCCGTTTTATGGGCTTCCGTATCTGGATAAGCTCGATCGGCAAAGTTTGATATAATTGGTTCCGGTACAACCGAAACCTCATTTTCATTCAATTTTGCCGCATCATGAATGGACTCTTGATCATTCTGCCCACTTTGCTGCTTTTGGTTTTTCTCTATTTGTTTGTGTTTTCTACGATCTTGTTGTTTTTGTTTCCAGTCAGACACATCTGACTTAAATGCAGCCCATTGTGTTTTAATAAAATCTAGAATAGTAAGTATGATTTTTCCAACAAAATCGCCAAATGATTTTCCTGTTAAGAGAATAAAACCGATAATGATGAAAATAAAAGCAATGATTTTCGTACCTGTTTCTGCAAAAAGGTAATGGAATAAGGCAAAAAGAATTGCCCCAAGAATTCCTCCTCCGAGATCAGTTGTACTCGTGTCACCGCGAACTTCCATCATAAACAACTCCCAAGTATTTGCGATCACACTTGGGTTATTAAAATTTCCTTCTTTGGTAAGTAAATGAAATAGTGTCACATGACTTAATAATAGAATAGCGGAAACAACAAAGTAACTACCTACTAATTTAATTTGAAATAGGAATGGTATTTCCCTTTTCCACATTAAAAAAATACTTAAAAATAACAGTCCCAACAAACCTAGCATATACCATTCTCCCATCCAAAAACGGAAGAATAGTACCGTTCCCCTTCCAACAACTCCAAGCTTCGCAATGGCTATTATGGCTAATGCTAGGATTGCTAGAGCCGATAGTTCATATTGAACGGTCCTCTTAAGTTGTTGATCACTTCTTTTTGGTTGTCTTTTCTTTTTTTTGGCCATTTCATCACCTATATTTTAAATACTATAAACTTTTACATTATCTTCAAGAAAAAGGAAGAAAGCAGCCTTATGAATGGCTGCTCTTGTATTTATAACCTTATTATACCATAATTTCATCCTACATTTACTGTACGGGATCAAGATTTGAAAAAGAAATTTTTGATCCTGGTGATAAATTGGCATGTAAATAATGCTGTGGATCACTACTCAATATCCGTAATACTTGAACATTTTGCTGATCGACCGGTTCTACGAGCAATGGAATCCCTTGATAGGAAACCATTTGTTGTTTTTCATAGGCGTTTCCATCATAAGGAAATATTAATTCATGGGGCATCATCGTATATAAAATCATTGAATCAGCCCCTCTTTTTTATCCTTCCTTAACTCAATTAATTCATATAATTTCTTCATGGCCTGACCAATCCCTCCTACTTCATCTATCAGACCATATTTCACTGCATCCGGACCAATTACATTTGTACCAATATCTCTTGTTAAATTCCCTTTGGCAAACATTAAATCCTTAAAGGTTTCTTCCGAAATTTTCGAATGCTTCGTAACAAAATTGACAACCCTCTCTTGCATTTTGTCCAAGTATTCAAAAGTTTGAGGTACGCCAATGACCAAACCAGTTAATCGAATCGGATGGATGGTCATCGTTGCGGTTTCTGCGATAAAGGAATAATTACAAGAAACAGCAATAGGTACACCGATAGAATGTCCTCCACCTAATACGATGGAAACAGTTGGTTTGGATAAGGTGGCAAGCATTTCAGATATTGCCAATCCTGCTTCCACGTCACCTCCCACCGTATTTAAAACAATTAAAACACCTTCAATATTTGGGTTTTGTTCAATGGCGACCAACTGTGGAATAATATGTTCGTATTTGGTTGTTTTATTTTGCGGCGGTAGTGCCATATGTCCTTCTATTTGACCGACAATCGTTAAACAATGTATTTTAGAATCGGAGGAAAGCTGAGGTACATTGGTTTGTCCTAACTGTTGAATTTTTTCCATTAATGGTGATGAAGGCTTTTCCTCTTTTTGAGGCTCCCCGCCTTCTTGTGTACCAGCATTATTTTTAAACCAATCGTATTTCATCATTATTCTCCCTTCAGGCATGATATGGATTAGTATTTACGTATCGGAGAAAAAAATCCCACCAGAATAGAAAAAGGTACCGGATTTTCCGATACCTTTTCTTATTAAACCTCCATAATAATTGGCAAAATCATTGGTCTTCGTTTTGTTTTTTCAAAGAGATAACGGCTCAGATCATCTCTGATTTCCTGCTTTAAGCTTGACCATTCAAACGATCCTTTTGCCAGATTCTCCTCGACAATTTCACGAACTAATTTAGTGGAATCACCCATTAGTTTTTCCGACTCTCGAACATAAACAAAACCTCTTGATATGATTTCTGGTCCTGCGGCTATATTTTTTTCTTGCTTCGTTAATGTAACGACCACAATTAAAATTCCATCTTGTGATAGAAGCTTTCGATCTCTTAAAACGATATTCCCAACATCACCGACACCTATTCCGTCGATTAACACATTTCCAGATGGTACCTTTCCAGTAACAGCAAAGGTCCTACCTTTCCATTCCACCACATCTCCACAGTCAGGAATAATAATCTGCTCATCCTTTAGGCCGCAATCCAAGGCAATTTTCCGATGAGCTTTCAGCATTCTATATTCCCCATGAACCGGAATAAAGAATTTTGGCTGCATCAGGTTAATCATAAATTTTAATTCTTCCTGGCTACCATGACTAGATACATGAATTGTCCGCTTTCCAGTGATGACATTCGCCCCTGCTCTAAATAGCATATCAACCGTTTTATATAAAAACAATTCGCTCCCTCGAAGTGGTGAGCTAGCAATTAACACGGTATCACCTTTTTGAATATTCAAGAGTTTATGCTGCTGTTTTGCCATTTTTTGAAGGGCCTCAATTGGTTCTCCTTGACTTCCGGTCATTAAAACAACGATTTCCCGATCCTCGTAATCTTTAATTTGATCGATGGAAATAATTAATTCGTCATCTACTTCCAAATAGCCTAAATCTAATGCGATATGATATATTCTTTCCAAACTTTTTCCAACAACAGCTACTTTTCGATTATTTTCTTTTGCCACATCAAAAATATGTTGAATTCGGTTGATGTCTGATGCAAAACAGGCAGCAATGATTCTTCCTTGAGCATTATAAAAAGCATTGGACCATTCATGTTTAACAATGGATTCTGAAGCTGTATAACCCGGTTTCTCAGCTTCCGTACTATCAGACAATAAACATAGAACACCTTGTTCACCTATAGCTGCCATTTTTCCAATTTCCGGACGATAAAACTTTGTAGCAGCTTGATCAAACTTAAAATCACCGGTATATACAATAATTCCTTCCGATGTATGGATACATACACCTACAGAATCCGGAATGCTATGGTTCGTTCTAAAGAAACTAACATTTACGGAATCTAGCTCTACGATTGTATTCGAATCAATCTCAATAAAATTGGTTTTTTCCTGATAGTCTTGTTCTTTTAATTTGGCATGTGCCAAAGCCAATGTCAATTTCGTTCCATAAACAGGAACATTGATTTGCCGTAAAACGTAGGAAAGGGCACCAATATGATCTTCATGCCCATGAGTTAAAAAGATGGCTTTCACTCGTTCTTCGTTTTCTTTGAGATATGTAATATCTGGGATAACCATATCGATGCCTAGCATTTCTTCCTCGGGGAACATTATGCCAGCATCAATGATAATAATGTCCTCGTCCACTTCCACAAGGTACATGTTTTTTCCGATTTCTCCTACCCCACCAAGTGCAATGAACTTGATGGATTGATTCTTTTTATTTATCACAATCCGTTTCCTCCTATGTTGAACTAAAGCCGACCGAAATCAGTTACGTTTATTATACTTGAAACCGGAAAGCCTTTACAACCAAAAACAAAATCGATTGGAATCCATAAAAATGAAAAACCAACCGAATAATTCGGTTGGTCACCTATAGTATCTATTTTTTATATAATACATCGATTAATGCTGACCGTTCCTGTTCATTTAAACCAACAAGCGGCAGCCGAACAGTTCCTACATCTAAACCTTTCAGTTGTAAAGCGGTTTTAACTGGTGCTGGACTTGGAGCAGCAAAAAGTGCCTTCATAATTGGTAACAGCTCTTGATGAAGTTTAGCAGCACTTCTATGATCTCCATCCAAAAATGCCTTAATCATTTGTTGCATTTCATTTCCGATAATGTGTGATGCAACAGATACGATTCCTGCGCCACCTATAGCTAAAACAGGAAGGGTTAGCCCATCATCTCCACTGTATAAAGCAAAATTCTCATCTGTATTTGCTATGATGGTTGTCATTGCATTTAAATCCCCACTTGCTTCCTTGACTGCCACAATATTTGGGATTTTTGATAGTCGGATAATTGTCTCTGGTTGAATATTAACAACCGCTCTGCCTGGAATATTATAAAGCATTACAGGAAGCGTGGTAGATTCCGCAACTGCTTTAAAGTGCTGATATAAACCTTCCTGATTCGGCTTATTATAATATGGGGCTACTAGCATGATCCCATCTACACCAATTTGTTCCGCTTTTTTTGTCAATTCTATCGATGAGTAAGTGTTATTACTACCAGTACCGGCAATAACCGGAACTCTTTTATTAACCACTTTTACAACATGCTGAAATAAAGCAAGTTTTTCTTCTTTTGATAATGTTGGTGATTCACCTGTTGTTCCAGCAACAACAAGTGAATCCGTACCATTTTCTATTAAATAATTGACTAACTTTGTTGTCTTGGCAAAGTCAATATGCCCTTTATTATCAAAGGGTGTGACCATTGCCGTGGACACTCGCCCGAAATGAGACATTTTAAATGCTCCTTTACTTAAATGTTGCCATATTCTACGAAGTAATGGTTAATCGGTTGATCATTTGCCACCTTCGTAGCAAATCAACCTAGAGCTAAGTCAAAGCCCATAGTCATTTCACTTGAAGCATTTTACCAATTTGACTGATTATATTCAAATGATTCTACTTCCAATTGAAAAGCATCATGGAGCGCATTGACTGATTTAATCAAGTCTTCTTGCTTTACTAGTACCCAAATAGTTGTATGGCTATCAGCTGACTGTAATATTCTTATCCCTTGATCAGATAGAGCCGTAACAATTTTTGAAGTGACCCCAGGGACACCAGCAATTCCTGCTCCTACCACGGAAACTTTAGCACAGTGACGTTCAACCACTGGCTCATGTCCTAGTTCATTCAAGACACGAATGGCCTTTTCAGTCATCTCCTCACTGACAGTATACACAACGCCGTTAGGTGAGATATTAATAAAATCTACACTTATATTTTCATTGGCCATCCCTTTAAATACTTCAGCTTGCAGGTAATATTGATCTTTCTTTGCAAACACCTTAATTTGAGTAACATTTGAAACATGGGCAATGCCAGTTACTAATCGTTCTTTAATATCAGTACCACGATTATTTTTATTTAAGGATGTAACTAACGTTCCCATGGAATCTGAATACGTTGAACGAATTCGAATGGGTACCTTCGCCTGCATGGCGATTTCGACCGCTCTTGGATGAATTACTTTCGCACCTTGATAGGCCATGTTGCAAACCTCAGTATAAGTAACAACGGAAAGTGGACGTGCATTTTCAACAATTCTCGGGTCAGCGGTCATGATTCCTTCCACATCTGTAAAAATATCAATCCATTCAGCGTTTAAAGCTGCCCCTAACGCAGCAGCGGAGGTATCACTTCCACCTCGTCCAATGGTAGTGACATCTCCGTTTTTTGCCGCACCTTGAAATCCTGCGACAACTACGACATCATGGTGCTCAAGTTCCCTTAGTAACCGGTCACATTTCATCTCCATTATTTTTGCATTGGTGTGATCATTATTGGTTCTGAATCCGGCTTGTGCTCCAGTTAACGCCGTAGCATGAATTCCACTTTCAAGCAGCATATTGGTAAAAACGATACTTGAAATAACTTCTCCACAGGACATTAGTATATCTAGTTCCCGTTTAGTAAGTTTACTTCCATTTCCACCGATTAGTGATAAAAGGGTGTCGGTAGCATAGGGATCTCCCTTTCTCCCCATAGCTGAAACAACCACTACAACCTTATAGCCATCAGCTAATGCCTTTTCAATATGTCTTTGTGCATGTTTTCTGCTATTCTCATCCTTGACAGATGTACCGCCAAATTTTTGTACGATGATTTTCATAATTAACCTGCCTTTAATGAAAACATTTATTTTACTAGACCTAATTCGATTAATCTCTCAGCAATTTGCACTGAATTCCAAGCTGCGCCTTTTAAAAGGTTATCGGAAACAACCCACATATGGAAGCCACGTGGTTCATCAAGATCTTTTCTAATTCTTCCAACAAAAACCTCATTTTTCCCTACACAATCAGCCGGCATTGGATACAATTGATTTTCTGGTTCATCTTGTAAAACAACACCAGGTGCATCTTTTAATACTTCTTTAATTTCTTGGGCTGTTACATGTTCTGATTCAATTTCAAAGTATACAGACTCTGAATGCCCAACTGCAATAGGGAGACGGACACAAGTTGCAGCAACTTGCAAGTCTGGTAAATGCATGATTTTCTTCGTTTCGTTAATCATTTTCATTTCTTCAAAAGTAAAATCATTTTCCTGAAATTTGTCAATTTGCGGAATGGCATTAAATGCGATTTGATAATGTTTATTATCTGATTTTACTGGCAGGATATTTGGTTCATAGTTTTCTTTATTCAAGATCGCTTTTGTCTGATCCATTAGTTCTTCTACAGCAGCCGCTCCTGCACCGGAAACAGCCTGATAGGTGGATACAATAACCTTTTTAAGGCCAAACTTTTGGCGAATAGGTTCGAGGGCGACAACCATTTGAATGGTAGAGCAGTTCGGATTAGCGATAATTCCTTTATGATGATACAAGTCACTTTCGTTCACTTCTGGTACAACTAAAGGTACATCAGTTTCCATACGAAAGGCACTTGTATTATCAACCACAACGGCACCGCGCTTAACAGCCTCAGGAGCAAGTTCCTTAGATACACTGCCACCCGCACTGAACAAGGCAATATCCACTCCTTCAAAACTATCAGGAGTTGCCTCTTGTACGGTATATTCCTCACCGTTCACATTTACCTTTTTTCCAGCAGAACGAGCGGAAGAAAGTAAGGTTAATTTTCCAATAGGAAATTTTTCCTTCATTAAAGTTTGAATCATTTGTTGCCCTACTGCACCAGTTGCTCCAACTACTGCGACATGAAACCCTTTTTGACTCATTCTAGTTCCCCTTTCCAATCTCTACGCTGGTTATTTCCACTGAAAATAGTTTTGATGCCAGCATACTATTTTATTGTATTGGTAAACCATCTCAGTCGGTTAAGGAAAAAACCCACTGATTCATGATTAATTTATTTTAACATATTCCAATGAAGAAATAACCATTTAAGTACTTGGGGAAAAGGATTTTACTCTCCATCTTTATATCTTTCAATTAAAACAGGTTGGAGTTGCCTACCCTCTAAAGCTGCCTTTACTGTATCTATTAACAGAGTCATTCTCGCTACCATCGAATTGGGCTTATTAATTGGATCATCCTGTCCATAAGGGATGAAGTAAATATTTTTTGTCGCCATCAGCCGCATCAAATTTACTCCATTTAGACCAAGTGCATCATTAGTAGAAATACCAAGTACAACAGGTTTTAAGTTACGCAAAGTAGCTTTTGCTGCCATTAATACAGGACTGTCATTGATGGCATTTGCAAATTTACTCATAGAGACACCCGTTAATGGGGCGATGACCATACAATCGAGTGGATATTTAGGGCCTAATGGTTCTGCTTTTACAATCGAATCGATTACTGTATTGCCTGTTAATTCCTCAATACGCTGTACCCAATTCTCCCCCTTTCCAAACCGGGTATCAGTATTTTTCACAGTAAATGTAACAATAGGTACTACCTCCGCTCCCTCTTGAACTAGTTTTTCAATTTCGGGAAAAACGGCATCATACGTACAGTGAGATCCAGTTAAGCCAAAACCAATTCTCTTCCCTTTTAAACTCATTAATTATTTCCCCTTTCTGTTAACTAAGTCCTCTTGGAGCAGTTGAGATAGAACATCGGCTAAAATTTGCCCAGCCGTTTTTGGCGCAACAATACCTGGCAGGCTCGGAGCAAGTAATGCTTTAATCCCCCTTTTTTCCGCATATCGGAAATCTGTACCTCCAGGTTTAGAAGCAATATCAATAACAAGCGTGTGTGCTGGAAGCTTGGCGATAACTGCCGCACTGACAACTAGTTTCGGAATAGTATTGATTAAAATATCGGTATCCGTTACCTCTTTTTCAATATTGCTTAAGTGAAAGGGTGTCACACCCATTTCGGTAATTCTAGCAAGATGTTCACTTCTTCTAGCGCCTACTTTTACTTTTGCTCCTAACCCATGGAACGCTCTTGCAATACTCATTCCACAGCGTCCAAGTCCAAGTATGGTTACGTTAGAACCATGGATGGTGAAATCCGTATGCTGGATAGCCATCATGATCGTTCCTTCCACAGTTGGAATGGAATTATAAATAGCCACATCATCACGTGAAAACAATTGAACCAATTTTCTCTTAGCCGCTTTCACAATACCATTTAAATAGGCATTACTAATTCCTGAATAAATCGTACAGTGTTCAGGCGTTTTTAAGAGAATGTCCTCTGTTAAAACAACCTTCTCATTTGAAAAAATCGTTTCTATTTGTCCTTCTAAATTCGTTCCAGCTACTGGTAAAATAATGGCATCTATATTTGAAAAATCAACTTCATTTATTTTTTCCTTTACAGCACCAGTGAAGGCATGATCAAGTTGTTCGAAGCCAATAAGTGAAATACGCGCATCTAATTCAGTTAACTTTCGGATAATTTCCAGCTGCCTGGCATCTCCACCAATGACGGCTATTTGCATCCCTGTCAGCATGAAAACATTCACCTTCTTTTTTATTATCCATTTGGCATTCAATAGCTCTTATCACTTCAACATCTTATGTAAAATTGCCTAAATCGGTGAGTTTTCCATTTATTAAAAAATTATAAAAGCCCAAGCAATGATTCGTTTGCTTGGGCTTTTTTTAATCACTATTTAATATAGGTTCAATCTTCTTTTTGTTCTTCAGGTACATCGATGATAATCATATCACTGCCAATTTTCTTTATATGTTGCCATGGCACTCTAACTTCCTCTCCCTGTTTCCGAAAACCAAACCATTTTACAGTTGGAATTAATAATGCTTGGATTTGTCCTGTATTTTCATTGATTTCTAAATCTGTTTGGCCAAGAACACCCAATCGCTCTGCCTTTTTAACATTAACAATTTCTTTTCCGCTTAATTCACTTAACCTCATTCATGAACACACCTCCACCTTATTTCTACCATTCTATAGAAGGAAAATCTTATTTAGAATAAGAAAAGCGAAACGCCTTGCATAGCGACGTATGGCCTCCTATAGAAAAGGTTTTTAATAAACAAAAAAGGGTTTCCTAAAAGTTCAACTTTTTAGGAAACCCTCTTTATTATGTTAATTTCTTTGGTAACTCACCATTCGGGCTTATTAAGGCAACAGAAAATTTATCTGTAAAGACCTTTCTCGCCATTTCATCCACGCTTTCTTTCGTTACCGAGTCAATTTGTTCAATAATTTCATCAAGGGATCGGTGGCGCTTTAATAATAATTCATTTTTCCCATTGCGGCTCATGCGGCTATTCGTGCTTTCAAGGCTTAACATTAAGCTACCTTTCAGCTGCTCTTTACTATTTGTTAATTCTTTTTCAGTAATCCCCGTTTGTTTGAGTTTTTCTAGTGTTTCTTGAATTGTATCAAATAAAACATCTAGCTGTTTGGCACCCGTTCCGCCATATATTGTGACCATACCGCTATCTAAATAAGCAGAGTGATAGGAGAATACGGAATAGGCCAAGCCCCTTTGTTCACGAACCTCTTGAAATAACCTCGAACTCATGCTGCCACCTAAAATATTATTTAAAGTAATAAGACTGTATACATCCTCATGGCCAACTTTTAAACCTTCAAATCCAATGCAAAGATGCGCCTGTTCTGTTTCTTTCTTTCGGGAAATCCGATTCGAATGAAAAACAGGGGTACTTTCCTTCGCTTCCTTACTTCCTCCTTGATAGTATCCGAAATAATTCTCTACCTCTTTAATAAAACTTTCAGGTACATTTCCAGCAATAGAAACCACCACATTTTCAGGTGTATATCTTTCATGAATATAATTCTTTAAGGATTCACCTGTAAAGGTGTTTAATGTTTCTTCCGTACCAAGGATAGGATAACCAAGCGGATGATCTTCGTACACAGCTCTTCCTAGTAAATCATGGACAATATCATCCGGTGTATCCTCGTACATTTTTATTTCTTCTAAGACAACATTTCTTTCTTTTACTAGTTCCTCTTCCACAAAAGTTGAATTAAAGAACATATCTGCTAATACATCCAAAGCCATTTTGGAATGAGTATCAAGGACTTTGGCATAATAGCAAGTATATTCCTTTGAGGTAAAAGCATTAACTTGACCACCAATACTATCAAAGGATTCTGCGATTTCCTTGGCAGTCCTAGTTTTGGTACCTTTAAAGAACATGTGTTCAAGGAAATGGGAAATCCCGTTCGTTTGTTGATTTTCATTCCTAGAACCTGTTCCTATCCAGATACCGATCGCCACTGATCGTACCGTAGGAATTTGTTCTAATACGATTCTTACTCCATTTTGGCATGTGTATTTGTTTATCATCGATTTCCTCCTGTCTATAAACAGCAGATGCTACTATCCATTAGTTAATTATACCTACTATCACGATTTTCTCCAAATATGAGATGTTACTTCCATCTTATTTCATGATTCTTTCTTCGTTCATTAATTCTGAAACTGTACCAATTGATAAATTCTTTTGTTTAATGGCTGTGATTAAACGATCTAAAGATTTTGCCGTGGCATCGGTAGGATGCATGAGTACCATGGAACCTTTATCAATTTTGGAAATTACTCGGTTAATTAGAACATCAGGGGATGGTTTTTTCCAATCTACTGTATCAACTGTCCACATGACGGTCTTCATCTTTAATTCATGTGCCACTTTCACTGTTTCTTCTCGATAACTTCCACTAGGTGGTGCAAACCATTTTACTTTTTTCTCGGTTACGGCCTCGATAATTTCGTTCGTTTTAATCATTTGTTGTCTTGCCTGGGCAGCTGTCAATTTCGCCATATCCGGATGAGAATAGGAGTGGTTGCCCACTTCATGTCCAGCATCAACTATCATTTTCGCTAGATCTGGGTTCTTCTTCACCCAATTTCCTTCAAGAAAAAAACTAGCCGAAACACGATGCTTCTTTAACGTTGCTAGCATATCTGTCAGATATTCATTCCCCCAAGCAACATTAATAATAAAAGAGACCATTGGTTTTTCTGGATTTCCCCTGTAAATCGGAGCAGGAGACAGGTCCTCCAAATGGACATTGGGCCGCCATTGGGTAAAGACTAATTTCTTTTCATCAAAAACGCCTTTTTTCTTCATATTTTTATAAGAGGCTTCTATATCAACCTTCATGCCGTTATAACCAGGAATCGCCTTCCATACAGGATCGATTTTTGCATCAATAGGCTTAATTTCATATGTATCTGCCTTTTTTACAATCGTCTGATAAAGTTTATCTGACTCATTAATTGCAGGCAGTGTGGTGAACTTTAGTGTGGAAACATATTTGTTTACCAATGGGTTGCTTACAAAGAACCATGCCATCATACAGATCAATATAATTATACTTATCCTCTTCATTCTACCTTTCCCCCTCTTCTATACAGATTATGTATAGAATGGACGAGGTAGAACGATGCTCATAATGAAATAGTCAGGGACATGATGGCCCCTGACTATTATCTTAAACGATGTTCTCAAAATTATTGTTTCTCTCCAGCCTTTTCTTTCTGTTCTTTTAGAACAGCTTTACGGGAAAGATTTACACGGCCTTGTTTGTCAATTTCGGTTACTTTGACTAAAATCTCGTCCCCGATCTGAACTACATCCTCCACTTTTCCTACCCGCTCTTCAGCAAGCTCAGAAATGTGTACAAGACCGTCTTTTCCTGCAAAAATTTCTACAAAGGCACCAAATTTCTCAATGCGTTTTACTTTTCCAAGATAGATTTGTCCAACAACCACTTCTCGAACAATATCTTCGATGATTTTCTTCGCTTTTTCGTTCATTGCTGGATCACTTGAAGCAATAAAGATCGTTCCATCTTGCTCAATATCAATCTTAACGCCTGTTTCTTCAATAATCTTATTAATTTGTTTTCCACTAGGTCCAATGACATCACGTATTTTTTCAGGATTAATCGTCATGGTTAAGATTTTTGGAGCAAACTTGGAAAGTTCTGCTCTAGGCTCAGCAATAGTAGCAGTCATAGATTCCAAAATCTGCATTCTTCCAACTTTCGCCTGCTGTAAAGCCTCTTCTAAAATTTCGCGAGATAGCCCATCAATTTTAATATCCATTTGAAGAGCCGTTACACCTTTCGCAGTTCCGGCAACTTTAAAGTCCATGTCACCAAGATGGTCTTCCATTCCTTGAATGTCCGTTAAAACAGTATAGTGCTCACCTGATTTAACAAGGCCCATTGCAATACCTGCTACTGGGGCTTTAATAGGTACACCTGCATCCATCATGGCTAGTGTACTTGCACAAATACTCGCTTGTGAAGTGGAACCATTCGATTCCAAAACTTCAGATACTAGACGGATCGTATATGGAAATTCCTTTTCAGATGGGATAACAGGTTCCAATGCACGCTCACCAAGTGCTCCATGACCAATTTCACGACGACCTGGTCCGCGAATCGGGCCCGTTTCTCCTACACTAAAGGAAGGGAAATTATAATGGTGCATAAAGCGTTTTTCTTCTTCAATTCCAAGGCCATCAAGAATTTGAACATCTCCCATGGCACCTAAAGTACAAATGCTTAATGCCTGTGTTTGACCACGGGTAAATAAACCTGATCCATGGGTACGAGGCAGAATACCTACTTGTGAAGACAATGGACGAATCTCATCAATCTTGCGCCCGTCAGGACGTATTTTCTCAACTGTGATTAAGCGACGGACTTCCGCTTTAACAATTTTATCCAAAATCTGTTTAACTTGTTTTAGTACTTCTTCATCTGCTTCTTGTTCCTCATATTGAGCCAACACTCGATTTTTCACTTCATTAATAGCATCTTCACGAGCATGTTTCTCTTGAACTTGGATCGCTTTTATTAGATCCGCTTCACAGGCTGCCTTTACTTCTTCTTCAAGCTCCTTATCAATTTCATATAAGGTCACTTCCATTTTTTCTTTGCCGATTTCTGCGACAATTTTTTCCTGAAATTCTATTAATCGCTTGATTTCTTCATGACCGAACATAATGGCTTCAAGCATAACCTCTTCAGGAACTTCATCAGCACCTGCTTCAACCATATTGATTGCATCTTTTGTACCAGCAACCGTTAAGTGAATATCACTTTTCTCTAACTGTTCTACCGTTGGATTAATAACAAATTCATTGTCTACCCGGCCAACTACGACCCCAGCAATTGGGCCTTCAAACGGAATATCCGATACACAAAGTGCTAAGGAAGATCCAAACATAGCCGCCATTTCTGTTGAACAATCCTGATCCACACTCATCACGATGCTAACGATCTGAACTTCATTTCGAAATCCTTCAGCAAATAATGGACGAATTGGACGGTCAATCAAACGGCTAGCCAAAATCGCCTTCTCACTAGGTCGTCCTTCCCGTTTAATGAAACCACCTGGTATTTTCCCAACTGCATATAAACGTTCCTCGTAATTTACAGTTAATGGAAAAAAATCTAAATTTTTTGGTTCCTTTGAAGCTGTAGCCGTACTTAATACGGCAGTATCACCATAGCGAACCAAGACAGCACCGTTAGCCTGTTTGGCTAATTGCCCAATTTCAACAGTTAACTTCCGACCAGCCCAATCTATGGAATACTCATATTTCTGTTGTTCCATAATTTTTTGCCCCTCTCTATCTAAATCACTTAGGAGGATGATGCGAGTTACTTCGCAAGGATCATCTTTCTAAAAAGAAAATACATTATGATAAAAGCCTAATAAGCTTAATTTGTTATTAAAATTAATAATAGTATGCTCCAAAAGCTGTGAGATAAAAATATGTATTAAAGCGAATTATTCATTCTTCTTAAAAAAGCTAACAAAAAAGCGGGAAAATTCCCGCTTCTGTAATACTAACGACGTAGACCAAGCTTATTAATTAGCTCGCGGTAACGTTGAACATCTTTGTTACGAAGGTATGTCAAAAGATTACGACGTTTACCAACCATTTTTAAAAGACCGCGGCGTGAATGGTGATCTTTTTTGTGAGTTCTTAAGTGCTCGTTCAAATTGTTAATTTGTTCTGTAAGGACAGCGATTTGAACTTCTGGTGAGCCTGTGTCGTTCTCATGAGTTTTGAACTCATTGATGATTTGATTTTTGCGTTCTTGTGTGATTGCCATCCATATTCACCTCCTAATAATTCAATCCCCTATTACTGAGCAAGCGTCGGTGAATCGACTTGCCAAGCAATGGTTCATTTAATACGTATTTAAGAATACAATGTTTCTCTGCAAAATGCAAGCTATAACCATCAAAATATTACAGGAAATTCTTTTTGGTGTTCGATAACTTCTAGGATGTTTGTCGAACTTCGGCAAAATATTGAAGTGCTTTTTGCTTATCTTTCTCTATCTGGGTGACTAGTTCTTCTATCCCAGAAAATTTCTGCTCTTGTCGCAGGTAAAGGTGCCATTCAACCAATACCTCTTTTCCATAAATATCTTGATCAAAATCAAACAAATGCACCTCAACAGATTGCATAAAAGCTTCCTTATTAAAGGTTGGCTTGTATCCAATATTACAAACACCTGTATACCATTCATTATTAACCATCATTCTCACTGCATATACACCAGTTGGTGGAATGATATAATCATTTTCAATGTTTATATTAGCAGTCGGAAATCCTATTGTCCTCCCGCGTTTATCTCCATGAACTACCTTTCCTCTCGTTGTATAAAATCTCCCTAGTAATGACGGAAGCTCATCCACTTTTCCTTCTTTTAAGAGGTTTCGAATCCTCGTGGAACTAACCTTTTCATTTCCTTCGCAATATTTTGGAACGACAGTAAAGGTAAATTGTTCCCTTGAGTGGAAAGGCAATGTTTCCATTGTTCCTTTACCCATTCTGCCATAAGTAAAATCAAACCCGGCAATGACATGTTTTACATTAAGCCCAATAATATATTGATCAACAAATTCCTGAGGAAGAAGGTTAGCAAATTCGGCTGAAAATTCAACGATAAATAAGTAGTCAATCCCCAACTTCTCAATTAATTTAATTTTTTCATTTAGTGGGGTAATATATCGAACATGTTTTTCTGTTTTAGATAATACAACAGAAGGATGAGGATCAAATGTCATAACCGCACTATAAAGGCCTGCCATTTTTGCTTGATGTTTCGCCTTAAGAATCACCTGCTGATGTCCACGATGAACACCATCAAAATATCCTAGTGCCATCGCTAATGGAGGAAATACTTCCTTATTTATGTCTGGTGGAAAACTTAGCTTCTTTACTTCCAATTTGACTCTCACCTTTTCTATACCGCAACCTATTATTCTATAACTGTCAAGGTTCTCTATTCATTTCTTAATACCTTTACTGGCTTTAGAAGTCCTGGCTTGTTCGGATGTTTCTCATAAATCGCTAAAGCCAAGCCATCTGCCGTTTCAGCAATAATGGGTCCGTTTATTGATTTTAAATATGGAGGTTCTTTTAATAATGCACCATTTTTTACTTTCTCTGCTACTTTATCATTTATCCGCATTTTCGGCAAATGAGAAAGCGCCGATTCTAAAGGCTTTAAGATTTCATCCAGCCTTCCCTCTTCCATTTTATTTTCAATTTCTTCAAAGGTCAGGCAATCCTCCAATGTATAGGAAGCAGATTGCGTTCTTTTCAACCATGACATATGGGCCGGATATCCCAATCTTTCACCAATCATTACAGCCAAAGTGCGAATATAAGTTCCTTTACTGCATTGGACCTTAAAGCGAAATGTGATGGTTTCACCTGAAAATTCTTTTCTCTCGTCAAGGAGCTCAATAGAATAGATGGTAATTTGGCGAGTTGGCCTTTCGACTTCAATTCCTTTCCTTGCGTATTCATAAAGGCGGACACCGCCAACCTTTACTGCTGAATACATAGGAGGGGTCTGCTGAATTTCCCCTTGCAATGATTGAAGAACTTGTTCAATTTCCTCACGAGAAATCGTTCGATCAACCACTTTTCGTTCAATCACTTCACCTGAAGCGTCTTCGGTTGTTGTTGAAAAACCGATGGTCACTTCTCCTTCATACGCCTTTCCAGCATCAGTGATATATTCAGCAATTTTTGTTGCTTTTCCGACACAAATTGGAAGCACCCCTGTTACATCGGGATCAAGCGTTCCCGTATGACCAACTTTTTTCGTTTTTAAAATCATCCGGAGTTTATAAACACAATCATGAGAAGTCATTCCTGCTGGTTTATATAATGGTATAATTCCTTCCATTCAATCTCTCCGATCTTATCATTTTATAAAAAAAGGATAGACAAATGTCTATCCACTTATCACGCATAAATGGGTAGTAATTCCCCTCCTATAACTTTTATGAAAACGGTAGAAGGGGTGACTGCCCATTAAAGCACAATTCGTTCAACTGATCATCAGCCAGGTCGACAATGTCCCAGCTGATGAACGTTTCAAATTATTCTTCTTCATTTTTCTCCGTTGGTTTTTCTTCAGAACGGAGTTGATGAAGAAGTGTTTCAATTCGATTGCCATAATTAATGGATTCATCGAATTCAAAGATAATCTCAGGTGTTTTGCGCAGACGGATTCGATGTCCTATTTCAGATCTGATAAATCCTTTAGCTTTAGCAAGTCCTTTTAACGTATTTTCCTTTTGCTCATCATCACCTAAAACGGAGATAAATACTTTTGCTTGTTGAAGATCACCTGTGACTTGGACATCCGTAACTGTAACAAATCCAATACGCGGATCTTTAATTTTTCGTCCGATAATGTCACTTAATTCCTTTTTCATTTGTTCTCCAACACGATTAGGTCTGTGGCTCATCCTATTCACCTCTTATTTAAAGCCATTCGATTTCGGTGATTGTTCTTTCTATTTCTGGAAATGAGTCAATCATTTTTAAAGCCTTTTGCAGTTCTTGCTCGGTTGAAGTTTTCGACTGAGTGACACTCACAATGGCAATTTTTGTTCGTTGCCAGATGTCCTGATAGTCAACCTCAGCTACAGCGACATTATATTTCTGCTTTAACCGGCTAAGTATTCTTTGCAAAACAGCTCGTTTCTCTTTTAAGGAATGGGCATTGTAGATGATACATTCCACTTCGGCAGAGCCGATGATCATTTACGTTCCACTTCTTCCATTACAAATGCTTCGATGATATCTCCTTCTTTTATATCATTGAAGTTTTTAATGGTAATACCGCACTCATATCCTTGTGAAACTTCTTTCGCATCATCTTTGAATCGTTTCAATGCGTCAATTTCACCCTCGAAGATGACAACGCCATCGCGAATGACACGAACTCCGCTGTCTCGAGTAATTTTACCATCTGTTACATAAGAGCCTGCGATCGTACCAACCTTTGAAACTTTAAAGGTTTGACGAACTTCTGCTTGGCCGATAACTTTCTCTTCATATTCAGGATCAAGCAATCCTTTCATGGCTGCTTCCATTTCTTCAATAACTTTATAAATGATCCGGTGAAGGCGAATATCTACATTCTCGGCTTCCGCAGCACGTTTTGCATTGGCATCCGGACGTACATTAAATCCAATAACAATAGCATTAGAGGCAGCAGCAAGGGTAATATCAGATTCAGTGATAGCACCTGTACCACTGTGAATAATTTTAATATTGACACCTTCAACATCGATTTTTTGCAAGGAAGCGGCTAATGCTTCTGCAGAACCTTGAACGTCAGCCTTCAAGATGACATTCAATTCCTTCATTTCACCTTGCTTTAATTGTTCAAATAAGTTATCTAAGCTTACGCGAGATTTTTCACCGCGCTGTGCAGCAAGTGCTTGTTGTGCACGAGCTTCCCCAATTTGACGGGCTGTTTTTTCATCTTCGAAAACAACAAATCGATCTCCAGCTTGTGGTACTTCGTTTAGGCCGGTGATTTCAACCGGAGTTGAAGGACCTGCTTCTTTAACACGGCGACCCTTATCATTAACCATAGCACGTACACGTCCAAATGTATTTCCGACTACAATTGGATCACCGACTCTCAATGTACCATTTTGTACTAATAACGTAGCGACAGAGCCACGTCCTTTATCAAGTTTAGCTTCGATAACTGTACCTAAAGCGCGGCGATTTGGATTTGCTTTTAATTCCTCGACTTCACTAACAAGTAAAATCATTTCTAAAAGATTGTCGATTCCATCGCCTCTTTTTGCGGAAATAGGAACAAAGATGGTATCTCCACCCCACGCTTCAGCTACTAACCCATGTTCTGTTAACTCTTGCATAACACGGTCAGGATTTGCTGTTGGTTTATCTATTTTATTCACAGCAACAATGATCGGCACCTCTGCAGCTTTTGCATGATTAATAGCTTCTACTGTTTGAGGCATTACACCATCATCCGCTGCCACAACAAGTACGGTAATATCTGTAATTTGAGCACCACGAGCACGCATGGTTGTAAATGCTGCGTGGCCAGGTGTATCTAGGAAGGTAATTTTCTTACCATTCTCCACAACCTGATACGCACCAATATGTTGAGTAATACCACCAGCTTCTCCTTCGGTTACTTTTGTATTCCTGATCGAATCAAGTAAAGTGGTTTTACCGTGGTCTACGTGTCCCATAATCGTTACAACGGCAGGGCGTTCCTCAAGATCTTCTGGTGCATCTTCTGTGAAATACACTTCTAGATCCGTTGTGTCCACTTTAATTTCTTCTTCTACTTCTACACCATACTCACTTGCAATTAATTCGATTGCATCTTTGTCTAAATCTTGGTTTATGGTTGCCATAACACCGAGCAAGAATAGCTTTTTAATGATTTCAGAAGGCTCACGGTGGAGCTTCTTAGCTAATTCTGCAACTGTTAGTGATTCACTAAATGTAATTTTTGCAGGAAGTTCTTTTTCCTTTTTCTTTTGCGGTACATTTTGCTGCTGTCCATGATTTTGCTGATTTTTATTCTTCTTATTCTGATTGTTACGATTTTGATGTTGATTTTTTGATTTATTTTTACCCTTTTGGAAAGCCTTATTTTCTTTTGATTGGTATTCTTGTTCGTGCTTTTTCCCCTCTTTATTTTTAGGCGCACCTGTAACTTTTACTTTGTTTGGAATTACCAAGTGGTCGTCATCATCCTCAAAAGCTTTAGGTGTAGTTTTTGGTTGAACATGTGGTTTTTTAGCATGATTTTGTTGGATTTGACGTTCATTTGGTCGTTTTTGATTGGACGTATTTCCAGCTTTTTGTTGTTGGCCGCTTTCCTTTTTCGTATAAGCTGCATCTAGTTTCTTAATATCTGCTGCTTCAAGCGTTGCCATATGATTAGAAACCTCAATATTCATTTCTTTTAATTTAGTAATAATTTCTTTACTTGAAAGATTATGTTTTTTTGCATACTCATAAACACGCATTTTACTCATAATTTCACCCCCGCAAAATTTAATCGAGCAACGTTACCAATTTTTTGGCAAATCCATCATCCAAAACAGCTACAACAACGCGGGCATCTTTGCCAATTGCTTGACCAAGAATATAACGATTTTCTACCACTTTTAATGGTACTTCATACGAATTACATTTATCTGTAATTTTTTTTGTCGTATTACGAGATGCATCTGCGGATAATAAAACGAGCTTTGCATTTCCCCTTTGGATCTGCTTTACGGTTAACTCCTCACCTGAGGTAATTTGACGTGCTCGATTGGCAAGTCCTAGTAATGACATCCATCGATTTTCTTTCATTTGGATGTAATGTTCTCCTTCTCGATCAGCTCTAGGAGCTCATCATAAATTGAATCACTAATAGGAACCTCTAAATGGTTTGATAAAATATTTTTTTTCTTAGCCAAAAGGACAGCCTCTTTATCTTTTGAAAGGTATGCACCTCTCCCGGATTTTTTACCGGTTAAATCGATGGATACATCGCCTTCTTTGGAGCGAACGATGCGAACGAGTTCTTTTTTCGGCTTCATTTCACCGGTTGCTACACATTTACGCATAGGAACTTTTCTTTTTTTGTTCACAGTCATTCCCCTCTCCTTTATTCGATTTCATCATCATCTTCAAAATCGAAATCAGTTTCAACCTGATCATCAAAAAGTCTAATGACCTCTTCACGTGGATAGATACCTAATTCACGGGCTTCCGTCTCTGATTTAATATCGATTTTCCAGCCAGTTAATTTTGCTGCAAGGCGTGCGTTTTGTCCACGCTTTCCGATGGCCAAGGAAAGTTGATAATCTGGTACGACAACTGTAGTAGCTTTTTCTTCTTCATTCACCATTACGTCCAGAACTTTGGATGGACTAAGGGCATTTGCAACAAAAACGACTGGATCATCAGACCATTTTACAATATCGATTTTTTCACCTTTCAATTCATTTACAACCGCTTGTACCCTTGCCCCTTTTGGACCGACACATGACCCAACCGGATCCACTTCAGGATTATCGGAATGAACCGAAATTTTTGAACGATCGCCTGCTTCACGAGCGACAGATTTGATTTCTACTGTACCATCATAAATTTCTGGTACTTCAATTTCAAATAATCGCTTTAATAAGCCCGGGTGAGTACGTGAGACAAAAACTTGAGGCCCTTTCGTTGTTTTTTCCACTTTCGTAATATATACCTTAATTCGGTCATGCGGTTTATATCGTTCATTTGGCATTTGTTCATTCACAGGAAGTAATGCCTCAATTTTTCCAAGACTGACATAAATAAATTTAGAATCCAACCTTTGGACAATGCCAGTCATGATATCCTCTTCCCGATCAATGAATTCAGAATAAATAATTCCTCTTTCGGCTTCTCTTACACGCTGAGTAACTACCTGTTTCGCCGTTTGCGCAGCAATTCTTCCAAAGTCTTTTGGGGTAACTTCCAACTCTACAATATCCTCAACTTGATAGTTCGGATTAATATTTCTAGCATCTTCAATGGAAATTTCCAGACGAGGATCAAATACTTCCTCCACTACTTCTTTACGTGCAAAAACCCTTATAGACCCAGTTTCCAGATTAAAATCTATTCTCACATTTTGGGCCTGGTTAAAGTTACGGCGATAAGCAGAAATAAGGGCTGCTTCAATGGCTTCAATTAAAACATCTCTGGAAATACCTTTTTCTCTTTCCAGTACAATAAGAGCATCTAATAATTCGCTGCTCATTTTGGTGTATCCCCCTAATCTTGTTATATTTTTCATTCTTATGAAAAAGTGACTGCTAATCGTGCATTAGCTACTTTTTCATAGGGAATTTCAATTACTTTTTTTCTTGTTTTAATTTTCACTTCGATTTTCACGGTCTGGCCATCAAATTCCAGCAACGTTCCTTCGAAGCTTTTTTCACCATCAATAGGCTCATATGTTTTAATAAAGACATTTTTTCCAATCGCTTTTTCAAAATCCTTTGTCTTTTTTAAAGGACGTTCCGCACCGGGTGAGGATACCTCCAAAAAATAATTATGAGGAATTGGATCCGTTTCATCCAGCTTTTCGCTAAGCCGTTCACTAACACTTCCGCAATCCTCAATATCCACACCATCGTCTTTATCGATATATACGCGAAGAAACCAGCTTTTTCCTTCTTTCACATACTCAATATCGACCAATTCCAAGCCAAGCTCCTGAATAATGGGCGCAGCTAGTTCTTCGACTACCTCTGTAATTTTGCTCATGCTATACCTCCTTTTTCACCTATTCCTATGTAGCAGCCGAAAGATTGTAAATACAATGAAATCCACTTTAAACAACACGAAAGAGTGGGAAAAATCCCCACTCTTGTGCATGAGAGTATGTCTTAGTATTTCCAATAAAACTATAACATAACCAGCATCGATATGCAAACTAGAACAAAGATAGCTGATTTTGTTCAGGAAGAGATTTTAAGCAGCCCTGTTTTTCCAAGTACTCCATAATGGTTTTCGAAACTTTCCCCCGCTGCTGTAGGTCTTCCTTAGAAAGAAATTCTCCTTCCTCTCTTGCTTTCACAATATTTAATGCTGCATTTGTTCCAAGACCTGGAATAGAATCAAACGGTGGAATTAATGAATTCCCTTCGATAATAAATTCAGACGCAGCTGATTTATATAAATCATAGTTTTGGAAACTGAACCCTCTTTCAGTCATTTCAAGGGCAATTTCTAATACGGTTAATAAGTTTTTCTCTTTATTGGAAGCTTCAAGGCCCTTTGCATTAATTTCTTCAATCTTTGCACGAATCGCTTCCGATCCACGTGACATTGTTTCTATATCAAAATCTTCTGCCCGAACAGTAAAATAGGCTGCATAATAATAAAGCGGCATATGCACTTTAAAGTAAGCAATCCGAACTGCCATTAATACGTATGCTGCAGCGTGCGCTTTCGGGAACATATATTTAATTTTTTTACATGAGTCGATGTACCATTCCGGTACATCATGCTTCCTCATTTCTGCTTCCATTTCCTCTGTTAACCCTTTACCTTTTCGGACAGATTCCATAATTTTAAAGGCAAAAGATGGCTCGAGTCCTTGGTAAATGAGATAAACCATGATATCATCCCGGCAGCCGATTACTTCACTTAATGTACAGATATTATTTTGGATTAATTCCTGTGCATTTCCTAACCATACATCTGTTCCGTGTGACAAACCTGAAATCTGAACCAACTCTGAAAATGTTGTCGGCTTTGTATCCTCCAACATCTGTCGCACAAAGCGGGTACCAAATTCAGGAATGCCAAGTGTTCCGGTTTTACACATAATCTGTTCAGGTGTTACACCAAGTGATTCAGTGCCACTAAATATTTTCATTACTTCAGGGTCATCCACTGGTATGGTTTTAGGATCAATTCCACTCAAGTCCTGAAGCATTCTAATAACGGTCGGATCATCGTGCCCAAGTATGTCAAGCTTAAGGACGTTATCGTGAATAGAATGGAAATCAAAATGAGTGGTTCTCCATTCAGATGTTTTATCATCAGCAGGATACTGAATAGGGGTAAAATCATATACATCCATATAATCAGGGATAACGATGATTCCACCAGGGTGCTGACCAGTAGTTCTTTTAACACCCGTACAGCCAGATGCAAGCCGTTCAATTTCAGCATTACGAAATTGCAGGTTGTGATCCTGCTGATAGGCTTTTACATAGCCAAATGCTGTTTTATCGGCAACCGTGCCAATGGTTCCTGCACGGAAAACATTGTCCTCACCGAACAGAACTTTAGTATAGTTATGGGCCCGTGGCTGGTATTCACCAGAAAAGTTTAAATCGATATCCGGAACCTTGTCCCCTTTGAAGCCAAGGAACGTTTCAAACGGAATATCATGGCCATCCTTCTTATACTTTGTTCCACATTTAGGGCAATCTTTATCAGGCAAATCAAACCCTGACCCAACAGATCCGTCATCAAAAAACTCCGAATGCTTGCATGACGGACATACATAATGTGGTGGCAAAGGATTAACTTCTGTAATTTCAGTCATCGTAGCAACAAACGATGATCCAACTGATCCACGTGATCCTACAAGATAACCATCATCTAATGATTTTTTTACTAGTTTATGTGAAATTAAATAGATAACTGCAAATCCATGACCAATGATACTTTTTAATTCCTTCTCCAATCGTGCTTCAACAATTTCCGGAAGCGGGTCACCGTAAATTTTTCGGGCCATAGCATAACTCATTTCCCGTATTTCTTCCTCGGCCCCTTCAATTCTCGGAGTATACAAATCATCCTTAATTGGTTTAATCGGTTCGATCATATCCGCAATTTTATTGGTGTTCGTAACAACAATTTCTTTTGCTTTTTCTTCTCCTAAGAACGAAAAAGCTTCCAGCATTTCATTGGTCGTTCTAAAATGGACATCTGGCAATTCGTGCCGATTCAGCGGATTGGCTCCGCCTTGCGAGCTAATTAAAATTTTCCGGTAAATTTTATCATTTTCATTTAAATAATGAACATTACCTGTTGCCACTACAGGAATCCCAAGTTTATCCCCGAGGTCAACAATATTTTTTATAATTTGCTCTAATGCCTTTTCATCACGTACTAGCTCCATTTCTAGCAATGGTGCATAGACCGGTTTCGGCATGACCTCAATATAGTCATAGAAGGATGCAATGGACTCTACTTCATCTGGAGACTTTTGCATCATGCCTTCAAATACTTCTCCTTTATCACACCCAGAACCAACCAAAATGCCTTCCCGATATTTTTGTAAAACAGATCTAGGAATTCTCGGAACACGATAAAAATAATCAACATGAGAAATGGAAACTAATTTAAATAAATTTTTTAAACCTATCTCATTTTGTGCCAGCAATGTACAGTGGAATGGGCGGGCCCTCTGATATGCATTTCCTTTCCCCATATGATCATTAAATTCATCATGATAAGTAATTCCTTTTTCCGCAGCATCCTTTAACATTTTCACCAATAAATATCCGGTTGCTTCCGCATCATAGATGGCACGGTGATGTTGGGTTAATTCGACATCAAACTTTTTCGCCAATGTATTTAAGCGGTGATTTTTTAAATCCGGGTACAGAAAACGTGCAAGTTCTAGTGTATCGATTACCGGGTTACTCGCTTTATCCAATCCTATCTTCTTAAAACCTACATTAAGGAACCCCATATCAAAAGATGCATTGTGGGCAACCAAAATGGAATCTCCCATCCATTCATGGAATTTACGGAGTACTTCCTCTACTTCTGGTGCATTTTGCACCATATCATCTGTAATCCCGGTTAAATTAATCGTTGTAGCAGATAACCGGTGGTGAGGATTAGCAAACGATTCGAATCGGTCAATGATTTCTCCACCTTTTACCTTAACAGCAGCCAGTTCAATGATGGTATCATACACTGCCGAAAGCCCTGTTGTTTCCACGTCAAATACAACATAAGTGTCTTCAGCTAGTAATCGGTGGGCATCATTAAAGGTTATTGGTACACCATCATCAACTAAATTTGCTTCAACCCCATAGAGAATTTTCATATCATTTTTTTTACCCGCACTATAAGCTTCAGGAAAAGATTGGACAACCGCATGATCCGTTATAGCAATGGCTTTATGCCCCCACTTTTTAGCTTGGGCAATAAGTGTCCCTACAGGGGTAACAGCGTCCATTTGACTCATTGGGGTATGCAAATGAAGTTCGACGCGTTTTTCACCCTCTGGTGCTGTATCTTTACGCTCGATTGGTTTGATTTCGTTAATATCATTACCAATCATCACAAGATCGCGTACGAAGGTGTCATTTTGAATACTACCTCTAACACGGACCCACATCCCTTTTTTAACACGTTGAAAAAGGGATGCATCCTCTTTATCCCGTGAAAACATTTTGACCAAAATAGAGCTTGTGTAATCGGTAATTTTAAAGGTTAAGAGGGAACGTCCGCTTCTAAGCTCACGAATTTCTGTGTCAAAAATGTATCCTTCAACAGTAACTCTTCTTTCTTCATCAACAATATCAATTAAACTGCGAAGATCACTGTCATCCTTAATCGTCAATCCAATGGTTAGCGGTCCTTCAGGGAGATCAGAAGTTGAAGCTTCATTTTCTTCTTCTTGTTTTTGCATTTCTACCATTGCCATTAAAGCCCGTTCTTGATCTTCTTTTTGCTTCGCTAATAAAAACTGTTCATACTCTTCGTTTTTCTCTTCTTTTTTCAAAACAATGTCAAATGAAAAAGAAGGAAAACCGAATTTCTGATAGATATCTCCAATGATAGAACCATATTTACGTTTTAAAGCCAGACCTTCCGCTTCATTTCTTACAAAAACAATTAATTTATTTCCTTTTACCTCTGGCATCTGCTCATTTAAAAGCTTTAAAAGTGGTGGAGAGATCCCATCAAGCTGTTGAATACAATGACTCCAATATTCCCTTACTAATTCCTCGGATGCTTGTTGATTAATTACCTTTATATCATAGGAAACTGTCGCAATATTGGAAAACGCCCTTTTAAGTTGGGTAGTAAAACGGGTATAGACATGAAAGGGAAGAATGTTTTCAAGTAAAAAATGAAAATGCCATTTTCTCGCTTTTTTTTCTACGACTAATCGATCTATTTCTGCATTTTGAAAGTGCGATACCACAGCATCTTCTGTTAGTTGTAGCTGCTGGAGCAAGAGTAGGAATCGCTCTTTTTTGCCTAAGGCATGTTCGCTCAACCGACATCTCTCCCATCTATTAAGTAAAAACTATTCTTCTTTATATTAAAAAGATATTATACCATATCATTCTTAAATTTTCGGGGATATTCGACGAAAAAAATGAGCAAATATTTACATAAAAAAAGGAACCACTATCAGGTTCCTTTTTTCTTATTTTAGGAAAAATCTTTGAATATCGTTCCATGTTACGACTAACATTAGAAGCATAAGAAGGGCAAATCCGATAAAATGAACCATTCCTTCCTTTTGACGATCTATCGGCTTTCCTCTTAATGCTTCGACTACAAAAAACATAAGTCTGCCACCATCAAGTGCTGGAATTGGTAATAAATTCATGATTCCTAAGTTAATGCTTAAAATACCAGCCCATTTCATTAAATAAAAGATTCCAGACTTGGCTACCTCATCAGTAGAATAATAAATTCCCACTGGTCCAGACAAAGCATCAATAGAGAATTGCCCTGTTACTAATTTCCCTAACATGACAAAAATCTGTGTTGTCCAAAAATAAGTCTCTTTAGCGCCGGCTGTGACAGCTTGTATAGGCGATTTTTCTACAGGGCTGAATACGCCGATAATTCCTATTTTTTGACCATCAACTGTTTTTGCATCAGGTGTTACGAATAATTCCATCTCTTCCCCATTTCGAATGACGGAAAATTCAAGCTTTTCATTTGGATTTTTACGGATGATTTCAACAACATCAGACCAACTGGAAATTTCGGAACCATCGATACTTTGAACAATATCCCCTTCTTTCAGACCAGCTGCTTTCGCTGCGCCATCAGGGGTAATCTCACCTAATTTCGGCTCATTCGTTGGTACCCCCTGTAACAAAGCAATAAGAACAAAGACTACGAAGGCAAGTACAAAGTTCATCATTGGCCCGGCAAAAATCGCCATAAATCGTTGGCCTAATGTTTTCGTAGCAAATTGTCTATCCAGTGGAGCAATTTGTGATTCTACTCCATTTTCAACAATAACTGCCTTAGGATCGATAGAAAAAGTTTGTAAATTTTCTTGATCATCATCCGGGTAACCTTTAATGATCAAATCTTTTTCAATATCTGCGTATTCTACTTCGACAATTCGGCAATCGGGATATTTTTCTTTATTGTTTAGAATAATTTTGGTGACTATTTCTTCCTTATTAAATAATAATCCAATACGGTATCCTGGTTTTATTTCAATCATTTCCGGATCTTCGCCTGCCATGCGAACATAGCCGCCGATTGGTAATAGGCGAATATTATAAACGGTTTCTCCCTTTTTGTAGGAGAACACTTTTGGTCCCATACCAATGGCGAATTCTCGGCAAAGGATACCTGCTCTCTTAGCAAAAATAAAATGTCCTAATTCATGAAAGAAGACTAGTGCGCCAAAAATGACAATAAAGGCTATAACTGTCGTCAAAAATAAAACCACCTTTTTTATAGAAGTGACATAACATACTGCCTTGTTTCCCTATCTACCTCTTGAATTTGCTGCAGGCTTGGATTTTCAATTACATGGTGAGCAGTTAATGCCTTCTCTATCAAATCTTCAATTTGCAAGAAGCGAATTTTTCCTTCCAAGAATGCTGCAACTGCCGCTTCGTTTGCGGCATTTAAGACAGTTGGCATTGTGCCGCCAATTTTACCAGCCGTATAGGCAAATTGCAAACAACGAAACCTTTCAAAATCCATTTCTTGAAAATGAAGTTTTCCCACACTGGCTAAATTTAATCGATTAGCTGAAGGAAGAGGGATCCTGTCTGGATAGGTAAGCGCATATTGGATCGGAACCCTCATATCCGGTGTTCCAAGCTGAGCAATAATGCTTGAGTCATGAAATTCTACCATCGAGTGGATAATACTCTCCTTATGAAGTAAAACCTCAATTTTTTCAAAAGGCATTTGGAACAACCAATGTGCCTCTATCACTTCTAATCCTTTATTCATCATAGTTGCTGAATCGATGGTAATTTTTGCCCCCATAGACCAGTTTGGATGATTAAGTGCCTCTTCAACCGTAACATTTTCTAATTCATTTCTTGATTTATCACGGAAACTTCCTCCGGATGCAGTTAATATTAATTTTTCTATATTCTTCTCCTTTTCTCCTTGGAGAGCTTGAAAAATTGCGGAGTGTTCACTATCAACAGGTAAAAGGACGACCTGATTTCTTTTGGCAGCTTCAATAATTAAATGCCCTGCGGTTACTAGTGTTTCTTTGTTGGCAATAGCAATCGTTTTTCCGCATTCAATTGCTTGTAAAGTAGGATTTAGTCCTACACTCCCGATCACGGCATTGACAAGAATATCTGACTTGTCATAAACCGCTGTTTCAATTAGTCCTTCCTCACCATATGTACATTTTATATGAGGAAACTCTGTTTTTAATGTATAGTAATCCTGTTGATCTTGTACACATACAAGTTCAGGTTGAAATTCATTGATAATTTTTCGTGCATATGGGATATTTTTGCCAACAGAAAAAGCGGTTAATTGAAATTCTGAGGGATGCTCTCGGATGATGTCAATCGTCTGAGTTCCTATTGAACCAGATGCCCCAAGTAAACTGATTCTTTTCAAAACGGTCAACTCCTCATTTCACACACAAACTTACCAAAGATGGAAAAAATGCAGTAATGGCAAAACAAATAATAAACTGTCAAATCGGTCCAAGATTCCCCCATGTCCTGGTAGGATATTTCCCGAATCCTTTACACCAAAATGACGTTTATAGGCGGACTGTACAAGGTCCCCAATTTGTCCAAACATTGATAATACAATCGTTATCCCAATTAATGAAAAGGTTGTTGCATTGATTTCAGTCAATAAGCTAAAAATGACGGCTACTAATACGGCGCAAACAATCCCGCCGATTGAACCCTCTACGGTTTTATTAGGACTAATTTCTGGCCAAAGTTTTTTCTTGCCCATTGCCTTTCCAACAAAATAGGCTCCAGAGTCTGTTGCCCAGATTAGAAATAATGAATACAAAATATAGACAAGACCTGCTTCACGAACTTCCATGAAGAAATAAAATCCTATTCCCACATAAATGGCCGAGAGCAGAGAAAAAGCAGCCTCTTCAAATGTAAATCGATTTTTTGTTATGACTGTATAAGCTAATAATAGGAGGATACATGCAATCCCTAGCTCTGTTTTAGAATAATAAAATTCATTAAAAAACTTTTCGTATTGCGGTGGAAATAACAATACCCATAAAAATAAAAGTGATAGGAACCCATAAGGTGAAAATATAGTAAGTTTTTTCATCTTAAATAGCTCATAGAGCCCAATACTCGCGAGTAAATACGTTAAAATCACGAATGGCAGTCCACCAAAGTATACGATGGGTAAAAAAAGAGCTGCTGCGATGACTCCTGTTAAAATTCTTTGCTTCATCTAAAAGTTCAACACCTTTTTATTGCTATTTATATGCCTCCAAACCGACGCTGGCGTTTTTGAAAAGATTCAATCGCATCAAGCAAATGCTCTTCCCTAAAATCTGGCCATAAAACGTCTGTAAACCAGAACTCCGAATAGGCCAATTGCCAAAGCATAAAATTGCTCAAGCGAATTTCACCACTTGTCCGGATTAAGAGATCTGGATCTGAAAAATCAGATGTCATTAGATAAGAAGAAAACGTTTCTTCATCCAAATCTTTTTCATCTATTATTCCTGATTTATAATCAATTAAGACTTCCTTTACCGCATCAATAATTTCAGCACGGCTCCCATAATTCAAAGCAAAATTTAGAACAAGACCAGTATTGTCTTTCGTTTCATTGATTGCCTTTTCAATGGCATTTAATGTATGGACAGGCAACTGATCTTTATAGCCCATCATTTTCACTTGTACGTTATTCTCCACTAGTTCTGGAAGAAAGGTATCTAAAAATTCTTCCGGAAGCTTCATAATAAAATCTATTTCATTTTTTGGCCGTTTCCAGTTTTCTGTTGAAAAAGCATATAGTGTTAATGTTTTGATTCCTAATTCATTGGCTAGCATCGTAGTTTTCCGAACAACCTTCATTCCTTCATGGTGCCCGGCAACCCTTGGAAGGGCTCTTTTTTTAGCCCAACGTCCATTTCCGTCCATAATAATGGCTACATGTTCAGGGACGGGAAGTTTTTTTATTTCTTCTATTTTATCTCGGAGTGTGGAAGAGTTATTTTGGTTCTTCCAAATCTTTATTTTATTTAACATAACATTGCTCCTCCAAAATAGTTTTCAATTCCTCCGATAATAAATTGATTATGCGAATGGATATGTAATATATTAATCATGCTTTTATCATATCAAAAAAGCAAAAAGATATCTCTTTTTATACTTATGTAAATTATAATCAATTAAGAATAATGTTCAAAATTCTTTATTCCTAGCTATTCTATTAACTACCTAGATAGTGAAAAAACCCCCTAAAAAGAGGGTCTCATCACAAATTAAATTTCCATAATTTCCTTTTCTTTCTCTTTTGTTAATTGATCGATCTTCTGAATATGTTCATCTGTCAATTTCTGAATATCATCAGAATATCCACGTAATGCGTCTTCTGTAATCTCACCATTTTTTTCAAGCTTCTTCAACTCGTCATTGGCATCACGGCGAATATTTCTGATCGCAACTTTTGCATCTTCTGACTCTTTTTTAGTCACTTTAACAAGTTCTTTACGACGTTCTTCTGTTAGTTGCGGAATCGTAATTCTGATAACAGAACCGTCACTTGTTGGGTTTAATCCTAAATCAGATTTTAAAATTGCCTTTTCAATGTCACCGATAATAGATTTATCATATGGCTGGATCACAAGGAGACGTGGTTCTGGTGTGGTGATTCCAGCTAATTGGTTTACTGGTGTTGGTGCACCATAATAATCCACAGTCACTCTATCTAGAAGAGACGCATTGGCTCTACCTGCACGAATTCCAGCAAGTTCACGAGTATAAGCTTGAATTGCTTTTGTCATACGTTCTTTAGCTGAGCTAATAACTTGTTTCGGCATTATTTTTTCCCCCTAACAATAGTACCAATTTTTTCGCCCATAACGGCCTTTTTAATATTGCCTTGTTCCATAATAGAGAAAACAATGAGCGGAATATCATTATCCATGCATAAAGAGGAGGCAGTTGAATCCATAACCTGTAGACCCTCTTTTAAAACATCTAAGAATGAAAGATCATCATATTTTTGGGCATTCGCATCAACCCGAGGATCTGCAGAATAAACTCCATCCACATTGTTTTTCGCCATTAAAATAACTTCCGCATCAATTTCGGCAGCTCTTAAAGCAGCAGTAGTGTCTGTCGAAAAGTATGGGTTTCCTGTCCCAGCGGCAAAAATGACGACTCTATTCTTCTCCAAATGTCTTATTGCCCGGCGTCTAATATAAGGCTCTGCAACCTGCCTCATTTCAATAGAAGTTTGTACCCTTGATTCAACCCCGAGATGCTCTAGGCTGTCTTGGAGAGCGAGTGAATTCATGACCGTAGCCAGCATGCCCATATAATCAGCAGTCGCACGATCCATACCCATTTCACTGCCAATTTTCCCACGCCAAATATTACCGCCACCAACTACAACCGCAACCTCAACACCAAGATCTGCTATTTCTTTTATTTGTGTGGCAATCGATTTTATAATAGAAGGTTTAATACCAAAGCCCTCTTCACCAGCAAGGGCCTCCCCGCTCAATTTTAATACCACGCGTTTATATTTAGGATTGCTCATATAAACCTCCAGATCGTATGTATTATCATTATCTTTACCTTTAAAAATAGGGAACACATTGTGTCCCCTATTATAAATTCATTAATGCAATCTTGAATCTTCGATTAGTCCGAGAATCATTGACTATTTTTTATTCACTTGGTTCATAACTTCTTCAGCGAAGTTATCTTCGCGTTTTTCGATGCCTTCGCCTACTTCATAACGAATGAATTCACGAATTGTTGCACCTTTTGATTCCACGAATTGGCGAACCTTTTGATCTGGATTTTTAACAAACGCCTGGTCAAGAACACAAACTTCTTCAAAGTATTTTCCTAGGCGACCTTCAACCATTTTAGCAACAATGTTTTCTGGCTTACCTTCATTTAATGCTTGTTGAGTTAATACTTGACGCTCATGCTCTACTTCTTCTTTTGATACTTGGTCACGAGACACGTATTTTGGATTTAATGCTGCGATATGCATAGATACATCTTTTGCAGCATCTGCATCAGTTGTACCTTCAAGAACAGTTAATACAGAAATACGTCCGCCCATGTGAATATAGGCACCAAATGCATCGTTATCTGTTTTTGATACTACTGTAAAGCGACGAAGAGTAAGTTTTTCTCCAATTTTTGCAATAGCAGCATTAATATGTGCTTCCACAGTTGAACCATTTTCCATAGTTTGGCTTAATGCCTCTTCAACAGTAGCAGGTTTGTTTTTAAGCAGATGTTCAGCAAGCTCTTTAACAAGAGTTTGGAAAGCTTCATTTTTTGCAACGAAGTCAGTTTCAGAGTTCACTTCAAGGATTACCGCATCGTTTCCTTCTGTTAAAATAGAAGTTAAACCTTCTGCAGCAATACGGTCTGCTTTTTTTGCAGCTTTAGCAATACCTTTTTCACGAAGGTAATCAATTGCTTTATCCATGTCGCCGTTTGTTTCAGTAAGCGCCTTTTTACAATCCATCATACCAGCGCCAGTTTTTTCACGAAGTTCTTTGACCATTTGAGCAGTAATTGCCATAATCTTTATTTCCTCCTTAATTCACCTATGTATATTTATCTTTACCAACAAGTGCCAAGATAAACTCTCATTCTTTAAAAAAAGGTGATAAAGGGTCTCCCTCTTATCACCTTTTTAACAGATCAAACTATTAGATATGTCTAGTTGCAGAAACCTTGGTTCAAGGCCATAAGCCTAATCTTCCAAAAAGTAAAAATTAACCTTTTGGCCGACACAACTAGTGCTTATTACCAATAACCAGTTTACTTAATTAAGCTTCTACTGCTACCTCTTCACCTTGTTTAGCTTCAAGGATCGCATCTGCCATTTTACTAGTTAATAGTTTAACTGCACGGATTGCATCGTCATTAGCAGGGATTACAACATCGATTTCATCTGGATCACAGTTTGTATCAACAATTCCAACGATAGGAATATTTAATTTCTTCGCTTCAGCAACGGCGATACGCTCTTTACGAGGATCGATAATAAATAATGCATCTGGAAGTTGCTTCATTTCTTTAATACCGCCTAAGAATTTTTCAAGGCGTTCTTGTTCTTTCTTTAATTGAACAACTTCTTTCTTAGGTAATACTTCGAAAGTACCGTCTTCTGCCATTTTTTCAATTTCTTTTAAACGGCCGATACGTTTTTGAATGGTTTCAAAGTTTGTTAAAGTACCACCTAACCAACGTTGGTTTACATAGAACATACCTGAACGTTCTGCTTCTTCTTTCACAGAATCTTGAGCTTGTTTCTTTGTACCAACGAAAAGAATTGTTCCTCCGTTAGCTGCAAGTTCTTTTACCCAGTTGTATGCTTCTTCAACTTTCTTAACAGTTTTTTGAAGATCGATGATGTAAATACCGTTACGCTCCGTAAAGATGTATTTTTTCATCTTAGGGTTCCAACGGCGAGTTTGGTGTCCAAAATGTACACCAGCTTCAAGCAATTGCTTCATTGAAATAACTGACATGATTTTTCCTCCTAATGGTTTTGATTTCCTCCGCTCGCCTCATTTTTAAGCAGAAACTGTATAAACAGCACCATCTGCTTAAATCAACAAGCGTGTGTAATAACACCATGAAATAATATAGCATAGACAATATAAACAATCAAGGATTAGCACAAAAAAATTCCCAGTCTACACTGGGAATCTTATTTTCTTAGTGAGATTTAAGCTTTTCTAGCTCAACTAGGAACTTATCATTTAGAACTTTAATATAAGTTCCTTTCATACCAAGTGAACGAGACTCAATTACTCCTGCACTTTCAAGCTTTCTTAATGCATTGACAATAACTGAACGAGTAATTCCTACACGGTCAGCGATCTTTGAAGCTACTAATAGACCTTCATTACCATTAAGTTCCTCAAAAATGTGTTCAATCGCCTCAAGCTCACTGTATGATAAAGAACTGATTGCCATTTGTACAACCGCTTTGCTTCTAGCTTCTTCTTCAATTTCTTCAGATTTTTCACGTAAAATTTCCATACCAACAACCGTTGCTCCATATTCAGCAAGAAGAAGGTCATCATCATGGAATTTCTCATGCAGACGAGCAAGAATAAGTGTACCTAAACGCTCACCGCCACCAATGATTGGGACAATTGTTGTAAGGCCTTCACGGAATAAATCTCTGTTCTCAACAGGGAAAGCCGTATATTGACTTTCAATATCAAGATTTGATGAGGTTTCGGTAATATTGAATAAACTTTTTGTATATTCTTCAGGGAAACGACGTTCCTCAAACATTTTTTTCATTCTTTCATTTTCAATCTGCTGATAAATAGAGAATCCTAATAGTTTTCCACGGCGGCTAACAATATAAATATTAGACTCAATGATCTCACTTAAAGTATCAGCCATTTCCTTAAAGTTTACTGGCTTTCCTGCTGATTTTTGAAGTAAAGCATTAATTCTTCTAGTTTTTGAAAGTAAGTCCATTTTTTCTTCCTCCTAATTAACTACAACCATTATTAAATTTTTTGTTTGGTTTGATCTATTGACACATGATAGGTACAAAGTATAGATTTCTATAAAATATATTGACTTAAGTCTTTATTTTTAGAAATCGCTCCAAGTTTCTCATCAACATATTGAGGAGTGATCGTAATTTTTTCTAAAGTAATATCTGGTGCTTCAAAAGATAAATCCTCTAAAAGCTTTTCTAGAATGGTATGAAGCCGTCTAGCACCGATATTGTCCGTATTTTGATTCACCTCATATGCTACTTCAGCTATTCTACGAATAGCATCGTCAGAAAATTCTATTTTTATACCTTCTGTTTCCAATAATGCTTGATATTGCTTAATTAATGCATTATCCGGTTCAATTAAAATCCTGAAAAAGTCCTCAACTGTAAGTTTTGAAAGCTCAACTCTGATTGGGAAGCGCCCTTGCAATTCTGGAATTAAATCTGATGGTTTTGCCATATGGAATGCCCCGGCAGCAATAAATAACACATGGTCTGTCTTAATAGGGCCATATTTTGTTACAACAGTCGAACCTTCAACTACAGGTAAAATATCTCTCTGGACACCTTCCCTTGAAACATCTGCGGAAGATCCGCCAGAGTTACGGCTTGCTATTTTATCAATTTCATCAATAAAAATAATTCCAGTTTGTTCAGCACGGTAAATCGCTTCTGAAGTTACTTCATCCATATCAATTAGCTTGGCTGCTTCTTCATTTGTCAATACTTTTCTTGCATCCCGGACAGTAAGTTTTCTTTTTTTCCGCTTTTTAGGCATTAAGCTGCTTAGAGCATCCTGCATATTCATTCCCATTTGTTCAATACCTGAACCTTGAAGCAAATCAAACATGGAAGGAGTTTGTTCTTCTACTTCAACAGTTACGATTTCATCTTCTAATTGACCTAAAGCAAGCTTTTCTTTTACAATTTTTCTTTTTTCTTGGATGGTGTAATCCTCTTGTTGGGTATCCTGTTCTGTAGAAGAATTTCCACCACCAAACAACATTTCCAGAGGGTTTTTATAATTTGCAGATTTTTTTGCTGATGGTACTAAAAGTTCTACCAACCTATTATTCGCATTTTCTTCTGCCCGTTCTTTCACACTTTGCATACGCTCTTCTTTTACTAAGCGAACCGCTGTCTCTGCCAGGTCTCGAACCATCGATTCTACATCCCGGCCAACATATCCTACCTCTGTAAATTTTGTCGCTTCCACTTTAACGAAAGGAGCACCAACCAGTTTTGCAATCCTTCTCGCAATTTCTGTTTTACCTACCCCTGTCGGACCAATCATCAAGATATTTTTCGGGTTAATTTCATCCCTTAATTTTTCATTTAATAAACCTCTTCTATAACGGTTCCTGAGGGCAACAGCAACTGCTTTTTTTGCATCCTTTTGTCCAATAATATATTGATCAAGCTTTTCAACAATTTGACGGGGAGTTAAATTGGTCGTTCTGCCCATTATTCTTACAATCTCCTTTCCCCTTAGAGTTCTTCCACAATAATATTGTGATTGGTATAAACACAAATCTCTGCTGCTATTTCTAACGATGCCTTTGCAATTTCTCTAGCCGATAAATGTTCCCCAGCATATTTCTTAAGTGAACGTCCCGCTGCCAAGGCATAATTCCCACCGGATCCAATTGCTAGAATTCCATCGTCAGGCTCAATGACTTCACCGGTACCTGACACTAACAGCAAGTGTTCACGATTCATTACTATAAGCATAGCTTCTAATTTTCGAAGAACTTTATCGCTTCGCCATTCTTTTGCTAGCTCTACCGCTGCCCTTTGAAGATTTCCGTTAAATTCCTCAAGTTTCCCTTCAAATAACTCAAAAAGGGTAAAAGCATCAGCAACAGATCCTGCAAAACCAGCCAATACCTTCCCATTAAATATCTTTCTTACTTTTTTTGCAGTGTGTTTCATCACAACTGCATTTCCAAAAGTAACTTGACCATCACCGGACATGGCACATTCCCCATTATGGTGGATCGCAAAAATCGTAGTTGCATGAAATTGTTCCATCAGATTATCCTCCTTTAATGTTGGAGTTTTCTCCTTCACGATGCAGTAGAATATGTAAAAAAACAGTCGTTTAAAATAATATGATAATTATTACCATTTATGTCCTCAGTTGTTCATCCCTAAACATTTTGAAGACATTCATGATTTGTTCAAGTATGAACAAACAGTATTCATGCACACCAAATTGTATTTTTAATCAAATAAAACCTGTTTGTAAATACTTATTTGAGAGATTTTAAAAAAACTTAACATTTTCCATATTTACATTCGCAAGGGCTACTAAATCTTATCATAATTCAGTAGCCCTTGCAATAAATTTTACAAAACCTTCACAAAGTTCTGAATTGTTTCCAATGCTCGATTGGCATGTTGTAAATTTCTTTCCTGTTTCCCTTTTATTTTCACAGGCAGTTCAGGAAACAGCCCGAAGTTTGCGTTCATTGGTTGAAAATTGTCAGGATTAGCGCTCGTAATATACCTTGCCATACTTCCAATTGCTGTTTCAGCAGGGAATATAAGCGGCTCCAACCCTTGAACAAGTCTTGAGGCATTAATACCTGCAATTAATCCACTGGCTGCTGATTCCACATAACCTTCTACGCCAGTCATTTGCCCCGCGAAAAATAAGTCTTTACGCTTTTTAAATTGATAAGTAGGCTCTAATACCTTTGGAGAATTAATAAAAGTGTTTCGATGCATTACTCCATAACGGACGATTTCCGCATTTTCCAAACCTGGAATTAGACGAATCACTTCTTTTTGCGGGCCCCATTTCAAATGTGTTTGAAATCCAACAATATTATAAAGCGTTCCTGCGGCATCATCCTGACGGAGCTGGACAACTGCATATGGTCGCTTTCCCGTTTTAGGGTCTTCTAAGCCCACTGGTTTCAAAGGACCAAAAAGCATGGTCTTTTTTCCTCTAGCAGCCATAACTTCAATCGGCATACATCCCTCAAAAAAGATTTCCTTTTCAAATTCTTTTAAAGGAACCGTTTCCGCTGCTAAGAGGGCGTCATAAAATCGGTTAAATTCCTCTTCTGTCATTGGACAGTTTAAATACGCCGCTTCGCCTTTATCATAACGAGATTTTAAATAGACCTTGTCCATATTAATACTGTCTTTTTCAATAATTGGGGCGGCTGCATCATAAAAATATAAATATTCTTCGCCCGTTAACTCTTTCAACTTTGCTGATAGCCCTGGGCTTGTTAATGGACCTGTCGCGATAATAGTGGGGCCTTCTGGAATTTCAGTTATTTCCTCATGAAATACGGTAACATTTTCATGTTTTTTTACCATATCTGTAACCTTGGCCGCAAACTCATGACGATCGACTGCTAGAGCTCCACCTGCTGGAACTGAGCAGGAATCCGCCGCATGAATGATTACTGAATCAAGTTTTCTCATTTCCTCTTTTAACACACCAACTGCATTGGTTAATGTGTTTGCCCGTAAAGAGTTACTGCATACTAATTCAGCAAATTTATCTGTGTGATGAGCGGGAGTTTGCTTAACTGGTCTCATTTCGTATAGATGGACTTTTATTCCCCGCTTAGCTATTTGCCAAGCTGCTTCACTACCTGCCAATCCGGCACCAACTACTGTTATTATTCGTTCAGTCATATTGAACCTCCTGAAATACTCCAACATCAAATAAAAATAGTATTACATATAACTTTCCCTCAATGAAGTCCATCTTGCATTGTACTATACGTTTGAAAAAGAAAAAAGTTTTATACATTAACGAAATAAAAAGAGTAGGCAATGCCCACTCCCTAGCTTTGTGGTTCTTCTTTATAATCACAAGCAACACATTGAACTTGGACGCCCTTCTTTAATTTCTTTTCTACAAGAAGACCGTCGCATTTTGGACAGGATCTTGGCAACGGCTTATCCCAAGATAAAAATTCACACTCAGGAAAACGACTGCAGCCGTAAAAAACTCTTTTTTTCTTACTTTTCCTTTCAACAATGGTCCCTTCTTTACAATTAGGACAAGTTACACCGATTTCTTTAACAATTGGTTTTGTATTACGGCAATCAGGGAAATTACTGCAGGCCATGAATTTTCCATACCGGCCCATTTTAAATACCATCGGACTGCCACAGATTTCACAATCTTCCCCTGCAGGTTCATCTTTTATTTCTACTTCCTGCATTTCTTTCTCGGCTTTTTCTAAGTGTACTTTAAATTCTTTGTAAAACTCATCAACTAATTCCACCCATCGGATCTGGCCTTCTTCAATATGATCCAGCCCTTCTTCCATTTTAGCAGTAAATTCTACATCGACGATTTCCGGGAAAAACTCCAACATTAATTCATGGACAATTTCCCCGAGCTCTGTCGGAACAAAGCGTTTATTTTCAAGGCTAACATATCCACGCTTTTGAATCGTATCCAAAGTAGGTGCATAGGTGGATGGACGACCGATGCCTAGCTCTTCAAGAGTTTTTACCAACCTCGCTTCTGTATATCGTGGAGGCGGCTGAGTAAAATGCTGCTTAGGCTCTATATCCTTCTTGAAAACTTCGTCACCTTCATTAAGTTCTGGAAGCATTTTGCCTACTTCCTCAACTTGATCATCTGTTCCTTCTACATATAACTTCATAAAGCCATGAAATTTGATCTTTGAACCTGTTGCACGGAAAATGGCACTTCCATTTTGTAAATCTACGCTCATAGTGTCCATTACCGCTTGAGCCATTTGGCTGGCTAGGAACCGTTCCCAAATTAATTTATATAACCTTAATTGGTCCCTTGATAAAAATTCCTTTAAACTATTAGGATCTCTAAATGCGCTAGTTGGACGAATGGCTTCATGAGCATCTTGTGCATTAGTCTGCTTTTTCTCTTTCTTTTGCTCCGTTTTTAAATAATTTTCTCCAAATACTGAACGAATGTAATCTGCCGCTTCGTTTTGCGCTACTTCGGAAATTCTAGTTGAATCTGTTCTCATATAAGTAATGAGACCAACTGTCCCTTCCTTTCCGAGTTCTATCCCTTCATATAATTGTTGGGCAAGCATCATTGTTTTTTTAGCACGGAAATTTAATTTTCTGGCTGCCTCCTGCTGTAAAGAAGACGTAGTAAATGGCGGAGCAGGATTTCTTTTCCGTTCTTTTTTCGTAACAGAAATAACCTTAAACTTATTATCATTTATCTCTTGTAATACTTTTTGAACATCTTGTTCTGACTTCAGCTCCGTTTTCTCTTTTCCCGCTAACGTATGAAAAACAGCTTTAAATGACTCTTTTCCCTTAATAAACTCTGCTTCGATTGTCCAATATTCTTCCGGGGTAAACGCTTTAATTTCATTTTCCCTATCAATGATTAATCGAACGGCAACAGATTGTACCCTGCCTGCACTTAATCCTTTTTTCACCTTTTTCCAAAGGATTGGACTTATGTTATAGCCTACAAGTCGATCTAATATTCTTCTTGCTTGCTGCGCATCTACTAAATCCATATTAATTGGACGTGGGTGTTTAAAGGATTCTTTAATTGCATCCTTCGTGATTTCATTAAAAACAACGCGGCAATCAGAATTTGTATCAACACCTAAACTTTGTGCCAAATGCCAAGCAATTGCTTCTCCCTCGCGGTCAGGGTCGGCTGCCAGAAATACTTTCTTCGCTTTTTTTGCAGCCGTTTTTAACTCTTTTAAAATGGGTCCCTTACCACGAATCGTAATGTATTTTGGCTGAAATCCATTTTCAACATCTACACCCGTTTGGCTACGAGGTAAGTCTATAACATGTCCCATTGAAGCTTTCACTTTATATTTTCTTCCTAAATATCTTTCAATCGTCTTCGCTTTTGCTGGCGATTCTACGATTACAAGAAAATCTGACATTCCTTAAATCCTCCTTAGAGGGAAACTGTGAGAGCGACTCGAATCCGGCAAAAGCCTGTTTCTAAGTTGCCTACTATTTAAGAAGTTTTCCAAATACTAGTTATGACAACTTTGGTTAATATAATACTTTACAAAACTCCCATACCCCAAAATTTTCGATATATTAATAACCTTATTAATAACTCAATTTCCATTTTCCTATTTCAAACATCTGATGGAAAATGTAATACATATTAGAATTAATTTCAAGCTTTTATGCTATTTTTTTCTTCATTTATTCAAAAAAACCTGCAAAAGTTCTATTTTTTCATAAAAAGTAATCATTAAATTAATTCCTCTAAAATATCTGAAGCTTTTGTAATTAATTTCGCACCTTGTTGAATTAACTCATTTGCACCAGTGGAATAGGGATTAAATATACTTCCTGGGAGTGAAAACACTTCTCTTCCTTCATTCACTGCGTAATTGGCCGTGATTAAAGATCCGCTTTTTCGTTTAGCTTCAATGATTAGTGTGCCACGGGATAGTCCGCTTATTATACGATTTCTAGCTGGAAATTGCCACCTTTGTGGTTTTGTATCTGGTGGATATTCAGAGAGAACTAATTGCGTTTTCATCATTTTTAATGCGAGATTCATATTATCCTTTGGGTAAATATGATAGAATCCCCCAGCAAGAACCGCAATCGTCCTCCCTCCATGTTTCATCGCACATTCATGAGCAAGTGCGTCAATTCCTTTTGCCAAACCACTTACGATGACAACCCCCTTTTCAATTAATTCCGGAAAAATCATGCGAATAGCATTTTTACCATATTGTGTAGCTTGACGCGATCCGACGACAGCCAGCTTAGGTTCCTGTTCCAAAATGGAAAGATCTCCTTTAGCAAATAGCGCCCATGGCGGCTGAAAAATTTCTTTCAAATATGGAGGGTATTGTTTATCGAAGATGGTAATAACAGCTATATCATTTGTTTTGTACTGGCGGATTTGATCATAAATGATTTCAGGATAGAAGGTTGTAAGGGAAGGGGTTATGGAAGGGTTTTGTATCGGGGAATATAATGTTTCCTGATGATTCTTTTTAATATATTCTCGATAAAATCCTTCAAGTTTAGGGTCCTTTTTTAGGATGTTATAAACATTATTCCATGTCATATTCGGATAATGCAGTAATGTTATAAATTTTTCTCTGAAATCATCCATTAAATATAATCCCTCCTAATTTATAATAAGCAAAATAGCCCCTCATCTTATGAGGGACTATCCGTAAGAGTCTTGATGTATAGAACGTATTAATGTGTTTTACACTTTTCGTATAAACCATGTTCTTTAAGAACATTTATTAAAGTTTCTCCCATAACAGACGGAGTTTCTGCAACTTTAATTCCGCATTCGTTCATAACGCGAATTTTTTCATCTGCTGTTCCCTTTCCTCCGGAAATAATCGCACCTGCGTGCCCCATACGTTTTCCTGGAGGCGCTGTACGACCACCAATGAAGCCGACAACAGGTTTTGTCATGTTAGCTTTAATCCATTGAGCAGCTTCTTCTTCAGCTGTACCACCGATTTCCCCGATCATAATAACCGCATAAGTTTCAGGGTCTTCGTTAAAAGCTTTTAATACGTCAATAAAGTTTGTACCGTTAACAGGGTCGCCACCAATCCCAACAGCTGTAGATTGGCCGATACCTGCTTGTGATAATTGATGTACTGCTTCATAGGTTAGAGTTCCAGAGCGAGAAACTACGCCAACATGACCTTTTGTATGAATATAACCAGGCATAATACCAATTTTACATTCATCTGGAGTAATAACACCTGGGCAGTTTGGACCTACAAGACGAGTCTTCTTGCCTTCCATATAGCGTTTTACTTTCACCATATCTAATACTGGTATATGCTCTGTAATACAAATCACAAGATCTAGTTCTGCATCCACTGCCTCAATAATGGAATCAGCTGCAAATGGGGCAGGAACATATATAACGGATGCATTAGCACCTGTAGCTTCGACAGCCTCTTTCACCGTATTAAAGACAGGTACACCTTCTACTTCCATTCCACCTTTACCAGGTGAAGTACCGCCGACGATTTTTGTTCCATATTCAAGCATTTGCTTTGTATGGAAACGAGCTGTACCGCCTGTAATACCTTGAACAATAACCTTTGTATCTTTATTAATAAAAACGCTCACGATAATTCCCCTTTCATATGATCCTACGATCCTATTTAACTAGCTCGACAATTTTTTGTGCACCATCAGCCATTGATTCAGCAGCAATAATATTTAAACCTGATTCAGCAAGGATTTTCTTACCTAAGTCAACATTTGTTCCCTCTAAGCGAACAACTAGAGGAATATTTAATCCAACCTGCTTCGCTGCTGTTACAACACCTTCAGCAATTACGTCACACTTCATGATTCCGCCGAAAATATTAACAAAAATACCTTTAACATTTGGATCAGAAAGGATAATTTTAAATGCTTCAGTTACCTTTTCAGCTGTTGCACCGCCGCCGACATCAAGGAAGTTAGCAGGCTCTCCGCCATAATGCTTAACAATATCCATTGTTGCCATTGCAAGACCTGCACCATTAACCATACAACCGATATTACCATCTAAAGCAATATAGCTTAAATCGTATTTTGATGCTTCAATCTCTTTTGGATCTTCCTCATCTAGATCACGATATTCCAAAACATCCTTTTGACGGTAGAGAGCATTGGAATCAAAATTTAATTTCGCATCTAGTGCCATTACCTTACCATCACCAGTAACCACTAATGGGTTAATTTCAGCGATAGAACAATCCTTATCGATGTAGGCGTTATATAAGCCCATCATGAATTTCACTGCTTGATTCACAAGTTCTTTAGGAATATTGATATTAAATGCCAAACGACGTGCTTGATATGGCATTAAACCAAGTACTGGATCAATTTCTTCTTTAAATATTTTTTCAGGCGTTTTTGCGGCAACCTCTTCAATTTCTGTACCGCCTTCTTCGGAGCCCATTAATACAACACGAGAAGTAGCACGATCTAATACTAAACCAATATAGTATTCTTTCTTAATATCACAGCCTTCTTCGATTAGGAGGCGCTTAACTTCCTTTCCTTCAGGGCCTGTTTGGTGTGTAACCAACGTTTTCCCCAGAATTTCACTAGCGTATGTACGTACTTCATCAAGGTTTTTTGCAACCTTAACACCACCGGCTTTTCCTCTACCACCTGCATGAATTTGTGCTTTTACTACACATACTTGTGTACCAAGTTCTTTAGCAGCTTCAACCGCCTCTTCAACCGTGAATGCTACTTTGCCATTTGGAACAGTAACCCCATATTTTCTGAGGATTTCTTTCCCCTGATACTCATGGATATTCATTTCCCATCCTCCTAAATCTTACTCTTCAAAAAATTGACTCCGTTTTCATTTTATATAATGAGACATACCTTGTCCACCATTAAAACAAAAATTATCTTCATATTCATTATTTTCAACCAACCGTAGAAATGAACACTTTCCTACTAATGAATGTAAATTAAAAATTTTATTAAAATATTTTTAAAAATCGCATGAAATTTTGGCTGAAAGGAAAGCAAAAGAATCTAATTGCTAAAACACTTGATTTAGATTCTCATTTCGATACAAAAAAAACAGGCAATTTGCCTGTTTTTTACCATTCATTTTATGTAATGAACCTATTTTAAAACTGATGTTTGTACCAATTCCTTTACCGGTGCAAAACTTTTCCGATGAATAGGGGTGATTCCATACTGTTTTAATGCTTGAAGGTGTTCCTTTGTTCCGTAACCCATGTGTTTTTCAAAACCATAATTTGGCATTGATGCTCCATATTCTTTCATGAGTTGATCTCTAGCTGTTTTAGCAATGATGGAAGCAGCTGCAATAGAAATACTTCTAGCATCCCCTTTTATAATAGATTCAGAAATATAAGGGGTTTCAAGTTTCATAGCATCAATCAGCAATACATCCGGTTTTTGCTTTAATGAAGCAATGGATGATAACATCGCTTTCTTAGCTGCCTCATAAATATTGATTGCATCTATCTCTTGTGCATGAACCATGGAGATGCTAACCGCAAGAGCTTCTTTTCTTATGATTTCATCATATTCCAGACGTTTTTTCTCAGAAAGCTTTTTGGAATCATCAATACCTGGTAAGAAAAAGTCATCCGGCAAAATGACCGCCGCAGCCACAACAGGACCGGCAATGGGGCCCCTTCCAACCTCATCCACCCCTGCAATATATTTAAATCCTTGTTCACGGTATTTTCGTTCAAATTCAGCCATTTCAAAAAACTTTGCTTCAAGATTTCTCTCATAGTCCCGCCTTTTTTTCCATTTGGCAAGAAGTGCTTGTACGCCTTTTCGCTCATCCTTTTCTAATTCGAGAATAAAAGGATCATGATCGTCTATTATTGTACGAATTTTTGTTTCAATTTCTGCTATTGAAAATTTGCTCACAATCTCACCCCCTAAAGAATTTCTACTTAAATAAAGCTCCCCTTAGTGGAGAGCTTTACTATTTTTCATCTACCTTCCCTAACTGAATATCCCTCGGTCTTTCAAAAGAAAGTGGGCCAAACTTTTCGGAACGGATTTCCCTAATAACCAGTTCCGCTACTTTATCATAATCAACCATACCTCCGCCCATTAAACAGCCTCTTAGTTTTCCAATATGGTCGAAGACTTCTACAATTTCCTCAGGGATTTCAGAAAATTTGTATCGTTCTTTTAATCGCTCTGGATATACTCGCTCTAAAAATCTTAATGCATATACTGTCACATCTTGCAGATTTAAGATTGTATCCTTTATGGCACCTGTGATCGCTAATTTCATTCCGACCTCTTGATCCTCAAACTTCGGCCATAAAATACCTGGTGTGTCCAGTAGCTCCATTTCTTTTCCGACTTTAATCCACTGTTGTGCTTTTGTAACACCAGGTGTATTACCAGTTTTAGCTATATTTTTTTTGGCTAAACGATTAATCAGTGTCGATTTTCCTGCATTTGGTATCCCAAGAATCATCGCTCGAATAGCCCTTGGTTTTACTCCTTTAGCTCTTAAACGATCAAATTTTTCCTTTAAGATTTCTTGAGAAGCCTGAGTGATTTCTCTCATTCCCTGTCCAGCTTGAGAGTTAATCGCCAAAGCTTTAATTCCTTTCTCCGAAAAATAAGCAATCCATTCTTTAGTAACCTCAGGATCTGCCATATCCGCTTTGTTCAATAGAACTAATCTTGGTTTATGCTGAATAATTTCATCGATCATTGGGTTTCTCGATGAATAAGGAATTCTCGCATCCACCAGTTCAAAAATAATATCCACTAATTTTAATTTTTCTGTGACTTCCCTACGAGCTTTGGCCATATGCCCTGGGAACCATTGTATCGTCATAGGAGAATCCTCCCTTTAAAACTTTAGTGTTCTAGTCAGAAGTTGAAGTAGGGTTATTTATTAGAAAGAATTCGGGCATCATGAATCGGCCAGTATATAATGCTTGTCTTCCCGATCACTTTACTCATCGGTATCGTTCCAATATGTCTAGAGTCCTTACTAAATCGCCGATTATCCCCCATTACAAATAATTCACCTTCCGGTACTGTTTTCCGGCCAATTTTTTCTTCCAATGTAAAAGGTTCTGTTAGTGGACCGTCCTCTACCTGTTTTTTATATTCATCTAAATACGGTTCATCATACGGTTTTCCATTTACGTATAAAGTATCATTTTTATACTCAATCGTGTCACCTGGTAAACCAATTACTCTTTTTATATAATCCTTTTGCTCAGGCGCATGGAAAACAACAATATCAAAACGCTTCGGTTCACCTATTTTATAGCTAAGCTTATTCACAATCATTCGGTCTTGGTCTTTCAATGTCGGCATCATCGATAAGCCATCTACGACAATTGGCGCAAATAGAAAATACCTAATAACGGCTGCCAGTACCACAGCGATTAAGAGTGCTTTTGTCCATTCCCATAATTCATTTTTCTTTTTTGCCATCTCAATCCCCACCATTCTCGCCTTTAAAATCTTATTATAAAGACTATTTTACAAAAACTTAACTCCATTTAACACGAGGGGAAAATTTTTTAATAAAACTTTAATACATTATTTAAGTTTTAGCAATAAATTCGGTTATCATTTATGTATGAAAAAAGAGCTTGCAATGCAAGCTCTTTTTTGTTATTATCGGATTTCTTTAATACGAGCTTTTTTACCGCGAAGGTTACGTAAGTAGTAAAGCTTAGCACGGCGAACTTTACCGCGACGAACTACTTCTAGCTTCGCAATTTTTGGTGTGTGTAATGGGAATGTACGCTCAACGCCTACCCCGTAAGAAACTTTACGAACTGTAAAAGTTTCGCTAATTCCACCACCACGACGCTTAATTACTACACCTTCAAATAGCTGAATACGCTCGCGAGTACCCTCGATAACCTTTACGTGTACACGTACAGTGTCACCAGGACGGAACTCAGGAAGGTCAGTACGAAGTTGTTCTTTTGTGATATCTTCGATTAATTTATGCATCGTTTTCAACTCCTTCCAACAGATGCTCTTACATACTAATAAACTTCAATGCAGCGGAACATCGTTTTAAGACTAAAACCAACCTACATCGGCTTAAGTCACAAGAAATATAATAACATAATTGTTTATAGTCTGCAATACTACTCATATTCTTTTTTTATTTCAGAAAGCCATTTTTGTTGATCTGGAGTAAGTTCAATTTTATCTAATAAATCCGGTCTTCTTAAAAATGTCCGTCTTAATGCCTCTTTATTGCGCCATTCCTCTATTAATTTATGATTTCCGGATAATAGTACTTCAGGAACCTTTAAACCGCGAAAATCAGCAGGTCTAGTATAATGAGGATGCTCTAAAAGCCCTGTACTAAATGAATCCTTCATGTGTGATTCTTGATTACCTAAAACCTCTGGCAATAGACGCACAACACTATCTATTACCACCATCGCTCCTAATTCACCGCCAGTCAAAACATAATCGCCAATCGAGATTTCATCGGTAACGATGTTTTCACGAATACGCTCATCATATCCCTCATAATGTCCACAAATAAAAATAAGATGCTCCTCTTGGGCTAATTGTTCTGCTTTTCTCTGATCATACCTTTCACCTTGAGGACAAAGAAGGATCACCCTTGGCTTTTTACTTTCTGCCTTTTTTTTAAGAAAGGCAACTGCATCAAAAATTGGTTGCGGCTTTAAAACCATCCCTGCTCCGCCCCCATAAGGATAATCATCCACAGTTGCATGCTTATTATCAGCAAAATCTCTAAAATTGACAACATTGTACTGAACGGCTGATTTCTCGGCTGCCTTGTTTAATATCGAAGTTCCTAGTACACCAGTAAACATTTCAGGAAATAGTGTAAGAATATCAATCTGCATCATGATAGAAGCCCTTCCATTGGCTCAATTAGAACCATTTTTTCTTGTACATCGACTTCTTTCACTACATCGTGGATATATGGGATTAATATATCTTTTCCATTCTCCCCTTTTACCACCCACACATCGTTCGCACCTGGTGTAAGAATTTCTGTTATTTTTCCAATTACTTCACCCTGAGTCGTTTTAACGAGACAGCCAATTATTTCATGAAAATAAAATTCATCTTCTTCGAGTTCCTTCAACTGGGATTCAGGAACCTTTAAAATCCCATCACGGAATTTCTCCACTAAGTTGATGTTTTCATAACCTTCGAAAACAAGTAGATCAAAATTTTTATGAGTACGGTGGCTTTTGACGGTTAACTCGATAGGCTGAGCCTCATTTGGTAAAAACAAATACAATTTATTCCCTACTTTATAACGCTCTTCGGGAAAGTCTGTTCTTGAAATTACTCTTACTTCGCCCTTTATGCCATGTGTATTGACAATTTTACCGACATTAAACCATTTTGCCATACTAATTCTCACCCTCTAACGTATTTCTTCTACAATACCGTCTTTAATGATGATCGTGGGTTGTCCTAAGCTTACGTCCCATGTATCACCTACATTAATCTCAACAAGAGCTTGAACTTCCCGCTCTTTTAATTCACTTCCTAAAGGTAGGATATGTAGTTGTTCGATTTGAAACTCAAGTAGCTTAATTTTTTCCTTACGAAATTGAATTTCTTTTTCAAATTGATTTTTGAGGGAAACTTGTGAAAAATTTTTCGTTTTTTCCAAACGCTTTAATTCGAACTGTAACTGATCACATTCTTTTTGTAACTGCAGCTTTTTAGAATTATATTTTTCAAATAGCTGTTGTTTACTTTTTTCTGTTAGGATTTGTTTCACCACAACAGTTTGGATTATTTGCATAATGATTGCCTCCTTCAAGCATGAAGCTTTAAATACCAAAAAAGGGAGGTTTCTTGACCCTCCCTTTCTTTAGATGCAAAAAGCTATTCACCAATTTCTAAGAAAATTTTCTTTTGTTGTGATGATCCTGCTGCATATACAACAGTCCTAATGGCCTTTGCAACACGCCCTTGCTTGCCGATTACCTTTCCTATATCTGCTTTATTGACAGACAGATGATACGTTATTTTTGAATCGTCCTCTTTTATTTGAACAAGGACATCATCAGGAAAATCAACAAGGGGCTTAACAATTGTTTCGATCAGTTCTTTCATAGGAACCTTCGATTATTTGTTTAATTTTGCATTGTGGAATTTTTCCATAATGCCTTGTTTTGAGAACAGGTTACGTACAGTATCAGATGGTTTTGCACCGTTTTGTAACCATTTAAGAGCTAATTCTTCGTTAATTTGAACTTGAGCAGGTTCTGCCACTGGATTGTAAGTTCCAACTGTTTCAATGAAACGTCCATCACGTGGTGAACGAGAATCAGCTACTACAATACGATAGAAAGGAGATTTCTTTGCTCCCATACGTTTTAAACGAATTTTTACTGCCATTTAAAAAAGCACCTCCGAATAGTTTCACACAAGATAGTATAATACCAATTGTTCTTTTATTTGTAAAGTGTTTTTTCTTTACATAGTAGTATTTCCATTTATTACAAATTAAAACGGTTTAAAGGGGAATTTAAATCCGCCTTTTTTCTTAGCTTTTTGCTGCATACCAGTCATCTGCTTCATCATCTTCTTCATATCTTCAAACTGCTTTAAAAGACGATTCACTTCTGCTACCGTACGTCCGCTTCCTTTTGCAATACGGCGCTTGCGACTGGAATTCATGATTTCCGGATGTAGTTTTTCTTCCTTTGTCATCGAACGAATAATAGCTTCTACGTGAGCAATCTGCTTTTCATCAATTTGAAGATTATTTAAACCTTTAATCTTATTAGCCCCTGGCATCATTTTTAATAATTCATCAAGTGGGCCGAGTTTGCGAACTTGGCCAAGCTGTTCAAGAAAGTCGTCAAGCGTAAATGATGCTGTTCTCATCTTTTGTTCCAGCTCTTTTGCTTTCTCTTCATCAATATTCGCTTGGGCCTTTTCAATCAATGTAAGCACATCACCCATACCCAAAATTCTTGATGCCATGCGTTCTGGATGGAAAGGCTCTAAAGCATCCATTTTCTCTCCCATACCAACAAATTTAATTGGTGTCTGGGTTACAGCACGAATGGATAATGCGGCCCCACCTCTTGTATCACCATCAAGTTTTGTTAGAATAACTCCGGTAATATCCAGCTGTTCATTAAAACTTTGTGCCACATTCACAGCATCTTGACCAGTCATCGCATCAACAACTAAGAAAATTTCATCAGGCTTGGTCAATTCTTTAATGTCTTTTAATTCATTCATTAAAGCTTCATCAACATGAAGTCGACCTGCAGTATCAATCAGCACATAATCATGATGATCTTCTTTAGCTTTAGCAATTGCCTGTCTTGCAATTTCTACAGGACTTACCTGGTCTCCAAGTGAGAAAACGGGCATATTTAATTGTTTTCCTAGAGTCTCAAGCTGCTTAATAGCAGCCGGGCGGTAAATATCTGCAGCAACCAGCAATGGTTTCCTATTATACTTCTTTCGAAGCAAGTTAGCTAATTTCCCAGTAGTTGTTGTTTTACCTGCCCCTTGAAGGCCGACCATCATAATGACGGTTGGAGGTCGGTTAGAGACCGCAATTTTACTTTGCTCTCCCCCCATTAGCTCTGTTAATTCTTCATTAACAATTTTTATGATTTGTTGCCCAGGCGTTAGGCTTTTTAATACTTCCTGACCTACGGCACGTTCACTAACTTTTTTTACAAAATCCTTTACGACCTTGAAGTTAACGTCAGCCTCAAGGAGAGCCAGGCGCACTTCACGCATCATTTCTTTTACATCTGATTCTGATACTTTCCCTTTTCCACGGATTTTCTGGATCGTTTTCTGCAGTCGGTCGGCTAATCCTTCAAATGCCATTTATGCCGCCTCCTAGTTTAATTTCTCAAGCTCAGCAACCACATCTTGGAGTGCCTGCTTTGAAGGGTTTTCCTCGTTTAATAACTCTTTCAATTGACGAATAAGTATGGAGCGTTCTTGGAATTTTTGAAAAAGTAGTAGTTTTGCCTCATATTCCTCAAGCATTGCTTCTGTCCGTTTAATATTATCATAAACGGCTTGACGGCTAACATCATACTCTTCGGCAATTTCCCCAAGCGAGTAATCATCCAAATAATAGAGAGACATATAGTTTTGCTGCTTTGGGGTTAACAAGGAATGATAAAAATCATATAAATAATTCATTCTTGTTGTCTTTTCAAGCATGCCAAAGAACCCTCCCTACTTGTTAAGTGAAAAGCCTTTACAATGTAGTTTACACAGTCCCACTTATACTGTCAAGAAAAAAACTTTACACTCGTTATTCTGTTTCAGTCTTTTCTACTTGGTCAGCAAATAAGCCGTAGACATATTTCTCCGCATCAAATTCTTGAAGGTCATCCATTTTCTCACCAAGACCGACGAATTTAACAGGGATATTTAATTCGTTACGAATAGCTAAAACAATTCCTCCTTTTGCAGTTCCATCTAATTTTGACAGAACAATCCCACTGACATTCGTTGCTTCTTTGAAAGTTTTCGCCTGAACAAGGGCATTTTGCCCAGTGGTTGCATCTAATACGAGCAATACTTCGTGTGGAGCGCCTGGAACTTCCCGTTCGATTACTCGCTTCACCTTTTCAAGTTCTTTCATTAAGTTAACTTTATTTTGTAACCTACCTGCAGTATCACATAATAATATATCCACTTTTCGGGATTTAGCAGCCTGAATCGCATCGTACATAACGGCTGCCGGATCGGATCCTTCCGTTTGTTTAATCGTCTCCACTCCGACACGGTTCCCCCAAACTTCCAGCTGCTCAATGGCTCCTGCCCGGAATGTATCACCAGCTGCTAATAATACTTTCTTTCCTTCTGATTTAAACTTATGGGCCAATTTCCCAATAGTCGTTGTTTTACCAACTCCGTTTACACCGACAAAGAGGATAACCGTCAACCCATCCTGTTGAATATTTAATTTAGAGGATGCTTCTTCTCCCGCATTATAAATATCCACCAGCTTTTCAGAAATAACACTTTGAACTTCCACTGGGTCCTGAATATTTCGGCGCTTTACCTCCATTTTAAGCTCATCAATTAATTCCATAACAGTTTCAAAGCCAACATCTGCTTGGATTAACACTTCTTCCAATTCTTCAAAAAACTCTTCGTCCACTTTGCGATATCTAGCAATAAGGTCATTCACTTTCTCCGTAAAACTATCCCTTGTTTTGGATAGTCCTGCCTTAAATTTCTCTGTCACTGAATCTGTAGATTTTGTAATCTTTTCTTTTAATTTCTTAAAAAAACTCATCTTTTTCACATTCCTTTTTCTAAGATTCAACTAGTTCTTTTGTATCTTCTAAACGTACTGATACCAGTTTAGAAACACCTGATTCCTGCATGGTAACACCATAAAGAACATCAGCCCCTTCCATCGTCCCTTTTCGATGGGTAATAACAATAAATTGGGTTTCTTTACTATATCGCTTTAAATATTGGCTAAAGCGATGAACATTAGCTTCATCCAAGGCTGCTTCTACTTCATCAAGAATACAAAACGGTACGGGTCTAACTTTTAAAATAGAAAATAATAAAGCAATTGCCGTTAATGCTCTTTCTCCACCAGATAACAAACCTAGATTTTGAAGTTTTTTACCAGGAGGTTGTGCCACAATTTCTACTCCGGTATTTAATAAATCATCCGGCTCTGTCAAAATTAAATCTGCTCTTCCGCCCCCAAAAAGAGTTTGAAATACAGGTTCAAAATGTTCCTTAATTCCATTAAACGTATGCTTGAAGCGTTTTTTCATTTCTTCATCCATCTCTTCAATGACTTGAAAAAGAGTGTCCTTTGCTTCTTGCAAATCCTGTCTCTGTTCCTTTAAGAATTCATAACGTTCAGAGACACGGTCATATTCTTCAATTGCCCCAAGATTTACATGTCCAAGCTCATCTATGGCGAGTTTAATCAGTTTAACTTTTTTTCTGGCTTCCTCTGGTGAGACCGTTAACGGATACTGTTCTTTTGCTCCTTCAAAAGATAATAAGTACTCTTCTCTTAAGTGAGTGAGCCTATTTTCAAGATCCACATCTAACCGATTCAATTTCACTTCCTCGTCTTTTAAAACAACCGTTAATCCTTTATGAAGTCTTTTAAGTTCCTTGGTCTCCATCTCGAGATCCTCAAGCAAATGTTGAAGTTCCATTCGCTCCTGTCTTCTGGAGGCAATTAATTGTAAAGTGGATTCTTTATCCTTTTGTTTTTCTCTGGCTGCTGCTTCTAGCTGCTCTTCACCGGTAGAGCTTGTTGTCATTTCTGATTGGAGTAGTTTTAGATCCTCTTCAAGAATCTTAAGCTTTTCTTTATGTTCACGAATATCATTTACGGTTTGTGTAAAACGTTCTTTTGCATTTAGATACTGTTCATTTTTAGAGGCAAACTCTACCTTTAGATCATTGATCTCTGAAGCGAGAGCCTCCTTGGAGGTCGCATCCTTGTTTTTTTGCTCCGTCAATGCCAGTATTTGACTGTCAAGTTCAGTAATTTTTTCTTGAAAAGCTCCCATCATTTCTTCTATTTGTGATTTCCTTTTCTCAAGAGAACGTTGTTCCTCTGCCATTTGTGATTTTTCCATATCGTAAATGGCCAAACGGTCATTAATACTTTTCTCTTCAAGCTCAGCTTCACGAAGATTTCCTTTAATAGACTGTTCGGTTAATCTTAGCTCATTTCCATGTTCACGTATTTCCTCGAGCTTTGCCTCTGTTTTCCGAACTTCTTCCTTTAAGGACTTAACCGTTTCTTCTAAACCCTTTGTTTTTTCTTCCATTATGACAAGCTTAGCTTTTAAGTCTTCCAACTCTCCCTTTCTAGATAAAAGGGAAGAAGTTTTCTGTTTTACAGAACCACCCGTCATAGATCCTCCAGGATTCACGATATCTCCATCTAATGTTACTAAGCGAACTCTGTATTGGAGAATTTTTGCAAGTTCATTGGCTCCTTTAAGATCTTTAGCAATAACCACACTACCTAATAGGTTATTCATTACCTCTGAATATTTCTTATCAAATTGAATAAGACTTACAGCTGTTCCAATATAAGAAGGATGGTCTTGGATTAAAGCAATTTGAGCTGAAGAAAGGGACCTTCCCTTAATAACACTTAAAGGTAAAAATGTAGCTCGTCCATAACCGTTTTGTTTTAAATATTGGATTGCTATTCGGGCATTTTGTTCCGTATCGACAACAATATGTTGTAAGGCACTGCCAAAAGCCGTTTCGAGAGCAACTTCATATTCCTTTGGAACAGTGACAAGTTCAGCAACAGCTCCTTCAATTCCTTGAAGCTTTTTCCCACGAACTTTCAGAACTTCTTTAACCCCTTGAAAGAACCCTGAATAATCCTCTTCCATTTCTTCAAGCATTTCTTTTTTAGACTTTGCTTGCTGTATAAGTTGATAAGCTTGATAGAGCGTTTTCTCCTGTTTTTGATAATTAGCTTTAACTACTTCTAATTTTCTTTGCTGTTCCCGGTATGTGACAACCTGTTCCTCTAGCTTTTGCTGAATTTCTTTTAAGTCATTGATTACGTTTAGCTTGTTTTTTTGTATGTCTTCACGTTCCTGAATAAACTTTTCATTTTCCGAATCAAGCCGAGCACTTTTCCTTTCCAAATGCATTAGCTGTTCATCAATATTTTTTAATTCATTTTTCGTTCCCGCTTGTTCATTTAACAAATCAATATATTCACTTTTTAAACTTTCAATGGTCTCATCTAAATTTTCTGCGTAAAGCTGCAATTTTTCCTGCTTTTCCGCCAGTTTTGCTTGAAGGGTTTTTACTTGTCCTTCAAGTTGTTTAACAGCATCCTCATGCAGATCATGATTTTTATGGAGCTGTATTAATCTTTCGTTCATTTCAGTGATGGATAGTTTCAATTGATCTTTATTTTGAGCTGCGTTTTTCTTCCGTTCCTTTAAAACTTCTCTTCGTCCTTCCAGTTTTTCTAACTCCTCACTTACATGAAGAAGAACATTTTGAAGATCAGTGATGGATTCATCTAACGCAGCCATTTGATCTCTTGTCTCTACTATTTTTGCTTCCTTCAGCTGTACTTCTGAGGAAAGCTTTAATTCCTCTTGTTGACGCTCCTCAACCTGTTTTGAAAGAGTTTCCCATTGTTTATGCAGTTCTTCTATTTCATGGACAGTTAATGCAACTTCGTACTTTTCAAGTTCTTCTTTCTTCTCAATATATTCTCTTGCAATAGATGCTTGAATTTTTAACGGTTCAACCTGACTCTCTAATTCATGCAGAATATCATTGACACGATTTAAGTTATCCTGTGTTTCTGTGAGTTTAAATTCTGCTTTTTTCTTACGATTTTTATATTTTAATACCCCGGCTGCTTCTTCAAAGATCGTACGGCGTTCATCCGCTTTGCTGTTTAATATTTCTTCGACTTTTCCTTGGCTGATAATAGAAAAAGCTTCCCGTCCAAGGCCAGAATCCATGAATAAATCAATAATATCTTTTAATCGACAAGGCTGATTATTAATATAAAACTCACTTTCTCCTGAACGGGATACTCTTCTAGTTACACTCACTTCATTATAATCAATCCCCAGCCCTTGATCCTGGTTATCAAGTGTTAAGGTTACTTCAGCAAAATTTAGGGCCTTCCTCGTATCACTTCCAGCAAAAATAATATCCTCCATTTTACTGCCACGAAGAGATTTAGCAGATTGCTCACCTAAAACCCAGCGGATGGCATCGGTAATATTACTTTTTCCACTGCCATTTGGACCAACAACAGCGGTAATTCCAGGAACAAAATCTACTCCAATACGGTCTGCAAAAGATTTAAATCCAATGATGTCCAACCGTTTTAAATACATTCCTTTATCCTCCCTGTTAATGCCCGGGATTTCTCCTCCTAAACATTTGTTATACTAAGATCTTTTTGATTTCAGTACTTCCAACGCCATTTGAGCAGCATGTTGCTCTGCTTCTTTCTTCGATTTACCAGTTCCAATACCAAGTTCTTCCCCATTCAAAGTAACCCTAGAAACAAATTCTTTATTATGTGCCGGACCCTTTTCTTGAAGAATCCGATATTCAATGACTCCAGTTCCATCCCGTTGAATGAGTTCCTGCAATTGGCTTTTAAAATCCATCACATGAGAAAAAGCACCGGCATCTATTTTTGGAAAAACATATTTTTCTAAGAATTGGATGACTATTTCAATTCCTTTGTCTAAATAAAGAGCCCCAATGAACGCTTCAAACACGTCAGCTAAGAGGGCTGGACGTTCCCTTCCACCTGTCATCTCTTCTCCTTTACCGAGCAAGATTAGTTTTCCAAAGCCGAGTTCACCAGCAAATGTGACAAGTGAAGGTTCACAAACAACAGCAGCTCTTAACTTGGTTAACTCTCCTTCTGTCATCGTAGGATATTTTTTAAAAAGAAAATGTGAAATAGTCAATTCGAGAACAGCGTCTCCCAAAAATTCTAGCCTTTCATTGTCTTCAAAAGGCTTTCTACGATGCTCATTCACATAGGATGAATGGGTAAAAGCTTGTCTTAATAATTTCTCATTATTAAACTTAATTCCAATGGAATTTTGAAATTCTTTAAATTTTTCGTTTGCGCTATGATAAAAATCCTTTTCCTTTCCATTTCTGCGCATTGTATTCTCCACCTTGTAACTAAATTAAACAACTCATAATGCTAGTTTACGTTTATTGATATTAAAACGCAAAGAAACCTGGCCAAAAACTTGCCAAGTTCTATCATACAAAATAAAGCTCCGTTTGAAAACGGAGCTTTTTTAGAATTCCAACAAGATTACTTCTGGCTTTCTATGTAATTCACAGCATCACCAACAGTAGTGATTTTCTCTGCATCTTCGTCGGAAATTTCCATTTCAAATTCATCTTCTAATTCCATAACTAGTTCTACTACGTCTAGGGAATCAGCACCAAGATCCTCTTTAAATGAAGCTTCAAGTGTAACTTGAGACTCATCTACACCTAAGCGATCAACAATAATTTTAGTAACACGTGCTAAAGTATCTGCTGCCATGCTTGCTCACCTCCCCTCAAGCTATTATAGAGGATTTTGTCGAAAATTACACCTACATACTAAAAATTTTCCTACTATCCTATTACATAACCATTCCGCCATCAATATGGATGGTTTGCCCTGTGATATAAGCTGCATCATCAGAAGCTAGAAATGCAGCAGCTTTGGCAATATCTTTCGGCTCACCAAGGCGAGCCAATGGAATTTGCTTTAACATTTCATTTCTTACATCTTCAGGCAATTTATCTGTCATATCGGTAGTAATAAAACCAGGCGCAATGGCATTGACAGTAATATTTCGTGATGCCAATTCTTTTGCCGTTGTTTTTGTCAAGCCAATTACCCCAGCTTTAGCTGCCACATAGTTAGCCTGTCCAGGATTTCCACTTACTCCTACAATGGAGGAAATATTAATAATCCTACCTGAACGCTGCTTCATCATTTGACGTGTAACAGCCTTAGTTACGAGGAAGACACCTTTTAAGTTAATATTAATAACATCGTCCCATTCTTCCTCTTTCATTCTCATTAATAAATTATCCCTAGTAATCCCAGCATTATTAACAAGAATATCCAAACGGCCAAAACGATCTATTACAGCTTTCACCATTTCGGCAACTTCTTCAGAATTTGCAACATTACATTTAATGGCAAAAGCATCTTGTCCAAGAGACTTTATTTCATCCACAACTTCGCCTGCTTTAGCCTCACTACCAGAAAAATTAACAACTACATTTGCACCTTGTCTAGCCAATTCAAGGGCAATTTCTCTTCCGATTCCTCGAGATGCCCCTGTAACAAGGGCAATTTTCCCTGCTAAATTCATTGTTTCTCCTCCTTAAGTGCCTCCAGTACTGTAAGAGAGCTTTCTTGGTCTGATACGGAAAATACTTTTACCGTTTTATCAATCTTTTTAATTAGGCCAGAAAGAACTTTTCCAGGGCCAATTTCAATAAATGTATCTACACCAAGAGAAATCATTGTTTTGACCGAGTCTTCCCATAATACAGGAGAATATAACTGCTCAATTAGTTTTTCTTTTATTTCTGTAGCAGAAGAAACTGGTTCAGCAGTAACATTTATCACTACTGGAACCTTTGCATCCTTCAGTTCAATTCCGTCCAATACATGAAGAAGCTTATCAGCAGCCGGCTGCATTAAAGGGGAATGGAATGGTCCACTTACCTCTAATGGCAACACTCTTTTCGCACCAGCTTCTTTCGCTTTCACTCCTGCTAATTCAACACCCTTTTTTGATCCAGAAATAACAATCTGTCCAGGACAATTTAAATTGGCAAGAGAAACTGGAAACCCAGATTCTGTAACCTCATTCGTTATTTGAAAAAGAGGTTCTCTATCAAGTCCTAGTACGGCCGCCATTGACCCTTGACCGTTAGGAACTGCATTTTCCATAAATTCTCCTCTTTTACGAACGGCATACACTCCATCCTCAAAAGAAAGAACACCTGCTGCAACTAGTGCTGTATATTCTCCTAGGCTATGACCAGCAACATAATCGGGTTGAATACCTGACTTTTGAAAATAGCTCAAAATGGCAATGCTAGTTGTTAATAATGCAGGTTGTGTGTTAAATGTTTGTGTTAGCTCTTCCTTCGGACCGTTAAAAATCAAATTACTTAACGGATATTCCAACTTTTCATCTGCCTTTTGAAAATAGTTCATTACTTCCGGATACTGATCTGCAAGGTCTTTGCCCATACCAACAGATTGTGATCCTTGTCCGGGAAATACAAAAGCTAATTTACCCATTGTGATTTCCTCCTTATTGGACTAATCGTTCAGAAGTGGATTTTTCAATGGTTTCTTTAATCAGACTTACTACGTCATTCGCAACCATTTCCCTAGTTTGCCGGATTGCACTATAAATGGCCTGGGCATTTGATGATCCGTGTGCTTTAATAACCGGAGCTTTTAACCCAAACAATCCTGCTCCCCCATACTCTGAATAATCCAACTTATTTTTTAATCGCATTAAATTTGGTTTAAGTACTGCAGTGGCAAGCTTACTTGTAAAATTACTCATTAATGTTGACTTAAGCATTTTAAACATAGATATTGCAGTACCTTCAATTGATTTTAATACCATATTGCCAGTAAATCCATCGGTTACGACAACATCTGCTACACCATCAAGTAAATCACGCGCTTCCACATTGCCAACAAAATTTATTGGAGCATTTTTTAAAAGATCAAATGCTTGTTTTGTTAGCTCATTTCCTTTCTTTTCTTCAGTACCAATATTTAAAAGACCAATACGTGGTTCTTTAATGCCTCTAACTTTTTCACTGTATATGGAGCCCATGATCGCATATTGCAACAAATGCTCTGGTTTTGCATCAGCATTGGCACCAACATCCATCAGTAAAAAACCTTCTCCACCAATAGTAGGTAATGTTGGAGCAAGTGCTGGTCGGTCGATTCCCTCAATTCTACCTACTACAAACAGTCCAGCCGCCATTAAAGCACCTGTATTTCCTGCAGATAAACAAGCATCTGCCAGACCATCTGTAACTTGCTGTGCTGCAAGTACCATTGAAGCATTTTTTTTACGACGGACAGCCCTCACTGGTTCATCCGTTCCTAAAATGACTTCTGTTGTATGTATGATTGAAATTCTGTCGTGACCTACAAATGTTTCTTTGATTTTCGTTTCGTCACCGACAAGGGTAATATATAAATCAGGAAATTCCTCCACCGCTTTCAACGCGCCTAAAACAATTTCCTTTGGAGCATGATCTCCGCCCATTGCATCAATCGCAAGCTTCATTAGTCTCATCCTTTAACCGAAATTTCGAACGGTACATATCAAATTCTCCGGTAAATACAAGTTCATTATTTACAAAACTCGAAACCTGCACTAATGTTCTACCGGTACTTTCATCAATTTTCATAACCTTAGCTTTTGCAATCACTCGTTCATTCAATTTAACAGATCGTTTAAATTGGATATTTGCTTTTGTCGTTAATGCTAACTCATCATTTATTACAGCAACAGCCAAGGAATTGGCTTGTGCAAAAACATAATGTCCACGAGCGATACCATTCCGTTTAAAAACATGCTCTTTCTTTACCTCAAAAATAGAAATCGCACTTTTGTCTAATTCCATATCAATGATTTCTCCAATCACCTCTTCAAGAGGCAAAGAGCGAACTTCATCTTCAAATCTTTTTTCCGCAACGTTTTTGATCCGTTCCCGTAATTCAGGTATCGATAATTCTAATCGGTCTAATCGAATGGTTTGAACACTCACCTGAAATTTTTCAGCCAGCTCTTCATCCGTTATAAAGGGATTATCATTTATCGTTGCAGTTAATAATTGCTGGCGTTCTTTTTTGCTTCTTCTCATTTCTCTCACACACCATCCGAACTTATGACTAGGTACTAGTAGTAGTATATAATTTAAAAAAGCAGATTGCAAGGATAAGTTTTTATCTTGCAAATCTGCTTTTTTCCTTAATCTAGTTTCTCGCCTTCAAGAACACCAGATTGTTCAAGTTGTTTTCTTATATAGACATACTCAGGAGATGTCCAGAATGCTTCAGATTGGATAAGTTTGGCCGCATCACTTCTTGCCGTTTCTAAGGCACGATAATCATGCACCATGTCGGCAACCTTAAATTCTGGAATTCCACTTTGTTTTTTACCAAAAAAGTCACCAGGTCCTCTTAGTTCCAAATCCTTTTCACTTAAAACAAAACCATCATTGGTTTCTGTCATAATTCTCATTCTTTCTTGACCTGTTTCCGATTTAGGATTAGCAAGCAAAATACAGTATGACTGTTCACTCCCCCGGCCTACACGTCCGCGCAGTTGGTGAAGCTGAGATAAACCAAATCTCTCAGCGTCATAAATAACCATGACTGTTGCATTTGGAACGTTTACTCCCACTTCAACCACAGTAGTTGATACAAGTACTTGAATTTTGTTTTCACTAAATGCCTTCATTACTGATTCTTTTTCCTCAGGGTTTAATCTTCCATGTAAAAGACCAACTTGAAATCGGTTAGCAAAATAATAGGTTAAAGATGTATGTACATCAATGGCATTTTGAACATCAAGTTTTTCTGATTCCTCAATTAGCGGACAGATAATATATGCTTGATGACCCTTTTGCAATTCTTTTTCAACAAATGCCAAAACCCTTTCCAACATTTCCGGTTTAGCCCAGTAAGTTTCAACCCTTTTTCTACCAGCTGGCATTTCGTCGATAATTGAAACATCCATTTCTCCAAAAACGGTAATCGCCAAGGTGCGCGGTATTGGTGTAGCAGTCATAAATAATACGTCAGGATTTTCTCCTTTTTCCCGTAAAATTCTCCTTTGCTCTACTCCGAAACGGTGCTGTTCATCCGTAATACATAGACCTAACTTTTTGAAAGAGACCTCTTCTTGAATTAATGCATGGGTACCAATAATAATTTGAATGAATCCTTCTTCCAATTCATGAAGGATTTCTTTTCTCCGCTTAACTTTAACAGAGCTTGTGAGTAACTCACATCTGACTCCAAATGGTTTTAAGAGAGAGTTTAGTGATTTAGCATGCTGTTCAGCCAAAATTTCAGTAGGTACCATTAATGCACCTTGGTATCCAGCGGTTACCGTTGCATATAATGCGATGGCTGCAACAACCGTCTTTCCTGATCCAACATCTCCTTGAAGTAAACGGTTCATCCTGTATGGGGATTTTAAGTCGGTTAGCACTTCATTCACTACTCGGTTTTGTGCATTTGTCAATGGGAAAGGAAGTTGGTCGATAAAATTTTTTAATTTTTTCAAGTCATAATTTTGGACAATACCAGGTGAATGTTCCCTTTCAAACTTTCTTAATGCTTGCATTTTTAATTGGAACAAAAGAAATTCCTCATAAACCAAACGCCTTCTGGCCTGTTTTACCTCTTCTTGACTTTTTGGAAAATGCATCAATTTTATCGCATCAGCTCTATTCAATAATCGATATTTTTGTAGGAGAGAGGCGGGCAGTGATTCTTCAATAAAATGACTATATTGTTGGATCGCTAGATGTATAAATTTTCTCATACCTCTACTCGTTAATTTACCTCTTATTGAATATACCGGCTCAAAAACATCTTGTTTCGTGTTCGAACCAATCTGACATTCACTAGCCGTGATTGTTTGCCTATGTGCATCCCATTTCCCTGTTACGGTAATTGTATTATTCATGTGTATTTTATTTTTTAAATAGGGCTGGTTAAAAAAAACTACTTTAATCAAATAATTTCCAACTAATAAACGAATAGTCAGCTTAGATTTTTTTCGTCCATAATAGGCAAGAGAAGGCTCACTGTGAACCTTCCCCTCCACGGTTACTTTTTCTTCATGTTTAACCTCAGTTAAATCACGTAAACGGTAATCCTCATAACGATAGGGAAAATACTCCAATAAATCCCCAATCGTAAAAATTTTCATCTCTGATAAAATCTCAGCTGTCTCTTTCCCAATACCTTTCAATATCGTTACTGGTTGGCTTAATTCTAAACTCACTTTTCGTTTAGCGGCATCCCAAAGATCTTCGCTTCGAGTTCCCGACCTGTCGGTGTGGCCGCTAGTCCTCCTTGCGCTGTTTCTTTTAATGCAGTTGGCATTGATTGTCCTATTTTAAACATGGCATCAATGACTTCATCACATGGTATACGACTTTTTATTCCTGCCAAGGCCATATCTGCTGCAACCATAGCATTTGCAGCTCCCATCGCATTCCTTTTTACACAAGGCACTTCAACCAGCCCTGCAACTGGGTCGCAGACTAGACCAAGCATATTTTTCAACGTAATAGCCATCGCTTCAGCACATTGCTCTGGCGTACCTCCAGCCATTTCAACAATGGCTGCTGCCGCCATTCCTGCCGCTGATCCTACCTCTGCTTGACAACCTCCAGCAGCCCCTGAGATTGAAGCATTATTGGCTACTACAAATCCAAATGCACCGGCAGTAAATAAGAACGAAATCATTTGTTCCCTAGTAGGATTAAGCTTATTCTTTACAGCAAATAAGGTCCCAGGTACGACACCAGCGGACCCCGCAGTTGGTGTTGCACAAATAGTACCCATGGCTGCATTTACTTCGTTTGTTGCAACCGCTTTACTTACTGCATCAAGAATAGTTTCACCCGATAAAAAATTACCTTTTTCAATATACTTTTGCAATAGAACAGCATCTCCGCCTGTTAGACCTGAATGGGAAGTTACTCCTTTGATACCTCGTTCAACCGCATCTTCCATCACTTTTAAGTTTCGATCCATCTGATTTATGATTTCTTCCCTTGACCGGCCTGTAACAGAAACTTCCTGCTCGATCATGATTTCCGAGATTTTCTTATTTTGGCTATTTGCCAGCTCCACTAGTTCAGCTACATTGCGAAACATGTTGTTAATCTCCTTTTTCTTTGATGTTTAATCGACTATCTTTGTTACTTTTAGTATATTCGGTAGTTCTTCTAGTTCCTTAATAATATTATCATCAATATTCTGGTCTACTTCGATGGTCATAAGAGCCATTTTCCCTTTCTCCTTACGAGAAACTTCCATATGACCGATATTAATTTCATATTTGGCAAGAGTATTAGCGACACTTGCAATAGCACCAAAGCGGTCATTATGAACAACGAGAATAGCAGGATGATTACCTGATAGCTTTAATTCAAATCCATTGAGTTCGGTTATTTCAATTTTGCCTCCGCCAATCGAAATACCTACTAATTCAAGTTCTCCATTATGATCTCCAATAATGATTCTTGCTGTATTCGGATGGTCTGGAACGGCATCCTCTTCAATAAAACGGATTTTAATTCCGCGTTCTTTCGCTATTTCAATGGCATGAATGATTCTTTCGTCATCCGTATCAAAATCAAGTAGTCCCCCTACAATTGCAACATCTGTCCCATGTCCTTTATAAGTTTGAGCAAAAGAACCATAAAATGAGATATTGGCCCATTTCGGCTCTCTTCCAAATAAACTTCTTGCTACACGGCCAATTCTTGCAGCCCCTGCAGTATGAGAACTAGATGGGCCGATCATGACAGGACCTATAATATCGAATACACTTCTATATTTCAAAGCAATCTCTCCCTTTGCCGGATTTCTATTGTTTACTTACAGTATACTATTTTGTATGTTCCATTGTCCCATAAAAGCGCATACACCCAACTCATCAGCCTATCATGTCGATCACGTCGTGATATTTTTTTGTTGCGCCTTCTTATGTGAAAAAGGAACACGAAAAAAGAAGGGATGTCCGAAGACTCCCCTTCTATTTTAGCCGTTCCCTATTCAATTGAAAAGATATAAGAATATATTGGTTGATTTCCACTATGAACTTCAATTTCAACATCGGCATATTTTTCTTCAACAAATTCAGTTAATTTGGTAACTTCTTCCCAAGAAACATCTTCACCATATAGAATTGTCAGGATTTCAGATTCTTCATCCAATAATTTCGTAAGAAGTTCTTCAGCTACTTTTCCTTTATCTTTGTTTTTTACCACAATTTTTCCTTCTGCAATACCCATGAAATCATCTTTTTCAATTTCAAGTCCATCAATTTGTGTGTCACGAACGGCAAAGGTAACTTGTCCTGTTTTTACATGACTTAATGCATCCCTCATTGCTGCTTCATTTGACTGAACATCAGTAGAAGGATTGAATGCAAGTAGGGCAGAAAGTCCTTGTGGTACTGATTTTGACGGTATTACATAAACTTCATCTTCGGATACTTCTGCTGCCTGCTCAGCCGCCATAATGATATTTTTATTATTTGGTAAAATAAACACTTTCTTCGCATTGACTTTTTTTATCGCATTGACTATGTCCTCGGTACTTGGATTCATCGTTTGTCCACCTTCAATGACTTCATGGGCGCCGATACTTTTAAATAATTCAGCTATCCCTGAACCCATTGAAACAGTCACAATCCCATATTCCTGTTTCTCACTGGATGTTCTAGAATGATCTGTCACTAAAGGCGTTTTGGTTTCACCCACAATATTGGTATGCTGCTGTCGCATATTTTCAATTTTAATATTAATTAAGCTACCATAGCGTTGTCCGTAGGTCAAAACCTCTCCAGGTTGTTCTGAATGAATATGTACCTTTACAACATCATCATCCGAAATAACCAATAAAGAGTCTCCAAATTGACTTAAGTCATTACGAAATTCTTTTTCATTAAACGGATACTTTTTCAATTTATCTTCTTCGAACTTCACCATAAATTCCGTGCAATAACCAAAGACAATATCCTCTGTATTCATATGACTTTGTGCACTTTTATGATGCTCCGCACTTACTAATTCATCCATCGAAGGGAGAGTATCTGGTGAATCTGGTAGTTTTTCGCCTTTTAGTTCAGCAAGAAAACCTTCGTAAACACAAACAAGTCCTTGGCCTCCACTATCAACAACTCCGACTTCCTTTAATACAGGGAGTAATTCTGGTGTCCTGTTTAATGAAGCTTTTGCTTCCTTTAATACTTCTTCCATAACCAAAACAATATCATTTGTTTGGTTTGCTACTTGAACACCTCTTTTCGCTGCGTCTTTTGCAACTGTTAAGATGGTTCCCTCTACTGGTTTCATAACGGCTTTATATGCTGTTTCTACTCCCGCTTCAAGTGCAGCCGCAAATTCTTTGGCATCCACTTTCCCTTTGCTTTCAATAGATTTTGAAAATCCACGGAACAATTGTGAAAGGATGACACCGGAATTTCCGCGCGCTCCCATTAACAAGCCTTTAGAAAGGGAAACCCCCACTTTTCCTATATGTTCTTGAACATTCTTTTTTACTTCTTTTGCCCCGGAAGTCATGGATAAGTTCATATTTGTTCCAGTATCACCATCCGGTACCGGAAAAACGTTTAGCGCATCAACCATCTTTGCATTTGCTGCCAAATGATTGGCACCTTGGATGACCATCTCGGCAAAACGTTTTCCATCTAAAGCTGTAATTGACACAAACTTTCCTCCTCACTACGGGGTCGTTACACGAACTCCCTGAACGTAAATATTAACCGAATCAACGGCAAGTCCGACTGTTTTATCAAGGGTGTATTTTACTTTCGATTGCACGTTGTGGGCAATTTCGGAAATTTTCGTTCCATAGCTGACAATAATGTACATATCAATATGTATTGCTTCATTTTCCTGGCGGACGATAACTCCACGGGTAAAATTTTCTTTTCTTAGGATTTCAGTGATTCCATCTTTGATTTGATTCTTAGAGGCCATGCCGACAATCCCATAACATTCGACCGCTGCACCTCCAGCTATGGTGGCGATTACTTCATTTGAAATATCAATTTGACCGTACTTGGTTTGTAATTCGATGGACATGAGTCGTTCCCCCTGTTATTTGATTGCTCCTTGACTACACTCAATTTTACTATAGCAATTCAAATAAAGGAAGTCATACTTGCCTTTACTATAAGAGCATTTATATACTATTGATGTCAAGGATTTTTTCTTGAAACACAACTATTGCAATCATATAAGTTGTGTGATAAATTATTAAAGTATCTTAAGACTAGAAAATTTGGCTATGCCATTTTTCTATAATCAAATGAAAAAATTGTAAAGATTGGTATAGCTTTTGATAGTTAAGGAGGGAAATCATTATGCCACGTAAATGTGTTATAACTGGAAAGAAAACTTCCACTGGTAACGCACGTTCTCACGCTATGAACGCAAATAAGCGTACATGGGGTGCTAACCTACAAAAAGTACGTATTCTTGTTGATGGAAAACCAAAGCGTGTATGGGTTTCAGCAAGAGCTTTAAAATCTGGTAAAGTTGAACGCGTGTAAAAAATTAGAGCATCCATTAGTGGTGCTCTTTTTTTTCTCTAACTTTCTTAATCAAATGGTTCCTGACCATTATTCTTTTTTAGAACATTAATTTATATTCATTTGAATCGATATTTTATATGAGAACGATTTTTTGTCATAAAAAAATCCCTCCTATGAGACATTATAGGCTTTTTCCTAACTGTCTTCACAAGAAGGATTGTGTTTTTTATTAATTGCTCTTAACTTATGAGATAAATAGGAGCATTTTAGAACATTTACTATTTATTCGTTCTTCTTAAACACACCAATCATCGCACGGACAATTCCGCCTAAAAACTTTGGCAGTTTAATCGTATAAAATTTCATACTGTCCCTCCTCACAAATCTCACATCTCTAATCTTATTCATTCAAACGAATTTCTAGCCCTTACCATAATATTCGAGGAAACGAAATCAGTACCAATTAGAAAGTCCAATTAATCATCACTTCTTATCACTATTAATATGCCATCAGAAAATGAAAAAGTACCATGATCACTAATAAGTTCATTACTTATACATAGTGTGGATCCTAGTGGAATATGCCGATTTTCTAAAGGATATTTAAAGCCCTTAAGCGTGAGATTTGAGACAGAAAGTGTAAGAGGAACAAATGATACGTATTTTTTCTCTTTTAATTTATGAATCTTATATTTTCCCGGTCCTTTTACAAATACAATATTGTGGCGATCGATTAAATTAATTTCAATTTCTTTGTTTTCTTTTAGAGGTGGTACGAGCAGTTGAATATTGGCTAAAAGATGATCAAGTCTTCCCCCAGTTGCACCAAAGATTCTAATCATTTTTGGATTTTGAGCTAGTGCCCAATTTAGGGCAAGTTCCATGTCTGTCTCATCTTTTTCGGGTTTATACCGTTTTATTTCTGTTCCCATACGCTCAATAAATGCCATTTCTTCCTTTGTAATAGAATCAAAATCTCCAAATGCGATGACAGGTTTTATATTATTTTGTAATAAGTTAAATACTCCTCGGTCAACACCAACCCAAACAACATTCTGAGCGGTATATTCACTTAAATCAGGTAAAAGGTCCTTAGGTCCCCCTGCAAGAATATGAATGATCATATGTAAAACTCCTTCTTTATAGGCAAAAAGCCGGGTCATTACCCCAGCTAATTATCCTCTAATTAATGAAATGGCCTTATGATAATCCTCTTGATTGTAAATCGCTGAACCAGCAACTAAAACAGTAGCACCTGCTTCGATACATTGTTTTGCCGTCTCAGGATTTACACCGCCATCCACTTCGATTTCAATTGTTATACCTTTACTCTCTGCTAATTCTTTCACCTTCTTAATTTTCGGAAGAACTTCAGGGATAAATTTCTGTCCTCCAAAACCAGGATTTACGGTCATTAAGAGAACCATATCGACTTCCCCAATGATATGCTGAATGGATTCCACCGGGGTTGCTGGGTTTAATACTACCCCTGCTTTGACACCAAATGATTTTATTATTTGAATCGTTCGATGAAGATGGCGACATGCTTCTACATGAACAGTAATATAATCCGCTCCTGCTTTCGCAAAAGCTTCAATATATTGGTCTGGATTTTCAATCATTAAATGAACATCTAAAGGTAGTTTTGTAATGGGGCGAATGGACTCAACAATTAAAGGGCCAATCGTTATATTTGGCACAAAATGTCCATCCATCACGTCCACATGGATATAATCCGCCCCTACTTTTTCAACTGCTAAAATTTCTTCCCCTAATTTTGAAAAATCAGCTGATAGTATAGATGGTGCAATTTTAACCATAATTGTTTAATACCTCGGCTTTCTATCTTTAATTTCCTGCAGGAAATTCACATAATGTTCATAACGATAGGAGGGAATCACGCCTGACTCCACCCCTTGTTTTACTCCGCATTTTGGTTCATGTATATGAAGACAGCCACGGAATTTACAATTTTCACTTGCCTTTAACAATTCCGGAAAACAAGCAGTTAAATCCTCCGCATTTATATTGATAAAATCTAATGAACTAAAGCCCGGTGTATCTGCTACTAATCCATTTCCGATAGAAATTAATTCCACATGCCTTGTAGTGTGCTTTCCTCTGCCCAAATGAGAGGAAATATCATTTGTTTTTAAATCAAGATCAGGTCGTAGGACATTCAGTAATGAAGATTTACCCACACCTGACTGTCCTGCAAAAACAGAAATTTTATTTTCTAAAAGTGGAATTAACTGTTCAATCCCTGTTTCTGTTTCAGAAGAGGTTAACATAACTTTATATCCTGCTGTGCGATATTGTTCAGCATACTTCATTATCATTTCCATTTGTTCTTCATTTGCTAAGTCCATTTTGGAAATGCAAATAATGGGTTCGATATGGTTAAATTCAACTAAAACAAGAAAGCGGTCTAATAGGGCTGTACTAAAATCAGGTTTTACTGCCGAAAACACGAGAATTGCTTGATCGACATTAGCAATAGGAGGACGAACAAGTTCATTTTTCCGATCCTTTATTTCTAATATATAGCCCTCCTGTTCATTTTCTGCTTGAAACACTACCTCATCCCCAACAAGTGGTGTAATTTTATTTTTTCTAAACACTCCTCTACCACGACATTGGATTAATTGATCATTATGAAGTACATAATAAAAACCACTTAATGCTTTAACAATTTTCCCTTCAGGCATAGCAACCCTCCTTGAGTTTTATTTCGCACAAAGGTTTACTCCGTATCATCATAATTAATGACTTCTTCAGCAATTACTTTGGAATCTCTAATCACCTTGTATCCGGCTTTCTTTCCATAAGGAATTATCAGCTTAATTTGTTTTCTTGTTGTTTCTGTTATAACAAACGTTTCTGCCGGTTCTGTCATACTGTGATTCAAATCGTCGATATAAATAATAACCTCTTGCTGTTGTCCCGGTTCACCAGGTACAGGTGGCTCGTAATCAATTGTTATTTCTTTCGTAATTTCTTTAGGTGGTTTTTCTTCTTTTCCCTTTGATATTACAACTGTTACTTTGTCACCCTTATTGAGCTCTGTTCCCGGTTCAGGCGATTGAGAAATAATCATGCCTTGTGGGATGGTATCATGAAATACCTCTTGCGATACAGATAATTCCAATCCCTCCGAAAAAGCATAGTCTTGAGCACCCTTTAAATTGTATTGAGTTAAGTCTCTAAGAATAATTTTTTCCGGCCCTTTACTAACCTCAAATTCTAAAACCGTTTCTTCCGGAATTACCTTTTCCCCTGGGGAAGGACTTTGGCTTAATATCGTTCCAGGCGCACTCTCATCATGTTTCTCCGTAACTTCTATATTCTTGAAGTTTTCCTTTTCTAATATACGAAGTACCTCCTCATATTGTTGCCCTGTATAATCGGATAGTTCGAATTCTTCTTTTCCTAAACTAATATAAAGGGTAATCTTCGCATTTTCCTTCACAGTTGTACCGGCTTTAGGATCGGTTTTAATAACCAGGCCTTTATCAATATTCTCATCGTTTATTTCTATTTTTTTACCAATGTTTAGACCTTCAAGTTTTAACTTTGAAACCGCGTCTCCTTCATTCATCCCTGAAACATCAGGAATTTTAATTTCTTTTGCTGAGAAAAATTCAGGTAATAACAGTGCAGAGAGACCTATTAGCACAATTAAAAATATAGATGCCAAAACAATGGGCCATTTTTTCCTTTTTTTCTTGATATTCTTTTCTTTTTTCTCATTATTTTCAGGTACTTCACTAATTTTTTCACTAGTGTGTACAATGGTTTGATCAAGATTTTGTAATGGTTTGTCATCTGTAATAACCGGTATAGCCTTTGTTGCTTCATCATCTACTGGAATCACGAACTTTGGTTCATTGATTCTCTCTGGGTCAAGAGCTGTTGATAAATCTTCTTCCATTTCTTCTACGCTATTGTAGCGATGGAATGGATCTTTTGCTGTTGCTTTTAAAACGATGTTTTCTACACTCTGTGGTATATTGGGATTCCATCTTCTAACAGAAGGTGTTTCCGATTGAAGATGTTTTAGCGCGATAGATACCGCAGATTCACCTGAAAATGGAAGCCTACCGGTTAGTAACTCAAACATCACAATACCAAGTGAATAAATATCCGATTTTCGGGTAGCCATACCTCCTCTGGCCTGCTCCGGAGATAGGTAATGAACGGAACCTAAAACGGAATTTGTTTGAGTAATGGTTGTTGCACTTAAAGCCATGGCTATACCAAAATCAGTAATTTTTACATTCCCATTATGATCAATGAGAATGTTCTGCGGTTTTATATCACGGTGGATAATATGATTTTGATGAGCATGGGAAATGGCGGAGGCAAGCTCCTTCATGATCTCAAGTGCCTTTTCCACCCTGAGAGGTGAATTTTGTTGTATGTATTGTTTCAATGTTTGTCCATCAACATATTCCATGACAATATAGTAAAGATCGTTTTCTTCACCAACATCATAAATATTAACGATATTAGGGTGGGCAAGACTTGTTGCTGACTGTGCCTCTCTTCGAAACCTTCTAATAAATTCTTCATCATTAGCAAAGTCCATGCGCAGCATTTTGACAGCCACATCACGATCAAGAATCATATCATGGGCTAAGTAGACATTGGCCATCCCACCGCCGCCAATCATATCTATTATTTTATAGCGGCCACTTAATCTTTTTCCAATCATCATTCATTACCACCCTCACTGGGCTTAGAAAACTCTACAATAGTCAAAGTAATGTTATCTTCTCCCCCATTTTCATTTGCAAGTGAGATCAATGTCTCTGCCCTTTGTTCAAGCCCCTCTTCTTTTAATAAAATCTCTTTCAACTCTTCTTCAGGAACTTTATTAGAAAGTCCGTCTGAACATAATAATAGGATATCTCCTTCTTCAAAAATAACGGTTTTAATATCCATTTCCACTGTTTTTTCCGTTCCTAAAGCACGGAGTAATACATTTTTTCTTGGATGATTTTCTGCGTCCTCTCTAGAAATTTGCCCACTTCGAACTAATTCATTGACTAAGGAATGATCTTCCGTGATTTGTTTGAACCCTGATTCATTTAGTAAATACCCGCGACTGTCACCGATATTCACGATCGTTGCAAAATGATTGGTTGTAATGGCTGCGACAAGTGTCGTTCCCATGCCTTCACATTCCACATGTGATTTCGAATGTTCAAACAAAAGTTCATTTACTGCCGTTACTTGAGCTTTTAACCATTTTTCAGCATCATCGGCCGTCTTGATACCAGTTGAGGCTTCCCATTCTATTTTTAACTTAGAAACACTCATTTCACTGGCGACATCTCCTGCACGATGTCCACCCATTCCATCTGCAACAACAGCCAATAGGCTTCCATCTTGATTTAGAAAGAAGCCCCCTGCATCTTCATTATGAGCGCGAACTTTCCCTCGGTCTGTTTGATATACCGCTTTCATACTATTACATCGTCTCCTCTTTTCGCTCCTTTGCACGAAGCTGTCCACAAGCTGCATCGATATCATGACCGTGCTCACGGCGAATAGTTACATTAATCCCGCGTTTCTTAAGTGTCTTTTCAAAAGCAAAAATTTGATCTCTTGGCGTTCGTACATAATCCCTTTCTGGTACATAATTAACCGGAATAAGATTCACATGGCATTTTAGCCCCTTGATTAGATCTGCTAATTCCTCCGCATGTGCTACTGAATCATTAACGCCACCAAAGAGTCCATATTCAAAGCTAACACGACGTCCAGTCTTATCGATATAATACCTTACAGCTTTCATTAAGTCATCTAGTTTATATGCTTTATTAATTGGCATTAATCTAGTTCTAAGTTCTGTATTCGGTGCATGTAAGGAAATTGCAAAATTAATTTGCATATTTTCGTCAGCAAATTGATAAATTTTTGGAATAATACCACTTGTAGAAACTGTAATATGACGAGCGCCAATATTAAGTCCTTTATCATGATTAATAATTTTTAAAAACGAAAGCATGTTATCATAATTATCAAAAGGTTCACCAATTCCCATGATGACTACTGAACTTACCCGCTCATTTGTTTCATCCAGCGCCTTTTGGACTTTTACAACTTGGGCCACGATTTCCCCGGCCTCCAAATGACGTTTTAATCCTCCAAGTGTTGAGGCACAAAATGTACATCCAATCCGGCAGCCAACCTGTGTTGTAACACATACAGAATTTCCATAATCATGACGCATAAGAACCGTTTCAATGGAATAACCATCTTGTAGCTCAAACAAGAATTTTATCGTGCCATCAGAAGATGATTGCTGAACCACCGTATTCAATGTAGTAATTTGAAATTGAGCCGTAAGCTTCTCTCTCAAGCTTTTGGATAAATTGCTCATTTCTTCAAATGAGCCTACTCTTTTTTTATAAAGCCAGTCAAAGATTTGATCAGCGCGAAATGGCTTTTCTCCTTGTTCTTTAAGCCACTCTTTTAATTCGTGTAATTCAAGAGAGTAAATAGACTTCTTTTTTTCCAATGCTGTATTCGTCCCGGTTGTCATTGATTGTTCCAAACTTTACACCTTCCTTTTTAATACTGCTATATAAAATCCGTCTGAGCCAAAGTCCTGAGGGAAGATTTGCAAATCAAATCCATTAATAAGTGGCTGTACTGCTTCAGGCATCCGCTTTATAAAAGAGTAATACCCTTCAAATTCTGGATGGTCCTGTAAAAATCGCCGTACATTTTGTTCATTTTCCTCTTTATCTACTGTACATGTGCTGTAGACAAGCGTACCTCCTTTTTTAACAAGAGGCGCTACAGCACTTAAAAGATCCTGCTGAATTTGACTTAACTGATACACATCTTGTTCCTTCTTGGTATACTTCATATCCGGTTTTCTTCTCATCACGCCAAGTCCTGAACATGGAGCATCAAGCAACACTTTATCAAAAGATTCCTTTTTAAAATGACAAACTGCCTGTCTAGAGTCCATTACCATTGGTTTTACATTACTCAGTCCTAAACGTGAGGCATTTTCATTGATTAATTTTACTTTGTGTTCATGGAGATCAAGAGATATAACTTCCCCAGTATCGTTAAGTATTTCAGCAATATGGGTTGTTTTACCTCCAGGGGCTGCACAAGCATCTAAAATCAATTCGTTTTGTTCAATGCCAAGAGCATGGGCCACCAACATAGAGCTTTCGTCCTGTATCGTTAAAAGTCCTTCCTTAAATGCTTTAGAAAACGCTAAATTTCCTTTTAAAACCTTAATTGCCTCAGGAATAACAGGACTTTTTTCAATTTGGAAACCTTCCTTTTCAAGAAGTGTCACGCATTCGTCGCGTGAAATTTTTGTTAAATTGACTCTTGCTGTTTGTAGAGGAGCAGTTAGATTGACCTCACACATGGCTTTTGTTTTTTCAAACCCAAATTGCTCGACCCATCTTTTTACTAACCATTCCGGATGACTCGTTTCAATAGCTAGTTTTTCAATAGGGTCCCTCACCTGTTCCAAAGATGGTAGACCATTGCGTTGCAGATTTCTTAATACCCCATTTACTAAACCTGCAATCCCCTTATGTCCGCGTTTTTTTGCAATTTCTACCGCTTCATGAATTGCTGCTCTGTCAGGTATTTTATCAAGGTAAACCATTTGATAAAGTGTCAGCCTAAGTAAGTAGAGAACCCACTTTTCAATTTTTTTGCTATTTTTGAGAAAAGGCTTTAAATAAAAGTCTAAAGCCTTTCTACGCTGTAATGTTCCATAAATTAATTCTGTTAATAATCCCACATCTTTTTGTGGTATTTCGTTTTTCTTAATGGCATGATTTAACAGCAAATTACTGTAGGATTGATTTTTTTCAATTGTAATCAGGAGTTCTAATGCGGTTTCACGTACATTTTTTGCTTTTGTTGTAGTCATGTTAGTCTCCTAGTTTCATTCCTATTGATAATTTTGAGCCTGCTCCTCTTAAGAATTGTTCACTACTCATTTTGGTTTTACCAGAAGGCTGGAGTTCTAAAATTTTGATGGCTACTTCATCTCCACTACTAACTGTTATCCCATCATGTTCAATATTAATGATCGATCCAGGTTCATGAGATTTGGAAACTTTGACTTTTTCAGCCTTCCAAATTTTGATTACTTGGCCATTCAAGGTTGTAAATGCAACTGGCCATGGATTTAATCCGCGAATTTGGTTATAAATTTCTGTACCGGTTTTGGACCAATTGATTTTTTCCTGTTCGCGCTTAATATTAGGGGCAAAGGTAGCTTCCAAATCATTTTGCGGAGTTGCTGAAAGTTTCCCTTCTATTAATAAAGGCAATGTTTCTGATAGAAGTTTTGCCCCAGCAATACTTAGCTTATCATGCAGTGTCCCTACAGTATCCTCTTCGGTAATCGGAACTTCCACTTTTGTTAACATATCCCCAGCGTCTAGTTTCTCCACCATGTACATGATCGTAATACCGGTTTTCTTTTTCCCTTGTAAAATTGCATAATGTATCGGTGCACCACCTCGAAGTTCTGGAAGAAGAGATGCATGAACATTTATACATCCATATTTTGGTGCTTCTAGTAATTCTTTTGGTAAAATTTGTCCAAATGCAGCAGTGACAATTAAATCCGGCTTTAATTCTAGGATTTTGCTAAGTTCCTCTGGATTTCGAATTTTCTCAGGTTGATAAACAGGGATGCCATGCTTCAAGGCTTCCACTTTAACCGGTGGAGGTGTTAAAACTTTTTTTCTCCCTACAGGGCGATCTGGCTGGGTAACTACCCCGATTACTTCATATCCATCAGCAATGATTTGTCTTAAAATTGGTACAGAGAAATCAGGTGTACCCATAAATACAATTTTCGTCATTTACTCCTCTTCTCCTTTTAACTCATCTTCCTCATAGTATCTCGTAACCTTTGATGTAAATAAAATTCCGTCCAAATGATCTATTTCATGCTGAATTGCTCTTGCAAGGAATCCCTCAGCTTCTAATCTATATTTTCTTCCTTTACGATCAAATGCTTCAATCATCACATAGTTTGGCCTTGTGACTTCCCCATATAAACCAGGAAAGCTTAGACAACCCTCTGGTCCTGTTTGTTCACCCGACTGTTTTAAAATCTGGGGATTAATCATTTCGATTGTGCCTGATTCATCATCAATATCTACAATCGCCACTCTTAAATCCAGTCCAATTTGAGGGGCTGCAAGGCCTACTCCATCATGTTCTATCATCGTGTCATACATATCATCAAGTAATCTGGCAAGTTTTTTATTAAAAACTTCCACTTCTTTACATTTCTTTTCGAGAATCTCTGCTGGATAATGTACAATTTTTCTAACAGCCAATTTTGTTCCTCCATCTCATAAAAAAACATATATACTATTCATTTTTCACTAATTTACATTAAGATAAACGGATTCACATCCACGGATACTAGAAGTCCATCTTTTGATGCTTCCTTTTGATACTGATCTAGTATCATTTTTAACGTTTTTGTAAGGTTCGGTTCCCGCTTGTATTTTATCAGACATTGATATCGATATCTATTATTAATCTTTGCGATCGGCGATACAGATGGTCCCAAAATAACTGCTTCACTTGATAACTTAGATCGAACATATTTCACTATTTTCTCCGTAGTCGATACAGCGGTTAACAGCTGTTCATGGCTGACAGTTATTAAAGTGAGAAAGTAATATGGTGGGTAATGGTGTGCCCTTCTCACCATCATTTCCTGTTGAAAGAATTGGGTATAATCCTGTCGCCCAGCCAATTGGATACTATAATGTTCAGGTGTATAGGTTTGAATAATTACTTCACCAGGCAACTGATGGCGACCGGCTCGCCCACTGACTTGAGTCAACAATTGAAACGTTTTTTCAGAAGAACGAAAATCGGGCAAATGTAGCATTGTATCAGCTGACAGCACCCCAACCAATGTTATATTTGGAAAATCAAGCCCTTTCGCAATCATCTGTGTTCCTAATAATATATCAGCTTTTCCGTCTTGAAACTCCTTTAGTAATCTTTCATGTGAACCTTTTCTACTTGTTGTATCCACATCCATCCGAATGACTTTTGCCTCAGGAAGAATTTTTCCTAATTCCTCCTCCACTTTTTGTGTCCCTGTCCCAAAGAAGCGAATATATTCACTATTGCATTCAGGGCAAGCCCTTGGCACAACACTTTCATAACCACAATAATGACACTTCATCTGCACACCTGCACGATGATACGTTAGTGATATATCACACTTCGGACAATTGACTACATATCCGCAATCCCGACACATGACAAACGAAGAATGCCCTCGTTTATTTAAAAATAATACTGATTGCTGCTTTTTTTCTAACCGATCTTTCAATAACTCAAAAAGCTTTCTAGAAAACATGGAACGGTTTCCTGCTCGTAGTTCTTCCCGCATATCAACAATTTCAACTGTTGGCAATGCTTTATTATTCATACGAACTGGCAGGGATAATAACTGGTATACCTTTTTTTTCGCCCTAGCAAATGACTCTAAAGATGGGGTGGCACTGCCCAAAACAACAGGACAGTTATAGGTTTGAGCTCTTTTGATGGCAACATCCCTAGCATGATAACGCGGCATTTCCTCTTGCTTATAACTTGTTTCATGTTCTTCATCAATGATGATGATTCCAATATTTTCAAAAGGGGCAAATATGGCAGATCTCGCACCAACAACGACTTTGACTTCTTTCCGTTGGATCTTTCTCCACTCATCATATTTTTCCCCTGCTGACAAACCGCTGTGCAATACAGCAACCATTTCTCCGAATCTTCCTTTAAATCGGTTTACCATTTGCGGCGTAAGTGAGATTTCTGGGACTAAAACAATAGCCTCTTTTCCGTTATTAATGACTTCTTGAATAGATTGTAAGTATATTTCTGTTTTGCCACTGCCTGTCACACCATATAGTAAAAATACTTCATGCTCACGGGTTTGAATGGCATGTAAAATAGGGGTTATGGCCTTTTCCTGAGCCTTTGTTAATGGAAGAGGTCCCCTTCTTTCAAAATGATGATCTTTAAACGGATCCCTATAAATCTCCTTTACTGTTTCTGCTAATAGATTTTTATTGGAAAGTGCTTTAATTGTAGATAAAGAAACATTTAATTCTGCAATTAATTTTCTCATCTCAACCTCATGAGGATGGTTGATAAAATACTCTAGTACTTGTTTTTGTTTTTGAGCATTAGCAGGAAGACGTTGGATTTCAACCAATAAGTCTTCCTTACTAACAAGGGGAATAATATATTTCATTTGTTTTTTCTTGACTCGTTCTTTTACAAGATAAACAACTTCTAATAACCCTTTAGCCGCTTCTCTTTGGAGATGAGGTACAATTCCGTTTTTTATTGCGTCATCCCAATCTAACATTCCACCATTTTTAAAATACGGATGAAGGTTTAATGGCAAGTCCGAAAGATAGACACCTTCGGCCATTTTTACTTTTTTCTCATATTTCGCTTTTAACGCTGCAGGCAGCATTACTTGGAAGGCAAAAATTTTAAAACTAAGGGTATTTTCAGCTAGCCAATCACCAAGCTTTATTAATTCGTCATTGAGTACTGGCTCAAGATCCATTGGCTCAACCAATTCTCTTAGTTTCTTTACCTCAGTAGTGGATTTTACCTCTATCACAAAACCTTGAATCTTTCGTGGTCCAAAAGGAACAATGACTCTCATACCTGGCTGAATCATATCTTCCCATTGTTTTGGAACTAGATAATCAAATGCTTTATCGGTTTGTTTTGCAGGTACATCAACAATTACACTGGCAATCTTCATCTGTTCTCCAAACCTTTAAGCAATAAACTTACTTCCTCAATAATTTTTTCTGCCACCTCTGACTTGCTCATTAGTGGCAGTTCAGTGATAGAACCGTCTTTTTTTACAATGGTAACAATGTTGGTATCTGTTCCAAATCCAGCACCTTCAACCTTCACATTATTAGCTATAATCATATCGGCATTTTTCTTAATCAGTTTTTTCTTAGCATAATCTACAACATTATTTGTTTCAGCAGCAAATCCAACTAATAATTGATTTTTCTTTCTTTTTCCAAGTTCAAATAAGATATCTTTTGTTCTTTCAAGTTCAATCATCGTATCCCCGTCTTGTTTTTTAACCTTTTGGTCATAGACATATTTAGGTCGATAATCAGCTACAGCTGCAGTCTTAATGATAACATCGGACGATTCAAAATTTTCTATTACTGCGTTAAACATGTCTTCCGCACTTTCCACCTTTATAAGATCCACACCGACCGGAGGTGTGATCCCAACAGGACCAGAGACTAAAATAACATTTGCCCCTTGTTTTTTTGCTTCCGCAGCAAGAGCATAACCCATTTTTCCGCTCGAATGATTAGAAATAAACCGGACTGGGTCAATTTTTTCTCTCGTAGGTCCTGCTGTTACCAAAACAGTTTTTCCTGCTAATCGTTTATTTGAACTCGCTGCAAAGAAAGACTGGATCAACTCTACAATTTTTTCTGGCTCTTCTAATCGTCCTTTTCCTACATACCCACATGCCAAATATCCCTCACTAGGCTCAATAAATTGGTACCCATATTCCGCTAAAATGGATATATTCTTTTTCACTGCAGGATGATCATACATATGAACATTCATGGCTGGGGCAATCCAAACAGGAGCCTTTGTTGCAAGCAAGGTCGTTGTTATCATATTATCGGCAATTCCACCTGCTAATTTGGCTATTGTATTTGCTGTTGCTGGAGCAACGAGAATAAGATCTGCCCAATCTGCAAGGTCAATATGGGCAATAACTTTTGGATTTTTTTCATCAAAAGTATCCATATATACTTCATTTCGGGATAAGGCTTGAAAAGTCAACGGGGTAACAAATTTAGCCGCTGATTCACTAATTATCACTTTCACATTGGCTCCTGCCTGAACAAGCTTACTTGTTAAGGCAGCTGCTTTATAAACGGCAATTCCGCCAGTTACACATAATAATATTTTTTTATCAGTCATCATAATTTCTTCCCCCGAATCTTTAATACAGTTCTTTTCTCTATTATGCTAAAACCACTTAGAATTTTCACCTGTTTCCGACATTATTTATGTACAAAAATAAAAAGGCTGACACAATTTGTCAGACCTTTTGTCCATGTCTTGTTTTATTCCGCTGGGGTTTCTAATTTATTAGCAATACGGTAAGTAAGTTCTCCACTATAAATTTCTTCAAGTGCTTTACCTACATATTTATGAGAAACATATTTTGGTAATCTTTCATCACCCGCTTCAGACATGGCACGGGCACGCTTTGCGGCAACTGAGACAAGTGAATATTTTGAATCAATCTTATCAAGCAGTGAATCAATAGATGGATATAGCATTTTATTCAACCTCCAACAACTTTTTATATCGATGTTCAACTCTTTCCCTGCGGCAATGCTCTGCTTTTACAATGGCTTTAATTCGTTCGCAGGCATTCTCAACCTGATCGTTCTCAACAACATAATCGTAAAGTTCCATCATTTCAATTTCTTCGCGAGCTGTTTGCAATCGATTATGGATAATATCTTCCGTTTCAGTCCCCCGTGTAACAATCCGATTTTTTAATTCGGATAAACTTGGAGGCATTAGGAAAATAAATAACCCTTCCGGAAATTTCTCACGGACTTGACGTGCACCCTTTACTTCAATCTCTAAAAATACATCTTTACCTTTATTCAATGTTTCCTGAACATAATCTACAGGGGTCCCATAATAGTTTCCAACAAACTCAGCATACTCCAATAATTTCCCCTGTTCAATCATTTCTTCAAATTCTTCTCTTGTTTTAAAAAAATAATCTACTCCATCTACTTCACCTTCTCGGGGTTTACGGGTAGTTACTGAAATGGAGTATTCAAAGGAAGTATCTGGTTGTGAAAAAATGGCTTTACGAACCGTTCCTTTCCCAACCCCAGATGGTCCAGAAAGTACAATTAACAATCCCTTTTCTTGCATATTGATAAAATCCTACCCTTCCTCATTTGTTTCCTCACGGCCCGTTAACCGATGGGCGACTGTTTCCGGCTGCACAGCGGATAAAATTACATGATCGCTGTCCATAACAATAACTGCGCGCGTTCTCCTTCCATATGTAGCATCTATTAAAGATCCCCTGTCTCGGGCATCTTGAATGATTCTTTTGATCGGCGCAGATTCAGGGCTTACAATTGAAATAATTCGATTTGCTGAAACAATATTCCCAAACCCAATATTGATTAATTTAATTGCCATGATCATTCACCCAATCATCAATAGTTTAGTTTGACCGTGTGTCCCCTTTTCTAAACCAATACTATTCTATATTTTGAACCTGTTCCTTCAGTTTCTCAAGCAAGCTTTTAATTTCCACTACTTTTTTTGCAATCGTAGAATCATTTGCTTTCGATCCAATTGTATTGGTTTCTCTATTCATTTCTTGAATAAGAAAGTCAAGTTTTCTACCTATTGGATCCTTTTCATTTAAGGCTTGAATAAATTGCCCAATATGGCTTCTCAACCTTGTAATTTCTTCATTAATATCAGCTTTTTCAGAAAAGATAGCCACCTCAGTTAATATTCGCGTTTCATCCAACTGTCCATTTACAAACTCTTGCATTCTTTTGATTACCCGGTCTTTAAACATTTGCACGACCATCGGAGCATGGGTTTGCAGTTCCATTAAATGGGTTTCTACGCGAGCAATAATATCGAGCAATTCTTTTTTTAATACTTCCCCTTCAAGTTTCCGCATCTCAACTAATTTGAGAACAGCATCATTTACAGCTGTAATGACCAATTCCTCTAGCTCTTCATTGCCTGATTCACACTCTTCAATATGTATTAGATCCTGACGGTTTAATATATCCGCTAATGTGACGGTACCATTAATGGAAAATTTTTCTTTTAATTCTGTAATGAATTGAAAATAATCCTCTATTAGATTCCAATCCACATGAAGTTTGCGGGTAATGGCTCCTTCCCCTTCAATATTAATATAAACTTCCGCTCTTCCTCTGCGGATATGCTCGTTGAGTTTCTTTTTTATTTTATCTTCTATTTTTAACAGCTGTCTTGGCATACGAATATTAATTTCACAAAATCGATGATTTACTGTTTTCACCTCTACATTAACAGTAAAGAAAGAAGATTCTGCTTTCCCCCTGCCAAAGCCTGTCATACTCATGACCATAACTTATAGCACATCCATTCTTGGAATAATAAAAGTCCAAAAGGTAATAGAGTGGATTCTATTACCTTTTGGATTATAACACAATTTATTTTGTTTTTCTTAATAAAAATGAGCCAGCCAGTAAAAAAGTTGGTATAGAAGACAAGCCAATAATCAATAACCAGTCTTTTGCAGCTATTGGGAGGGTATGGAAAATAGGCTGAAGTGGTGGATAATAAATGACAACCAGTACCATTAATAAAGACGAAATAACTGCCCATACAAGATATTGGTTCCCAAATGGATTTCTTGATAACACCGATTTTTCACTACGGCAATCAAATACATGAATCAATTGCGCCATCACCAATGTTGCAAAAGCAACAGTTTGAGCATATTGAAGTTGTGAAGGATCGTTATGATAAATGTGCATAAATGCAAGTAAGGTGACAAGTCCGATTAAGAACCCTCGTGAAATGACCTTCCAACCAAGACCGCGGGAAAAAACTCCTTCATTCGGACTTCGCGGACCGCGTTTCATCACATTTTCCTCCGGACGGTCCAATCCTAATGCCATTGCTGGCAGACCATCTGTGACAAGATTTACCCAAAGTATTTGGATCGGAACTAATGGCAATGGAAGGCTTAATATCATGGCAAACAACATTACTAATATTTCTCCTACGTTAGAAGCCAATAGGTAGCGAACAAACTTGCGAATATTTTCATAAATATTTCTTCCTTCTTTAATAGCAGCTTTAATCGTTGCAAAATTATCATCCAATAAAACAAGTGATGAAGCTTCCTTTGCAACATCTGTCCCAGTAATCCCCATGGCAACACCGATATCGGCCGCTTTGATTGCAGGTGCATCATTGACACCATCTCCGGTCATCGCTACGATATGACCTTTATTTTGTAAGGCTTTAACGATTTTCAACTTATGTTCAGGTGAAACCCTTGCAAAGACAGATACATCTTCGACGACTTTTTCTAAATCTTTTACAGTCATTTGTGATAGAGTCTTCCCATCTAGAACTTTGCTATTTTTTGAGAGAATTCCTAGCTGAGCGGCAATAGCTTTAGCCGTAATCACGTGGTCCCCGGTTATCATTACTGTTTTTATTCCAGCTTCCTTACACTCTCTCACAGCATCTTGAACCTCAGGTCTTGGAGGATCAATCATCCCTTGAATACCAATAAAGGTTAATTTACTTTCTGCTTCTTTCTCACTTAAAATGATGGTATTAGCTGAAATTGGTTTATAAGCAATGGCAATCGTACGAAGAGCCTGTGAAGCTAGATGATCGATTGCGTTCTGTACCATCGATTTTGTTTCCATATTTAAAAGTCGAGTTTTCCCATCCCATAGAATGGATTCACTCAAGCCCAAAATAACATCTGGTGCTCCTTTTGTAACAATAAAATGCCGGCCGTGCTTATCTTTAACGTGCATACTCATCATTTTTCTAGCGGAATCGAAAGGAAATTCATTTAATATTGTAAAATCTTCAAGAAGTTTTGGACGATGGAAACCGGCCTTCATTGCACTAACTAAAAGTGCCCCTTCCGTTGGATCACCATCTAGGATATATTCATCATCCTTGCGTTTTAACTCAGAATGATTACAAAGCATCCCGAATATGAGCATTTGCTGTAAAGCTTTTTCATCGCTTAATTGTACTTTTTGGTTATTCCGGTAAAAATCGCCCCGAGGCTCATATCCCACTCCATCAACAGTCCAAGTTTGACCACCGCTCCAAAGGTGTGTAACAGTCATTTTGTTTTGTGTCATCGTTCCAGTCTTGTCAGAACAAATAACAGAAGCACAACCAAGTGTTTCAACTGCAGGCAGTTTACGAACAATGGCATTCTGTTTAATCATTTTTTGAACACCTAGAGAAAGAGCCACTGTTACTATGGCAGGGAGTCCTTCCGGAATTGCAGCTACTGCAAGTGAAACACCAGCTAAAAACATGGTATAAATATCATGACCGTTCAATACACCGACAACAACCACTAATACGGTTAACAACAAGGCAACGGTAATTAAAATTTTCCCTAATTGCTCTAAGCGGCGCTGTAGTGGGGTCTCCTGAGATTGAGCACTTTGAAGTAATCCAGCGATTTGACCCATTGCTGTTTTCATCCCTGTTGCAATAACAATACCTACACCACTTCCCCGAGTAACCATCGTACCCATAAAAGCAGTATTTTCCATATCACCAATCCCAGGATTAGGAATTGTCAAACGATCTGTATGTTTAGCAACAGGCACAGATTCACCAGTTAATGCCGATTCTTCAACCTCTAAGCTTTTTGATTCAATAATCCTTACATCAGCACCAATTCGATCTCCACTAGCAAACTTCAATATATCGCCTAGGACAATTTCCTTTGAAGGGATCTTCATCCATTGTCCTTCACGCAAAACTGTTACTTGCGGAGCAGACAATTCTTTCAATGCCTGAAGTGACTTTTCCGCACGATGTTCTTGGAAAAATCCAAGAAATCCATTAATAATAACAATGGCTATGATAGCAATCGCATCAATATATTCTCCTAACAAGCCGGATATCAATGTGGCGGCTAGCAAAACTAAAACCATAAAATCTTTAAATTGACTGAAAAAGAGGAGAAGGGCAGACTGTTTTTCACCTTCCTCTAATTCATTTAATCCGTGCTGTTTTATTCGTTTTTCTACTTCTTCCTGTGTCAATCCACTCGAAAAGTCGGTTTCTAGAGCCTTTTCAACTTGTTTAATCTCCATCTCATGGAACTTCATCCGACCATCTCACTTCCCCCTTTAATCATTCAGACATACTCTAAGAAAGCTTATTCAGGGTCGTCCAAAAAAATGCTATTATCATTTTTATGGGGGTATAAAATAATAAAGTGGATGTAAAAATTCTGCATAAAATTCACACCTAGAGTATACTTAAAATGAAAAATATGTTGGAAGAAAAGGATGTTTTCCATGTCATTTGACGGATTATTTACTAAATCGATGGCGGATGAGCTTAAACAACAATTAAAAGGCGGTCGAATTAATAAAGTTTATCAGCCATATAAAAATGAGATCATTTTGACCATTCGTGCAGGTGGAACCAATCACAAACTCTTATTATCGGCTCACCCAAGCTATGCCCGAGTTCAACTAACTAATGAATCTTTTGAAAATCCTAGTGAACCTCCAATGTTTTGTATGTTGCTTAGAAAACACATTGAAGGCTCTATTTTGGAAGATCTTTATCAAATCGGAAATGACAGAATGATTATTTTTGAGATAAAGGGCCGTAATGAAATTGGGGATGTAAGTTACAAACAGCTAATCATTGAAATTATGGGCCGACATAGCAACATCATTTTAATTGATAAAACACGAAATCTTATTTTAGACAGTATTAAACATATTTCTTTTGCAGTTAACACTCATAGGGCAATACTCCCTGGTCAACAGTATGTCTTCCCTCCAGAACAAAATAAAAAAAATCCTTTCTTGGCAAATGAAGAGGATGTATTACGATCCATTGATTTTAATGCTGGAAAGTTGGATCAACAGTTAGTTAATCATTTTGCAGGGGTTTCACCGATTTTTGCAAAGGAAGTCCTATATCAAAGTGGTCTAGCGAACCGGACCACGGTACCAAAAACGTTTATTAACCTTGTGAATAAAATTAAAACGGGTGATTTGTCCCCGTCCATAATAACTAATGATGAAAAAGAAGCTTTTTACTTGTTTCCTCTGGAGCATCTAAAAGGTGAAGTGAAGGAATTCACCTCACTTAGTGACATGCTAGACCGCTTTTACTACAAAAAAGCCGAGAGAGACCGCGTGAAACAGCAAGGTCAAGATATAGAACGATTCATCACTAATGAAAAAGAAAAAAATGTAAAGAAGATCAAAAAGCTTGAGGCTACATTAAAAGAAGCAGAAAAAGCAGATCAGTTTAAACATTACGGAGAATTATTGACGGCCAACCTATTCGCAGTAAAAAAAGGGATGAAGGAAATTGAAGTACTTGACTATTATGATGAAGCCGGTGGTATGGTTGTAATCCCATTGGATCCGAGAAAGACTCCTTCTGAAAATGCTCAGAAATATTTTTCTAAATACCAAAAAGCTAAAAATGCAGTAACTATTACCTTAGAACAAATCAAAAAAGCTCAAGAAGAAGTTGCTTATTTTGATAATCTACTCCATCAGGTACAAACGGCTTCTCCGAAAGATTTACAAGAGATTCGGGAGGAGCTTATCGAGGGAGGCTATCTTCGAGAACGGCAAAAGCGGAATGGAAGAAAGATTCAAAACACAAAACCTTTGCTTGATTTCTTTCAAGCTTCAGATGGAACTGAGATTATTGTCGGGAAAAATAATAAGCAGAATGATTATTTAACTAACAAACTAGCCGCAAGAGATGAAATTTGGCTTCATACGAAAGATATACCAGGTTCCCATGTTGTAATACGCAGTAAAAATCCATCGGAGGAAACAATACTAGAAGCAGCAAAACTTGCCGCATATTTTAGCAAGGCAAGACATTCAAGCTCTGTTCCTGTTGATTTCACCAAAGTCCGGCATGTAAAAAAACCGAGTGGTGCAAAACCTGGATTTGTCATTTATGATCATCAGCAAACTGTTTATGTTACACCTGACGAAGAACTCGTACTAAAATTAAAGAAAAATTAATGAAGCCCCACTATTTGGGGCTTTGGGCTTTTTTCTATGCAACTATTCGTACTGCCTGCTCCATTCAGTTGGATTCTTACTCCAGGCTAGTAGACTTTCTTGGTCATTTTTACTAATATATCCTTTTTCAATGGCTGTTTCTACAAGGGTCGCAAAATCAGTTAATGATACACTCTTAATTCCTTCTTTAGCAAATTCTTGTTTTCCCCTTTCCAAGCCATATGTAAATATGGATACAACACCTATTACTTCACAACCCGCATCCCTTAAAGCTTTGACTGCTGTTATTACACTTCCACCGGTTGAAATTAAATCTTCAACAACAACAACCTTTTGTCCTCCATTTACCTTGCCTTCAATTTGATTTCCTTTACCATGGCCCTTTGCTTTTGACCGAACATAACACATAGGCAAATCCATTAATTCGCTTACCCAAGCTGCATGAGGGATGCCTGCAGTTGCTGTCCCAGCTATTACTTCAACATTAGGATAGTTTTCAACTATTACTTTTTGCAATCCTTGCGCTATTGCCCTTCGAACGGTTGGGTATGACAAAGTCAATCGATTGTCACAATAAATAGGAGAACGAAGACCTGATGTCCAAGTAAAAGGTTCTTTCGGCTGTAAAGCAACAGCATTTATCTCTAATAATTTTTCTGCAATGATCTTTTTCATGAATGTACTCCCTTCCATATTTCTATCCATTTTTGATACGTTTGAACTGGATCAGCTGATCGTGTAATGGATCGCCCAACAACAATTGCACTTACCCCCGCATTTCTAGCAAAATTAGGAGTGGCAATCCTCTTCTGATCACCAGCTTGATCCTCTTTCATTCGTATCCCCGGTGTAACTGTTAAAAATGGCTGGCCTACTTTTTCACGAATCCTTTCAGCTTCCCATGCCGAACATACCACTCCATCCAAACCAGCTTCTTTTGTCAGCACCGAGTAATGGACGACAGAATCTAAAAGACCTACAGGAATCAACTGTTCTTTATTCATTTGCTCTTCAGATGTGCTTGTTAACTGGGTAACGGCAATACAATAAGGACGTTTTCGCCCCATAGAGGTTCCTGCTTCCAAACCTTCCAATGCTGCCTGCATCATTTCTTTTCCTCCTGCAGCATGTACATTAACTAAATCACAATCGAGGCGAGCAAGTCCTTTCATGGCATTTTTTACTGTATTTGGAATGTCATGTAGTTTTAAATCAAGAAAAATTCGATGGCCTTTTTCTTTTAACAAATGAATAATAGAAGGACCTTCCTGGTAATAGAGCTCCATACCAACCTTTACAAAAAGCTGCCTATCACCAAACGGTTGTAGGAATTGTTCAACCTCTTTTTTATTTGCAAAATCAAGAGCGATGATAAGCGAGTTGTCCATTTTGTTTCCAGCTCCTTCCTGTACATTCACTTATATGGTCAAATCCTAATTTCTCCAATAGTTCAGGCAACTGTTCAATAATGGAAGGACAAACAAACGGATCTACAAAATTTGCTGTCCCTACTGCAACGGCACTCGCTCCCGCGTAAAAGAATTCAATGACATCTTCTGCTGATTGTATGCCACCCATACCTATGATAGGCAGGTTAGTCACCTGGCTTACTTCATAAATCATGCGAATAGCAATTGGTTTAATTGCAGGACCGGAAAGACCTCCCGTTCGATTGGCCAAGATAGGTTTTCCAGTTTTTATATCAATCTTCATACCAACTAATGTATTAATCATCGATAAGCCATCAGCGCCTCCTGCTTCGACAGCCTTAGCCATTTCTACTATATTGGTTACATTTGGCGATAGCTTCACATATACCGGAACCTCTGAAACTTCCTTCACTTTGCGGGTTAATTGCTTAGCCACCTCAGGAATCGTCCCAAAAGCGATCCCTCCCGTTTTTACATTCGGACAACTAATATTTAATTCAAGGGCATGGACATTAGGAGATTTGGAGATTTCTCTTGCTACCTCGACATATTCTTCTTCTACTGAACCAGCAACATTGGCAATTATTGGAACATTATATTGTGATAGCCATGGCAACTCCTCAGATATCACTTTATCCAAACCCGGATTTTGCAGACCAATTGCATTTAACATTCCTGCATGTGTCTCTGCTACCCGTGGGGTAGGATTACCAAATCGCGTTTCTACCGTAGTTGCTTTTATCATGATCGCACCTAGAAGGTTTAAATCATACAACTGGCTGTATTCTCTACCAAATCCGAAACATCCTGAGGCTGGCATAATCGGATTTTTTAACTTTAAACCAGGTAATTCTACATTTAGACGGTTCATATTAACACCTCTTCAGCTCGGAAAACAGGTCCATCACTACAAATCTTTTTATAAGAATTTCCTGAAGGATCATTTCCAGTTTTACATACACAGGCAAAACATGCACCTATTCCACAGCCCATCCGTTCCTCTATTGATAGAAAGACTTTTTTATTTGAATACTCTTGCTTAATGGCTCTTAACATTGGAGTAGGACCACATGTAAATATACAATCAAACGATAAACTCTTTATAACATCCGTCACTAAGCCCTTAACACCATACGAACCATCAACTGTCGTTACGATTGTTTCTCCATAATTAGAAAATTCCTTTTCATAAAATACATCAGACTCAGATTGAAATCCGAAGACATGTTTTACGATTACACCTTTTTCTGTCAACTGTTTAGAGAGTTCATAAAGGGGGGGCACTCCAATTCCGCCCCCTACTAGCAATGCAATTTGTCCTTTATCCACTTCACCAACTGGGAATCCATTTCCTAATGGCCCAAGAATATCAACGACCTCTCCGGTATCTAGCTGGGAAAGAAGCTGTGTTCCCTTTCCTTCCTTTCTGTAAATCATTGTGAATTGGTTTTTCTTTTTATCAAAAGAAGAAATACTAATTGGTCTTCGTAAAAGTGGGTCCCAACCATTCGAGACCCGAATATGCACAAACTGCCCTGGCGCTTTTATTTGGCCTACGAAATTGGCTTTAACAGTTAGTTCAAAAATGTCTGCCGCTATTTCTTTATGGCTGACTATTTGGCACATTTCTTTAGTAATCATGCAAAAACTGCCTCCCTATGCGCCGACTCTATTGCTTCCACAGAAAAATTCATCGATTCGATAATTTTTAAGAGTGCATTAGCTGTATCCAGTGATGTTAAACATGGAACCCCATTCTCAACTGCTTCGCGTCGGATTCTAAAACCGTCACGCTGAGGTTGTTTCCCTTTGGTTAACGTATTGACGATTAACTGCACTTCACCGCGATGGATCACATCAAGTAATGTAGTCCCTTCGGAACCAATCTTTCCTACAACATTGACTTGAAGTCCTGCTGCTTTTAGTACTTCAGCGGTTCCTTTTGTCGCCATGATTCGATATCCATTTGAAGAAAATTTCTTAGCTAGTTCTAACGCTTCTGCTTTATCCTTATCTGCAACAGTGAACAAGACTGTACCAAACTTTTGTATGGTCATTCCGGAAGCAATTAAGCCTTTATATAGAGCCTTTTCCAAAGTGATATCTTTTCCCATTACCTCGCCAGTGGATTTCATTTCCGGTCCGAGTGAAATGTCAACACTTCTTAATTTCGCGAATGAGAATACAGGTACTTTTACAAAGACCCCATTCTTTTCAGGAACAATTCCGGTTGAATATCCTTGTTCCGGAAGAGATATACCAAGAATAGCTTTTGTCGCAAGTTTTGCCATTGGAATATTTGTGATTTTACTTAAAAACGGCACTGTTCGGCTTGAACGCGGATTTACTTCTAATACAAATACTTCCCCGTCTGCAACCACATATTGAATATTCAGAAGGCCAACAATATTAAGACCGAGTGCTAATTTCTCTGTATATTCAACGATCTTTTGTTTAATTTCTGTAGAAAGTGTTTGTGGTGGGTAGACTGCAATAGAATCTCCCGAATGGACACCAGCACGTTCAATATGCTCCATAATCCCTGGGATCAAGACATTTTTCCCATCCGATATTGCATCCACTTCAATTTCTTTACCTGTAAGATAACGATCAATTAGGACAGGGTGTTCCGGATGAATCTTGACCGCATTTTCCATATATCTAAGAAGTTCATCTTCATGATAAACAATCTCCATGGCTCGGCCGCCCAGTACATAAGAAGGACGAATGAGGACAGGATAACCAATTTCCTTTGCAATCTTCAGAGCTTCCTCAACAGAAAGTGCTGTCTTTCCAAGCGGCTGAGGGATACCCAATTGATTTAATGTATATTCAAATTTATCGCGGTCTTCTGCTCGATCCAAATCTTCAAGACTTGTACCTAGGATTCTCACTCCATGTTCTGCAAGTCCTGCTGCAAGATTAATAGCCGTCTGACCACCAAATTGAACCACCACTCCGATAGGTTTTTCTAATTCGATAATATGCATGACATCTTCAATCGTTAGCGGTTCGAAGTAGAGTTTATCAGATATACTAAAATCAGTAGAAACTGTTTCAGGGTTATTGTTAATAATAATTGCTTCATAACCTGCTTCTTTGATGGCTTTAACCGAGTGAACAGTAGCATAGTCAAACTCTATTCCTTGACCAATGCGAATTGGACCAGATCCTAGAACAATGACACTCTCTTTACCGGTTATAACCGACTCATTTTCTTCTTCATAAGTACCATAGTAATAAGGTGTTTCCGATTCAAACTCGGCGGCACAAGTATCAACCATTTTATAGACAGGAATAATCCCCTTCATTTTTCTAAAACTATAAATTTCTGATTCACACTTCCCCCATAGTTCAGCAATCTTTTTATCTGTGAATCCCTTTTGTTTTGCTTCCCTCAAAATATCTGAATCAAATGGGTTCTCGGAAATTTTAGCTTCTAATTCAATGATACCCTCCATTTTTTTGAGGAAGAAACGATCAATTTTACTCCACTCATGAATCACTTCAATTGAAATCCCGCGTTTAATGGCTTCCGCAATATAGAAGAGTCGTTCATCACCAGCTTTTCGAATTCTCTTTTCAAGTAATTCATCATCGATTTCAGAGGCATCATTTAATTCAAAATGATAAACACCTGCTTCCAATGAACGAATAGCTTTTAATAAAGATTCCTCAAAATTTCGCCCAATCGCCATCACTTCGCCTGTTGCTTTCATTTGTGTACCGAGTGAACGGTTACCAGATTCAAATTTATCAAATGGCCATCTTGGGATTTTTGTCACAACATAATCAAGTGCCGGTTCAAAGCTGGCATATGTTTTTCCAGTTACTGGATTCATCATTTCATCTAGTGTTAGGCCAACTGCAATTTTGGCAGCAAGCTTGGCAATTGGATAGCCAGTTGCTTTAGATGCTAGGGCTGAAGAACGGCTTACTCTTGGATTCACTTCGATAATATAGTATTTGAAGCTATTAGGATCTAAAGCTAGCTGAACATTGCAACCTCCTTCAATCCCGAGGGCACGGATAATTTTTAATGACACATTTCTTAACATTTGATATTCGCGATCACTTAGCGTCTGGCTAGGAGCTACAACAATAGAATCACCTGTATGGATACCAACCGGGTCAATGTTCTCCATATTACATACAACAATTGCGTTATCACCCGCATCGCGCATGACTTCATATTCAATTTCCTTATAGCCAGCTATGCTTTTTTCGAGCAAGCATTGATGAACAGGACTATTATTTAATCCGCTCGTCACAATTTCCTTAAGTTCTTCCATATTGTGGCATATACCTCCACCAGTACCTCCTAATGTATACGCAGGACGTACAATAATTGGAAAACCAATTTTCTCAACAAAAGCTATTGCCTCTTCCAATTCATGGACAATCTCGCTTTCTGGCACCGGTTCGTTTAACGTATTCATTAAACTTCTAAATAATTCGCGATCTTCTGCTTGTTTAATGGCAGATAGCTTTGTTCCGAGTATTTCAACACCATATTCTTCAAGTATACCTAATTCTGCCAATTCCACAGCAAGATTAAGACCTGTCTGTCCTCCAAGAGTAGCTAATAGTGCGTCTGGACGTTCCTTGCGAATAATTCGGCTGACAAATTCTACTGTCAGTGGTTCGATATAAACAGCATCCGCAATTTCCGTATCTGTCATAATAGTTGCTGGGTTAGAGTTTACTAGAATCACCCGGTATCCTTCTTCTTTCAACGCGATACAAGCTTGTGTACCAGCATAATCAAATTCTGCCGCCTGCCCAATAACAATTGGGCCAGAGCCAATAACTAATATGGAGTGTATATCTTTACGTTTAGGCATTTGATGTAACCTCCCGTTTGTTTGCTTCTATCATTGCAAGAAATTGATCAAATAAGCAGTTTGCATCTTCCGGACCAGGGGATGCCTCCGGATGGTATTGGACTGTAAAGGCTGGGTAATCTAAATGTTTTAATCCCTCAATGCTTCCATCATTAAGAGCAATATGAGTAATCTCTAATCTAGTATTTTTTATTGATTTTGGATCTACTGTATAGCCATGATTTTGTGAAGTAATAAGAACCTTACCTGTTGTTAAATCCTTAACAGGGTGATTTGAACCACGATGACCAAACTTCATCTTTACCGTGTCAGCACCGCATGCAAGTGCAAATAGTTGGTGTCCAAGGCAGATACCAAATATCGGAATTATTCCAAGGACTTCTTTAATCATTTGGATTCCTTCAGGAACATCCTTTGGATCACCCGGTCCATTTGTAAGCATGATTCCGTCAGGACGTAGTTTTAAGATTTCATCTGCAGTTGTATGATATGGAACAACGATGATATCACAACCTCGATTATTTAATTCGCGCAATATACCATGTTTCATTCCAAAGTCAACGACAACAATTCTATTACCTCGACCAGGGCTTGGATACGGATTTTTCGTTGAAACTGTTCGTACCTGATCGTTCGGTAGTTTTGTTTGCCTCAATTTTCTTAATACATCATCCGGATCATTATTAATGCTGCAAATGGCTCCCTTTAATGTTCCATATTGTCGGATGATTCTTGTCAATTTACGAGTATCAATTCCCGAAATACCGGGAATTTTTTTCATTTTAAAATATTCATCGATGGTAAATTCACTTCGCCAGTTAGAAGGGAAGTCAGAAACCTCTTTAACAATCATTCCTTTGATTGATGGATTGATTGATTCAAAATCATCTCGATTAATCCCATAGTTTCCTATTAATGGATATGTTAACATTACAATTTGACCACAATAAGAAGGATCAGAAAGAATCTCTTGATACCCTGTCATACCTGTATTAAATACGACTTCACCAATGGTATCGATATGGCTTCCAAAACCATCTCCAATAAAAATTGTTCCATCTTCTAAAATTAACTGAGCTTTCATGCTGTCACACATCCTTTTTCCCAAACTATTTGACCTTCAGCAATTGTCATCACAGGCCAACCTTTACACTTCCAGCCTGCAAATGGGGTGTTTTTTCCTTTTGATAAAAATTCATCTGGATTTATTTCTCTTTCCTCATTTAGGTTTAAGAGAACAAGATCGGCTGGTGCTCCAACTTTGATTTCACCATATGGAAGAGAAAAACTTTCTGCCGGTTTCTTCGATAATAATGCGATTAACTGTTCCAAAGAGATCATTTTCGTTAAAACAAAGTTTGTATAAAGGAGTGGAAATGCTGTTTCTAGACCGACAATTCCAAACGGTGCTAATTGCATTCCTTCATTTTTTTCTTCCATCGTATGGGGTGCATGATCAGTTGCAATAAAATCAATCGTTCCATCCAGCAATCCCTCGATCAAAGCAGCCTTATCGGCAGCATCACGAAGCGGCGGATTCATCTTATAATTCGCATCAAGTCCCGGGATATCATCTTGAGTTAAGAGCAAATGATGCGGTGTTACTTCTGCAGTAACTTTAATACCAGCTCGTTTCGCATCTCTAATCACTCTGACTGACTCTTTTGTACTTACGTGACATACATGATAATGACAGCCGGCTGCTTCAGCTAATAGGACATCCCTAGCTATTTGAGTGGATTCACATACTGAAGGAATCCCGTTTAAACCATGTATTCTCGCAAAAGATCCTTCATGAACACAACCATTATTTATCAAAGTATTATCTTCACAATGTGCAACGATTGCCATGTTAAGTGCTGCTGCTCTCTTCATCGCTTCTAGCATCATATTAGCCGATTGCACTCCAACACCATCATCTGTAAAGGCGAATGCACCTGCCTTTTTTAATGCTTCAAAGTCCGTTAATTCCTCACCGAGTAATCTAGTCGTAATGGAAGCATACGGTAATACTCGAACCTTTGCTGATTGATTTATTCTATTTTGCAAGTCCTCCATGTTCCCTTGGGTGTCAGGTACTGGTCTTGTATTCGGCATAGCAGCAACGGTAGTAAAACCTCCTCTTGCAGCTGCTAATGTACCAGTAGCAATGGTTTCTTTTTTCTCACCACCAGGTTCACGAAGATGGACATGAAGGTCGATAAACCCAGGTGAAACAAGCAATCCTTTAGCATCAATTTTTCGATCTGCACTTGAATCAATTTGGTCACCAATTTTTGTAATCATTCCGTTTTCTATTAAAATATCAGCATATTTTTTTTCACCGTTAGATGCTATGTAATTGGCGTTCTGAATAAGCATTTTCATTGATATACCCTCCATTTAAACTTTCTAAAGATCTCTTCAATACAGCCATCCTGACAAATACACCATTTTTCATTTGCTTAAAAATTCTTGAACGGCTGCATTCTACAAGACTATCAGCAATTTCAACGTTTCGATTGACTGGCGCAGGATGCATAATAATGCTTCCAGGTTTCATTTTCTTTTCTCTTTCGATTGTAAGACCAAATTTTTGATGGTATTCTGATGCCGTAAAGCTTCCTTTCTTTTGATGTCGTTCATGCTGCACTCGAAGTAGCATGACAACATCTGCTTGAGGTATAGCGTAATCAATTGGTAAAAAACGTGAGGAATGTAGACTATGGCTATCAAACCATTCCTCAGGGCCTGAGAACATTACTTCTGCTCCTAATCTTGTTAGTGCATCTGCATTGGATCGAGCTACCCTGCTATGTCTTATGTCGCCAATAATAGCGATTTTCAATCCTTTAAATCGTCCAAACTCTTGATAAATCGTCAATAGATCAAGAAGGGATTGTGTTGGATGATGCCCACAACCATCACCGCCATTAATAATTGGCACGTTAACCTTTCCAACCAAATCATCAAAATAACGGTCCTGACTATGGCGGATAACAATTGTATGGACACCGATAGCTTCCAAGGTTTTAACCGTATCGTAGAGCGTCTCCCCTTTTTGAACACTTGAAGTTTGGACTTCAAAAGGAATAACATGTAATCCTAATTTTCTCTCAGCTATTTCAAAACTACATTTCGTCCTGGTGCTATTTTCGTAAAATAAGTTGGCAGAAAACAGCTTTCCATTTGGACGCCAAGTCATACCATCTGCAAAACGCTGAGCATCCTGTAAAATTTGATAGATCTCTTCCACTTTCAACTCATTTGTCGTTAATAAGTGTTGCAACATCTATTGTCCCGCCTCTCCGTTTGGATAAAAAAAACCCTGATCCAAAAAGATCAGGGTGTAACAAATCTTACCAATCTCCGCTTTTGGCTTCATTCAAAGCCAATCCGATTTATACACCCTTGTAAGCCTCTCTGGACTTCATTTAAAAGGTATTTCATATGGATTATGCTGTTTTTCGATTTTCGTCAGTTTCAAACATATTTTCATTGACTTTCTGTCTGCCTGGAAGGATTAGATTTAATAAAACCCCGAATATAGCAGACAGTGCCATTCCATGAATTTCAATATCTTTTATAGGAAGTTTTAAAATCGCTCCACCAACTCCAAGGATTAAAATCACAGATGAGATGACCAGATTGCGTTTATCTGCAAAATCTATTTTGCTATCTACCAACATCCTTAATCCAGAGGAGGCAATAATTCCAAATAATAGGATGGACACGCCACCCATAACCGGTGTAGGTATAGTATTAATTAATGCCGTAATTTTCCCAACAAATCCAAAGATTATTGCTAAAACTGCAGCACCAGCAAGAACATGGACACTGTACACACGGGTGATTGCCAATACACCAATATTTTCACCGTATGTTGTCTTCGGAGGACCTCCAATAAGGGCAGAAATCATCGTCGCAGTTCCATCCCCAAGAATCGAACGATGAAGTCCGGGCTCTTTAATATAATCCCGTCCAACCACCTTACTTAAAACAAGCTGGTGCCCGATATGCTCGGAAAGTGTTACCACTGCGACCGGAACCATTAACCAAAAAATATTCCATGTGAATTTTACTTCATAGCTGACAAATGGAATGATAAATTTCGGCATTTCAAACCATTGGGCTTCTAGGACTGGTTTAAAATCAATGATCCCGATGACTAAGGCGTAAATATACCCGACTACTATACCAGCGAGAATCGGAATAATGCTAAGAATTTTTTTGGCATAAATCGAGAAAAGGATTGTAGCGGCTAGTGTAACCAATGCAACAGAAAAATGAAGCGTACTATATTGTCCATCTGGATTATTCATAGCCATTCCAACCGCGGTTGGAGCAATTGCTAAGCCAATTACGATGATGACTGGTCCAACAACCACGGGAGGAAGTAAATTCATTATCCAGCGATGTCCTACTTTACTAATAACTAATGCAACGGTCCCGTAGACAAGTCCTGCCAAAAATGTTCCAACCATTGCTGCACCAGGCCCACCTGCCGTTTTTGCAGCAATAACTGGAGCAATAAAGGCAAATGAAGAGCCTAGATACGCTGGAACTTGCCATTTGCATATGAGTAAAAAGGCTAATGTTCCAAGTCCACTTGAAATTAAAGCGATTGCCGGATCCAAACCAACGAGATATGGTACAAGGATGGTAGCGCCAAACATTGCAAAAAGATGTTGTATACTTAAAGTAAGCCATTGTGAAAATTTAGGTGTCTCATTAACAGCTAGGATAGGTTTGGTATTCATTGCTCTCTCTCCTGGTAGAAATGTATTTGTATTTTTTTCATTTTCTAAATAAAAAACCCTCTTTTGTCCATGATGGTACAAAGAGGGTATGGAAATACCGATAAAATAGCAATCGGCTCAATTCCCCTTTGTCAGCCTCACTGGACTGCATTTAAAAGGGCTGGTATTTATTTTTCATAAATGCTAACTTGATCAACTTGGTCAACTTCCACTAATTCGACCACAATTTTTTCCGAACTTGAAGTCGGAATATTTTTTCCAACGTAATCTGCTCTAATTGGAAGTTCGCGATGTCCTCTGTCAACTAATACTGCCAGCTGAATAGCGGATGGACGACCTAAATCCATTAATGCATCAAGTCCTGCTCTAACTGTTCTTCCTGTATATAATACATCGTCAACAAGAATAACTTTCTTATTACTTATGTTAAATGATATATCCGATCCTTTAACAAGAGGTTCTTGATTATCTGTTTTCTTTGTTAAATCATCTCGGTAAAGTGTTATATCTAATTCCCCTACAGGAATGGGGCTTCCTTCTATTTGTTCAATCTTGGTAGCTAACCGTTTGGCAATATGAATGCCTCTTGTACGGATACCCACCAATACGCAATCCTCAATTCCTTTATTTTTCTCAATAATTTGATGAGCAATCCTTGTCAATGCCCTGTTAATGGCCTGCTCATCAAGAACAAGTGCTTTTTGGTTCATCCTCTTCACCTGCTTCTTAGTAATAAAAAACCTCTCACCGATATTGGCGAGAGGGTAACAGTTCATAGTAACAAAATTGTATTTTAAATATACAATAAATTATTAACCGTTCCTTCTCAGCCTCACGGGACTGAATTAAAGGCTTATTTAACTATTGTTAGCATACATTAATTTCTTCACCATGTCAATGATTATTTCGTAGTTGAATAATTAGCTGCTCAAAATATTTTGGGAGAGGTGCCTCAAATTCCAGATATTCACCAGTTCTCGGATGTGTAAATCCAAGAACACCCGCATGTAATGCCTGGCCGTTTAGATCTAAAGTTTTTTTCGGTCCATATTTTGGATCCCCCGCAAGCGGATAACCAATGTATTTCATATGGACACGAATTTGATGAGTTCTACCTGTTTCTAATTGACACTCAACAAACGTAAAGTTTTTGAAACGTTCCAGCACTTGAAAATGGGTTACCGCATGTTTTCCATTATCCACTACGGCCATACTTTGTCGATCCTTTGGATCTCTTCCGAGAGGAGCATCAATCGTTCCAAAATCATGGGGAATTACACCATGAACAATGGCTTTATATTTTCTTGTTACCGATTTTTCCACTAATTGATTAACAAGACTTTCATGTGCTAAATCGTTTTTTGCTACCATCAAAAGACCAGATGTATCCTTATCTATCCGGTGCACGATGCCCGGTCGAAGTACCCCATTTATGCCGGATAAATCCTTGCAATGAGCCATTAATCCATTCACAAGGGTTCCTGTCATGTGACCAGGGGCCGGGTGAACTACCATCCCCTTTGGCTTATTTACAACAAGGACATCTTTATCCTCATAATATATATCTAAATCCATTTCTTCCGGAACCACTTCAAGTTCTACTGGTTCAGGAATTTGAATCTCAATTTGATCTCCTACATTGCATTTATAATTTGTCTTTACCTCTTGTCCATTCACAAGAACTTGTCCATTTTTAATCCATTGTTGAACTTGAGTTCTAGACCATTCATTATTTAACCCGGATATAACTTTATCTATTCGATCTCCTTTTTGTGTCTCAAGAATGGTGTGTTCCATTTTCTCCATATGTTTTCTCCTTCGATTGTCTTTCTTCACGTATCATTTGAATCATCAATAAGCCAACTCCTATTACTAATGCAGAATCGGCAATATTAAATACCGGGAAATTATAGCTAAAAATATACGTATGTATAAAATCCACGACTTCTTTACGAAAAACACGATCAATAAAATTACCTATGGCTCCTCCAAGCATGAAAGCTAATGAAATACCCAACAGCATTTTACCCTTCGCTGCTCTATGAAGATAATAAATAAGACCAATTATGACAATGACTGTTATCACATAAAAGAACCACATTTGACCCTGGAGGATACCCCACGCAGCACCACGATTCCGATGAGATGTTATGTATAAAAAATCTTCAATGACTGGAATACTTTCACCAATATACATATTATTAACAATAAACCATTTTGTAAGTTGATCTAAAATGATAATGAAAAGCGCGGTTAAGTAATAAAACACTAAAAAATACCCCCACATAAGTCATTATTTACTCCTAGCATTTTAGCATACTTAACCGCTATGCGACAACGAACAATTATTTAAGATAGTGGTATCGACTTTTTCCAAAAGTGCTCTAAGAAAGCAAAATCTCTCTTCGACCTTAGTGTAGGAATCATGGTTAATAATTTTTCGGGAAGTAATTCTCCAGAAATTTCACATTGACCAAAATTTCCTTCTTTAAGCTTTCTCAATGCTACTTCTATATCCCGTAACTCCTCCTTTAATATATCAGTCAACCAGTCCTTTTCGTTTTTATTTGCCAATGATTGTTCAATTTCTTTTTTGTTTTGACGGAGTTCAAGAAACAGCTTTTCCTGCATGGCATTCATAGTGTTACTCCCTCCGCTAGAGATATTGATTTTATTATGCCCTTAGCCCTGTAGGTGACTCAGGTCAACATTTTACATCAATCTCAACTATTGCCATGCGAAAAATATCATAGCCCTGTACATAGGTACAGGGCTTGAAATTAAGCTAAATGACTATAATTTTCTTTTACCACACTGGCACAGCGAGGACAAAGTGTTGGATGATCTTTATCATGGCCAACATCTGGAGTAACTACCCAGCATCGTTCGCAAGTTTCCCCTTCGGCTTTCGTAACTACAATCGCAGCTGTATCTAATTTAGTCGCATTTTCAGGTGCTTCATTATAAAATCCTGCTACTTCAAAGCCAGAAACGATAAAGAGTTGTTGTAAATTCTCTTTAATGGAATCTAAAAGTGCTTTCGTATTTTCATTCACATATAGTGTTACCTTTGCAGTTAAAGATTTTCCGATTAATTTCGCATTTCTTGCTTCTTCAAGAGCTTTTAACACATCATCCCGAAGTTTCATAAATGCTGTCCATTTTTCTTCTAAATGCTGAGCACCTTCAAGCTCTTTGTATTCAGGGAAATCGGTTAATTGCACACTTTCTTCTTCCACATGAGGAATATAGTTCCATACCTCATCAGCTGTATGAGGAAGAATAGGTGAAACTAATTTTGTCAGTGCAAGTAAAGATTCGTATAAAACTGTTTGAATTGCACGGCGTTCCGGATGGTCAACAGCTTCAATATATAGAACATCTTTTGCAAAATCTAAATAGAATGCACTTAAATCCAAAGTACAGAAATTATTTACTGCATGATAAATGCCGGCAAACTCATATTTTTCATAAGCATTACGTACAGTTTTGATAAGTTTGTTCAGTTTAACAAGCATGAATTGATCGACTTCACGTAAATTTTCGTAAGAGACCTTATCTTTAGTTGGATCAAAGTCTGCCAAGTTACCTAATAAGAAACGGAAGGTATTACGGATTTTCCGATATACTTCAGCCACTTGTTTAAGAATGGCATCAGAAACACGAACATCTGCTTGATAATCAACTGATGCAACCCATAGGCGTAAAATATCTGCTCCTAATTGATTCATAACCTTTGCAGGGACGACGACATTACCTAAAGATTTACTCATTTTTCGACCCTCGCCATCAAGAACAAAACCATGACTTAAAACACCTTTGTACGGTGCCTTTCCAGTCACTGCTACAGCTGTTGAAAGTGAAGAGTTAAACCAGCCGCGGTATTGGTCAGAACCTTCCAAGTAAAGATCGGCAGGTCGGACAAGATCGCTTCTTTCATGTAAAACAGCTTGATGAGAGGAACCAGAATCAAACCATACATCCATAATATCTGTTTCTTTTGTAAATATTCCATTCGGACTTCCAGGATGGGTAAAGCCTTCCGGTAATAGTTCCTTAGCTTCCCGTTCAAACCATACATTTGAACCATATTGACGGAATAGGTCAGAAACATGGTTAATTGTTTCATCAGTAATAATTGCTTCTCCATTTTCCGCATAAAATACAGGAATCGGAACTCCCCAAACACGCTGGCGAGAAATACACCAATCCCCGCGATCACGAACCATGTTATACAGGCGGGTTTCTCCCCATGCAGGTACAAATTTTGTTTCCTTAATAGCATCTAACAGTTCATTTCTGAAGTCTTTAATCGATGCAAACCATTGAGCTGTTGCTCTAAAAATAACCGGTTTTTTTGTTCTCCAGTCATGTGGATAGGAGTGGGTAATAAAGGATAACTTTAGCAGTGCACCTGCTTCTTCCAATGCCTGTGTAATAGGTTTATTTGCATCATCATAGAATAACCCTTCAAACCCTGGTGCTTCACTTGTCATATATCCTTTATCATCCACTGGATTTAAGACATCTAAACCATATTTTTGACCTACAAGGAAGTCATCCTCCCCGTGACCAGGAGCTGTATGAACACATCCAGTACCGGCATCAGTCGTTACATGTTCTCCCAGCATTACAAGAGAATCACGGTCATATAAAGGATGAGCCGCAACCACATACTCTAAATCAGTACCTTTAAGTTTTTTAACAATCGTTGTTTCTTCCCAGCCGACTTCTTTTTTCACTGCTTCTAGTAAAGCTTCGGCTACAACATATTTTTGATTATTGGTTGAAACAACCACATAAGTAAGGTCTGGATGTACAGAGATACCAAGGTTTGCCGGAATGGTCCAAGGAGTCGTTGTCCAGATTACAATTTGAGTATCTTGATCTAGTACATTTTTTCCATCTTTCACTTTAAAACCAACATAAATAGATGGTGAGCGTTTATCTTTATATTCAATTTCAGCTTCCGCAAGTGCAGATTCACTAGATGGAGACCAATAAACGGGTTTAAGTCCTTTGTAAATATAACCTTTCTTCGCCATTTCTCCGAAGACCTTAATCTGCTGTGCCTCATACTCTGACTTAAGTGTAATATAAGGGTTTTGCCAATCTCCACGAACACCAAGTCGCTTAAATTGGGTTCTTTGGTTATCAATTTGTTCAAGAGCATATTCCGCACAAAGCTTACGGAATTCAGCAACAGACATTTCTTTACGTTTGACTCCCTTGTTGGTTAGCGCTTGTTCAATTGGTAGTCCGTGAGTATCCCAGCCGGGTACATAAGGTGCATGATAGCCACTCATGGATTTATAGCGAACAATAAAATCTTTTAAAATTTTATTTAAAGCATGCCCAATATGGATATCACCATTGGCATAAGGTGGTCCATCGTGAAGGACGAAAATAGGACGCTGTTTTGTCCGCTCCTGTACTTTTTGATAAATGTTCATTTCATCCCATTTTGCCTGGATTTCTGGTTCTCTTTTTGGAAGATTGCCGCGCATCGGAAAATCTGTCTGCGGCATCAATAGTGTGTCCTTGTATTCCATTTTCTTCTTTTCCTCCATTATCTTTATTGAACAGAATGACTTTCATTCAAATTAAAAACCTTCTCATCCCAATATAGGGACGAGAAGGTTTTTCCCGCGGTACCACCCTGATAGATGGAACTTCATTCCATCCTCTTTATCATTCGTAACGTGAATTACACGCATCAGTCTACTTTTCTTTAGAAGTTCGACCTCAGAACTCAAGGGTGATTTTCCAATTTTCGAGCTTTACCAGGCTTCCACCATCCCTGGCTCGCTGCTTAAAACTCTTTTGAAAATTGTACTGTCCCTTTCATCGTCAATTCCGCTCTATATAACTTGTTATGAAATTATATGCTACTAGACTCAATTCGTCAAGCTAGTGAATCTTCTTCTTTCTGCAATATTAAATCACTTGCATCTACTTCATATTCTAATAAGTGATCCCAATCATCGGTATTTAACATATCGAGCTGAGCTTCAATTAACATTTTAAAACGAGTGCGAAAAATCTTTGATTGTTTCTTTAAATCTTCAATTTCCAAAGCAATTTTTCTAGCTTTTGATAAAGATTCATTCACAATTCGATCAGCATTTTTTTCCGCTTCTTTAATGATTAATTTTGCTTCTTTCTGTGCATTACGCTTTACTTCTTCACCAGCTTCTTGGGCAATGACGATTGATTTGTTTAATGTCTCTTCGATATTTGAAAAGTGATTTAAACGTTCTTGCATTTCTTCTAAACGTTCTTCTAATTCTTTTTTTTCGCGAAGTACTAATTCATAGTCCTTGATTACCTGATCAAGAAATTCATTTACTTCATCCTCATCATATCCTCTAAAACCTTTATTAAATTCTTTATTATGAATATCTAACGGCGTTAACGGCATAAAGCCACCTCCATACAAACTGTACTGCAATATGTATTAGGTATAATTCGACAAGTTCATCAAATTTCCTGCAAAAATTTCAATCATTTTTGTTTCGCTACGATTATTCGCCACTTCTCTTTTTTTGTTTTTCCGTCAATTCTAATTAATTTGACTCTACCAAATCCTCGAACAGAAATCATATCACCTATTTCACAAAGAAAAGAAGTGTTTTCTGTCAAGGTCCAATTTACCTTAACAAGATGATGTTGAATTAAATCCTGTGCTTTTTGACGAGATATATGATAAACACCTGAAATAACAGTATCCAAACGTAAAGAAGATACTGTTAAATCATTTTCCTCCCATTTCTCATTTGACGCAATCACATTTTCAAATGGCTGCTCGGATAATTTTACGCCAGTGCGTCCAATTGTTTCGATATTACTACTAACATAGAAGCTCACTTCTTTAGCTGTAAAAAATTGAATTTGTTCATCATTAATCAAGATGTCGCCAAATTTCCCACGTTTCAATCCTAATGACATGAGTGTACCTAACACTTGTGGGTGTTCAATTTTTACAAATTTCTTTGGATAATGAATTTCAAATAAACTGATTTGAAATTCATCTTCAGTTGGTGTGAAATATTCTGGATATAATAAAGCTCTCTTTCTCTCCGCTTGATCGTATCCGCCAAAAAAATGATATTTTACTTCACCATGTTCACCAATAATTAATTTTAAAATATGTTGCTCTCTAGGATCCAAAAAATCGGTTAATTTTGGTGCATAATTGAATTCGACAAAACTTTTCCATTGTAATACTAAGTCTATAAACTCTCGCTCTTCTGGGCGGAAATGTTGATAAATATTCATAAAGATGTTCCTATCTAATCAATTTTTATGAAAGCCAAACGGCCAAGCTACCAAGCCCTCTGCTAGCGAAATTGAGCACAAGAAAAGCTACAATTGGTGAAATATCAATCATTCCAATTGGAGGTATAAATCTTCTAAATGGTTCTAAATATGGTTCGCAAATCCTTGCCAAAAACTGTCCAACCGTCGATTCTCTAGCATTTGGAAACCAGGACATTAAAATATAAATAATTAATGCCCAAGAATAAATATATAATAATTGCTGTAAGATACCAATAACAAAGCCCATTTCTACTACCACCTCGTGTTTAATTGTTCCCGCTCAGGAAACATGTCCGAGATATTGCCTGAAATCTCAACATTATCCGGGGTGCATAAAAAAGTACTTGTCCCTATTTTTGAAATTTCACCATTAAGTGCATAAACAACCCCGCCTAAAAAATCAACGATTTGCCTGCCTGATTCACTATCAATCCTCTGTAAATTTACTACAACAGCTCGACGATTTTTTATATGATCAGCAATTTCAGTAGCCTCTGAAGTTGAATGTGGTTCTACTAACACAACTTTAGAAGGCTTATTGGTGTTTGAAACCCTTTGCACAGTTTGCAAATTAACTACATTTTGAGGCTTTACAGGTGTTTTTTTGGGTTTTACCAATTCTACAGGCTCTTTTTCAGCTTCATTATCTTCATATTCATCTTCTAACATGAAAAACGTTTTTATTTTAGATTTGATCGTCATTTTACTCTCTCCTAACCATCTTCACCAACAAGTGCTGTTCCTATTCTTACCATCGTGGCTCCTTCCTCGATGGCTATCATAAAATCATTGGACATTCCCATCGATAGTTCTGTACATGGAGCGAAATCCAACTGACAAGCTTGAACTTGATTGCGAAGTTCTCTTAATTCTTTAAAGCATTTTCGAAGAACCTTCTCATCATCCGTAAACGGAGCCATAGTCATCAATCCTTCAACAATAATGTTTTCAAACGGACGAAGAGATTGAATGAAATCCACTACATTTTCAGGATCTAATCCGTGTTTGGACTCCTCTTTTGAAACATTCACTTGTACGAAACATTTTATTTTATGATTAGCTCTTTTGTTGATTTCTTCAGCCAATGAAAGGCGATCAAGTGAATGAATATAATCCACTTTATCAATAATATTTTTCACCTTTCGTGTTTGAAGTGTTCCGATAAAATGCCAGCAAGGCTTGTCTTTTAAAATATTCCACTTCTCTATGAGACCAGTGTCCCTATTTTCCCCAAGATGTTCTATTCCGGCTTCTAACGCTTCTATTGCCCTTTCTGTACTTACATATTTCGTAACTGCTATAACTGTAATATCATGCGGATCTCTTCCAACTTTCCGGCATGCCTCATTTATCTGCTTTTTTATCTGTTCAAACTTTGTTGCAACTTTCATAACAGAATCTAATACTCCTTCCAGCCAATATAACTTAACATTCTTCCAGTCTTCCCCTGATCCCGACGATGAGAAAAAAATACATCGTGATGACAGCTGGTACAAAAATTAGTTACACTTATATTTTTATCAGGTACACCAGCCTTTAGAAGTATCAGTCGGTTTAACATGCGTAAATCCAATGAATATTGATTCTCATTAATTAAATTATATGGTTTTACGTCGACATCTTCTAGTATATTTTCAACTAACTTTATGACAAGATTATCCACAATATAACATTTTTCGCAGATTGATGGTCCTATTACGACAAAAATCTGATCAGGTCGTATTCCCTCTTCTACCCACAAGTCAATCATTTTTCTGCCTATTTGGGAAACCGTTCCTTTCCAGCCAGCATGTGCCACTCCAATCATGTTATTTTCAGGTGCGATAAAATAAAGAGGAACACAGTCAGCATAGCAAAGCGTTAAAAGAATTCCCGTTTCACTTGTATAAAACCCATCAGTACCTTTAAAGGAAGTTTCATATGAACTGGCTCCTCTACCACGTTCATGTTTAGATATTTTTCTAATCACTGTATCGTGTGTTTGCTCAGCTCCTACCCAATGATTTAATGGGAATTGCAGAAGCGTTGAAACTCTTTCGCGATTTGTACATACTGCTTCCATATCATCCCCAACATGAAAGCCCATATTTAAAGATGCCAACTCCGCTTTACTAACACCTCCTAATTTGGTAGTCATACCGGCAATCAGTCCAGGGAATTGGCTCATCCAGCTTTCAATAGAAAAATAAGATTGATTTTTCTTTACAAAAGGTTCCATTACTCTACCTCTTATTTTTTTCTTTAGTTTACCATGAAAAAATAAAATGTTCATCGGAAGAATTGAATTTAGAACATTTTATCACTCTTCTATATGTTGATCTTCCACGCCTTTGTATCTAACCAAAATAACATCTTGCCCAATTTTGATGATGTTTTTCCATGGAATGATAATCTCTTCATCTTTCCCAAAAAAGCCAAGAACTTTACTGGTTCCTGAAATGACGATTGCTTCGATTTTTCCAGTTGTTAAATTAATCTCAATATCCCCAATGTTACCTAACCTTTTTCCATCAAATACATTAACGACATCTTTAATTTGAAACTCAGAGATTGTGACCACAGATACCACTCCCTGTAACATGTTCTATAAAAAATATATGTACGTATCCAACTAAATAGTATAAGGGGAAATCCATTAGAAAAAAGCAAGCGCTAGTTAGCGATGTTGTGTATTTACCTTAGTTACATCCTTGAAATAAAAATAAGCTGTCCAATTGGACAGCTGTTAACTTTGTATATTTTTATTCATTTGTCTAATTGCTGCTTTTTCGAGTCGGGAAACTTGTGCTTGGGAGATACCAATTTCATCGGCAACCTCCATTTGGGTTTTCCCTTGGAAAAACCGTTTCCTTAAAATTAATTTTTCGCGCTCATTCAATCTTCGCATCCCCTCTTTTAAAGCGATTTCTTCGATCCAATGTACATCTTTATTTTTTTCATCGCTCAATTGATCCATTACATAAATAGGATCTCCACCATCATTATAAATAGGCTCAAATAGGGATACAGGATCTTGTATGGCATCCAGCGCAAACACAATTTCTTCATGAGGTACTTCCAAAACTTTGGCAATTTCCTCAGCAGTAGGTTCACGTGAAGTTTCACTCATCAATTTTTCCCTTACTTGCAAAGCTTTATAAGCAATGTCTCTTAGGGAGCGGGATACACGAATAGGATTATTGTCACGTAAATACCTTCTAATTTCACCTATAATCATAGGCACCGCATAAGTTGAAAACTTTACATTCTGACTTAAATCAAAATTATCAATCGATTTCATCAGTCCAATACAGCCAACCTGAAACAAGTCATCAACAAACTCGCCCCTGTTATTAAACCGTTGAATGACACTCAATACAAGGCGTAAATTCCCATTTACCAACTTTTCTCTTGCATTAAGGTCTCCTTCTTGCATTTGCTTAAAAAGTACTCTCATTTCTTCGTTCTTAAGAACAGGAAGTTTTGATGTGTCTACACCGCATATTTCAACTTTATTTCGAGTCAATTCTTTTCCCTCCTCGAGAGAGCTGCTGTACAAAAAACAGTATCTCCTTGGGAAGGAAAAATATGCACCTATCCTTTTTTTCAGAGATAGGTGCATATTATCAGAAATGCGATGATAACAATAAAATCAATGGTTTTTTTGTGGAAAAAATTTTCTTTTTTCTTCTAAACCATTTTATTAAACTCTTTTCTTAATCTTTTGATTATTCGTTTTTCTAATCTAGAAATATAGGACTGTGATATCCCTAGCATATCAGCAACATCCTTTTGCGTTTTTTCCTCACCGTTTGATAGACCGAAACGTAGCTCCATAATTTGTTTCTCTCGATCCGTAAGCTGATGGAGTGCTTTTGTTAATAGCTTCCGATCTACATTGGCTTCTAAATCCTTTGTAATAATATCATCTTCTGTCCCTAACACATCAGACAGCAAAAGTTCATTTCCATCCCAATCAATGTTTAGCGGCTCATCAAATGAGACTTCTGATCTAATTTTATTATTTCGCCTTAAGTACATAAGTATCTCATTTTCAATACATCTAGATGCATATGTAGCCAATTTGATCTTTTTTTCGGGATTAAAGGTGTTAACAGCCTTAATTAAACCAATAGTGCCAATGCTAATTAAATCCTCAATATTGATTCCTGTATTCTCAAACTTACGTGCAATATACACGACAAGCCGCAAGTTTCTTTCAATTAATATTGATCTTGCCGCTTTATCACCAGCAGGAAGTTTTTGTAGGAGCATTTCTTCTTCTTCTTTGCTTAAAGGAGGTGGCAGGGCTTCGCTTCCACCAATATAAAATACTTCATCGGTTTTAAGACCTAACTTCATTAATAGTTTATACCAATAGTAGGATAAGCGAAGTTTCCATTTTTTCATTTGTATTCCTCCTTCTAAAATTTTGCTTTTATGAGTATAGTATTATTAGCTTACCTTCACTGATTCTCCTTGCAACCTTTGTCCTGTCAACATCTTCGGATGAACAATACACTCATATGTATCATCAGCAGAGAGCTGTTGCATAGTGAAGGATATAAGCCCTTTTTCACACAGATACCCAATTCCATCATGTTTAATGATGATACGGTCTGGTTTTATCGCGATGATCAGCTGGTGATTATGACCAACAACTTTATAAGGAATAACCCTCATCCTGGATTCCCATTCATTAGGAAATTGGATGTTTCCATTAATAAGAGGTTCAGGAGAAGATGCCAATTTTTGTATAGGTTCAGAAACAGCATCTATTTGATTTTTTATAGAAACAATCATAACTGGAAGCTTTGAAATTGGATCATATAACTGATTTCCGCTATCAATTAAGCCCTTAAATGTAAGAAGTTCATTTTCAATTTCAATACTTACTTCTACTAACTGGTCATACTTAATCTTTGTCATTTCCATACTTTCTATATTTTTCCTAGAAAAATGCCATGCAATTGGAAATCCGATCAGTACGAACCCCCAACTAATTGGATCACCAAATCCTCTTACACTTGCCATAAGTACTTTTGTCGTTAAAACAGAGTCATATTGAATAAAATAGTGAATACCGATTAATGCACCACCAATGATGAAAGTCGAGACATAAAAAGTCATTAAAGCTTTGATAAAAAACGAAACTCGCTTAAATCCGAAAACAGTTAATATCATTAACACGGAAAATAATAGCTTTGAAATCGGATGCCCAAAATAAACTTGAAATGAAGTAAATGATAATAAAATAATTAGCGAACCAATAAATCCCCCTATTAGAATACGCCAAATCCGTATGTCCCTTTTTAGAAATATACCGGTTAAGTAGAGAAGTAGACTATCAAATAAAAAATTTAGAGCCCAAATTACATCTAAATAAACCGTCAACTAGTTTCCCCCTTTATAATAAGGCTCTTCATGGTTCTACTTTCTGTTACGGAAAAGTATACCTTAGTTGATCGGCTGAAGTGTGTCACTTTCTGTAATCAAAAAAACAGAAATTTTCTCTATTTACAATAGAATTTGTCAAAAATTTTCCATTCTAATATTGCGTTAGTATAATGGCCTCCCCTCGTATCACATCCTTCCAACTTTTGGTCCAACGTATTTAATCTACCGTAACTCTTTTGTAATGCGCTCTAACTGAGAAATAGGAACGATGCATTAATGGAAAAGGTGTGAAATTGACTCCTTATCGGGGCGCTTGATCTTTCCCCTTCTTTAAAGGTAAATATCCTTTCTATTCTTATAAATAAAAAAACATGGTCTATTTTGACCATGTTTTATGTAATTCGCTTTTATATTATTTTATCGTCTTCTATTTCGGTTGCGTAGGAACGTAGGGATATCTAATGTATCCTCTTGGAAAGTGGTGCTAGTATTGTTTCGAACCGGTTCTTGTTGTACTTGAGGAGTCTCTTCCCGCTTCACTTCTCTCTTGACATTTCCAATTGGAGATTTAATTTGTCCAAATGTCGGGCGAGTTGTTTTCGGCTGAATGACATCCTCATTAAAGCCCGTAGCAATAACTGTTACGATAATCTCATCTTTTAGATTTTCATTGATAACAGAACCAAAAATCATATTTACTTCCTGATCGGTTGCAGTTGCCACAATATCGGCAGCTTCTTGTACCTCATATAAACTCAAGTTGGAGCCGCCAGTAATATTCATTAGAACCCCTTGAGCACCATCAATAGAAGTTTCTAATAGTGGTGAATTAATAGCTTTCTTTGCCGCTTCAGCAGCACGATTTTCACCAGATGCAACACCAATTCCCATTAATGCTGATCCTTTATTTGACATAATCGTTTTTACGTCAGCAAAGTCTAAGTTAATTAAACCTGGGGTAGCAATTAAGTCTGAAATACCCTGAACACCTTGACGCAGCACATTATCCGCTTCACGGAACGCCTCAAGCATAGGAGTACTCTTGTCTACAATTTCAAGAAGTCGATCATTAGGGATTACGATGAGTGTATCAACAGCTTCTTTCATTGCACTGATTCCACCGGAAGCTTGAGTGGAACGTTTTTTTCCCTCAAATGTAAATGGACGTGTCACCACACCAACAGTTAAGGCACCCAAATCCCGTGCAATTTGTGCAATGACTGGTGCAGCTCCAGTACCTGTACCACCGCCCATTCCGGCTGTTACAAATACCATGTCCGCCCCACGTAATGCTTCCTCTATTTGTTCCTTGCTTTCTTCCGCTGCTTTTTTACCTACTTCTGGATTCGCACCCGCTCCTAACCCTCTAGTAAGCTTAGCTCCAATTTGCATTTTGACTTCAGCTTTTGAAAGGTTTAATGCTTGTGCATCTGTATTTACAGCGATAAATTCAACACCTTGAACCCCATGCTCGATCATTCGGTTTACTGCGTTATTGCCGCCTCCGCCAACCCCGATTACTTTAATGGTTGCAAGAGAATCTAAATTTGTATCAAATTCTAACATGAAAAATCCTCCTAATTCGTCGATATTCCTATTCGGCCCTGCCGCTTATTCGAAAAAGTATCCAAGGAATTTTTTTACCTTTGATGACATTTTTTCTTCTGGATTCTTTTCTACTTTTGTTTTTTGCTGCTGTTGTTTTGGAACTTTCTTTTCGATTGGCTCAGAAACAGCTGATTGGGATTTTGGAATACCACCTGGTAATCTAGCATTCTTATATGCATATTTAATCAAGCCAACCGCTGTTGTATATTGAGGTTCTCTTACACCAATATAATCCGGACGGGCAATACGTACGGGGTTTTTAAATAAATCCTGTGCAAGCTCCAAAACACCTTGCATGTTGGCAGTTCCACCTGTCAAAACGAAGCCGCCTGGGAGGTCAATCACGCCTAAACGTTTTAATTCCTTCGCTATTAATTCAAATATTTCTTCCATTCTAGCTTCTATTATTTCTGATACATATAACTGATTGAATTGTTGATGCTGGTCGCTTCCAATAATCGGAACACTGAAATATTCATCCTCTGAAGCATGATCATAGAAAGCATGTCCATATTTCAATTTAATATGTTCAGCATCCTCAGTAGAAGTATGCAGGACTTTCGATAAGTCGTTCGTAATAAGATCGCCGCCAACAGGGATCACACTCGTTGCCTTTAAATATCCCTCTTCAAATACTGCAACAGTTGTAGATCCTCCACCGATATCAACTAATGCAACTCCTAAATTCTTTTCATCCTTTGAGAGAGCATAATCTCCAGCTGCCAATGGCTGAAGAATAATATCGGAGAAATTTAATCCGGCGCGTTCTACACAACGAATAATATTAGCCAACACTGTATTTGATCCTGTTACAAGTGTGCCATCCATTTCTAAACGGACACCAATCATTCCACGAGGATCATTGATTTCATCTTTACCATCCAAAATAAATTGTTTTTGGATCACACCCATATTTACTCGTTCTGGCGGAATCGAACCCGCATAAGCGGCCTCAATCACTCGGGTCACATCTTCATTTGTTATCTCCCGATTGTGACCAGATACGGCCACAATTCCATGGCATGGCTGTAGCATAATATTATGGCCAGGGATTCCAACTACTACTTCACGTATCTCCATCCCTACCATTCTCTCTGCCTGTTCAATCGCCCTTTTAATAGAATGAACGGTGTCGTCCATATCGACAATCGACCCTTTACGTAAACCTTCAGATTTTACATTACCTACTCCAATTATATTTAATGTGCCTTTTCCCGAGTCATTGACCATTTCACCAATGATTACTTTTACACTGGATGTACCGATGTCAAGGCTAACAAATATTTCATTGCTGTTCATTCTTTGGCACCTCCTTTAGTTTTCCTATATGTCGAACAACAATTGATTTTTGTTCAATTAAAATATCCCTATTAATATCTTATAAAATTATTCGTCATAACTAAATGATTCCCTTTAAAAATTTTCAACTTTTTTCTAATTTTTCTTTGTTTGATGCCCATTTTGTCAATAATATTCGCCGTATTACAGCAATATTTTGAAACAACCTTACACCAAATGCAAAAACTGCCGCTAAGTACAAGTCTACACCAATATGTACACCGAGAAAAGCTAAACTTGCAGCTAGAATTATATTAAAAAAGAATCCAGAAACAAATACTTTTTCATCATAAATATTTTGCAAATTAGCCCTAATTCCCCCGAATAATGTATCAAGGGCTGCTAGTACAGCAATTGACAAATAATTAGAATATTCGGCAGGAATTCGAATTTCTGTCAATAGTCCTATAATTATACCAACAATGAGTCCTAATATTGGTAGCCACACTATGAACCTCCCCCTTCTTTCACCGGCTCCATAAACCGAATTCTTATTGGATTTTCATAGGCAGGCACAGTTATAGAAGGAGATGGTGTTAAAACATTTAATCTAAAACCCTCAATAAAGAACTCATCCCTTGATTTTGAAACTTGCAAATTATTATATAACTTTTCTGCACCTTCCATATCATTAACAACAACTTTTACTTCAATAGGGAGACTTTTGATTGAGTGCCCATCAATTTTCGTTTCAGATTGTATCTCCCTTATTACTGTTGTATTAATGATTCTTTGTCCATCAATGGATACATACTTTGCTTGATACATGTTTAATTCATTCAATAAACGTCTCAGCAATTCTGACGGCACCGTATGTTTTGTTTCACTTCCAATCCCAGGGTCCTCCAAAACTGGTTCAATGACTAGCGTTATTCCTGCTCCTGTAATTTCGGTCAACCCCACTTCAATCTTCAATTCCTGAAGGGTATCTCTTAAGGTCTTTTCTTTACTTTGCTCACGACTAGATTCATAGGCAGCTAATTTTTCTTCATTTGAACGGATTTCCGCAATTAAGTTGGCTTGTATCTCTTTTTCTTTTAATAATGCTTCTCGCAACTGCCAAATATCTCTTGTGTCTCTTTCTTCAGGCTTTTTTACGGTTTGGAATTGAATTGCAAGCATAAAACCTAAGATCACTGCAATCAAAGTAAAACTTAGTCTTGATTTTAGCCTGTCCACTTTATCACCTAACCTTATCCATTCATCAAGATGTGGACATTAAACTAGTCATTAGCTTCCCAAAACAGGGGGTAGTATAATCTCATTTTCCTTTTCCATTGTGAAAATGAGATTATCGTTAACCAACTGGTCCTTCACTCCACCTGTTAGATTAATAGCTGATTCCAGTACTTCTTGATCCCCAATAGCAGTTATCACAAATGGGGCAGGGTGCTGAACTCCATCAACTGTTATCACTGGTCCATTACATACAATGTAGGATTGACTTGTTAACCTCTGCCCATTTATCGCAACTGCGGCTGCTCCAGATATGTACAACTCATTGATGACTTTAAATACATGATGCTCGTGAACAAGATAATTATTAATATTTTCTTCATTCGGATCATAGGCACCATCAGAAAGTGTGATTTTTATCCCTTTTCCTTTTACCTTTACCTTTCCTAAGAACATCCGCAATTTTTCTGTATCCTCAGCAATATTTGAATAGATTTGGGCTTGTTTCGCAAGTTCTCTTTCATTTTCTTGAACCATTTCTTGTTTTTTCTTTAATTCTTTTTGGAGTTTTAAGTTAATTTCTTCTTGAGCAATTAACTGATTACGTAAAGAAAGAGTTTTTTCATATTGAGTATCAGAAAGGTTTGGTTTTTCATTATTCATTTTCAACTGAGTTATATGAAAGGAAAAAGAAATAATAAACCCAAGAACTAGGCAAACAAGTGATAAAATAACGTGGCTACCCTTCACCTTTATTATTTTCAACTTCTTGATCCTCCACTTCCTTTTCAAAAGCCTTAAAAAATGAGCCTACTTCCAAATCAATAATGCCTTTTTTATTTGGATCTAATTGGCTGACAATAGAAGGATAGTGAATCATTTTTTCAGAAAAAGATCTTAACGTAGCACTCACCTCAAAACCATCATTCATGTATAGGGATATATGATATTTATCGGTTTTTTTCGGAGTATAATGAATTTCAGAGATGGAGTTAAGGATTTCAGTAGGGAGGGTATCTAATCCTTTTATCATTTCATCGAGAACCTTTCCCTCTTTAAATTGAATTAAAATCGGGGAAGTATTAGGAATTATTTCCGTTTTTTTATTCGATAAAATTTTTCCATTCTCCATCACAGGAATATATTTATTTTCCCTCTTTAAATAAGCAATTCTTCGATGCTCTTTTACTTCGATGGCCACTGTGTTTGGCCATTTGATCTTTACATTTGCATCTTTAATCTCAGATAATTTCTTAAGCTTGGATGAAACTTTCTTTTTTCTCACATCCCATATATTCGACCCAATTGAAAGCCCACTTGCTTTAATAATTTCATCAGTCGTATAGACAACATTCCCTTTTATTGAAATAGTTTTAATATGGCTTAACGGAGATTGAGTATATGCTACTGCAGCAATCATAGTAAAAAATAAGGATAATAGGATGATAAGCCGTTTATTTGCTTTCTTCCTTCTTTGCTCCTTTAACTTAGGAATACGGTCCTCTAATGCTACAATTTTCCCTTTATCCATTACAAATTCCTCCACCTAAGTAAAGTGGTGCAAAATATACCAATCTATAATTTGTCCAAAATAATTATTCTCTCGACCATGAAAAGAGAAACAACGGCACGAAAAATCATGCCGTCATTCTCCTTCTTGAGACTTTCCAAGTTTAAGTTAAAAAAATTATAACACAATATTTGACATTCGTAAGACATTTATTAATAGAAATTCAAGGTAAAGTATTACAGAATTATACTTTCTCTCGTTCCATGCACAGTGAGCCGTTTATTTTATTTTCTCCCGATTATTTCGACCTCGGTTTCCATTTTAATCTGGTACAAATTGTAGATGGTGTCTTTCACATGCTGGATTAAAGCTAATACATCTTCTGCAGTAGCATTACCTGCGTTAACAATAAAATTCCCGTGCATTTCTGAAATTTTTGCTCCTCCAATACTAAAACCCTTTAGTCCAGCATTTTCAATTAATTTACCTGCATAATTTGGCAATGGGTTTCTAAAAATACTTCCGGCACATGGATAATTCCAAGGCTGCGTTTCTTTACGATAGTCCTTATTTTTTTGCATTTGATTTACAATTGTTGTTCTATCTCCCTCAGTTAATTGGAAGATGGCTTCAACAACAATACCCGGACGTTTGTTTTGAAGGATGGATGTTCGATAAGAAAATTCCATTTCTTCATTTGATAACCACTCCATTGTCCCATCCTCAAAAAGAATATGAGCTTTTTTCAAAATTTTACTGATGTCAGAACCATGTGCTCCAGCATTCATATAAACAGCGCCACCCACTGATCCTGGTATTCCGCTAGCAAATTCAAGACCAGAGAGACCCTTTTTACTTATTAATGTAGATAAGCTCACAAGCGAATGCCCGCCACCTACTCTAATTTCTGATCCGTTTATCTCAAGATGATCAAGTCCTTTTCCTAGCTTAATAACAATTCCTTCAATCCCTTTATCGGATACTAATAAATTGGAGCCTCTACCGATTGCCCGCCATTTGAGCTTATGTTTATTTATAAAATCCATTAGTTTTATTAAATTTTCAATGGATGATGGCTCGATAAATATATCTGCCGGCCCACCAATTTTGATTGTGGTATGATGGGCAAGCAATTCATTTTCTTTTATTTTTCCAATGTTTAATTCTTGAAGATTTGTCAATAATTCTTTCATATACTCCACCTAACTTTCAAACATACATAATTTAGTTTATGCAAAATATTTATTTGGGCTACCTTTGATTTTCCCGAATTAGTTCGCAAACCAATTTATAAAAACGTTCAGCTGCGTCAGGAACACCAATTTTTAACGATTTTTCTTTCATGTCTTTTAATGTTTCTTTGTTTAATAGAATTCGGTCAATATTGGAGATTAAACTTATACTAGTCAAATCTTTTTCTAATAAAACATGAGCAGCTCCATGTTCACTAAGTGATTTTGCATTTTTTTCTTGATGATTATTAGTTACATAAGGACTAGGAATTAATATACTTGGTATCCCTAAGGAAGTAATCTCCGCTAGTGTCGTCGCTCCCGCTCTGGAAACAACTAAATCAACCCCAGCAAGAACCTCGGGCATATTATGAATAAATGGCTTTATAATTACATTTTTAGGACTGCCGATTAGTTCTGCTTCTTTCTTGACATCTTCATAATGTATATCACCTGTAACGTACAGGACTTGGTATGGTTTCCCTGCCAACTCGGAAAGTGATTTAACAACTGCTTCATTGATTGGTCTTGCACCACGGCTGCCACCAAAGATTAAAACGGCGGGCATAACTGTACTCAGTCCCACCGAAAGCCTTCCTTTTATACCATCTTTTTCTGCTACCTCTGAGGCTCTTGGATTCCCTGTAAAAACTACTTTTTCTTTCGGAAAAAACTCTTTCGCCTCTGGAAAACAAATCGCAATCTTATTCACATAACGGCTTAAAAATTTATTGGTAAGTCCTGGTATACTGTTTTGTTCATGAATAATGGTGGGAATTCCTAGTTTTGAAGCAGCATAAACAACAGGACCGCAAACATAACCTCCAGTTCCGATGACAATATCAGGTTTGAAGTCTTTTAGAATTCTTTTGCTATCCCTTACACCTTTGATGAAGCGAAAGATCGTTTTAAAATTATCTAAAGTAAATTTTCTTTTAAATCCTGTAATATGAATGGATTGAAACGAAATATTTTCACGTGGGACAATATTACTTTCTAAACCATTTTTTGTTCCTATGTATAAAAAAGAGGCATTTTTATTTTTTTTATATATTTCTCGTATCAGTGCAAGTGCCGGATATATATGCCCGCCTGTCCCTCCGCCGCTAACAACGATCCTCATTCTTTTCACCTCATTAAAGTTGCTACACACATTCTACTACAAAAATGTTATGAAGTAAGCTAATGATAAAAGAATGTTATGTATTTGTAATCATTATAGTTGATGACGAGTGTTTTACTTCTCCTCTATCAAAAAATCGCAAGCACCATACTCAGCGGCTTAAGGCCTTCTCCCAAAAGCGATCACTTTTGGTGTGAATACAATTGCTGCCTCAACCTTCCTTAAGTAACTCTTCATATCAGAAAATGGAATAATATGAAGAGTAGAAGGCAATTCAATGTTGACTTATCTTAAGGCATCTCGCCGTTAGGGCGCTTACGATAGACTCTTTTTAAAGTCATTTATACTTTCTTATCTTACAAAAAGACCCTGTTAGAAAACAGGGCTTACATCAATATCTTGAATAACGACTAATGTTGAGGAGAACGCCAATCGCCATTAACATTAATGTTAAAGAGGATCCACCATAACTTAGGAATGGAAGGGTAATTCCCGTAACAGGCATTAGCCCTGTTACTACTCCGATATTAATCATTACCTGGATCGCTACCATGGCGATGATTCCTACTGCTAGAAAACTGCCAAATAAATCAGGTGCCCCTAAGGCAATGCGAATTCCCCGCCATAGCAACAATGCAAACAATAGAATGATAAATGAGCCACCAATAAATCCAAGCTCTTCAGAGAGAATTGCAAAAATAAAATCAGTTTGTGGTTCAGGTAAATAGAAAAACTTTTGTCTGCTTTCACCGAGTCCTAGTCCAAATAAACCACCAGGTCCAATGGCATATAATGATTGAATAATTTGAAATCCACTTCCTAGCGGATCTGACCAAGGATCCAAAAACGATGTGATACGTTTGATTCGATATGGAGCAGAAGCAATTAGCCCGATAAACCCGGCTACACCCAATAATCCTAAAAACACAAAATGACTTACTCGTGCACCAGCAATGAAAATCATCACAACACAAGTTCCCATCATTACCGTACCCGTACCGAGGTCAGGCTGCAACATAATCATTGCAAATGCCAAAAAGGCAAGACCTAAAGATGGAACAAGTCCCTTTGTAAAGGATGTAATCAGTTTTTGTCGTTCTGAGAGAAACTTAGCCAAGAAAGCAATCATTGCAAGTTTCATAAATTCAGAAGGCTGAATAGAAAAGGCTCCCACTCCAATCCAGCTCCGAGAACCGTTTCTGACATTTCCAATACCAGGTATTAATACCAAAATTAACAACACAAAACAAACAATTAAAAGGACTTTTGACCATCTACGCCAGGTCCAATAGTTAATATTCATAATAAAAAACATAGCTACTATACCGACTCCTGCAAACAGAGTCTGTCTTTTGGCGAAGAAAAATGAATCCGAAAATTTATATTCAGCCCATATTGCACTTGCACTATACACCATGATTAATCCTACAGCCAGCAGTGTGAATGTTACAATCATTAGAATAAAATCAGGAGTCGTTCTCTTTGTCGGCACCACTATACACCTCAACTACGAGTTTTGGGGCTAAGGTGAAATTAGTTTAATCGCCGGCTTCTGCTCCCTTGTTTGGGTGCTTCCGCTTTTCATGTACAAGCCCCTAATTAAGCTTATGCACCGCATCGATAAAAATGTCTCCTCTGACTTCAAAAGATTTGTATTGATCCCAGCTTGCGCATGCAGGAGATAACAAAATAACATCTCCTGGTTCAGAGAAACTATATGCAACAGGTACAGCCATGTCAACATTATCGACATGCCTAATCATTTTTATTCCTGCTTGTTCCCCTACAGATTTTAATTTATTAGCGGTTTGGCCAAAAGTAACTAACGCCTTTACATTCTTTAAATATGGTATAAGCTCATCAAAATCATTTCCACGATCTAAACCACCTGCTAGTAAAATAACAGGTCTGTTAAAAGCTTGAAGTGCATTTATCGTTGCTAAAGTATTAGTGGCTTTCGAGTCATTATAAAATTTCCTTCCGTTTACTTCGGCTACATATTGTAAACGGTGTCTTACACCACTAAATGTTTGAAGTACTTCCTGTATCGCCTCATTTTCTACACCAGAAAGTTTTGCTGCAGCCATGGCTGAAAGGATATTTTCTAGGTTGTGGCGGCCAGGTAATGCTATTTTCTCAATCTCTATTATCTGTTCTTCATTAAAGTAAATCCATCCATTTTTTATGTAGGCACCTTTTTCTAATTCATTTGTTGTAGAAAAAGGGATCGTAATAGCTTTGGATCTTCGGGCAATTTCTCTTGTTTCATGCTGATCTGCATTATAAATCAAATATTCACAATCCGTTTGATTTTTAGTGATGTTTGCCTTGGCTTCTATATATTCTTTTTTAGTACCATGATAATCTAGATGGGCATCATAAATATTTGTGATAATGGCAATCTTTGGATTAAATGTGTTAATCCCCATTAATTGAAAGGAGGATAATTCAATAACAATCCAATTATCATTTGTTGCTTCCTGTGCTACACCAGAGGCAACTGTCCCGATATTTCCAGCTATTAATGGATTTTTATTTCCTCGCTTTAACATTTCAAAAACTAGTGTCGTTGTCGTAGTTTTGCCATTTGTTCCTGTAATGCCGATAAATGGAGCTTCTGAAATTTCGTAAGCCAACTCCACCTCAGTTATAACAGGAATTCCCCTTTCAATAGCACCTTGAATCATTGGATTGCTATAAGGAATACCTGGATTTTTTACAATGAGTTCAAAACCTTCATCAAGAAGTTCGACTGGATGCTCTCCACAAATTACTTTTATCCCTTGCTCAAGCAGTCCCTGAGCTTCCGGATTCTCAGAAAATGGCTTTTTATCATTGACGGTAACGAATGCTCCTAACTTATGTAATAAAGAGGCTGCCGTAACCCCGCTTTTCGCTAACCCCAGCACAAGAATCTTTTTATGAACATACGAATTAATCTGTTTCAATTACATCCACACCTCAATATAGATTCCAAGAATCGCAAATAATAAACCTACACTCCAGAAGGTAACGACCACTCTCCATTCAGACCAGCCACTCAATTCATAATGGTGATGTAATGGACTCATTTTAAAAATCCTTTTTCCTGTCGTTTTAAATGATGCAACCTGAAGGATAACTGATAATGTTTCAATAACAAACACTCCACCAATGATCAGCAATAAAATTTCCAATTTAGTTAGAATGGATATAGCTGCAATGGCACCTCCCAACGCCAATGAACCGGTATCTCCCATAAAAACTTTAGCTGGGTGAGCATTAAACACTAAGAATCCAAGAACTGCACCAACAATTGCAACGGAAAAAATCGCAATTTCCATTTGCGATTGGTTCCAAGCTAAGACGGCAAATGCACCGAATGCAATGGCTGCGGTGCCTGATACCAAACCGTCCAGTCCATCTGTAAGATTTACTGCATTAGAAAATCCGACAAGCCAGAAGATAATGAAAAAGACAAATAGCCAGCCTAAATCAATAGTAGTATCCGTAATTGGAATGCTTATTTCTGTAGTAAATCCATTTTGTTTATAAACTAAATAAAAGATTACCGATATGATAATCTGTCCCAAAAGCTTTTGTTTCGAAGTTAACCCAAGATTTCGTTTCATGACTACTTTGATAAAATCATCTAAAAATCCTAGTAGTCCAAATCCAACCGTTACTAGAAGTAGCAAATACGTTTTAACCGTAGGCTCGGAAAATTTCCCTGTCATTACTACAGTTGTAATAATAATAGAGAATAAAATCATAATTCCGCCCATTGTCGGTGTTCCCGATTTTTTTTGATGGGATTTCGGTCCCTCTTCACGAATGCTTTGTCCAAATTTCAACCTTCTTAAGAAGGGAATAAAAATGGGAGAAAGCAATACAGATATTAGAAATGCCATAATGATTGTGAAAAAGATAACCTGCTCCAACATTTTATCCCCTCCTCTTAGTATTGTTTTGTTGTAATTCTTTTATCTTATTTAACATTACAGCAATATCATATGTTTCATTATTTTTATTAAGAAGTTTTTTATTTAAAAAGTTAAAGTTTGTTATTTCCATCTGCTTATTTGTTTCTCCATTTAATTTTTCGATATAACATTGCAAAAGTCTAGCTATTGTATCTGTTAGGTTATTTGTAAAGAATACTGGAAAATGGTTCGGGGTATAGGAAGGCAACTTTTTTTCCGAGTCCCATATGGTAGCAATTGCCCCATGTGTAATAGCTTCAGCCAATTCTCCTGAGTCCTCATTAATTGGAATAAATAATCCTTTTGGCTGGTTCACATTTGCCATGTCTGTTACTGTTTGAAAGAAAAAATCACCCTGTACCCCTTGTTTCTTTGAAACGATATTAGCCAAATCATTGTATGCCAACAGCATTCTTATCTCTCCTTAATGGCTTCGCGTGCAACAATCCGGTCATCAAATTCATAGACTTCATTTCCGATCTGTTGATAAGTCTCATGCCCTTTACCGGCTATTAATATTACATCACCGGAAGATGCCTGGTTCACAGCATACACAATAGCTTCCTTTCGGTCAGGAATAATCTTGTAAGAAGAATATCCAGCTACCCCCGCTTCCATATCTTTTAATATGGCAATTGGATCCTCACTTCTAGGATTATCTGATGTGAAAATTGGATGTGTTGCATATCGACAGGCTATTTCTGCCATAAGCGGACGCTTGGTTCGATCTCTGTCTCCACCACAACCAACGACTACAAAAATCTTTTTCTGGGCAAATTGCCGGATCGTTTTCAATACATTTTCAAGGCTGTCTGGAGTATGGGCATAGTCAACGATAACTGTAAAATCCTGCCCTGCTTGAACAAGTTCAAACCTTCCTGCCACTCCTTTAAGACTTTCAAGCGAATGAATAATTTGTCTGATTGGTATTCCGAAAACAAGTGCAGCTGTGAAGCTTGCCAGCACATTATAAACACTAAATTTTCCAATTAATTGAATATGTATTGGGTATCGGTTCTCCCCAATTACAATTTCAAATTTTGTTCCGGTTGATGTCATTTGGATATTTTGTGCTTGAATATCAGCCTCTGTATCAATCCCATATGTTACAACATGTGCAGCAGTAGCACTTCGAAACATTTCTGATGCCGGATCATCCGCATTTAATACAGCAAATTTTGGATTTTGGTGATGGAAAGTGTTGCCTAGTTGTGCAAATAATAAACTCTTCGCTCGTTTATATTCTTCCATCGTTTTATGATAATCTAAATGATCTTGTGTGAGATTGGTGAACACGGCAACATCAAAATCACAACCATGTACTCTCCCTAAATCTAATGCATGGGAAGATACCTCCATTACCGCAGTCTCCACACCTTCTCCTACCATCTGATGAAAGGTTTTCTGCAGTGTAAGACTTTCAGGTGTTGTATTTTTCGATTCAAATGTCTTATCTCCAATCTTTGTATACATCGTTCCAATTAATCCTGTTTTACAACCGCGATCTGCAAAAATTTTTTCGATCATGTGACTGGTTGTGGTTTTCCCATTTGTACCCGTAATCCCTATTAATTTTAATTTCTTTGTCGGTTGTCCATAAAATGCATCAGCCAGGACCGCCATCGCTCTTTTCGTATCTTTTACGATAATAACCGGCACTTCAAGAGGAAGCGGCCGTTCTGCCAAAACAGCCGCTGCTCCATTTTTCACAGCTAAAGCTGCAAAATCATGTCCGTCCACCGTATATCCTTTAATACAGATAAATAAGCTTCCTTTTTGTACTTTCCGATTATCATTTTCAATTGATGTAATTTCAAGATCTTCACCTTGATATGGTGTTAGTAGATGTAAATTCTCTAGTAGTTTTTTCAACCTCATGTTAATCTCAATTCCTCTCATAACCTTGCATCTACTCTCATAAGCATTACCTTGGGCTACCAATGACAGTTTCACCTTATTTTACATGAAATTTATTATTTTTTCTATTTTGTTATTAAATAATAGGTAAAAGTGAGGAGAATAATAACTTGTAGCAATAGGAAATGATAAGCTTCCCCTACTTTATTCTCCCTTATCAAAATAAAGTCGTATTTTTGAGCCCTCCTTAACTTTTGTACCTGGTTCAGGTGATTGACTTACAACGACATCACCATCACCACTTGCATCAATTTGAAGGTTAATTAACTGTTCTTGAAGTTCTTGTTTTGTCATCCCTACAAAATTAGGAAGGACAATTGGCGGAGTGTCTGGCCATTTTATTTCTTTCTCAATTTGTTCCTTTCTTGGCTCAACTCCTAATGCACTCAAACCATCCTTCATGATGTTACCAACAATCGGTGCACTAATGGTACCCCCAAATGCCCTAACTCCCTTTGGATTGTCAACCGCAACATAAACGACAATTTGCGGATCATCAGCTGGGGCAAAACCAATAAATGAAACGATGAAGTTATTTTCTAAATATTTTCCACCTTTAGCTTTTTGAGCTGTTCCAGTTTTTCCTCCGACACGGTATGAATCAACGAAAGCTTTAGTTCCTGTACCTTGGGCAACTACGCTTTCAAGTGCATGTCGAATTTTTTTAGATGTTTCCTCGGAAATGACCCTTCTTTTTTCAACCGGGGTATTTCTCATTACAACCTCTTTCGTAACTGGATCAATTAATTCTTTTGCGATAAAAGGCTTGTATAAAATACCACCATTAATAGCTGCTGAAACTGCAGCAACTTGTTGAATCGGTGTAACCGAAACACCTTGTCCGAATGCCGTAGTGGCCAATTCCACAGGACCTACACGATTTAAATTAAATAATATCCCGGTACCTTCTCCTTGTAAATCAATACCTGTTTTTTCCCCAAATCCGAAATCCTTTATATATTTAAAAAGCTTTTCCTTTCCTAATCTTTGACCAAGTTCTACGAAACCCGGGTTACAAGAGTTTTGAACTACTTCTAAAAATGTCTGGCTACCGTGTCCTCCCCTTTTCCAACATTTCAATCTTGCTCCGGCTACTTCCACAGAACCATGATCATGAAAATGCTCCTTTTCAAGATTAACCTTCCCTTCCTCTAATGCAGCCGCCAAAGTAATAATTTTAAACGTAGAACCAGGTTCATAAGTCATCCATACAGGCAAATTCCGATTATATACCTCTTGAGGAACATTTCTGAAATTAGCAGGATCAAATGATGGCCGGCTTGACATCGCTAATATTTCGCCATTATTAGGGTTCATTGCAATGGCAATGATACCGTCAGGGTTATATTGTGCTTCAGCGATATCTAATTCTCTTTCAACAATGGTCTGGATTTTCGAATCAATTGTAAGCTTTAAATCTAAACCCTTCACCGGCTTCTCATAATCGTCCGCCATATCATTCATTCTTTCCCCTTTGGCATTGGCATAAAATTTGACTGAACCTCGTTCACCATTTAACTCTTTATCATAATATTTTTCTAATCCCATTAGTCCTTGGTTGTCCACTCCGACAAAACCAAGCACGTGAGACAAATAACTGCCATAAGGGTAATGTCTCTTAGAATCTTCACCAATGTATACACCATCAAGTCCGAGTGACCTGATTTCCTTTGCTTTTTCATGGGAAATTTTTCTTCCTTCTTTTATTCGCACTATATTTTCTTTCTTTGTAATATCTCGATAAGCTTTTTCCTTAGAATAATTGAGAACACTAGCAAGCTTTTCTGCTGTTGCAGCAGGATCTTTTATTTGCCTAGGTATCACATAAACAGTGGGGGCACTAATATTTGTTGCCAGCGGAACTCCATTTCGATCAACAATTTCTCCCCGTTCGGGTTCAAAGGGAATATTTCGGCTCCACGAATCCTTTGCACGCGCGGTCAACATATCTCCTAGATAAAACTGTACATACCCGAGCCGAACATCAATAATGAAGAAAATAGCCATTCCAACGAAAAGTGCGATTAATAATCTTTTTCGGACTGTTACATTTGAAACGCGCATAATAACATTGAGCCTCCTTTACAGTATCGTTCATTTATATGCATGTACAATACTGAATAGAACGGAAGGCCGTCCGGTTTTTGGTCGTGAAAAAGAGGCCGCATAAAGTCAGCCTCAGTTAGGTTAATCTTGTACTTTTTCTTTTTTATTTTCCTCTTCACTTTCTTGTTCGTCATTAGAATTTAATTCTTCTTGCCATTGTTCTTCAGGAGTTTTTAATTCAACGATCAGATAATCACCCTTACGAATTTGGCTTTGTGGTTTCACATTTTGCTGAACCACGTACCCTTTTCCCTTTGAATGGAGTTTCATGCCTGTTAAATTCGCAACCTTCATAACGTCTCTTAGTGACCAGCCAGTCATGTCAGGTGCAGTCAATTCACCATTTGTTTGGATTACTACCTTTTCACCTTCAAGAATGGCTGTTCCAGGCTCTGGCTGTTGACCAATTACTTTCTCTCCCTCCCCAAGAACAACTACTTCGATATCCTTATCTTTTAAGTTCTTTACTGTTTTCTCTACCTGTTTTCCAACTATATTTGGTAATTCATAAACATCGGCTTTATCAACCGTTGACGGTTTTATATTTAAATAATGTAGACTATTTTGCATCACCGGTTTAAATACTGCCGAAACAGGAATAGCACCAATTCCAGTGTCAGCTCCCTCCAATTGAGGTTGCTGAACGGCTACATAAACTATTAATCTTGGATTCTCTTTTGGAGCCATACCCAAAAAAGAAAAAATATAGTTGTTGGCCCCTCTCAAATACTTCCCATCCGGACCAGGGATATTGGCTGTGCCTGTTTTTCCAGCTACACTATAGCCTTCAATTTGGTAACGAGTACCTGTTCCTTTTGGTGAGGTCACCACTGTTTCAAGATAATCACGAACTTTCTTGGCAGTATCAGCAGAAATGGGAGTTGAAACTACTTCTGGTTCCATTTCTTTAATCGTTTCTCCCGTATCATGATTAACGATTCTTTTCACGATTTGTGGCTTCATCATCTTTCCATTATTGGCAATAGCAGTTGCTGCTTGAATCTGTTGGATAGGCGTAATGGCAGTCCCTTGGCCATAAGCTGTTGTGATTTTTTCAATTGGATAATGATACTGGATTTTCCCCGTAGCCTCATTAGGTAAGTCAATACCTGTAGGTTTATCAAACCCAAATTTCGTTAAATATTCTCGTAATTTGTCAAATCCTAATTTTTCATTAGCGATTTTAGCAAACGCAACATTAGAGGATCGTTGAACCCCCTCAAGATAGGTAATGCTTCCCCAGCCTGAACCATTATGGTCATGGATAGCCTTATCTTTTTCCGTTACCCGATAAGAACCAGATTCGTAGTATTCATCAGGATTAAACACTTTTTCCTCGACAGCTGCAGCAAGCGTAAAAATTTTCATTGTCGAACCAGGTTCAAATGAGGTTTCAATTGCTTCATTATGCCAACCTTTCGCAATTCCCTCTCTAGTTTTCGGATGAAAAGAAGGCCTTTGACCCATTGCTAATATTTCCCCTGTTTTTGCGTCAGCTACAACCCCAATAATTTTTTTTGGTTTATAATCCTTTGCCACTTTTTCCATTGCATCTTCAAGGAACGTTTGAATCTTTTTGTCTATTGTTAAATATACATCATGACCATTTTTTGCAGGTATTACTTTTTCTTTTCCATTTGGAAGAATATATCCCCATAGATCACTCTCGTAAGTAATTTTTCCATTTTCACCAGTTAATTCTTTATTCAGGGATTTTTCAATCCCCATTTTTCCAACTTCTTTATTCGTTTCCTGATTTCGATCTACATAGCCAACCACGTGTGATGCAAAAATTCCATTTGGATAAAACCGCTTTGAATCTCGAATAAAAGTAATGCCAGGAAGTTTTAAAGCCTCAATTTTATTCTTGGTTTCATGGGAGATATCTTTTCCTGCTTTTCCGAACTCAACTTGAAATCTTCCTTTTTTTATCCCTTTAGTCAATATTTCATAAATTGCCGATTCATCCATTTTTATTATTTTGGCAAGTTCCTGTGCTGTTTTTTCAGGATTTACCACATGTTTCGGTTTCTTTGGGTCTGTAGTCATTTTCTTGTCCAATATTGCGACCAATGTATAGGATGTAGTATCCTCTGCAACTACCTCCCCATTTCGATCAAAAATAATTCCTCTAGTAGAAGGAAGAACCCCTACCCGGCTATATTTTTGCTGGGCTTTTGCTGCAAGTTGCTGTCCTGCTACTTCACCAGTTATTTGAATCGAAAAATACCGGACTACTAAGACAAAAAAGAGCAGGCCGAATATTACAAACAATATCGCTGCTCCTACATTCATATTTGGTTGTTTTTTGTTCATTGTTCCTGCACTACCTTGACGTTATTTTCATGGATAACGAGACCAAGTTCTTTAGCCTTTTGATAAATCCGTTCGTACGTACTTAATTCACTTACTTGAACTTTTAAGTCTCCATTAACCTTTTGTTGTTCCTTTACAGTTGCTTCAATTTTTTGAATTTGTTTATTCATTTCATAAATTTTTGTTTGATTTGAAATGAGATGTACAGACCCAAAACAAACTAATCCAGCAAATGCAATTCCAATTATTTTCTCCCCTGGAGTAAGCCAGGATTTTTTTATTTTTATTTGTTTCCTCGCTTGACCTTTTTTTTCAGCATGAAGCTGTTGCTGTGTGTAGTTCCTGGCAAGATTACTCATCTTCTCCCCTCCGGCCTTTTATTTTATATTTTTTCGGCAATTCGCAGTTTTGCCGACCTTGCACGATTGTTATGTTCCACTTCTTCTTCCGATGGAAGAATCGGTTTACGAGTTATTATTTTTAAAGTGGGCTTGTACTCATCTGGTAGAATTGGTAGCCCAGGAGGCAAGTTTGGTGTTTCAGCTGATTTTTTGAAAGTTGATTTACAAATCCTATCCTCTAATGAATGAAAGGTAATAACACTTATTCTGCCGCCGGGGTTCAACATATCAATGGCTTGATTTAATGATTTTTCAAAAACAGCTAATTCATCATTTACTGCAATTCTAACAGCTTGAAAAATTCTCTTCGCTGGATGTCCTCCCTTTCTTCTTGCAGGCGCAGGGATCGCTTCTTTAATTAAATCAACTAATTCTCCAGTTGTTTGAATAGGCTTAACAGTTCTTGCCGATTCAATTTTCCGAGCAATCTGTTTGGAAAATTTTTCTTCCCCATATTGAAAAAAGATACGAACTAGTTCTTCATATTTCCAATGGTTAATAACGTCATATGCAGAAATTTGCGCATCTTTATCCATTCTCATATCTAATGGGGCATCATGATGATAGCTGAAACCTCTTTCAGGCGTATCTAGTTGTGGAGATGAAACTCCAAGATCATATAAAACACCATCTACCTTTTCAATGCCGCGTTTTTCTAGCTCTTCCTTCAAAAACAAAAAATTACTTTTAATAATGACTAATTGCTCACCATATTCTGATAGCTTTTCTCTTGCATGCGCTATTGCTGTCTCATCCTGGTCAAATGCAAATAATTTTCCCTTGTCCCCAAGCTTTGATAATATTCTAGAGCTATGTCCTGCTCCACCAAGGGTACAATCTACATAAATACCATTTGGCTTAATATTAAGACCTTCTACAGCTTCTTCTAATAACACAGTTGTATGTTTAAACATGTAAGTACCACCTTTTCCAATCAATCGAAATTTATTCACCATACAGAAAATATATTAATATAACTTATCCATTATATATCAAAGCCAATCATATTTTCTGCAATTTCCGCAAAAGATTCTTCTGATTCTGCAAAATAATCTTCCCAAATCTGTTTGCTCCAAATTTCAATTCGATTGGAAACACCTAAAATCACACACTCTTTTTCTAATTTCGCATATTGCAAAAGTGGTGTCGGGATATTAATTCTTCCTTGCTTATCCAGCTCACTTTCTGTTGCTCCAGAAAAGAAGAATCTTGTAAAGGCACGGGCATCTTTCTTTGTCAGAGGTAAACCTTTAAGCTTTTCTTCAATCAGCTTCCACTCTGACAACGGGTAACCAAATAAACATTGATCCAATCCCCTAGTAAGAATGAACATCTCACCAAGTTCATCACGAAATTTAGAGGGCACAATCAAACGGCCTTTTGAATCAATGTTATGATGGTATTCCCCCATGAACATACCCTCTACCCCCACTTTCTATAAAAACTGTACCACATTCCCCCACTTTCCACCACCATTTTAATAAACTATTCGGTCATAACAGCAAAAAATCCTCCTTTTTTCTTAAAAAATTTCTCCCCCTATTAAAAAAGTATGAACAGAACTATTAAACAGTTGTCCAAATGATAATTAGAATAATAGTTAAAACAAATTACTATCAAAACCTATGTAAGTCGACTTAAATCCCTTATCCGCTCACGATAATAGAAAGCTTCCTGGTCAGCGGAGTATAACCTATTCCCAAAAGCTAATTCTTTTGATTGTGACATGTATCGTTGTGAAGCATTACATTATGTCGCTTTTCACCCTAATTACAGGAAACATGATGAGACAAAAGAAATTTGATTTAGACTGGTCATAAGTCTCATCACCGCTCATAATTACGCTAGACAACTTTCTATTACGAAAATAGGAATTAAAAAATGCCCTCCGAAAGTTTAATTTTTACTCAAACTTCCGAAGGGCATTGCTTAACTATTAAAAATTTATATTTTTACTACTTTGTGACTTCCGTCAAAATTAAAGGAAAGGAGCATTAAATCCTTTACAAAATCCATTCCATATTGATTTAGGTAATAAAATATATTCCATATTCGTTCCTGTGGATATCCATCCGGACGAAGTGCGAGATTAACACGGGCATATTTTTTTAATTGATCATCATGTTTACGTTTAACAGATTCGTTCATTTTCATTTGTAGAAAATGTAATTCTTTCAATACATTTGATTCATTTTTCTTTAAAAGTGGAATGAGTCCCCGATCCAATTCAAACGTTTTTGTCTCAAGTAAACGGTATTGTTTAATCACCTGATTGATCGTAACTGTAAATAAATCATCTATTTCCTTGTCTTTAATAGTATCTAAAAACTGTTCTATTTCTTTTTCAGTTCCACTTTGAAGAACGTCAGAAAGATTTAAATTAAGCTCCCTGATATCCGACTCAATACCACGTTCCAAAATTGTGATATTTAAACGTGGGACAATGGGAGGCATTTTGATTCCAAAATGTTCAAAAACAAGCTTTAATTCTGCCCAATAAGAAATTTCTCCCGGACCAGCAATAAAGGCTAAGGTAGGAAACAACCATTCTTGCATTAAGGGTCGAGTTACCACATTATTACTTAATATCTCCGGGTTGTTTACGGCAATCTCCAACAATTCCTCTTTTGAAAAAGAAACTCTTCCACTTTTCCCCACAAATTGATGAGTATCTCGATTGTACTCTAATAAGATACGTTCATTTCGTATCGTATCATAATAAAATAAATTTGCAGCATTTTCATTGGATTCAATTGTAACCGGAAACCCTTTATCTATTATTTGTTTTTGCTGCTCCAATAGAGAAAACGTTATAGCTTCGTGCTGATTAATTTGTTTTTTCAAAAATTCGGTTTGCAATTTTCGGAAATGGCTATCACCAGAATCCACAACTAACAAACCAAAATCTTTAAAGAGTTCCATTATAATTTTTGCAAAAAAATCAACAAAAGTATTGGAACGGTTAATTTGCTCTTCCGCAAATGCAATTAATTTATTAGTATGTTCCGTTTCTCCAAAATTCTCAATTAATTTTTTCACCCACTCCAAACAAACATCTTTGTTTAATTGGATTTTAGAAACCATTTTTTTTTGAAGAACTTTTTCTGGATAGGTCCATTTAACAGCATTTACTTCACTTTGGACAAAAACATGATTTACTTCTTGAAAGTCATGATCCTCTCCAGCAATCCAAAAAACAGGAACGACGGGTACCCCAAGTAGCTTCTCCTTTTGTTCAGCCAACTTAATGATTGATATGATTTTATGTATGGAATAAAGCGGTCCCGTCAAAATTCCAGCCTGCTGTCCTCCAATCACCACAACACTATCCTCTTGCTTTAATTTATTTATTGACCGTTTAACGGCTGTTGAGATTGGAAGATCTGACATAAAGTTTTCAATGTAATCTGCAAGATCTTTACGAGGAAACTTCCGATTTTTTAGCTCTTTCAATCGATTATTATCCTCATTTAAATCATTATAAAGATAGTGAAAAAAAGGCCGGACCACTTCAGATTGTTCCAAATAATGAGAAGCAAACCGATTTACAGCCGGCAAAGAGAGATTGAGAATCTCCATCCACGTACTTCCTTTCTGAATACCCGATTTCATTCTTATAAGAGTATACCACTCCTTAGCCTATATAAAAAAATATCTGCCTATGAAAACGTAAATGTTAACGCACGAAGAATTAGACCATAGAGCGTTAATGTAATATAAGCAATTGTAAAAAGTAGAAAGTTAAAACGCCAAATTCCTTTTGTTACCTTTGTTAATATGATTTCTTCTTTAATCCTCCAGTGGACAATGACAAAAACAATAGCAATCATAATGATAACCAATAATATTAACCAGATAAATGATTTTCCCCATATCGTATTCATTAAAAAATAAACTGAAATGATAAATAATATAGTTGTATAATCAATGGCAATATGAAAGGACTTTTTGTGATTTTTAGTCCAAATTTTACTCATAAAGAAAACCAGAAAAAAACCGACAAATGGCATAATAAATAAAATCGTTAATAAAAAATTTAGGATTGTACTCACAAATGATCTCCCCTTTCATCCTGTTCTTTCCCTTTAATCAAATAATATATAATTTCAATTTGGGGAGTATGCTTTTTCTGTTTAGCTGCCTCATCTAATAAATACCCTAAAATAGCCTCGATTTCTGTTAATCGACCAGCTTCTATATCTTTGAGCATAGATGAGCGATTATTAGCAGTATTTTGGCAAATTTTAAGAACTTGTTCCAAATATATCTCCTGATTTTCTAAGCCTAATATATTACATATTTCAAGAAATAGATTAACTAACACTTTATAATAATACTGATTTTGTATCAATGCACCGTTTTTCACTCCAAGAATGGCGGTTAACGGATTAATAACTGCATTGACAATTAATTTATTCACCATCATTTCACGATAATCCTTTTTAACCAAGATTGGAAATTCTTTAGGGGTAAGATCTGAAAAATGACGGAGAGGCTCTATTTTACCCTTTAAAACAGCTGCATTGGTAATTCCTACACCATTATGATAAACGACATTAGAACCTTCTTTTAAGGCACCATGTTCGACCGTTCCTACAAATAAATTTTTTGCTGGAATATTTTCTAACCATTTTAAATGCCCCATCCCATTTTGTAGGAACAAGAAATTTTCACAAACCATACTTTGGAATCTTATAGTTTCAATAATGGATTGTAATTGATACTGTTTTACAGCAATAATTGTAAAATCATCTAAACCCGCCCATTCTCTAACCGGACAAGCATTTACAATGGCTATTGATTGTTCTGATCCTTTTTTAATTAAAATTCCGTATTGATTAATATCTGCTGCTTGTTCGACAGTTCTAGTATATAGATTCACCTCAAAAGTTTTACTGAGGTAAGATGCAAATAACAATCCTATTGAACCAGCACCAATTATTCCAATTTTCATTATAAACCCTACTTTACAAACGAATTTCTATCCGTATTTTATCAGATTATTAACACTTTTATATGAAAATATAAAAAATCCCAAGTCAAATGACAAGGGATTAACATTTTACACAGGGTAAACAGGATGTTTTCTTACACTAAAGTGCAGTTCTTTTGTTTCATAGAAACTAAATCGTTGAATCAAAACATCTCTCAGTTCTGATGGAGCAACAATTTCATCTACAATAAGCTCTGAAGCTAGCTTGTAAATATCAATATGCTCCTTGTATTCTTTATGCTTAGCCTGAACAAATGCCATCTTTTCCTTCGGATCTTCTATCTCATTAATCTTATTTGAATAGACAGCATTTACGGCTGCTTCAGGACCCATAACGGCAATTTGAGCTGTTGGTAGAGCGATACAACAATCCGGTTCAAAAGCAGGACCTGCCATGGCATAAAGACCTGCACCATATGCTTTTCTCACGATAACAGAGATTTTCGGAACAGTTGCAGAGCTCATTGCCGCAATAAGTTTAGCCCCGTGACGAATAATTCCTGCACGTTCCACTTTCGTTCCAATCATAAAACCTGGAACATCCGCAAGAAATAGTAATGGGATATGAAACGCATCGCATAATTGAATGAACTTTGCTGCTTTATCGGCAGAATCAACAAAAAGGACTCCTCCCTTAATCTTTGGCTGATTAGCAATAATTCCTACAGCTCTGCCGTCAATTCTTGCTAACCCTGTAATGATTTCAGGAGCAAAAAGTTTCTTAATTTCATAAAAGCTATTCTGGTCAACGAGACGATCAATGCATTCGTACATATCGAATGGTGCATTTTGATTTTCCGGTATGATCGATTCCAGATCACGCCCTTCTTTAGCTGGCACACCTTGAATTTTTTTTGGCTGTTCTTTAAAGCTGGATGGGAAATAACTGAGATACTTCTTAGCTGATTCAATGGCTTCCTCCTCACTATACACAAGAACATCGCCACACCCACTCACAGTACAATGCATTCGGGCACCGCCCATTTCTTCCAGTGTTACTTTTTCACCAATAACCTTTTCTGCCATACGTGGTGATCCTAAATACATGGAAGCATTTTGATCAACCATAATGACAATATCACAAAAAGCTGGAATATACGCACCACCTGCTGCTGAAGGACCAAATAAAATACAAACTTGAGGAATCATTCCTGAAAGCTTTACTTGGTTGTAAAAAATTCGACCGGCTCCACGTCGGTTTGGAAACATTTCCAACTGATCTGTTATTCTGGCACCAGCAGAATCGACAAGATAGAGTAATGGTACCTTTAACTTCTCTGCGGTTTCTTGAATTCGAATTATTTTTTCTACAGTCCGCGCTCCCCATGAACCAGCTTTGACCGTTGAATCATTCGCCATTACACAAACTGTTTGACCGTTGATCTTACCAATACCTGTAACAACTCCATCTGCTGGAAGATCACCAGCAGAAAAGTTGGCAAATTTACCGTCCTCTTCGAATTTTCCTTCATCAAATAATAATGCCAGTCTTTCACGGACAAATAGTTTCTTTTGGTCCTTTGCCTTTTCGTGATATTTTGGGTGCCCTCCAGCTTCAATTTTTCTTCTGTATTCATCTAATTGATTATTTAATGTATATGACGCTACCATAATAGCTCCTCCTTGCTTATCCTAAAACCATTAAAACATCGCCTTCGTTAACAAAATCACCGATGTTGACTTTTACTTCTTTTACTACCCCTTCGATACCGCTTTCAATTGGAATTTCCATTTTCATCGATTCAAGCATTAGTACTTCCTGTCCCAGATTTATTTGATCGCCTTCTTTTGCGAAAATATTTAATACTGTTCCTGCCATACTTGCTGTAATTTCTTTCATTTTTGTAACACTCCTTATTTCACTAATTGTTTCGTTAAAAAGTTGGTTGTGTATATACCATTTCTAAAATCTTCATTTTCAAGAATAGTTGAGAAAAGAGGTGCATTTGTTTTAATTCCTTCGATTTGAATATTCTTGAAAAACATTTCTGCTGAACGAATGGCATCTTTTCTCGTGCTTCCGTAAAAAATACATTTAGCAATCATTGGATCATAAAAAGGAGTTACTGTTCCCCCTTCTTCATATCCTGAATCAATTCGAACCCCATCAAATTGATTCCAATTTAATGTTGTGATTTTACCCGGTGACGGTAAAAAGCGGACAGAGTCTTCTGCGTATAGGCGAAATTCAATTGAATGTCCAGTTGATTGAATTTCATCCTGTAACAGTGGAAGAGATTCTCCTCTGGCAACAAGAATTTGCCATTTTACTAAATCCAAACCAGTAACCATCTCTGTAACAGGATGTTCTACCTGCAGTCTAGTGTTCATTTCCAAGAAATAAAAATTTTCATCTTCATCCACAATAAATTCAATGGTACCAGCATTGGAATAGTTCACAGCTTTCGCTGCTTTAATTGCGGTGTTATACATTTTCTCCCTCACAGAAGCAGAAAGAAATGGTGAAGGAGATTCCTCTATTACCTTTTGATGTCGTCTTTGAATGGAACAGTCCCGTTCAAATAGATGGACAATGTTTCCATAACTATCTCCAAATATTTGAACCTCAATATGTCGAGCATCAGCAATATATTTTTCAATAAAAACCTCATCTGAACCAAAATATGCCTTTGCCCGAGATTTGGTTGATTCAAATGACTTAACGAGCGCTTGCTCATTTTCGCAACGAATCATTCCTATACCACCGCCGCCTCCACTTGCTTTTAGCATAACGGGGTAACCAATTTTCTCTGCTAAGTTTAATGCTTCCTCGACGGTTCTAATTCCTGAACTACTTCCTGGCACTACCGGTACTCCAGCTTTTTCCATTGTTTGTCGGGAGGCAATTTTATCTCCCATTAATTCAATGGTATTAGGATCGGGTCCAATAAAAAGGATTCCTTCATTTTTTGTTTGTCTGGCAAATGCTGCATTTTCAGATAAGAAACCATAGCCCGGGTGGATCGCATCTACTTTTTCAGATTTCGCAATGGCTAAAATTTTTTCGGCCTGTAAATAAGATTTATTAACCGGTGGTTCCCCTATACAAACAGCCTTTGTCGCTTCCTTGACATACGGCATATCTTTATCTGCTTCAGAGTAAACAGCAATTGTTTCAATTCCCATTTCCCGGCAGGTCCGAATAATCCTTAATGCAATTTCTCCACGATTAGCAATTAAAATTTTTTGCACCAAATTTCCCCTTTCATACCCCAATGTTTACTCCATTTTAGATATTTCTACATCGATGTCTAAATTTCCTGCAAAATATGAAAACGCTTCCTGTTTTTTCATAGAAGAATTTTTTGCACTTTTGTTATATAATTAAATTGATTCATTTGAAAAATTTAAAAAATGATTTATTTCATTTTATTCAGAAGTACAACAAGATATACAATTGTTTGATTTGGGAGGAAGATTATGGGGACAAAAGTAGAGAAACTAAAAATAAACTTTAAAACACTAGAAGAATTTAAAAAATTTAAAGAATACGGACTTCAAGAACTTTCTATGTTGGAAGATCTCGAGGCAAATATGGTAGATAATGATATTGAATCACCATTTTATGGAATCTATTTCGGGGATAAGCTGGTAGCCAGGATGAGTTTATATCAAATCGATGCCAAATATGACCGTTATTTTTATCCACCACAAAATTATTTAGAATTATGGAAACTAGAGGTACTTCCTGATTACCAAGGTCGAGGATATGGAAGAATGTTAGTTGAATTTGCAAAAAGTTTTGGTTTACCAATTAAAACAAATCCTAGAGTCCAATCTCGAGATTTTTGGGAAAAAATGGGCTTTACGAGTGTAGATTATGATATGGAACGTGATAGAGGGGAAAACCCGCTTGTATGGTATCCAGAAGGGGTTAAAGCACAATAATACCAATGATTAAAATCAAAATACTTAAGCGGACAAATATGTCCGCTTTACTTATTACTTTTCCACTCTTTCTAAATTTCCGTTTTTATCCATTTGGAATTTTACTTTTTGTTGTCGATCCTCATCTTGAAAGACTACCATCTTTCGAGCTCGTTCCATAATTTCCAGTAAGGAACGGTAATCCTCTTCTATTGCTTTTAAGCTTTTAGTAAGTCTTTCATTTTCAGCTGCTAAATAGTATGTTTCCTTTTCTAATTCTTTTATTTTTTCCGAAAAACGCTGTCTCTCTTCTTCCAGTACTCCAATATCTTTTGCTTTCTTATAGAGATACTCTAAATAATGAATTACCGCAGAAAATGTAATGGAACTTTGCTCAGCTTCATAAGAGGATCCGGCACCAATATTTTGAGTTTCTTTCATTTGGCTATCTTTTTGTGGAACAGTTTGTTTTTTTAATTCCTTTCTTTGTTTCTTAGCAAGCTCAATTCCTGATTTATATTGTTTCCTGACAAAAGAGTTCCATCTAAAGCCACAAGCTGCAGGTGTTCTGGAAAGTTGTTTTCCCACTTCCTCGAATGCTTGCAGCTGTGTTCCACCCTCTCGAATATGTCTTAGCACCACTTCTGCAAGCAGTAAATCCTCATCTTGTGTCCATGCATCTTGCCGGGTTGGTGACATTGGAATCTCCCTCCTAGTAGTGTTTTATAAAACATATGCATCTACTAGAAAAGATAGACTTAATCAACTTTCAAGATTACTGTTTTTCAGCCAATTTTTTATTGATAAATGATTTAACATAGTTTAAATGAGCTTCACTTTTCCAAAGAATGGAGCAATTTCTTACCTCTTCTTCTATCCTCCTTTGGAGCTCACTTGCCTTCCATTTTTGTATCCATAATTTTTTATAAGATTGTAATACACTGACATCCTTATTAAGGATTTGTTCTAGAAACTTTTCACATTCTGTTATATGGTCATCTTCATATATCCTATCGATAAAACCAACACTACTTAAAAACTCTGCTGGGTATAAGTCAGCTTCCATTAACATTTTCATAGCAACTGAATGAGGCAACTTTTCTGTCAAAATCGAACCGCCTCCCCATCCAGTAGTGATTGCCTGATTTCCTTGAACAAATCCAGCTTTCATTCCTTTTTTGGCTAATCGAAAATCACATGCAGCAGCTAATTCACATCCCCCACCAACTGCTATCCCATTCATAAGTGCAACAGTAGGGATTGGCAAGGTGAGTAAAGAGTAAAGTATTTCTGACATTTTAGATAACATTGTATAAGCATCTTGTTGGGTTTTGAGAAGATGAAATACAGAAAGGTCACCACCCGAACAAAATGCTTTCTCCCCCTCACCGGTAATAACAAGGGCTTTTATACCAGGTTCCGTTGCCATTTTAATTACCTCAGATAACCCTTCCATAACCTCATAATTAATGGCATTTCGCTTTTCATTTCTTGTGATCGTAAATAATATATAGCCTTTATCTCGTTTTTCGATCGAAAAAGACAATCCTTTCACCCACCCGTCTATATAATCAGTAAATGCCAACAAAATGACAAAAGCACAAGGGCATTATGCTCCTTGCGCTTTATTTTAGCCATTATTAGTTGTTTACTACATCTTTGCCTTTGTATGTTCCACAAGCCTTACATACGCGGTGAGCTAGTTTCATTTCACCACAGTTAGGGCATTCTACCATACCAGGTACGTTTAATTTAAAATGAGTACGGCGTTTTCTTTTTGCAGTTTTAGAAGTTCTTCTAAAAGGTACAGCCATTCTTCCCACCTCCCTTAAAGAGTAATATAAAGTCATGAAGGCCAGGTATGCTGGATCTTCACTTTGGCTTCTTTTATTTTCCGATTATGATTCGGAAGAAGAATGATTTTTGTCAAAAAACTTAGCAAGTCCTGCAAGTCTCGGATCAATTTTACCAGACTCCGATTCTTCATGAATGACTTCCCAATCCTTGCCTGATTGAGGTGCTGCATCTTCAGATACAACATCATCATCACAAAATACTTGCATAGGTACTTCAAGTAAAAGTATTTCGCGAATGACTGGTTTTAAATCAATCACATCGCCTTTTACCTGGTGTGCTTCCTCATCAGTTTCGTAAACAGTATCTTGCAACAGGAATGTTTCTGTTGTTTCGACATTAATCGGAAATTTTACATCTACTAATGTACGAGAACAAGGAAGAATCAGATACCCATCAATTTTTAGATGAAAAGTTACTTTCGATGGATCGATATCAACACGGCCTGTGATATGCATAGGAGATACATCCCTTATGTTGGAATCATCCTGCATTAACTCATCAAACCGTACAATGTCATCAATTAGGAATTCCTTGTTTCGATATTTTTGTAATTGTGATAATGTCCATTTCAAGCGAATCACCCCAAGGCAACAAAGGTAATTATAGCCTTCGATAATATTTTTGTCAATATTTTTTCTTTACACCTATGATGGTGAATAAAATTAAAAATTTTTCCATACTAGTGTATCCAATCTTAACAATTACAAACATCCATAACATCTTAACATAACCAACGATTGAATTCCTTAAAATTTTGCTATAATGGTAATAATTATAATGTAGCAAGGAGAAAGCGAATGAAAGCAGTTGGAATTATTGTTGAATATAATCCATTCCATAATGGCCATGCTTTTCATTTGGAAGCTTCCCGCAAAGTATCGAATGCAGATATTGTAATAGCTGTCATGAGTGGGAACTTTCTTCAAAGAGGAGAACCTGCTTTAGTTTCAAAGTGGTACCGGACAAAAATGGCCTTACTTAATGGAGTAGATCTTGTATTTGAGCTACCTTACGGATTCGCAGTCCAAAAAGCGGAAACTTTTGCAAATGGAGCCGTCTCTATTTTGGATGCTGTTGGATGTGACTATTTATGTTTTGGTAGTGAAAGCGGTGATATTGATTCCTTTTATCGTACGATTCATTATCTCAATGACGAACATGAGAACTATGAAAATAATATAAAGCAATATATGAACAAAGGTGTTAGCTATCCAAAAGCATTAGCTTTATCCTATCAACAACTACCTAACTCTGAAAATTTTCTCGATTTATCCAAACCAAACAATATACTTGGTTTTCATTACATAAAAGCAATAATTGGGCAAAACAGTTCAATTAAGCCAGTGACAGTAGCGAGGAAAAATGCAAATTACCATGATGAAAATTTCACCTCTGAAACAATTGCTAGTGCTACAAGCATTCGCAAGGCAATATTCTCAGATGAAAAAAAAATAAAAATAAGCCAATACGTACCAGAACCAACAAAAAAACTTCTTGATGAATACATGAATCATTATGGTATGTACCATAACTGGGAAAATTATTGGGACTATTTACAATTTCGGCTAATCCAAGCCTCAAATGAAGAATTACAAGAGATTTATGAGGTAGAGGAAGGTCTAGAAAATCGATTGAAAGCAGCAGCGATTCAGTCTACTAGCTTTCAAGAGTTTATGCAAAAAGTAAAAACGAAGCGGTATACTTGGACTAGATTACAAAGATTATGTGTTCATATATTAACAAATGCACAAAAAATAGAGATGACCAAGTTCACAGAAAAAGCCTCTTATCTAAGGCTCTTAGGGATGACAACTTTGGGAAGAGACTATTTAAATCAAATGAAAAAACACTTTAGACTCCCTCTTGTATCAAAATTATCTTCTTTTAAAGAAAAAGAGATTACGCTTGATATAACTGCAGCAAGGATTTATGCTATGGGGCTTGGAGGAATACAAAGGCAAGAAATGTTAAAACAGGAGTTCATCGAACCCCCCATATACATAAAGAAATAGGATGGTACTAATTCCAACCTATTTCTTTTCTGCCAGTTTTTCCAAATAAGCGACAGCTTCCTCGAAAGTATCAACTGGTACAATTTTCATTTTTGTTTGAATTTCACGGGCAGTTTTTAAGGCCTCCTGATAATTGGAATCTTTTGAGCCTTCTTCATTTGGAGCAAAAAAGATATCAGCTCCAGCCTTGTCAGCTGCTACTATTTTTTGCTCAATTCCTCCAATGGGACCTACTTTTCCTTTCACATCAATTGTACCTGTTCCCGCTATGCGATAACCTTTCGTTAAATCTTCTTTCGTTAATTGATTATAAATTTCCAAAGCAAACATTAATCCAGCAGATGGACCACCAATCTGCTCCGTATCGACTTTCACTTTCGGATCAACGACAATATCTTTATCATCAACTAAAGTAATACCAATTCCTACCTTATTTGGCTCATCTTTAAAAGGCTTAAGTGATAGCGTAACCTTTTTTTCTTCATTGGATCTTTTAAAAGTTAGAGTCACTTTTTCATCCGGACCCTTTTGACTAATATAATTAATAAATTCTTCAGAAGAAACAAATTCCTGTCCATCTATTTGATAAATTCGATCCCCTGCTTTAAGCTTTCCGTCAGCAGGCATTCCGGGAATAACCTGCATAACATATATCCCTTTATATTCATAATGAACTGGCAACCCTGCTTTTCTATATGCTACTTCAATGGCATTCAGTTTAGATGAAGCCATTAATTGAAGCTGTCTTACTTGATATTCCTCTTCTGATTCGTCTTCACTTAAAATCATTTCAATTGGGTAGATTTCTTCATATTTTCTAAACTTGGCTTCTAAATAGGAATAAATATTAGCCCTTCCCATTCTTACGGTTGTAAGCATAAAACTCCCTTTTTCCCCATGGCCATTTTCTACCTCGATGATGGGAGCCAGTTCCTTAGCCATCCCCGGCTTTGAAACATAATATGGTAAGGAATAATACATGCCTCCAATAAATAATACGACAAGGAATATTAAGGAACCAATTGAGAACTTTTTCCGCAAATTCACATCACTCTTTCCAATGCTCTATTTCCTGTTTAATTTTGTCGAGATTTTTCCTTGCTTCCTCCTCACCAAGTTTAATGATTTCTTCAATATTGGTAAATGCTTTGGAACTATATTTCTCGACTGGAGGGCGAATCATTATATTAGCCGCCATTTCCCGATAATTTTTTATCTCGGTTTGCATGATGTCTAGGCTTTGCATGATGACATCATAAATAGAGGAAATTTCGGCATTACGCTTAACCATGGAGACATCGACAGCAATGACTATATCTGCCCCCATTTCTTTGACTACTGAAATAGGAACACGGTCAACGACTCCTCCATCTACAAGCATTCTTCCGTCATACTTTTCAGGAACAAAAATACCCGGTATTGAAATACTTGCTCTGACAGCATCAGCTACAAGTCCTTTTCTAAATACCACTTTTTCACCGGATAATAAATCAGTAGCTACTATTCCAATTGGAATAGACAGATCCTCTATGTTTTTTCCATGGGTGAAAACTCTAATAAACTCTTTAATCTTCTTTCCAGCTATAAAGCCCATTTTAGGTACAGTAAAGTCTAAAAAATATTTCCGCTTAAATGCCATTGATAATTTATACAAACGATCAAGATCAATGCCTGCTCCATAAAAGCTAGCCACTAAAGCTCCCATACTGCTTCCAGCAATTAAATCGATCGGGATCCCTGCTTCAGTTAATACCTTAATAACACCTAAATGAGCGAACCCACGTGCTCCACCTGAACCAAGTGCCAAGCCTATCCTTGGCCGTTTCATAGACTTTACCTCCTAATTTTCAATATCTCTTCAAGTCAATCACATTCAATAAAATCTCATGGTCTAAACTATGGTTCCATGAGTATATTTTATTAATATGAGGACAAGGTTTTGAAGGAATGAAACTATTATATCACTGAAATGAATGAGATGTATTTATTATATGCCGGGAAGGAGGCCCTTCATTGATTCGTTCAAAACTTAAAACACTTCTATTAGCATTTTCAGGCACCATTTTAGCCATTTCACTAATCATGTATCCACAGGAGTCATTCGAAGCCTCTATCCGTGGTCTAAATATGTGGTGGAAGGTTGTATTTCCGTCGCTCTTGCCTTTTTTTATTATTTCTGAAATGTTAATAGGTTTCGGGGTAGTGAAGTTCATAGGCGTTTTGTTAGAGCCGTTTATGCGACCATTATTCAAAGTTCCCGGAGTGGGAGGTTTTGTTTGGGCGATGGGTATGGCCTCCGGCTTTCCAGCAGGTGCAAAATTTACCGCAAGAATGCGCCAGGAAGGACATTTAACACGAATAGAAGCAGAAAGACTTGTTACCTTCACTAATTCATCTAATCCCTTATTTATCTTTGGAGCTGTTGCCGTAGGATTCTTTCATAATACGCATCTAGGAATATTGTTAGCAGCATCTCATTATTTAGGAAATATTTGTGTAGGTATTATTATGCGTTTTTATGGCAAAGAGTCCCCGGAAGATATGCGAGAATACCGAAAAAAACATAAAATACGTGAAGCATTAGCTGTACTACATCAAACAAGAATCAAAGATAATAGACCCATTGGTAAGCTTCTTGGTGATGCTGTAAATTCATCGATTCAAACATTATTAATGGTTGGCGGTTTTATCATTCTTTTTTCCGTAGTGAACAAATTGCTGTTTCACTTACATATTACCGAGACATTGGCGAAGTTAATAGAGACTTTACTTTCCTCACTCAGCTTTCCTGAAATGTTAAGCATTCCCTTTATTTCGGGGTTATTTGAGATTACTTTAGGCAGTGAATTAACAAGCCGGGTGGAAGATGCTTCCCTTCTTCATCAAGCAGCCATCACTAGTTTTATTTTAGGGTTTAGCGGTTTCAGCGTACAAGCCCAAGTAGCGAGTATCCTTGCACAAACCGATATTCGTTTTCAACCATTTTTTATTGGGCGAATTTTGCAAGGTTTTTTTGCCAGCATTTTCACCTTTGTTTTATGGAATCCAATTTATGTTCGCCTCAGTCAAAAGGAAGTACCCTCCAATTCAATTCCAGTATTTGGAGACGGAATATGGGCAAAGGATTTTTATCATCAAATGATTGAAATCGGACCAATTATTACCATCTTTTCACTTTTATTGTATGTATTGGTATTATTTTTCCGTTTGATAAGTGATAAAAAGAGCTAAGCATGAATGCTTAGCTCTTTATTCATTACTAGAAAATTTCTTCTGCAATACTTTTTCCACCTCTGGAGGAACGAGCTCTGAGATTTTCGCATGATATTTGGCTGCTTCTTTAACGATACTAGAGCTCAAAAAGGAATATTGGTTATTTGTCATCATAAAAAATGTTTCTATATTTTCATTTAGTACACGGTTCATGGAAGTAATCTGCATTTCATATTCAAAATCAGAAACTGCCCGAAGTCCTCTTAAAATGACATTAGCATTTACACTCTTTGCATAGTCAACAAGCAGACCTGAAAACTGATCTACCTGAACGTTTGGTATGTCCATTGTCACTTCTTGAATTAATTTTATCCGTTCATCCACTGTAAACAGCGGACTTTTTGATGAATTATTTAAGACTACAACATAAACCTTATCGAATATTTTGGCTCCTCGCCGAATGATATCTAAATGACCATATGTAATCGGGTCAAAGCTTCCCGGACAAACGGCTATTCTTGACAAGTTGGCTCCTCCTAACTCTCCATTCCACTTTCATAAATTGTTACTGCGATAATTCCGTATTTTTCATGTTTCTTTTGAATAAATCGCCCAACTGTTTGTGGTAGTTCGACTTCAAAGCTATGCTCACAAACAATAATACCGCAATCTTTCACTAAATTATTCATATCCAATTTTTCCATTAAATTAACAAGTTGTTGTTTTTTGTAGGGAGGGTCCAAAAAAACATAATCAAAGCGAATGTTTCTTTTTGATAGTGCTTTTATGGCCCTTTCGGCATCATTTCGATAGACCTCTGTTTTTTCTGCAAAATTACATGCTTTAATATTCTGATGAATGATTTGCACGGCCTTGGGATCTCGGTCAATAAAGATTACTTTATCTACTCCTCTGCTAAGCGACTCAATACCAAGTCCTCCACTGCCAGCAAAGAGATCTAAACCAATTCCACCATCAAAATATGGCCCTATTATATTAAAGATAGCTTCTTTCACTTTATCAGTTGTAGGTCTGGTTGTATTACCAGGTACTGCTTTTAAAGATCGCCCTTTACAAGACCCTGAAACTACTCGCATGAACTAATCACCACATTTTTTTACAGAAATCGACTGTCTTAATACATCCTAACATAAACTACAAATTATAGACAAATCCCTAATCTCATTTTCGAAATTATCCGAATTTGAAATATGAGATAGGAATTTTTATAAAACAGGTATAAGGTTTTGGGGAGTGGAAATACTGAAGATAACAACATCAATTCGAGGATGTTGTTGCCAACCGCGGAGAAGACTTACGTTTCCCCATAAGTTCTTCCTCCGGTTTCTCCTCTCCCTTTGCCTTCTATCCTTTTAAGGAATTAGAAGGACCCTGCAGGTTTCTGCAGGGTTTTTTTTCGTCTCAAAAAAAGTGAGGGCTATTTGCCTCACTTTTAAATACCTAATTTATAATCATATTCTTTCGCTTTATCCGGAGTTGACTCATATTCCAATTTTAAAAATGGTTTATAAGATGGCTCGACCTGTTTTACAAAAGAGAATGTTTTAAGCTTCTCCATAATCTCTTCTACTTCATCTTGATTACAGTATAAAACAACATATTTTAGTTTCTTCGATATATAATGAACATTACCAAATCGTCTTAACATTTTAGCTTGTTTTAAAGAATATAGCCAAACAACCAATCCTTGTCTTTGAACAAACATTTTCCCCTTTTACCCTTCCAACATTTTTATTAAGTCTAGCATATAAAATGAATCTTTTTCAATATGATTTCTTAACTTGCCACTTTATTTATGCCAAGATAATTTATATTCTCTGACAACCTAGGGGATTCCACATAACATAAACCATCTAGAGTTCTTCCCCTGTAAATCTTCAAACAATGGAGTATTCCAGCAAGCTAATCTACTCATCAAAAATATATATGTAAGAAAAAAACAGCATGAGAGCTGTTTTTTATCCACAGCCGCAGCTACCGCCTGCACCACAGCCATGACCGTTATCAAAGAATGGGTTGCCTGTTGGTACTTTTATATGCTTAGATACTGCTCCGCCAATCAACAGACTAATCTCATCCAAAAGACTTTGGAGGTCATTTTCAGCCAATTTAAACTCTGCCACATGTGGATCCATGTCCATCTCACGTTTATATTCTCGGATTTGTTTCATGACCTTAAAATAATCAGGATGGTATTTACCAAACCTCTGTACTTCCTCGTACCGCTCTTTCATGCTGACAAATCGTTGTATTTTTTTCTGAGTCTCTTTGTTATTTTGCATTTTATATAAACAATTTCTATATTGTTCAGCGATATCTGATTCCAACACCATTTTTGCCAATTCTTCGGCAAAGTCTAATAGTTCTACTCTTTCTGTTGTAGCAAGCATTTATTTGCTCACCTCCAAAAACATTTTAACATGATATGTGAGTAAAAGCGAAAAATTCCTATTTGCTTGGGATATTTACCAAGAATTCTTTTGTTAACCCATATGGAACATTATGTAAATCAACGACTTCTAATTTTATTTTATGTCCACCTGGAGATAGTCCTTTAATCATAAATGCTGCCTTTGTAGCTTCGAACTTTTTTAATCCGTCTACCCAGACAATTATTTTTCCATGATTTTTCTTAGAAGGGCCTGATTCACGAAAAGTAATTCCTGTTACCAAACATTCAACTAATATTGTACTTCCTCTAGTTTCATGGTGTACAAATAGGGATGGGAATTCATTTTTCTTTTCTTCTGCATTAGTTACATCAATAGCACAAGTCATTACTAAAAGATTAATAAGTACAATCAAAATTGGGATTCGCTTCATCATCGTTGTCACTCCTTCTTTAAGTTTTATTGTTCACCTCCATATCATATTTTATTTAATAACAAAAAGGCCGTATCTTAATTATTCGGCCTCTACTTAATTTTGATTTTTCATTGCTTGAAACATGGAATACATCATTGTTGCCATTTGTACCCCTTGCGAAAACTTTTCTACTTGATCGGGTATTGTTTTTTTATAATAATGTAATGATGCTACCTCAAGTGCCTGCAAATCATATGGATTTCGAGACAATTTGCGATACCATTGAGGCTGTTGTCGAATAAATTGTTTCAAATCCTTTCGGCTCTCTAAATACTCCATTACTTCTCTTCTCATGGTTACTTCACCTCATTAGTCTTGTCTAAAAGTAAATGGATTTTTAGGTCCTTGTTGCTGCTTTACTTGACTCCCTTGCGGTGAATTCCCTGCCTGAAATTGAGAGATTAGTCCTTGAACAGCTTCAAGCGCCTGACTCACATTATTTAGATGATATTGAAGCTGATTAGGATCCATTTTTTTTATTAAGCCTAAAATATTAGACACGAAATCCCCTTTAGAATCGGTATTCTCTTTTGACTCTCCCTCGTCATTAGCACCAATCATTTCCCAACGCTTATCATCTTCCCCTAATAAATACCAATCCTCATATAACTCTTGCCAAGTTGCCTTTCCTTTTCTAACCTCTTGAATAATTTTCGGGTTATTTTTTACAAATTCCTTAAATTCTAGAACGGATGGGTGCAATTTTTTTTTCATGATTTACTCACCTCTATCCAAATTCATCCCATTAATACAATATGACTAATATATAAAATGGTGAAAAGCCTGCATTGTCATAAAAATATTTATTATTCAAACTTTTAATGATAAGATGACTTAAGAATAAGTAATGAAAGAGGTTTCTATATGAAAGAGGAATTAAGACAATTATTAGAAGAATGTATAAATAGGGGCTCTGAGAAGGATCTAGATGCCATTGCTCATTTTTTAAAAGGGATTCAACTCAAGATAGAAAATAATCATGACGCTTTTATTGGTGGACTTTTACATATGGATAGGAAATTTGACGATAAGACCTGTGAAATTACTGTTCCTATTCACCCTATCATTAATAATAATTTAAATATTGTTCACGGTGGAATAACAGCAACTGTTCTTGATACTGCTATGGGATCACTTGCAAATTATATTCTTCCAGAGGATTATGGCGCAGTAACAAATCAATTAAATATTCATTATATTGCTCCCGGGATAGGGGATTTTCTTCGCTGCAAAGCTGAGATTATTCATCAAGGTACGAAAACTATCGTCATTTCAGGTGAAGCCTATCGAAGTGATGGAAAGAAAATTGCCTATGCAACTGGTACATTTTTTATTATAAAAAAGTAAGCAGTAAGGGGTTAAAAAGATGGTCACTGCCATTGTCATCCCAATTATATGCATTTATTTCTGGTGGTTAACTCGTAAAGAAATAAAAGAACATGACCAGAAATGGTTAGCACTAAAAAATATCCCCCATGAAGCAGTAATAACTGGAGAAATTAAAGATATCATAGAGGAAAAACAACGGTTTTACTACCACCGATATATCTTTATTCAAACTTTAAAGGTACAATCAGAATCAAAAACGATTACTGCTAAAAAAATAACACCCATAACAAAGGATATGGAAACGGATCAATACATTGTGGGAAATAAAGTACGCTTATTTGGGTGCTGGGAAGGCAGTACATTTATATTTAACCACTATGAAACAATGAAACAGAAGGAAACCTTTTTAAACCCAACAAAAAGGTGACCTAATATAGTCACCTTTTTGTTCCCATTGGTTGCCCACTATTAATCTGTTTTCTGAATAAAATTTTGTGTATAATACTTCTTATAAACCCCAACACCAATATGTGAAAAATCTTTGTTTAATAATACTGCACGATGTTCTTTACTATTTAGCCAGCCTTCGATGGCTGCAGGTGCATCAATATAGTTGGCTGCGATATTTTCTCCAGCATTCTTATAGGTAATATTAGCATTATTTAAACGATCTGTTAGGCTGCCGTATTTTTGCGACTGGTGAGAGAAATCATTGCTTTCAGCCATATCTTTGCTATGTCCATAGGCAACTTCTGCGGTCTTTTCATCCCAAATTAATGGTTTTAGCTTAAATCTTTGTCTGATTACATTTGTAATTTCTGATATTTGTTGTTCTGTCCCCTGTTCAATTTCTTTCCACACCTCATCACTAGGTACCTCTGATTCGATTAACTCCCCACGATATATTAGCTCATATGGGCGCTGCTTAATTAATGTATCCGCATTGATGAAACGAACACTAGATAAAGTTCCTGTAAACTTATCTATATAAAGTTGAGAATAAATATCACCTAATTGAACAACGGGTCGAAGATTTAAATCAGTATCATTCAATTCAAATCGATAGGAATTCCCATCCTTTTCAATACTAATATTTGTATCTATAAAATGTTTATTAAAAATCTCTTCTATAGGTTGTCCAATCTTAAATGGGAAAATATTTAACCTTTCTCCTAAAGCAAATATTGTCACCACACGATCATTTTCAACTCCCACTTGCACGTAGTGTTGATAATCTTTATTATAAATATGCCATTGATACCCATATAAAGTTTTGTCAATTCGCTGTGGCTGACCAAGCACTTTTTCTAGTTCTGAGACATTCTTCCCAATAAAAAATGACAATCCTTCCGTTGGTCTTTTTGTATTTTTTTTTGGTTGATGTGAGACATTTTGTGCTCCATTTTGCGTCATTTTTAAAGTTTGATCCTCTTTGATTAAGATCCTATCTTGCTTATCTCCTTTAATACCTAAATAAAATGCAATCGTTAAAATAATTACGGAAAGTATTAATATTCTAAAAAGTGTTTGCAGAGGCTTTCACCCTCTCTAATCCAATTAAACCATTACTTCGTTAGAGGAAGTTATTTAATTCAATTGTAACATATTTAGTAATATGGATATTTGAAAATGTAAAATTATTAAATAAAAATATAAAAACAGGTACAAATGCACCTGTTTTATATGCTTATCCTTAGTCTATACATTTCTATTAATGCTGTAATTCATTATAAGTTTGTTCAGATATTTGGGATAAAGCTTGTTTAGCTTGGTCATCTGTCAACTCACGCACTGCAAAATCACCCAATGAAACAATCCCAACCAACTTCCCATTCTCAACAACCGGAAGTCGGCGAATTTGGTGCTTAGCCATTAATTTTGCTGCTTCTCTCGTCGTAGTATCAGGAGATACAGTAATAAGTTGATCACTCATGATGTCTTGCACCTTTGATGAGGCAGGGTGTTTTTCAGCGATACATCTTATGACAATATCACGATCTGTAATCATCCCCACAAGCCTATCTTGATCAACTATTGGGATTGCACCTACATTTAATTCCTTCATCTTTACTGCCACTTCATATACATTATCAAGTAACGAACAACTTTCGACATCTTTCGTCATGATCTCACGAATTTTCTCCATTATGTTGCCTCCTTATGATTAATGATTAACTGTCATCTAGTTTCTCCTTTACCTGTGCCAACTATTCGTTCAATGATTTCATTGCAAGTTATTAAAATTTCATCTATTATTGAAATGAGGAAAACTTGCTTAAGTACAGAATGCATGTCACTGTTTTTAGGAGGGATATTATGAAATTCGAAAATACAGGAATTGAAAAATTTAAAGCAGATTTAAACCGTTTAGATGAGGTTATGCATAATCACGGTTTAATTCGTGCAGGACAATGGGACTATGAACGAGTTACATACGACAAAAAATTTGAAATGAGAGAAGGAGTATTTTACCTGCGTGTCCAAGGGTATGCAATTGAAGGAGATGTAGATACATTTAAGGCTACCATACAGCTAATGACTCCGCTTTTAGGTAAATATTATTATCCTCATGGAGTAGAGTATGGTGAAGGAGAAAATTTCCCTAACTCCTTAGTAAATCAATGTAAAAAAATTCTAGAAGATGTTAAAAACGAAATAAGCAAGTTTGCTGAGCAATAAAAGAGTGCTTTTGGAAGACTCGTTGCAGATTAGCTAAGTATTATTCGATGTTGAAAAAAACTTATTTTGTATCCTAAAAAAGACGCATGATAGTCATGCGTCTTTTCGTTTAAAATCCTAAAATAGCCTTGATCATAGAGGTTGTTTCTCCGCCCTGGTAAAAAACGTAAAGCAAAAGATAAACTACTACTCCTGTTATTGCTGTAAAAAACCAAACAATACTTGCAATGGGACCAAGCTTTCTATGAACTGAAAGTTTGTCTTTATAACCAGTATATAAAGACAAACCACCCAATATTGCCCCTATGGTTGATAAGGAAATATGGAAAATTAGAAAAATAGTATAATAAATTTTAATTTCATCTGGTCCGCCAAAGGCTGTATTTCCTATAAAAACAGTCCTTGAAGCATAAATGAAAAAGAATATTGTAGCAAATATTGCAGCAATAAACATAGACTTTTTATGTGCCTCTATTTTTCTTTGTTTAATTTGCCACCATCCTATTGCCACGGTAATTCCACTTAAAACGATAAAAGTGGTACTTATCGTAGGTAAAATCGGTAACGACGCCATAAATTAGTCCTCTCTTTTTATGTATTCTACAAATTATAGTAGTAAAACCACTCTCTATTTTCAATAAAAAAATCTCCCAAAGGAATGGGAGATTATTTAATCAGGGAAGGATTCAAATCCTCACTCTGCTGATTTGTTTCCTCTTGATCTTTACGAAACCATTCAAAAAATACATGGGCAAGGATTACACCATATATGATTTCCTGCATTACTTTCATTAATACCCCACCCAACTGTTGATCATGGACTAAGGACATTGAACTAAATAATTCAGGACCACTTAAATTTAGATTATTAAAGGTTGCAGGACCCACACATAAAGCCATAACTTTCCCCCAAACAGCTGGATCGGAATAAGTGGCATAAAGTGAAGTATCTGCAAAAATAATTAAAGCACAAGCCGGGGTAATAAGAATGCCATCTGCGAATAAGTACCCAACTTTTTTTAGTCCATTTAATGTCTGATGTTCAGGTAATTGATTGATTAATGGCCACCACATGAATATAGCGACAATAAAAAGTACAATTGAATATCCCGCATGCAACCAGATATTTTGCATAACAAGGTCAAATATCATTGGAATATGATAAAACGAAAATAATCCATTAAAAACGATTAATGCGATGAGCGGTTTCGTGAAGAAAGTAAATAAATATTTAATTAAGTTGATAGACAACAACCTTCTCCAAACCCACACTGGAACGCTAATGATAAATATAGGTGGTATAACCAGCACTAAAGTAGCCATTTGAATCATATGAACATAAAACATTAGATGAGCCATTACATCTAATGGAGATCCTTTAATAACATATATAAGAACCATTGAAATAAAAAATAAGATTCCTTGTTTTTTTGTTAACGGCTCACTGTCAGAAAATATGTTTCTAAATTTAATTGTGAAAAGATAGAATAGCACTGTAATTATAGTCAGAGTGAGTAAAAAATAAGGACTCCATAGTGCTTTAAAGCCAAACATTTCTATTCCAAGCACTGAAACTCCCCACCATTTCATCGAAAATGTCTTTAATAATATTATACCGATTACTAATTGGATTAGCAAAATAACATATATACCAATATTTCCAACACTAAAAAAGAAAATCGGCTAATAAGCCGATTTTCTTAGATTTTCAAATTACCACCATACAATTGTCATGAAGGCCAAAACCATTACTAAACCAAAGCCCAATCCTGAAAAAAGAAACAGTGATGGCGCTTCATGCCCTTTATGACTCATATGCATAAAATAGAAAAGCTGAAACACAACTTGAACAAATGCCAACAGGATAATAAAAGGTACTGTAAACCATGCAGTAAAACCTTCAATTGCTACTGCCGCAAATGCAACCAAAGTTAAGAAAATCATTAAAGTGAAAGAAACAACTTGATATCTCATTTCTTCTGCATTTTTTTTGCGGCGATATTCAAGGTCGACTCTTGGGTTACCTGAATTAATTTGTTGATTTGCCATCGGTTTATCCCACCATTCCCATTAAGTAGACTACAGTAAAGATAAATACCCAAACTACGTCAATAAAGTGCCAATAAAGACTAGCTACATAAAATTTTGGAGCATTATAAAGATTCAATCCACGTTTATAGTTTCGAATCATTAATGCTAAAATCCATCCAAGACCAAAAGTTACGTGAGCACCGTGGAAGCCTACAAGTGTATAAAAGGCAGAACCAAAGGCACTACTTGTAAATTTATGGTGATACTCATGAACATAATGGTTGAATTCATAAACCTCTAATCCTAAGAACCCTAATCCAAGAAGGACTGTAATTCCAAGCCATAGCATCATTTTTTGTGAATTAAAGTTTTTCATATGATACATGGCGTAAACACTAGTTAATGAACTTGTTAAAAGCAACATAGTAGCAACGAAAGTAAGCGGAAGATCAAATAAATCTTTCGCTAACGCATGGTCAGCGCTCGGAACCTTATCCTTTAAGGCAAGGTAAGTAGCGAAGAGAGAAGCGAATAATACTGTCTCTCCTCCTAAGAATAACCAGAAACCAAGAAATTTATTTTTTGCTTCAAGGGTTGATTTCTCCGGCTCTGCAGGCCATGTTTCATAAGTTAATTTTTCTTCAGCGTGCATTATGCCTTAACCCCCTTATCATTGTCATCCATTAATTCCTCTTTATGAATATGGAATCCATGGTCGTCTTTTAGTGAACGTACTAGCATAGAACCAAAAGTGATTAGCAATCCGATAATAATTACAGGAACAGCCCATGACTTTTCTCCATTATATAATGCACCAAAAGCAGCCACAAACAGTCCAAAAGCTATTACAAATGGAATGAAGGAGGCATTCGGCATATGAATATCACCAAGCGGTTCTGCTGGTGTCATACCTTTTTTACCTTCCATTTTCTCCAACCAATATGGATCCAATCCACGGACAAGTGGAAGCTGTTTAAAATTATAGAATGGCGGTGGTGAAGGAATAGACCATTCAAGTGTTCTACCGTCACCCCATGGGTCATTTCCAACTTTCTCATTCTTAACAGATGTCACAATGACATTAATTAAAAGCACAATGACACCCGCAGACATGAATGCTGCACCAATAGAACTGATTAAGTTTGACATTTCAAATCCTTGACCTGGAAGGAAAGTAAAGACACGACGCGGCATTCCCCAAAGTCCAAGGAAGTGCTGAACAAAGAATGTCATATGGAAACCGATAAAGAATAACCAGAATGTAATTTTACCTAGCTTTTCGTTTAACATTGTTCCAAATATTTTTGGCCAATAGAAGTGAGTAGCAGCAAATACCGCAAATACTACCCCACCAACAATAACGTAGTGGAAGTGTGCAACAACGAAATAACTATCATGATATTGGTAGTCTGCTGCAGCAGAAGCTAGCATTACCCCAGTTACTCCACCGATTACAAATGATGGAATGAAAGCGAATGCCCAGTACATTGGCGTAGTAAATTTAACGCTTCCTCCCCACATTGTTAACAGCCAGTTAAAAATCTTAATACCTGTAGGAACACCAATTGCCATTGTTGCAACAGAGAAAATTGCGTTTGCAACAGGACCTAAACCAGTAGTAAACATATGGTGTGCCCAAACCATGAATCCTAAGAATCCGATTAATACCGTTGCAAATACCATCGATGAATATCCAAATAAACGTTTTCTCGAAAATGTGGAGAAAACATCAGAGAAAATACCAAATGCAGGAAGTACTAGAATATAAACTTCAGGGTGTCCGAAAATCCAGAATAAATGCTCCCAAATAATTGTGTTACCACCATTTTCTGTGATAAAGAAGTTTGAACCAAACATACGGTCAAACATCATTAATGTAAGACCAACAGTTAATGGCGGGAATGCAAATAAAATTAATGCAGATGAAACGAATGTTGCCCAGGTGAATAGAGGCATCCTCATATAAGTCATCCCTGGTGCACGCATATTAATAATCGTAACTAAGAAGTTAATACCACCAATTAGGGTTCCGATACCTGAAATCTGTAAACCTAATACATAGAAATCGATACCGTGACCTTTTGAGTGGATAGCTAATGATGCATAAGATGTCCAACCAGCATCAGGAGCACCGCCTAAAAACCAAGAAAGGTTTAGGAATACTCCACCAAAAAAGAATAACCAGAAACCAAGTGCATTAACAAATGGGAATGCAACATCCCGAGCTCCAATTTGCAATGGCATTACCGCATTCATGAATGCAAACAATAACGGCATGGCAGCAAGGAAAATCATCGTTGTTCCGTGCATCGTAATAATTTCATTAAATGCCCCGGCACTTACAAAATCATTATTAGGCACTGCAAGCTGGATCCGGATAAATACAGCTTCGATTCCTCCTACAAGGAAGAAAAATCCACCTGCAATGAGATATAGGATGGCAATTTTTTTATGGTCAACGGTAGTTAAGTAATCCCAAATGACCGAGCCAAATCCTTTTTTTTGAGCGTAGGTACTCACAGTTTTACCTCCCTTTTAAATCTATTCCACTTTTATTCTTGAACTTTTAAGCCCATCAAATATTCTGCAAGAGCTTCCAGTTCTTGATCCGTAAAATCCTTATATTTTCCAGTCATTAAGTTACCTGGTTTATAACTTTCCGGATCTTTAATCCAATTCATTAATTCTTCTTTATTATGATCTAGAATACCCGCTACACGTGAACGCTCACCAAAATTTGTTAAATTCGGTGCAATACGTGCTGTATCAGGCATTTGATTAGAAGGTGTTACAGCATGACAACCAATACAACTCTCATTAAATAATTCTTGACCTTGGGCCGCTAACTCAGTTTTCGCTTTCTTAGGCTCTTTCACTGCCTGCATATCTTTTACCCATTTATCAAACTCAGCTCTGCTAATTGCTTTTACTTTAAAGTCCATCAATGCATGGGAAGGTCCGCAAAGCTCAGCACATTTCCCATAGAAAAGATTTCCTGCTTCATTTGCTCTATCTTCATCAAATACAAGCCAGAATTTATTAACGTTATCTGTGTTAGTATCCAGCTTTCCACCAACTGCTGGAATCCAGAAAGAGTGCTTCACGTCTAATGATTTTAAATTAAAATAAACTTTCTCATTAGTTGGAACCACTAAATCTTGGCTTGTAACAATTTTTTGTTTTGGATATTCAAAATCCCACCAATATAAATGAGAACGGACATTAATAACTAGAGCATCACTGTCTTTCTTATCCATCTCTTTAATATCAGCAAGTTTGAAAGTAGCCGCAACTGTCGGTACAGCTAAAATCAACAATAATAGAATTGGGATAACTGTCCAAATAATTTCTAATTTGTGACTTCCTTCAACTTGTTTTGGAATTTTGTCATCCTTTCTTCTAAAACGGAAAAAGACGATAACGAAAATAATCGTTACCACAAGGATAACTCCAACCATAATGTAAGTACTTAATTTCATCAGATCATATTGCATGTCTGCAACTTCACCGGCAGGCTTTAATGCGGAAACAAATGGTTCACCACTACAACCGGTGAGTACGAGCGCTAACATCGCTAATAGCGAAATTAAACGCCAATTTGCAAGCCTTTTCATGCTTAACCAAACCCCTCTTTCATTTATATTTCTTAGTTTTGCTGGTGATCAAAGACGGATAGATATTTACCTCTTTCCTTTTACTTACTTGAGAAAGAAGCTTAGGCAAAACTAAATTATCGTAACGATTACCATCGCGGTAAAAATAATAGTTAAATATTGCAATGAATAAACAAACATTAGCTTTGCCCACTTTATATCATCTTTGATCTTATAACCATAAATCCCTAATCCTAACCATCCAATGTTAAGTATGGTGGCGAGAATTAGAAATGGGATTCCTAACTGATATAGAAAAATTGGAATCGGCAAAAGAGCAGCTACCCAAAGCAGGATACTCCTTTTTGTTGCTTTAAATCCCTTAACAACGGGCAACATTGGTATGCCTGCTGCTTTATATTCATGCACTCTTCTCATGGCGAGGGCATAAAAATGCGGTGGCTGCCAAACGAACATTAAAACGAATAATGCCCACGCAATAATATCAAGGTTTGCATCAACCGCTGCCCAGCCAATTAATGGAGGAACTGCACCAGAAATGCTGCCGATTATTGTATTAGAAACTAATTGCCGCTTGGACCACAATGTATAAAGAAAAACATAACTGAAAACTCCAAGCAAACCAATTACTGTTGCAGTTATTGTCGTAAAGAATAAAAACAGTGTTCCCAGTACAATAAGTAAAATACCTGCTCTCAAAACTTTTGCAGGTAATATTTTTCCCGTAACTGTTGGTCTTGTTTTTGTCCTCTCCATTAAGTGATCTATATCACGATCAACATAATTATTTATTGCACAAGACCCAGCTATGATAAGGGAGGAACCTACTACTGTAAAAAATATAATATGTAAATTACTCAAAAAGCTTTGCCCTGTAAATTGAAGAGCTAGCCATAGTCCCGTGAAAGTTGTAATCAGGTTAGAATTTACAATCCCGATTTTTATAAGGGCCGAAAAATCTTTCCATAAAGATGTTTTTCCAGCAACAGAATCCAGGCTTGTCGACCCATTTTCAATGGCAGCCTTAGAATTAGACATCTTTTTTATTCCTCCTAATTTTTTAGGTCTAAAAAATTTATTCAGTCAATGATTTATATAACACTTTCTTTGTATATTAAATCACACTTTGCGGATTTTTTGTGAACTTTTTTGAATAATTTATGACTAATTTGTGACCATGATGTTGAATTTCCATAATTTTGTTTATGTAAATTACCTTTTATCTTTTTCAGCCCTTAAAATGAATAATATTTACAATATTCCAACTATCTTTCTATGTTTTTCACTATAATAATATTGGAAATTAAAAATTATTCAAGCCCTTATTTCTTTTAAAAAAATCAGTCTGAAATTCTGTTCTTTTTTGAAAGAATTGGTTATGATGAATACGGTACTTTATACAATCTATTTTTTATTCATTATACTGTCAAGGAAATTTTTTGACAAATTTTTGTACTTTATGTAAGAGGTGAATTTTTTGCGTCGATCTTTGAAGTGGTTGGCAGTTGCTACTACCATAGGAATGATATTTATTCTCCTTGGAGGGGCATTGGTAACAAAAACGGAATCTGGAATGGGATGTGGCAAATCTTGGCCCCTATGTCACGGTGAACTGCTCCCATCTAATATTACACCGGAATTAATAATTGAACTGGCCCATCGAGTTGTCTCTGGTATTGTCGGTATCATGGTGCTCATTCTATCTATTTGGTCATGGAAAGTAATAGGTCACATTAGAGAAACCAAATTCCTCTCTTTCCTATCATTTTTCTTTTTAGTGCTCCAAGGATTGATAGGTGCAGCCGCTGTCGTTTGGGGACAATCAGATTTTGTTTTGGCCTTGCATTTTGGTATTTCTCTTATTTCTTTTGCGGCTGTCTTTTTATTAACACTACTGATCTTTGAAATTGATAAAAAATTTGAAGCCGATAAAGTAATCGTAGATAAGAGAATGGGGTTCCATATTATTGGTGTAACAATCTATAGTTATTTTGTCATTTACACAGGGGCTCTCGTTCGCCATACGAATGCAAGTCTTATTTGCCGAGACTGGCCATTATGTCTTAATGATACACCTGCCATTCCAACCAATCTATATGAATGGGTTCAAATGGGACACCGTGTTGCAGCTGGTTTGATTTTCCTTTGGATAGGGTATATCACCTATATAACGATCCGTAACTATAAAGACCAAAAGGTGTTATATTGGTCTTGGATTGTTTCTTTTATCTTAGTTACACTACAAGTAATTGCTGGAGCATTTATCATCATTAGTCGGTTAAATCTATATATTGCCCTAGCACACGCCTTTTTTATTACATGCTTGTTTGGGGTCTTAAGTTATTTAATCCTCCTATATTCACGTTCAAGAAGAAAACATATGTAAAAAGCTGCCGGAAAAATTCCGGCAGCTTTTTTTATGCTTTTACAAGCTCAATTAATAAATCACCTGTTTGAATTGCTTCACCACTTCTTACATAAATATCCTTTACAACACCGGAAAATGGTGCTTGAACTGTAGTTTCCATTTTCATCGCTTCTGTAATCATTAAATGATCCCCACGCTCCACCTGTTCACCTTTTTCAACAATGACCTTGATAACCGTCCCAGGCATCGTAGCTGAAATATGATTTTCATTTTTTGGATCGGCTTTTAGTCTGGATTGAACCGTAGATTTAATGCTTTCATCTTTAACAACAATTTCACGTGGCTGGCCATTTAGTTCAAAGTAAACGATTCTTGTTCCATCTGGTTGTGGCTGTCCAATTGACACCAGCTTAACAATTAGTGTTTTCCCTGTTTCGATCTCAACTTCTATTTCTTCACCTAATCTTAATCCATAGAGGAAGGTAGGTGTATCTAAAACTGAAATATTTCCATATTGTTCCGTTGCTTTTAAATAATCTAAAAATACTTTTGGATATAAGGCATAAGATAGAACTTCAAAAGTAGTTACTTGTCTACCAAGCTCCTTGTACAGCTCTTGTTGGAGCTTTTCAAAATCGATTGGTTCAAGTAACTCTCCTGGCCGAACTTCTAATGGTTTTCTCCCTTTTAATATTACCTTTTGAAGTTCTTCAGGAAATCCTCCATGTGGTTGTCCTAAATACCCTTCAAAAAACTCAACAACGGAATCAGGAAAATCAAGAAATTGTCCTTTTTGAATAACGTCCTCTTCTGAAAGGTCATTTTGCACCATGAATAGGGCCATATCACCGACCACTTTTGAAGAAGGTGTTACTTTAACAATATCACCAAACATGTGATTTACTCGGGAATACATTTCTTTTACTTCATCCCATCTGTCCCCTAAACCAACAGCCTTTGCTTGCTGCTGAAGATTACTATATTGGCCCCCTGGCATTTCATGCTGATAAACTTCAGAGTGTGGAGATATCATACCACTTTCGAAGTCTTGATAATATTTTCGAACATCCTCCCAATAATGTGACAGTTTCTCTAAAGATTCAATATTAATTTCTGGCTGCCTTTTTGTTCCTTCAAGTGCATAGTAAAGCGAATTCGCACTAGGCTGTGATGTTAAACCTGCCATCGTCCCTAAAGCAGTATCTACAATATCAACTCCTGCGTCGATGGCACGTGCATATGCAAAAATTCCGTTTCCACTTGTATCATGTGTATGCAAATGGATTGGAATATCGACTGTTTCCTTTAACTCAGAAATAAGTCGATATGCTGCTTCCGGCTTTAATAAACCTGCCATATCTTTAATCCCAAGGATATGAGCTCCTTGCTGCTCCAACTCTTTTGCAAGGTTTTTATAATAGTCAATGTTATACTTTACTCTTGTTGGGTCTAAAATATCACCTGTATAGCAAATAGCCGCTTCAGCGATTTTTCCTGTTTGTCTAACAGCATCAATCGCCGTTTCCATCCCTTTGACCCAGTTTAAGCTATCAAAAATCCGGAAAACATCGATACCTGCGGATGCAGATTGATGTACAAATTCCCGAATAAGGTTATCTGGATAATTTTTATACCCTACTGCATTAGCACCACGAATGAGCATTTGGAATAAAACATTTGGAATCTTTGCACGAAGTGTCAACAGACGCTCCCATGGATCTTCTTTTAAAAAGCGATAAGCGACATCAAATGTGGCTCCCCCCCACATCTCGAAGGAAAATAAATTCGGTAATAATTTAGAAGTTGGCTCAGCAATACGGGCAATATCCGTAGTCCTTAATCGTGTAGCGAGCAATGATTGATGCGCATCCCTGAAAGTAGTATCTGTTAATAATACCTGTCTTTGATCTTTAACCCATTTAACAAGTCCATCGGCCCCTTGTTGTTCTAAGAGTTGTTTTGTACCAGGCTTTGCTTGAAGATCAAATGGCAAATTTGGAATTCTTGGCTTAGAAAATACTGGACGCTTCTTTTTTTCGATGCCAGGAAACCCGTTAACAGTAATAGTCCCAATATAATTTAACATCTTAGTTCCTCTGTCCTTACGAACAGGAAAAATAAACAGTTCCGGTGTTGAATCTATGAAGGACGTGTCATATTGGCCATTAAGAAACTTTTCATGCTTTACTACATTTTCTAAAAATGGGATATTTGTTTTTATTCCTCTAATTCTAAATTCCTGTAAATTTCGGACCATTTTGGCCGCAGCTTGTTCAAACGTTAAAGCCCATGTAGACAGCTTTACTAAAAGCGAATCATAGTATGGTGTAATCACAGCACCTTGAAACCCGTTACCAGCATCAAGACGCACTCCAAATCCCCCACCAGAACGATAGGCCATTATTTTACCAGTGTCAGGCATAAAATTATTAAGCGGATCTTCAGTTGTGACCCTTGATTGAATTGCATATCCATTAAGCATAATGTCTTCTTGTTTTGGAATCCCAATAATTGGATCGTGTAATGCATGGCCTTCCGAAACGAGAATTTGCGTTTGTACAATATCAATTCCAGTTACCATTTCTGTAATCGTATGTTCTACCTGTATCCTCGGATTAACTTCAATAAAATAAAAGTCATTTCCGGAAACAAGGAATTCCACTGTTCCAGCATTTAAATAAGCCACATTTTTCATGAGTTTTACCGCGGCATGACAAATCCGATTGCGTAATTCATCGGAAAGAGACACACTTGGAGCCACTTCTACTACTTTTTGATGGCGACGTTGTACAGAACAGTCCCGCTCATATAGATGGACGATATTTCCTTTTGCATCACCAATGATCTGTACCTCAATATGTTTAGGATTTTCAATTAATTTTTCTAGGTAAACTTCATCACTACCAAAGGCTGCTTTTGCCTCTGATTTGGCTCGCTCAAAGGCCTCTTGGACTTCCTGTCGGTCCTTGACAATTCTCATTCCCCTACCGCCGCCTCCAAGTGCAGCTTTAATAATTATTGGAAATCCATGGTTTTCAGCAAATTCCAATACTTCATCCAAACTTTGGACTGGTCCATCACTTCCAGGGATAACTGGGATCCCAGCAAGTTCTGCCTGATATCTAGCCTTTACTTTATCACCAAACATATCCAAATGATCAGCAGTTGGCCCAATGAATATAATTCCTTCTTCTTCACATCGTTTAGCAAAATGAATATTCTCCGATAGAAAACCATAACCAGGATGTATGGCATCTGCCCCACTTCTCTTTGCAATAGCTATGATACCGTCTATATCCAAATAGGCATCTATTGGCTTCTTTCCTTCTCCAACCAAATAGGCTTCATCCGCTTTATAACGATGATAAGATCCGGAATCTTCTTTTGAATAAATCGCAACAGTCCGAATATTTAGTTCAGTACAAGCCCGAAAAACTCTAATCGCAATTTCTCCCCTGTTTGCAACCAACACTTTATTTATCTGTCTTGCCACCTAAAATACACCTCAATTTCTATGTAGTATTAAACGTAAAGGGGCCCTTCTAGGGAAGCCCCTTTACGTGTTATTAATATAAAATATTTTCCCATCCCTCTTAATCGTTTTCTTCTCTGAATTCCCCTGCTTTGTCTTATATTTTTTTTCATATCGGACAAACATGGATACATTGACAAGGATACCGGATGCCGCTGCAAGCATAAGTAATGAAGATCCCCCATAACTAATAAACGGCAACGGTACTCCTGTTAATGGGATTACCCCCGACACACCTGCTAGATTAATAAAGGATTGAATTCCTATCATACTAGAAATACCTATGGCTAGCAGACTACCAAATGGGTCCTTGCATTGGAGGCCAATATAAATCCCCCTTAAAACAATATATGACAGTAGAAGAATAACAAAGCCAACTCCCCAGATTCCTAACTCTTCAGCGATAATCGCCATGATAAAATCTGTGTGAGATTCAGGCAAATAACCTAGTTTTTGAATACTTTTTCCTAGGCCTAATCCATTTACACCACCTGAACCAATAGCTATGTATGAGTTGGCCAAATGAAAACCCGTATCCTGCTCGTCGGCAAATGGATTTTCCATTGCTGTAAAACGGCTAATTTGTTCTTCTGAAAAAATTTTCCCCCATGAAGCAATGACGATTGGGAGCAACATGACAAGGACCAATAATAGTAATTTTACGATATTTTTTAAGCTCATCCCTGAACATATAATTACAGTACCTGCAATCATAACAATAATACTTGCTGTCCCAAAGTCTGGCTGCAAAGTTATGAGTACAAAAACAATAAATAAATAAACTAATGGGGGTAATACTCCTTTATTAAAATGATTGATATATGATTGTTTTTTGGCATATACCGATGATAGATAAATAATGACCGCGAGCTTCACAAATTCTGCAGGTTGAAATTTAAAGGAACCTAATACGTACCAGCTTCGTGCCCCTCCGGCTACCTTACCAAATAAGAATAATCCAGCCAAAGCAAGTAGGGACACGAGTACGATCGCGACCGTTATTTTTTTAAAATGCATAATCTTATAAGGGATGAATGCCATAAATACAAAGATGATCAAGAATAAAAGGAGCCAGATTTTTTGTTTTTGATAAAAGAAGTCACTTTCCACACCGTACCTTTGGACTGCCGAAGCCATACTCGCGCTGTAAATCATAACTAAGCCAAAGGAGCATAAAAGTAGAATAGTGATGATTAATGAGTAATCATACGATTTTAATATTTTTTTAACCATATAAGCTTTCCTCATTTTCAAATAGGATTTATACCACACTATTATAATAAAAAATGTTTGCTATGACCTGAGGAAAAGTTCATATGTTACAATATTTTAATAACGAATATTCCGAAAAGTATGTTAAAAAAATATTAATTCAATTTATAACAAAAAACTCAAACAATATCAAGCATTGTTTGAGTTTTCTTCATTATTTTCTTAGAGAAGCATCATGCAGAGCAGATAATTCTCTTTCCAATTTATCTAAAATCGCTTTTCCGTCTTTACTATCAATTAAGCCTAATCGAACAGCAAAGTCTATTTCTCTAGATAAGCCAAACATTTGGGTATCCAATACCTCCTCATAAAGAGGGCATTGAGGCATCGTGAGATTGTCCATTTGCACTTTGATAAGCTTTAAGATTTTTTCAGCGTCAGCCTGCAATAAAGCATAGGCTTTTTCATGGTGATTCACGATCATTTCAGACGCCAACATTGATCCCCCCATTTCAGAGCGATTATTCAACTTATCTATAAATTTTACCGTCAAAGCCCGAAAATTGCAAGAACTATAAGGTTTATTACCAGTATTAGTTTTAGCCATGAAATTTCAACTAAAAAACGATATACTAATAAAGTTAAGGGGGAATGAACAAATGGATAATATTATTCTCATTAATGGAAATGTCAAATTTCCAATTACACTCGATCCTGGGGTATGGATTTTTGATGATCGACGAATTGATTTAACTACCTATTTTACATCTGAAAAAGAAATATCCGAAACAACTGAAGATTATACTAAAGCCGTTTCAAAGCATTGGGACCGCGAGATAATGGAGGGAGCCATTTTTCCTCCAACACTTAAGACAGAGAAAAAATATGAAAAAGAAAAAGTGTTAACTGGCACATTTGGAATTCCATTCAAACCTTTTTTAAAAAATGCGGAACCACATGAAAGTGCAGAAATAGTCATCATCCATACTAAGGAAGGTGAAATCGAGGTTCCTATTAATGACGCTTATGAGTTAATATTAGGTTTTTCCGATAATGGTAAACCATTGCTTACCGACGGTCCTGTCCATGTATACTTTGGAGACGGCTCTAATCAAAAGAATCCAATTAAACATGTTAAAGGATTTACAGTAAAATAAAACGGGCAATTTGCCCGTTTTATTTTATAATAGATCAGCTGCTAAACGTGCCAATCCTGAACGTTCTCCTTTCATAAGTTTAACATGGCCAGAGACGACTTCATTTTTGAATTTTTCCACCACATATGTCAGTCCATTATTATAGGCATCAAGATAAGGATGATCAATTTGTTCAGGATCCCCCATTAATACAATTTTACTATCCTCACCAACCCGGGTGATAATCGTTTTTACTTCGTGCTTCGTTAAGTTCTGTGCCTCATCTATAATAATAAATTGTTTTGGCAAACTCCGACCGCGAATATACGTTAATGCTTCCACCTCGATTGATCCCATCCCTGCTAGGATAGCATCTAATTCTCCAGGTTTTTTTGTATTAAATAAATATTCCAAATTATCGAAGATAGGCTGCATCCATGGTCTTAGTTTTTCTTGTTTTTCGCCAGGAAGAAAACCTAGATCCTTTCCAACCGGAACAATCGGCCTTGCAACTAAAAGCTTTTTATATTCATGGAAATCCTCTGTCTGCATTAACCCAGCAGCTAAGGCAAGTAAAGTTTTACCTGTACCAGCTTTTCCGATTAAAGTAACGAGAGGAATATCTTTACGTAACAATAATTCAATAGCCATCGTTTGCTGCACATTTCGAGGGTGAATACCCCATACATGTTCTTGATTAAAAGTCATTTTTTTCACTTTTACCTTTGTTTTATCTACTATTCCTATAGCTGACGCTGAACTTCCCATCACATCCTTCATTATCAAGAATTGGTTCGGATAAAATGGGAGTTTCGAAATATCGGAAAGAAATAGTTCGCCCTTCTCATAAAAACGACTTAACATATCAAGCGGGATATAAACTTCCAAAAACCCTGTATACAGTGAGTCCATTTCTACCACTCGGTCATTTAAAAAATCCTCTGCTTCAAGCCCTATTGCATCTGCTTTTACCCTAACTAAAGCATCTTTACTTACAAGGATTACTCGTTTCCCTTTTTCTTTTGTTTCTTCCTCCAAATGCAAATTTTTTGCTACAGCAAGAATACGGTTATCGTTAGTCTTTTCAACAAAAATATCTTGAAGCTCATGAAACGAACGATGATTTAATTCAATTCTTATTGTTCCGCCATTGTCAAGCGGTATTTTTTCATGTAACTTACCTGAAGCTCTTAAACCATCAATTAAACGAGATACATGTCTGGCATTTCGGCCAATTTCGTCCATATATCTTTTCTTTGAGTCCACTTCTTCGAGAACCACTGCAGGAATGACTACTTCATTATCTTCAAAGGAAAAAATGGAATACGGGTCTTGTAGTAAGACATTTGTATCTAACACGTATATTTTACTCAAAGCGAAACCTCCTGCTTCACGGTGTAGGACTTATTAAACTTAGTAATCAAACCTTTGCTAGATTGGACTTTGGTAAAATATATGTTTATCGGAATAAAGATAGAAGATTTTCCGCACAATAATTGTTAGCAAATAGAGAAATTAACAAATTTATTCGTTTTATCTTGAAATTAAGCTTTTAGGAGGGGTTTACGTGAAAAAAGTCTTATTAGCCATTGTACTTATTTTGCTTTTAGCAGGTTGTAATATGAATAACAAAAAAGATACTGCCAAAAACAATGAACAATCATTAATTAATGTTAAAAACAGCTATATCGAAAGTGTGGATCGTAAAACAGGACAGGAAATATCAAAACGATTAGTAGATTTGGCAACTAGCGTGCCAGATGTAAACGATGCAACCGCGGTTGTATTAGGACGATATGCGATTGTGGGGATTGATGTAAATTCAAAAATTGATCGCTCTGAAGTGGGTACAATCAAATATACAGTTGCAGAAAGCCTAAAAAAAGACCCGTATGGTGCCAATGCCATCGTAGTAGCTGACGCTGATACGAACGAACGCTTAAGAGAAATTCAACAGGATATACAAAACGGAAAACCCGTACAAGGAATTATGGAAGAACTAGCAGATATCGCCGGACGTTTAATGCCGGAAATTCCACAGGATATCATTACTCCAACTCCTAAAAAAGCTACAGAAGAACCAGACAAAAAACTAAATTCTAATCAAGAAAAGAAACTTGAAAAAGAACAAGAAGACCAGTCCAATCATTATAAATAGAATTGGGATTATTTAGAATCATTGGACCTAAGCTAAGTAGGAGGGGTTAAATAACCCCTCCTACATCTATTCGTACTTTTTTCTACGAACGTTCCATCAATATAATTAACGTAAGACTCCATATCCATCCTTCCGTGAATAACGATTCTTTCTTGGCGACTGTCACTTCATCATCCAAAAGGTCCTTGGCGTTTTAACCTGTTCTTCCTCAAGTATGATAATATGTTTTCCCTTTCACAATACAAAATTACCCATGAAGAGGAATTATGAAAAAAGCTTAGTCGAAACTAAGCTTTTTTCATGGCATCCATCACTTGTCTATCAAGTTTTTCAGCTGCATTTTTATCATATGTCTTTTCATACTGAACTTCCTGCACTATTTTTGAACCATAAAACATAACATCTCTTACCTCTTTAATGGTAACTTCCACTAATGCAAGCTTTAGCGGAACTTCATTCATTCTTTCTTCTTTTACTCTTGCTTCACCTTGAATGGAATACGTAGACTCATTAGCAATAATATTAATAACCACTAAGTTATTTTTATTAATATTTTCAATAATTCGAGAACGATTATCTACTGCAAAATAAATTGTATTTTCGTCTTTTGCCAATACCCAAGAAATTGCACTAACATTAGGGCCACCTGTTTGGTGATCTATAGTGGCTAATGTCACAAATCTTTCTTTTTGCATTGCATCATACAATGGCTTTATTAGACCTTGTTCCACTTGATTTGCCATGTATTCACAGCCCCTTTCACATATATATACACAATGATTGAACAGATATTCTCATATTACTACTATCCCAATTATTCCTCAACTTAAACAGATGTTTCGTTAATTTTCATGGTATAATAATTTTATAATGGCAAGGTTGAAGAGGTGAAGTATGAAAGTTAAATGTGTATTATGCGATAAAATTGAATCGATTGATGATGAATCAATTATGGCTAAACGTTTACGTAACCGTCCCATCCATACATATATGTGTAAACAATGCAATGATCGTATAGCAGAAAAAACAAACTTGCGAATAGCAACTGGAAATTTTCGCTTTAACCGGCCCAAAACTGAGGATCAAGAATGGTAAAAAGGAAACCCGCTTATGTAATCAAATGTCATACATAAGCGGGTTTTTTTATTCTTCAACTAACGGATAGTTCTCGTATTTTTCTGGTTCTAGATTAATTTGCGTTAACATAACTTCTATAAGATCTCTTGGAAAGCGAGTATTTTTCTGCTCCCCATTATGCTGAAATGAAAGGTAATACATCACTTCATCTTTTGAAATTTCAATATTAGAAACATGAAATTGTGATGCCAGCACCTCTTCAAAATGGGTACATGTTTCTTTTGCAGCCGTATCATTCGGACGAGCATCGTGGACGACTTTAATGGTTAGCCAATTATAAAGAACATCCTGCAAGGATCTCATTCTCATTACCCCCGTTAATTTGCTTCAGTCCGCGTTTTTTTCGATTGCCATAATCGGATTTTATAAATGATTAAAATCAACGCTGCGACTACAAGGCCTTCCGCAACAGGCAAAAAGATTCCAAGGAAGGTAAGCATCGTGCTACCGAGAATTAAAAATATATAAATAATAATTGATTTTCCAAGCGGGAGTTTTTTGGCAAAACCGAGTTTATAAACAAGGACAGATAAAGCTGTTATTGTCAGATAAAGCAGCCACATCCCAACTTCAGGCTGTTCATGTACTTTATAAAGCGCAGCAAAAAATGAAAGTCTTTCTGTAATATCCACGTGTAACCCCTCCTTTACCTCATACCCTAATAAGATTATTACTTGTTCATTTCTGCATATTTTTTCTTTTTGGCCAAACGTTCGCGTTCATTCTTATCTAAGATTTTCTTTCTTAGACGAATAGATTGAGGCGTGACTTCACAATATTCATCGTCATTTAGATATTCCAATGACTCTTCAAGCGTCATGATACGTGGCTTTTTAATCACCGTAGTTTGATCCTTCGTGGCAGAACGAACATTTGTGGCATGCTTTACCTTAGTAATATTGACTGTTAAATCATTTTCACGCGTATGTTCTCCAACGATCATTCCTTCGTAAATTTCTGTTCCAGGTTCCACGAAAATAGTACCACGGTCCTCAACCTGCATTATACCATAAGTAGTAGCTTTTCCGGTTTCCATGGAAACAAGAACACCCTGACGTCTTCCACCAACTTGGCCAGGAGCAATAGGCTGATAGCTGTCAAATGAATGATTGATAATCCCATACCCACGAGTAAGAGTTAAAAATTCCGTTGTATAACCAATCAAACCTCTAGCAGGTACATTAAATATTAATCGAACTTGTCCAGTTCCATTATTAATCATATCAAGAAGTTCGCCCTTACGTGCACCCAATGATTCCATCACCGCGCCTGTATATTCTTCAGGTACATCTATTTGAACTCTTTCAATCGGTTCACAGCGTACACCATCAATTTCTTTAACAATTACTTCCGGTTTTGAAACTTGCAGTTCATACCCCTCACGGCGCATATTCTCAATTAAGATGGAAAGATGTAATTCACCGCGTCCAGAAACAATCCATGCATCAGGTGAATCAGTATTTTCAACGCGAAGGCTGACATCCGTTTGTAATTGAGCACGTAGTCTTTCCTCAATTTTTCTAGCTGTTACATACTTCCCTTCACGACCTGCAAACGGACTGTTATTAACAGCGAATGTCATTTGAAGGGTAGGTTCGTCAATCCTAAGAACTGGAAGTGCCTCTTGATGATCAACAGGGCATACAGTTTCCCCAACGTTAATATCCTCCATACCAGAAACGGCTACTAAATCACCAGCCATTGCTTCTTGAATTTCTTGACGTTTTAAGCCAAAGAATCCAAAGATTTTTGTAACTCGGAACTGTTTAATGGATCCGTCTAATTTCATTAATGCAACCTGCTGACCGACTTTCATTGTACCGCGGAACACCCTACCAATTCCAATTCTACCGACATAATCATTATAATCCAAAAGAGCTACCTGGAATTGAAGAGGTTCTTCTCTATTATCAACTGGAGCCGGTATATGTTCTATAATAGCATCGTATAACGGTTGCATATTTTCTTCTTGTTTTTCAGGGTTGAGACTTGCCGTACCGTTTATAGCTGAAGCATATATAACCGGAAACTCTAGCTGTTCTTCTGATGCATCGAGTTCAATAAATAAGTCAATTACTTCATCAACGACTTCTTTAGGGCGTGCAAAATCTCGGTCAATTTTATTTACTACCACAATTGGTGTAAGATTTTGTTCTAATGCTTTTTTGAGTACAAAACGGGTTTGTGGCATACATCCTTCATAAGCATCAACTACAAGTAGGACTCCATCCACCATTCTCATTATTCGCTCAACTTCTCCTCCGAAGTCAGCATGCCCAGGAGTATCCAATATATTAATCTTTGTGTCCTTATATTGAATGGCGGTATTTTTAGCAAGGATGGTGATTCCTCGTTCCCTTTCCAAGTCGTTTGAATCCATAGCACGTTCCTCAACATATTCATTTGAACGGAACGTCCCTGCTTGCTTTAATAACTGATCCACTAATGTTGTTTTCCCATGATCGACGTGTGCAATAATCGCAATATTTCTAATATCAGTTCTTGATTTCAAAAACTCCAACTCCTATACTTCTATACAAATAATGAATGACATTATAGTTTCTCAATTACAACTAAAACATTATACCATAATACGAGTGGAAACCTAGAAGTATTTTATGTAGAATAAAGTTATATTTATTGTAAGGGGTAAAAAAATGAGCAAAGTAAAATGGCCATTACTCGTTTATGCAATTTTAGTTACGGTTTGCATCATGGGGATTGGGGTTGCAATAGCCGAAAAAAGCCTTATTGGAGTAATTATTTCTATAGTTGTTGGAATCATCGTTATGGGGTTAGGTTTTAAAACCAAAAAGCGCTTGCGCGAAGAAGGAAAGCTATAAGAAAAGCGGAAGCGACCTGGTTAGCGGCGTATGGCTTGGAAGCTCTCCAACTGAGATAAAGGAAACACGATGAGCGAAGCGATTCGGTGTTGACTTATCGTAGGGCGGAGGCTGAAAGACATTAGCCGCTAGGGCGCTGTTGCTAGACAATTCTCGAAGTCAAAAAAATATTTCCTGATCTATTCTAAAAAGCGGAAGCGACCTGGTTAGCGGCATATAACCTCCTCCCCTATAGTTCAGAAAAAACTTAAGCCACCCCCTAAAGTACCAACGAATACTTGAAAAGGGATGGCTTAAGTTTTTATGAGCAAGAAATTAAACTAAATACAGTGATTAACTATTACCATTCTCCATTTTTTAAATATTCTTCAATAATTGTCTTATGCAAACCTGGTTTGGCGACAAGCAAAGAGTCTTTGTTTAAATAATTTAATTTTTCACCTCTTAAATTTGTTACGATACCTCCGAGTTCCTCAACGATAACCGCTCCACCAGCAAAATCCCATGGAGATAATCGTAAAGATATGTAAGCATCCACTCTTCCAGCTGCAACATATACCATTTCCAGTGCTGCGGTTCCATATGATCTTGTCCCTCTGGCATCTCTTACTAAAGGAATCATCAAATGATGATCAATGCGGTGGTTTGGCATAACCCATGTAGCATTTAATGCAATAATAGCTTCGCTGATCGAAGCAGTTTCGAGTTTTGGCATTTTCTTGTCATTAAGATAAGCTCCTCTTCCTTTAAAGGCATGATACATTTCATCATGAACCACATCATAAACAATTCCAATCATACCTACACCATTCTCATATACTCCGATAGAAATGGCAAAGTTTCGTTGCTGATGAACAAAATTCATGGTTCCATCAATAGGGTCAATGATCCAAACGATCCCTTCCAGACTGACCAATTCATCTCCAAATCCTTCTTCCCCCATGATTTTATGATTCGGGTAATGTTCTTTAATTTTGCGAATAATAAATTGTTCTGTCTCTTTATCAATGTTGGTAACGAGATCATTTTGATTAGACTTCGTTTGAATATCCAATGTTTTATCAAAAGATTGACGAATATTTTTTCCTGCTTCTTTTACCCATTCCATAGCATGGGAATATATTGTTTCCCAAATCATAAAAATTCCTCCAAATATGTCCGTAATATTCCAATTTAGACTATAAACTCTTATGTAGTTAAAATTTAGAAAATATATGAATGTACTTACCTATAGCTTAATCAAATATATATTACACATCAACTTATTACTCTTCATAAAGTTGTCTTTTACTCACAATAATAAACGAACTCCCCCGTTTTTTGGAGTTCGTTTTATATCCTTACCTTTCTTTTTCGTTTCATTCCCCCATAAAACTCCTTAGATCGATTAACTACAGTACTGATCAGAATGCTTTTAATCGTAATAATTCTTGACGAATTTTCTCCAATTTTTGTTTGCTATCTTGGATTTTTTTCTCATTCTTTTCTTCAATTGCTTCAAATAAAACAGCTAATTCATAATCCATTTCCAATCTTAATACAGCAGTTCTTTGTTTTTCAGAAACTTTTTTAAGTGAAGTATTTACTAATTGTTTCATATTAACTCCCCCTCCCCCGTAAGAATTCATCTCATTCACTCATTCATTTTTTACTGTATAATATGTGAAATTTTTCTATGTTGGAACAAATATGTGTATTAACCTAGTTGTGCAACTAATTTCTTTAATCAATCGCATTATGCTAAAATGTGTTTAAAAATTGGTACAATGGAGGTTCATAAAGGAGTTTCAAGAATACATTCACAAGATTTCCTTGACTTTCTCATCAATGGATAAAAAGAAAGAGTAGAAGTAATTAAAAGTACTAAACGTCTTAAACTGTATAACTTGGGCGACTATTTTGCCCCTATTTTAATAGATTAACTGGTGATGAAATGCATGATCATTTCGCAACAAATGCGAGGAGAACCGTATATCAATCACAATCAAAGATACATGCTTGTTTACAAAATACACCGGAAAAGAGGGATAACCAATGCAATTTGAAGGATTCACGAAGCACGATTTTGATACGTTTAATGTAGATGGTCTTGAAGCACGAATGCAGGCAATAGAAGAGCGTATTCGACCAAAGTTCCGAATCATTGGGCAATCATTGACGGATGATCTTTCCGCTAGTCTTGGTCGAGAAATGTTTTTACATATAGCGAAACACGCCCGTCGAACTGTCAATCCCCCGAAAGATACTTGGTTGGCGATTGTATCAAATAAAAGAGGGTATAAACAACACCCACATTTTCAAATCGGTTTGTTTGATGACCATGTTTTTATATGGTTGGCATTTATTTATGAATTGCCTAACAAGACCGAAATTGCAAAGACATTTTTGAAGAATTTGCCGATAATAAAAAGGACTGTTCCAAATGATTTCGTCGTATCCCTTGATCATACAAAAAAAGAAGCTATATCATTCGAAGAAATCGATTTGAAAGCCGCATTAGAACGTTTTCGTGACGTCAAAAAAGCTGAATTCTTGATTGGACGTCATATTGAAGCAAATAACCCGATTTTGTCAGACGGCAACGCATTCATGAATATGGCAATGGAAACTTTTGAAACTCTTATTCCATTGTATGAACTTGCCTATAAATAAAGAAAAACGCCTTACCCCGTTATACTTGAAACGGGCTAAGTCACTTCATTATCTTATGCTTTTTGTTTATCCATTTATTGAATTTTTAAATTGCTGGTTTTAAAAAATGCGGTACGATACAAAAAACAGTATCTCTTTATAAATTCCCACGAAATATTCATTAAAAAAGCTCCTTATTAGGAGCTTTTTTATTTCATCACAATTTTATCGCCTGGGTTGGCCTCTTTTGCTTTTTTCACTACCAGGTATGAAGAATAACCACTAACTTCCTCAAATTCCCTATATACCGTATTTTCTTCTGCTTTACTCGGGACGATTTCCTTAAATCTTCGATATGCATTTATTAATTCATCACGTTCAATTCCTGATTCATAGGCCTTTTCAATCTTTTCAAAGAATGAAATAACATCAATAATTTCTTTCGTACTCCAGCTATAATCGATTGGATATTGATAATCCATCATATCATCCTCTCTCTTGAACTAAACATCATTACTTTGCCCATTTTGAGCGAATTTGTTCCGCTTCTGAAATCATACGTTGAAACAGTTCTGAAACAGAAGGGATATCCTTAATAAGCCCCATTACCTGACCTGCCCAAGCAAAGCCTTCGTCAATTGCACCATCATATATGTATCTTCTATTTGCAGTTCCGCTAATATAATCCTTGAGCTTTTCATAGTCTCCACCAGACTTTTCAATTTCGAGTATTTTCTTAGTCCAGTTATTTGCAATTGCTCTAGCTGGTGCACCAAGAGAACGTTTAATAACAACCGTATCCGACTCAGAACCGGAGACTAAGGCATTTTTATAAACATCATTTGCGTGAACACATTCCTTCGTTGCAATAAATCTTGTACCCATTTCAATCCCTTCCGCTCCTAAACTAAGCGCTGCCATTAAACCTCTACCATCTCCAATGCCGCCTGAAGCAATAACTGGAATTGAAACTGCATCGACAACTTGAGGAATTAAAACCATTGTTCCAATATCATCGCGTCCTAGATGCCCTCCTCCTTCTTGGCCGACCACCATCACAGCATCTGCTCCCAGTTGTTCTGCTTTTACTGCTTGTCTCCGTGCAGCTACTAAAACAAGCTTTTTTACGTCAACTCCTTTTAACTGTTCAAAAATTGGAGCTGGATTACCACCTGTCATAGAAATAACTGGTACTTCTTCCTCGATGGCTACTTGTAAAAAATCTGCAAATGGCCTTCCATGCTGGCCAATCGCAAAATTTACTCCAAACGGTTTGTTTGTTAACTTTTTCACTTTCTTAATTTCATCCCGTAGAAGCTCAGGGCTTGATAAAGACATAGCTGTAATTTGACCAAGGCCACCAGCATTAGAAACTGCAGCAGCCAGCTCAGAATAAGCTAAATAAGCCAATCCTCCTTGGATAATCGGATATTCAATGTTAAGAATTTCAGTAACTCTTGTCTGCCAATTCATTTTCGATCCCTCCTTAAATATATAAATTGTTATTTCTTTTTTAAAGGGTAAATTTCCTGTTATTTTGAAAAACTAATTTTAACTAAAATAAATTAAAAATTATTCTAGGCAATCAAAGCGAATAGTGCTATAATTCATTTGTTTTATGAATTTTTATGTATGTTTATAAGATTATTTTGAATATAAGAGGTGTGGATACAAATTGTCTCAAAATCAAACTCCATTATTTAGTGGGTTAAAAAAACACGCAGAAAGAAACCCAATACAATTCCATATTCCCGGCCATAAAAAAGGGGCTGGAATTGATCCTGAGTTTCGTGAATTCATTGGTGATAATGCCCTCTCCATAGATCTAATCAATATTGGGCCGCTTGATGATTTACATCATCCGAAAGGTATGATCAAACAAGCCCAGGAATTAGCGGCTGAAGCATTTAATGCAGATTACACCTTTTTCTCCGTTCAAGGTACGAGTGGTGCCATAATGACGATGGTAATGGCTGTTTGCGGACCTGGAGATAAAATTATTGTTCCAAGAAATGTCCACAAATCTGTTATGTCAGCCATCGTATTTTCCGGAGCTATACCTGTATTCATTCATCCTGAAATAGACAGAAAACTAGGTATTTCACATGGTATCACACCAGAGTCTGTTGAAAAAGCTCTTGAACAGCATCCTGATGCAAAGGGCGTTTTGGTTATTAACCCAACCTATTTCGGCATCTCTGCCGATCTAAAAAAAATTGTTAAAATTGCCCATTCTTATAATGTTCCTGTACTTGTAGATGAAGCTCATGGTGTTCATATTCATTTTCATAAAGATCTACCATTATCCGCCATGCAAGCGGGTGCTGATATGGCTGCAACAAGCGTACACAAACTTGGCGGTTCCATGACTCAAAGTTCGATCCTTAATGTCAAAGAAGGACTCGTCTCACCAAAACATGTTCAATCTATCTTGAGTATGCTAACTACAACATCGACATCCTATCTATTATTAGCATCTCTTGATGTGGCACGTAAACAGTTAGTTCAAAAGGGAGAAGCATTAATAGACAGAACCATTCAGTTGGCTCAATCTATCCGCAAAAGAATTAATGAAATTGATCATCTATACTGTGCAGGAGAAGAGATCTTAGATTCAAAAGCAATATTTGATTATGATCCGACAAAGTTGATTATTTCTGTAAAAGACTTGGGACTTACAGGATACGAAGTTGAAAAATGGCTACGAGAAAAGCACAATATCGAGGTTGAATTGTCAGACCTTTACAATATTCTTTGTATCATAACTTTTGGTGATACAGAATATGAAGCGGATTTGTTAGTTAATGCTTTGAAAGAACTATCCAATGAATTTGATCACCGAGCCGAAAAAATCGAACCGGTTGAAGTACTACTTCCAGAAATTCCTGTGCTAGCTTTGACACCGAGGGATGCTTTTTATTCTGAAACAGAAGTCATTCCATTTGAAGAATCAGAAGGAAGAATCATTGCAGAATTTGTTATGGTATACCCGCCAGGAATTCCGATTTTCATACCTGGAGAAATAATTACAAAAGAAAACCTTCACTACATTAAAGAAAACCTTGAAGCAGGTCTCCCTGTTCAAGGACCTGAAGACGATGAATTAAAGACCATACGTGTAATAAAAGAATATAAAGCGATCCAATAAAAAATACAGGATTCCGAAGTTGGAATCCTGTTTCTTTATTATATAAACCTATTATTGTTTTTCTTCTTTTTTGTGTTCACAACAGCAGTTTCCTTTAGTATAAAGGACTGTTACTTTTTCATCTTCAAAATGACCAATGGTGGAGTTACAAGTTTGGCATACAAGTGTACCCATCATACTATCCCCTTTTCAATTAAATAATAAGCCGGATGAAAACGTTTTATCAATCCTTAATTTAATAATAATATAACACATTTATTTTTTCAAGCCTAATTTGTATGTCACATTTAAATAATTGAAAAGATTTTTGGCCTTTTTAATAGGATTGTTTGCTTTGATAAATATTTTATATAAGTTGTCATTACTTTTTAGTCAATGCTAGAATAAATATGGGAATATTAAATAGTCTTTGAGGGGGGGATGGATGATGGCTCAAAATGCGTATATCAAGCTTGTGCCCTCATCTGCAAAACAGACGATTACAATCGAGGAAGTAAAAGATTTAATTTATTATTATAAAAATATTACTGAAAAAACAGGAGATCAAACTAACTGGCCGTATGAAAACGCTGCCTTTCCATATGTTGTTAAAGATCCTGAAGAAGGAAAAGATAAATGGTTTTATTTAAAATCTGACCATGAACGTTACTATGCAATTTTAATAGGTGTAGATAAAGAAATCGTTCAGAATGAAGAAGGTGAGGAAAGGGAACAGGTATATATCCAGTTTACCCTTCCAGAGCAATCTACGTTTGGAGATAAGGGTAAGGCAAATGAATTTTGCAAATTTATTGCTAAAAAATTAAAAGCAGAACTACATTTATTTAACGAAAGAGTCATGTACTTTTATCCAAGAAAATAAAATCCCTGGACTCGATTTTTAATATATTAAACGAGCAAGGGTAAAATGAATGGAAGTATAAAGGACGAGGCTTACACTTGTTATAAAAAGTGTTTTAGATAATGATTTAATTATTTGATGACCGATAATAAATGCCAAATAAAAAAATACAAAAAACATAATCACCTTATATATAAGTAGATCATGCTTAGATAACCATTCAATTAATGTATACCCGCTCCAAATAATAAATTGAAGAAGCATGACAATATAAGTTCTCATACTTGTCACCACACAAACCTATTTAATTAACTAATTTCATTATATTAATCATAGTGGATTTTAAGTATCATAAGAGTGGGCTATTTTCATCTTGATGTTAGTCAATCTTTACTTAATTAAAAATTCTCTTCATGAATAAAAAGTCCTTTCCCATCTTTAAAATGTACCCTATAAGATGGACACTTTGAAAAAAGTCCTTCTTGTAGGGTACTTTTGTTTATAATGAGAAAAAAGATGTTGGAGCGGAACTAGAATGACGAAGAGACTATTAACGAAAAAAGAAC
>NZ_JAAIUV010000019.1 GCF_010975035.1 Neobacillus thermocopriae | reverse complement strand
CAAAAATGGTATAATAATTGACCCCGTAGGGGTCAAATTAAAGTTAATATAGACCAAAAATTGCTTAAAATTTGAAAAGGCATTTCGAATTAAGTTTATTCGGAATGCCTTTTGTCTACAATCTGAAACGATTCCTGCTAGGAATCGTTTTTTATTTTTTTAATTTAAACAGTAGCATTTCGATTAACAGCGATTTATTCATGCTACCGGATTTCATATGATAATCTGCCTCGGCTAATTGATTGATTAAGTAGGATAACTCCTCATCCGTAAATTTAGAAGCTTGGCCAAGTGCTAACTTGACACGAAATGGATGGGTCTTTAAAATACCCGCAATTTGCTGCTGTCCGTAGCCACGTCTCGATAGATCCTTTACCTGATAAATTAAACGAAATTGACCGGCAAGTAATGCCAATATTTTAATCGGTTCTTCATTCTGCTTTAATAAATCATAATAAATTCTTAGTGCCTCATCTAATTTTCGATTTACCACTTTATCAATAAGTGTAAAAATATTTTGCTCCAATGACCTCGCAACAAGCTTGTCAACAAGATTTACATCAATTCGTCCCGATTCAGCTGCATACAAGGTTAACTTTTCTATTTCACTGGAAATCATAAATAAATTCGTTCCAACCAGTGCCATTAATTGTTCAATAGCTGCCTCATCTATCTCCATTCCATTGATTTTAACCCGATTATGAATAAAACTCATTAATTCTTTTTCATTCAGCTTTTTTGCTTCAATTATCTCGGCATTTCTTTTTAATTCTTTCGTAATTTTCTTCCGTTCATCGAGTTTTTCATATGGAGCAGATAGGACCATAATGGAATAAGGTGCAGGCTCCTTAATATATGCTTCTAGTCTGGACAAATTATGCTCTACTTTTTCCTTTGATTTTTCAGCTGTTAAAAAGACAGGATTATGTAAAATAATAACTTTTCTTTCGCCTAAAAATGGGTATGTTTCTGCATCCTCTACCGCTACTTCAACTGGAGTTTCTTCCAGATCGTACACAGCTAAATTAAATTCTTTTTCTTCTTCATTTAAAATTTGGTTCAATAATAATTGCTTCGTTTCATTAATTAAAAATGCTTCTGTTCCATATAATAAATAAATAGGAGCAATGTGATTTTGTTTAATTTTCCGCCAGCTTTCTAAAACCATTTTGTCCAAGCGCCCCCTTGATTTCATTCTATACTATCGTAATGAAGCTTGGACTATTTGACAAGTACGAACAAAAACTTGTTTCAGGAAAGCACATATTATAGGGAATTGACACTCTCCTGATGCCAATTCCCTGATCTATGATGAACGCCTGCAATACCAACCCTAGGAATTGATATTTCAGACGGAGTTTATTTAGTTAAGCTTATTGTAGCCCTTTCTAAGTCGAACTATTTTGACAACTCTTGTCAACACAGGAAAAGCATTATGAGAGGTAGGCTAGATTTTTTCAAGCAAATAGCTTATACTATATGTTGAAATAGGAGGGGTAGACTGTGAACGAATTTGAGAAAAATGTCCAAAGCAAGCGGAATGACGCAATCGATTCTGCGGTAGGATTTATTGTTTCATTTGGTTTTTTCGCTACCATGTTTATCATAGCTACAGTCATTAAAGTCGTTGGTTCGTAAAATAGGCTACATAAGTGTTATTAAGAGGCTGCTAATATCTGCAGTCTCTTTTTCCTTTGATACTGCCATACTATGGAAAATAGGGTAAAAACGTTCCTTTTCCTAGGAAAAAACGATACGTAACAGCACCATGAATATCAGTTCGGAAAATAGTGATATTCTCTTCATCAAGTCGATTTAAAACCTTTTGATGAGGATGTCCAAAACGATTATTCTCCCCCACAGAGATTAGAGCTATTTGAGGTGTAGTCTTCTTCAAAAATTCTTCACTGGTCGAAGTTTTACTTCCATGGTGTCCAACTTTTATAACATCTATATTCAAATTTGGATAATTGTTAATGATTTTCTGCTCTCCTTCAATATCTAAATCCCCTCCGAAGTACCAAGTTAATCCACCAATAATGGCAAAAATAGCGATAGAACCACCATTTCTTTCGCCAACATAGTTTTTTTCTGGGGCAAGGATATAAAATTGACCATATTTATTCCTCCAAGAATTCCCTTCAAATACTTTCCTAACTGGGATTTTCTTTTTATTTGCCAATTTCATTATTCGATGTTCCGCATCAGAAGGATTAGCAACAGATGGAAGCAGAATCTCATTAACCTTCAACTCATTAATAATTGACACAGCTCCTCCAACATGGTCCATATCACCATGGGTTAAAATTAGTTTATCAATCGTTGTTATTCCTTTTCCTTTTAAAAATGGAACAACTACATCTCTCCCAACTTCAAAAGGCTTTGAACGTTGCCTCCACTTATCTTTGTTAAAATTTACTGTCCCACCCGTATCAATAAGATAAGTTCCTTTTCGAAAAGGGAGATGAATGAGGATACTATCTCCTTGTCCGACATCAATCATCGTTATTTCTCCAAAGGGACGTAACCAATTCCATATAGGCTGGATCGTGAAAAGGATAATGAACAATCCAAGAACTTTCTTTTTCCAGTTTGGACCTTTCTTCGTTTCCCAAATGTAAAAAATGAAACAAATAATTAAAACATAAAAAAGAAGGAAAAATAAATTAGGCTTTCCTGGAACAAACGCTGCAAAATGAAGGTCTCCAATCCAGGAAATTACTTTATTAAAAATGGTAATGATCTTATTCATTAAAAAAGTCAAAATGGTGGGTGCCTTATCGAACATCAATTGGAAGAAAAATAAAAAATACACGGCGGGAAGATAAACAAAGGAAAATAACGGTATGTATACGATATTAGCAAATACTCCAATCAGAGATAATTCGAAGAAATGGTACAATAAAAATGGCATGGCTGCCAATTGTGCCACAATTGAAGTAGCAAGCAACTTTATCCAACTGTTCTGATGTTCAATAAGAACTTGCTGTGCCGATAAAATAATGGCAAAACTTACAGAAAAGGAGAGCTGGAAACCAATGTCGAATATGATCATCGGTTTTATAAAAACATAGATGATAAAAGTAAGGCTAATCGCATCGACAGGTACCAAATGAAGATATTTGTCCCACTTTTTAATAAATAAAACAAGGAATATCATGAGTGCGGCACGTATTACTGAAGGGGTTGCTCCTGTAAGGATAACATAAATTGGGAGAATGAGAAGAAGACAATTGAGCATAAACTGCCTAGTTAAACCTGCTCGAATCCCTAGGTAATAAACCATTCCTATTAACAAGGATACATGCAGTCCAGAAATGGCAAGTAAATGAACAATCCCCGTTTTTTGGTAATCCTCAAGGACATCCGGATAAAATAGTTCACGATCACCAAAAATTAATGCAGCGGATAGTGAAGCAATTTCAATCGGAAAATTTTTTTCCAAATAGCGAATACCGGAAAATCGAAGCTGCTTAATGGTTGTCAAGAGAGATTTGCTTTCTGCCTTACAGTTCTGAAGTGGATTTTCATCAGCCTCTACGATCCAAAATATCTCTTTTGATTCCAAATATCTTCTATAATTAAATCCATTTGGGTTTTTAGAAATTTTAGGTTTAATCATGGTTGCTGACACTTGACAAATAACACCATAAAATGTTTGGTTTAGAAAAAACTCTTTTTCTTCCTCTGATTTAATGGAGTAGCGGAGGATGAGGTTTTCATTATATCTTTTTTCTTTTGTATGAATTTGTAATAAGTCACCATCTATTTTTGGGTCTTCCATATATTGAAGAAGAAAGGATGAGGTTGATTCGGGGATTTTTGATTTATTTTCAGCAGCTTTATGGTGACCAATCATCATAAATATTAGTGCAAAAACAATAATGATCATGAAATGTTTATGAGTGAATCTTTTATATTTAAGTAAAAGAAAGAGATAAAAGAAGAATAGGAACAAAAAAGGTAAAAATGAAATTAGTACACATAACAAACCCAAAAGTGCAGAAATAGCAAAATAGAGGTATCTTCCAGACATGATTTTCTTCTCCATTTAGTGATTTTTCGTAATTTTTTAAAAAGGGACGCCAAAAACATTTCGGCGCCTAAATTCAAGAATTATGCATTCATCTTTCTAAAATCAATAACCGGGTCTGTTAACTCTACTTTCTCAACATTGACTCCTGCTTGCTCAAATAACTCGATAGCATACGGATGATTTTTATAATCCTCAGCATAATACACGGTTTTAATCCCTGCTTGGATTATAGCTTTACAACATTGCAGACAAGGGAAATGAGTAACATATATTTCCGCACCGGCCGTTGGAACCCCAAATTTTGCACATTGCAATATTGCGTTCATTTCAGCATGTATGGTACGAACACAATGATTATCAATGACATAACAGCCTTTATCAATACAATGATCTCCTCCAGCAATGGAGCCGTTATATCCCCCAGCAATTATCCGTTTATCCCTAACAATGGTCGCCCCAACGGCCAACCTAGTACAAGTGCTTCGTAGGGCGAGCAAATGACTTTGTGCCATAAAATATTGATCCCATGAAATCCGTTTCACTTTACTCTCACTCCCTATTAAAATACTTAATTTATAGTTTATATAGCCTCTACGATCTGGTCAATGTAAGAATTAACGTACGGTAACAGCATCTTTCAATTTTTCGAAAGTTTTTTCACCGATTCCACTTATATTTTTTAAATCTTCTGCTGACTGAAATGGACCGTTTGTTTCCCGATATTCCATAATAGCTGCTGCCTTTGACGGCCCTATCCCTGGGATTTTTTGTAGTTCACTTTCATCTGCAGTATTAATATTAATCTTCCTTTCATTACTACCTGTTCCACCTGAAGCATGTACTGTTCCAGCATTTGAACCAGGTGTCATGAAGCCTTCTTCCCCCTTCGCAGGAATGTAGATTACCATCGCATCTTGTACATGTTCCGCTAAATTTACTTTAGTTTCATCCGCAAGTTCCGTTAAACCACCAGCCCTGCTAATAATATCAACTACCCGCTCCCCTTCATTTGCTTGATAAACACCTGGAAGTTTTACTTGCCCTTTGACATCGACCATCAAGACTTCAGTATGGGCTGTTTCCTTTGCAACTTCTTTTGTTGATTCTTCAATCTCTTCATTTTGAAATTTCTTCTCTGGTAATTGTGATGGATCAAGTAATGGTGCCTCTAAGGAATTGTTGGAGAAATAATATACGCCAAACAATACAATAAATACCAATGCGACTACATAATATTTCTTTCCCATCAACCAGTCTTTCAATTTGTATTCATCCTTTCTTAAGGTATATTTTACAAACCTTGTTCATAAGGTTATAAGAGAAACTCGGAAGTGAAGGAGGGTTGTAATCAATGAATGTTGGTATTATTGGTACGGGAAATATGGGGAGAATCCTTATTGAAGCTTTCATTGAAGGAAAAGCCATTTCCCCTTCCTCTATAATGATTACTAACAGAACGATTGCAAAAGCCTTGCTGCTTAAAGATAAATATAAAGATATAAAAATTGGAGCTAATGATATTGAAGTAGCAGCCGTATCAGATGTCATTTTTATTTGTGTGAAACCTTTAGATGTTTTTAAAGTGATTGATAGGATTAATCCGCTTTTAACAAAAGAAAAATGTCTAATTTCTATTACTAGCCCAATCAGCACAAGCCAAATCGAACGAAAAGTACCTTGTTCAGTTATGAGAATTATTCCAAGTATTACAAATCGGGCACTAGCAGGGGTGTCATTATTTACACTGGGGGAAAATTGCAGTGATTATTGGAAAGTAGAAATGGAAAAAATCATGTCAAAGGTTTCTGTTCCAATATACATTGACGATAAACTAACAAGAGTTGCTTCTGATATAGTTAGCTGCGGACCAGCTTTTTTCAGTTATTTGATTCAGTCTTTTATTAAGGCGGCTGTAAAAGAGACTGAAATTGATGAAAGAACAGCAACCAATCTAGCGAGTCATATGCTTGTTGGAATGGGTGAATTATTGAAACAAGGACATTACACCTTGCCTTCACTACAAGAAAAAGTGAGTGTAAAAGGTGGAATCACTGGTGAAGGGATTAAGGTAATGGAAAAAGAATTAGGAGACATGTTTGAACATGTGTTTCAGGCGACACATCACAAATTCCAAGAGGATTTGGAAAAAGTGGAATTGCAATTCTCACAACCATAATTCGACGAATGATTACAAATTCCTTCAAATCTTAAAAAAATTAAAGAAGCCATCTTTTTTAAAAAGATGGCTTCTATTCTTTTCTTGCGATAAAAAAGATTCGTTCAGAATACTGCTGAGGGGGACTATCTTCAAAATCTGCATTTACTTCTTGCACTTGAAAGCCAGCTTCGGATAACCAGCCAGAATATTGCTGGACTGTGAAAGTGCGCTGAACGTGAAATTCATCATAGCGATCATACTTTCCTGTTCCTTCATCCCAAACAAAAAAGGTAAGCTCATGTTCGACACAATTTGAATACTCACCAGGAAAACTATTCCAAATATATGAGATTTTCTCTTCATTCAATGCAAATGTTTCATTCATAAATACTTGGGTAATTTTATAAATGGAATGAACATCAAAAATAAACAGTCCACCCGGCTTTAGGTGCTGGAATACTTTAGCAAAGGTATCTTGGACTTCTTGCTCAGACTCCAAATAATTTAAAGAGTCACAAAAAATCCCTATTAGATCAAATAGTCCCAATCCCTCTAATTCCGCCATATTTTGCTGAAAAAACGGGATTGATAAACCATTCTTTTCACCTTTTGCTTGGGCTACCGCAAGCATGTCTGCTGATAAATCAACGCCGGTTACTTGAAAGCCTTCTTTGGCAAAACGAACCGATAACTCTCCTGTTCCGCAAGCTAGGTCAAGCAAGCTTAGCGACTGCCTGTTTAGTTGATATTTCTTTAACTTCCTCTGGACAAATTGAACCCATTCATCATATGGGGCGTCTTTCATGAGTTCATCATATAGATAGGCAAAATGTTTATATGAGTTCATGAATTCAACTCACTCATCACATCTACTTTTGGAGCATCTCCCCATAGCCGTTCCAGATTATAATAGCTTCGCTCATCTCGATGGAATACATGGGCAACAACATCCCCCAAATCAATTAAAACCCACCTTGCTTCATCAAAGCCTTCCATTCTTTTTACATCATAGCCATGTTCAAGGGCTTTCTCCCGTATTTCCCTAGCAATAGCCTGTACTTGTTTATCAGAATTACCATGGCAAATGATAAAATAATCAGCAATCAAAGAAATCCCCTTCATGTTTAGGGCAATAATATCTTCTGCCCGTTTGTCATCAGCAGCTTTTACCGCAATTTTGAGTAATTCCATCAATCAAGCCTCCTGTTTTTTTATTAAATCATTATACATATGAAAGGTTTCAGGATAAACGGGTTGATTTTTTTTCATTAAAAAGTTAATCGTATTTTGAACAGATTTTATCAAAGCTTTATCCAAACTTTCCTTTGCAAGTTCTCTGACTTCATCTACTCCTGGAAATTGTCTTCCCGGTTCTATATAGTCTGCCAAATAAATAATTTTTTCAAGCAGAGTCATCCCAGGTCTCCCTGAAGTATGATAACGGATTGCATCCAGTACTTCATTGTCAGTAATTCCAGCTTCTTTTTCCACTAGATATGCCCCAACAGGCGCATGCCATAGTTCTGCATTGTATTCCAGTAAATCTTGGGGAAATGATTGTGATTTAATAATTTCACGCATTTCCTCTTTCGGACGGAATTTTGCATAATCATGAAAAATGGCTGCTAATTCAGCCTTTTTTTCATCTGCTCCATACAACCTTGCTAACGAAATAGCCGTTTCCATAACACCCAATGTATGCTGATATCGATGCTCGGTTAGTTGTACTTTTACAATTTTTAGTGCTTCTTCACGTTCCATATAAATGATTCTCCTCAATATAATCAATGACCAGTTCAGGTAATAAATACTTTACCGTTTTACCAGTGTTCAATCTTTCTCTAATCATACTTGATGAAACATCAAATAAGGGTACGTCTACATAGAGAATCGGATAATCAGTTTGATGATTATAGGACGGGCGCTTCACACCAACAAATTGAACTAGTTTAATTAATTCATCAATTTTATGCCATTTTGGCAGATATTCAATCATATCCGCACCAATAATGAAGAAAAATTGGTATCCTTCATATTTTTCATGCAGAATTTTCATTGTATCAAACGTGTAGGAAGGACCTTCTCTTTCAAGTTCCAAAGGCTGAATATGAAAAGCTTTGTTATCTTTAATGGCCCGTTCTAGCATTTCAAGCCGATTTTCATTACTAGCAGAACCCGATTTCATTTTATGAGGTGGCTCTTGATTAGGCATGAACCAAACCTCATCAAGATTTAATGAGGATTGAACTTCATTTGCAATGAGTAAATGTCCGTTATGCGGTGGGTCAAATGTTCCACCTAATATTCCAATCCTCTTCATACCCGTAACCTCCCAGTTTTTACGGCAAAATAATTTGTTTATTTTCCACTGATTCCTTATAAAGTACAATCGTATTACCAATTATTTGCACAATTTCTGCTTCTGTACCTTCCGCAAGCTGCTGTGCCACTACATTTTTATCCTCATCACAGTTTTGCAAGACACTCACTTTTAAAAGCTCTCTCGCCTCAAGGGCATCTTTAATTTGGTTTATCATGTTTTCATTTACTCCGCCTTTACCCACTTGAAAAATCGGATCTAAATGATGAGCTTTAGAACGTAAAAACCTTTTTTGTTTACCTGTTAACATGTATGACCTCCAAGTTGTCTTAATACGTTTTCTCTCATTCGTTTTACATCAGGAAAAATATCTGTCCATATTTCAAACGCAAGCGCTCCTTGATAAACGAACATTTCAATTCCATTTTGAATTTGTGCACCATGTTGTTTCGCCATTTGTAAAAACTTAGTTTCCAAAGGATTGTATATAATATCACAAACCATAGACTCCTTTTTTATCTCATTCACAGAAATCGGCAGTTCAGATGTATTTGGCGACATTCCAATGGATGTTGTTTGAACAATTAGATCATATTCAACCAATTGTTTTCCCGCTTCTTCCAGCGAATAAGCGTTGGAGACTACCGAATATGGACAATCTTTTATTAGACTTAACGCATTATTCGGCGTTCGATTAGCAATATCAAGAGTGACAGGCTTTTCTTTAGCTAAAGTAAAATAAATGGCTCTAGCCGCTCCACCAGCTCCAATCACAAGAACCTTTTTTCCTGTTATTGATGGATAGCAAGCTGTTAATCCTTTGAGAAAACCTGGTCCGTCTGTATTATAGCCAATCAGTTTTCCTCCTTGATTGACTACCGTATTAACGGCTCCTATACTTTTAGCTAAAGGATCTACTTCATCAAGGAAGGGAATAATGGAACTTTTATGTGGCACCGTCACATTAAATCCCCCTACCCCGATGGCTCTTAAGCCTTTAACTGCATCTTCCAGATCTTCAGCGCGAACCTGAAACGGAAGATAATGTGCATCAATTTCATAATATGAAAATAAATCATTATGCATTAATGGGGACATGGAATGTCCAATTGGGTTCCCTAAAACGGCAAATAGCTTTTTCACTTTTTCTCCCCACCCAAGATTCTTTGATTTATATTAATGATTTTCGAATCATTGCTTGGACTCCTTTTGGAACATAGGCAATTAATTTTGCACCTGGTTCATTTACTGTAATCCATCCAAGTCCTGAGAATACAATATCCGTTTTTGCTTCTTTTACAATGAACTCTTGCTTAACAAATCCCGGAAAAGAATCGACATATTCCTTCCTCGGCGGCATCAACATTTCACCGACATGTTTTTTGTAAAGCTCATCTGCATTTTCTGTTTTTGTACGATGAATATGTAACTCATTCGAAAAATAACATACAAAGGATCTTCTAGGGGACGAGCCTCCATTCACATAATCAAACCGAGCCAAACCACCGAAAAACAAAGTTTGTCCTTCATTTAATTGAAAAACCTTTGGCTTAATTTCTTTTTTTGGCGTAATTATCTTTAAATCCTTTTTATCCACAAAATGGGCCATTTGATGATGGTTAATAATACCTGGAGTATCTATTAGAGATTTTTCGTCATCAAGAGGTATTTTAATAATGTCTAGTGTAGTCCCCGGAAAATGAGAAGTAGTAATAATATCTCCTTCTCCAGTCACTTCTTTAATAATTCTATTAATAAAGGACGACTTACCTACATTTGTACAACCTACAACATACACATCTTTTCCGTCTCTAATTTCATCAATAGCTGCAGCCGTTTCTTTAATATTCCATCCTTTTGCTGCACTAACAAGAAAAACTTCCTCCGGCCTTAATCCAAGTTCTCTTGACTGCTGTTTCATCCAGTTGATTAATTTGTTATGTTTTACTGATTTAGGCAATAGATCGACTTTATTACCAACGAGAATTACTTTGTTATGCCCAACAAATCGATGTAGTCCTGGTAGCCAGCTACCGTTAAAATCAAAAATATCGACGATCATAACAATTAAAGCATCTGTTTTTCCAAGTCCATTTAATATTTTTAAGAAATCATCGTCAGTTAAACTAACATCTTGAACTTCATTATAATGCTTTAGTCGAAAGCACCTTTGACAAATGATTGTTTCTTTTTCTAATGCGGAGGATGGGGCATATCCTAGTCCCTCTGGGTTTTCCGTTTGGACCTTTACTCCGCAGCCGATACAAATATGTTGTTGGTCAGTCACTACATTACTCCTCCCATTGTAATAATCCTTTTTTCTTGAACCAATTCATAATTCTTCGTTCTACAAAGCGGTTAAATTTAGTAAAAAACCCATCCGTTTGAGCAACTGGGACTACTAATATGGTATGAAATCCAGAGCGATTTCCTCCTAGTACATCTGTCAATAGCTGATCCCCAATAACTACAGCTTCCTCTTTTTTAATGCCCATTTGGGATAGAGCTTTGTTAAAAGCTCTGCCTAGGGGTTTTCTGGCTTGAAAAATATAAGGTATACCAAGTGGATCAGCAAATGCTTTCACCCTGTCTTCATTATTATTAGAAACAATAGTGACCAGAATTTGATGTTTTTTCATCTCTTCAAACCATTGAATCAGTGTAGGTGTAGCACTAGGACGATCCCATTCAACTAAAGTATTGTCCAAATCTGTAATAATTCCTTTTATTCCTCTAGATTTTAATTGTTCCGGTTTTATATCAAGAATACTTTTTACATGCTCATCCGGTAAAAATTGTTTTAACACTTATTTGACACCTCATTAATGGACTTCTCTTTACTTGTACAATCATAACCAATTTCCATCTATGTTTCAAAAGAAATGTGGATGCATTTTTTTATGAAAAATACTATTATTATTGTTTTCAATTTTCGACAATCCATGAAATTCAAATACATAAGTCTCTGCAATATTTTTATGACTTACTTAGAAAAATCTCCGTTTTCAAAAAATATTTTTCGACAAACATCTACTCTATTGACACTTGTGGATAAAATTATTAACATTATACCCATTGAATCCTGTGCTTTTCCATACTTTGTGAACAACATAACCACAGGTTATCCACTGGAAGATGTGGATATTTAGAACAGTTGTTCTACAGGAATAAATTTGGTAGATTTAGGTTACACCAATTGAACGTAACATTATATGAGTCCTTTATACACCTTAGAACACTTTATTATTATCGGAGGTGGAAATTGACGTGCGCAGACTGTCAGACGAATTATTAATTGAATCTTATTTTAAAGCAAGGGAACTTAACTTAAGTCCTGAATTTATCAGCCTGATTGAATCTGAAATTCGCCGTCGTTCTTTAATCACCAAAATAAAAAAATCATCTTAACCATCTCTCGCCCTATAATAAGGGCTTTTCTTTTTCTTAGTTTAAAAAACGGCGTGAATGCACGCCTCGTTTCCTTTATTTTCGATGAAGAACCCCTATTTTTTCTCCTACCTTGACTTCTCTTGGCACATTCAGACTTTCTGGATTAAAAATATTTCTCTCAAACAACAGAACTACCGTAGAACCAAATGTAAAATAGGCCACTTCTTCACCTTTTTCTAATATCGAACCCTTATGGATAGTTTCGATGGAATTGACAAACATTGCGCCCACCTTTACAATTGCCACATGTCCAAACTCTGTCTCAACCTCGGTAATAACCCGATAATTTTTTGCCAACGTTCTAACACCATATTTTAAGCCCCATTTATTCACAGGGTATGATTTCCTGCCAAGTGTCCACTGTTTTTTAACCGTGCCGGAAACCGGACTATGGATGCGATGATAGTGGCTTGGACTTAAATAAAGAATTAAATAAGATCCATGTAAATATTTTTCCATAACTTGCCGATCACCAAGCATCTCTTCGACCGAATAGGTTTTACCTTTGACAATAATATCGCTATTTTCTCTTATTGTCCCCATGTCTTCAAGAACAGCATCAACAGGACTGACAACCGTGTTATAGGATTTATCAATGGTTCTAACTTCCTTTTTAAGCTTTCTAATAAATAGATCATGAAGGGTCTGAAACTCATGAAGCTCTTTTTCCATCTCTGCTTTGTTTATACGGTAAACTCTTACGAAGGATGGAATAATGAATCGGCTGGCCCTGGATTTGGTAAATCTTTTTAACAAGGCGGATGAATATCTTCCATTCGTTAACTCAATCAATAGTCGGTATAGTATTTGTATCATTGGAACAGTCCTCCCAAATAGTGTAAAAATACTCTTTACGAACAGACATAAAAACACTAAAATTAAATATTATAGTGTAAAATGCTAGAAAAATATATTCCTTTGGCTAAAGAAAAGGAGTGATATAGCAATAATGTTTTTATTAGATGTCTTAGATCAGACTATTAAAAAATTAAAATCTCAAACAGCCAATGTCATTACATTAACGAACTTATCATTAGGTGGATTTGCCATCGTTTTTGGTATCCATGGAAATCTTCGTCTAAGCTTGTTGCTTATTTTTATTGCAGCACTTGCCGACCGATTTGACGGTATGATTGCACGTAAATTTAATATTGAATCAGAACTTGGGAAACAATTGGATTCCATGAGTGATATTATATCATTTGGTGTAGCTCCCGCACTATTACTTTATCAAGGTATTCTGCATGAATTTGGTGGACCGGGTTTATTTTTCACTGTTTTTTATATTGGCTGCGGTGCCTTTAGACTGGCTCGATTTAACATTACAGAAAGTAACGGCTACTTTACTGGTTTACCCATCACTGCCGCAGGATGTTTAGCCACATTAAGCTACTTGGCCATTCCTTATATCCCATCTCATACTTTCTTATTTATTATCATCATACTTTCATTCCTTATGGTCAGTACTTTTAAAATTAGAAAAGTATAAACTTCAAAATTTACTCTTCCAATATGATTCATTTCAAAGTGACTTACTTTTTGTAACAGAAAAGTAAGTCATTTTATTATCCTATTACTTCATATAATTTTATTTGTTCTGGACAGACACAATTTCCCGTTTTATTCATACGAATTAATTATAGGCTAAAGTCCAATTAGAACGGGGTGGATAAGGATGTCTGGAATCTTAACGGCTCTTGGATATTTCATTAAAGAGTTTTTATTTCTTGTTTCATTCGTAAAGAATAATGCTTTCCCCCAACCCCTATCCGCTGCTGATGAACGTAAGTATTTAAAATTAATGGCAGAAGGGGATCCCCATGCACGAAATATGCTCATTGAGCACAATTTACGACTTGTTGCACATATCGTGAAAAAATTTGAAAATACAGGAGAAGATTCAGAAGATTTAATTTCCATCGGGACAATTGGATTAATTAAAGCAATAGAAAGCTATTCTGAGGGGAAAGGAACAAAGTTAGCCACCTATGCGGCAAGATGTATTGAAAACGAAATACTTATGCACCTCCGAGCACTAAAGAAAACAAAAAAAGATGTTTCATTACACGATCCGATAGGCCAGGATAAAGAAGGTAATGAAATTTCCTTAATTGATGTTTTAAAATCTGAATCAGAGGATGTTATCGATACCATACAGCTAAACATGGAACTTGAGAAAATAAAAAAATATATTGAAGTCCTAGACAGCAGGGAAAAAGAAGTTATTATTAGTCGCTTTGGTCTCGATTTACAGAAAGAAAAAACTCAGCGGGAAATCGCAAAAGAACTAGGGATTTCACGTAGCTATGTTTCAAGAATTGAAAAACGTGCATTAATGAAAATGTTTCATGAATTTTACCGAGCGGAAAAAGAAAAAAAGAAGAAAAGTTAAAAGAAAAGCAAAAGCGTCCTGCTTAGCGGCGTATGACCTCCTCCCAAAAGCTATTGATTTCGGTCGTGCGATGTTAATGCTGCCGGAGCCTTCGTTGTGGAGCTCTCCAACTGAGATATAGGAAACACGAAGAGCGATAGCGATTCGATGTTGACTTATCGTAGGGCGGAAATCGTAGGCGTCTCGCCGCTAGGGCGCTGGGACTAGACAATCTCAAAGTCAAATATCTATTTTCTTAACTTACTGGAAAATGGAAGCCCCCCGGCTTAGAGGTGTATAACCTCCTCCCAAAAGCTATCGATTTCGGTCGTGCGATGTTGATGCTGCCGGAGCCTTCCTTTTGGTGTCCTCGAAAAGAGATATTAGAAACATGAAGAGCGAAAGCAAATCGATATTGGATTATCGTAGGGTGTAGAGTGAAGACATTTCGCCGCTAGGGGGCTGGAGTTAAACACTTTTTAAAGCAAAAAAGCATGAATCCAGTACAATTCTGAACTCATGCCTTGGCTACAGCCTAATTTTCCGTGTCTTACATTCAGAGTTCAATTCATTACTTCTTCTCTTTTTTACCGTTATCCAACAGTTGATTCCATGTTTTCCCACCATCAGATGATTCATATAAATCATTTTTATAAGTTGTAAATGCCATTTGATTTTGATTTTTAGGATTAACGGATAAGTAAGTTATTGGATTATCGTAATCAAGGTATGGAATGGATAGAGAGATTTGTTCTTTTGTTATAGGATTCATTTTTTTTAATAAAATTTTTTCATTTTCAACACTTGAATAAAGAAGCGAGTCCCCCGAAAATGTTAATGCTGTAACCATTAAGGGATCTGTAATAAGTTGCATAGTATTCCCGTTATCATTCGAATAATAAATCCCTGTGCGGGTAGCCATTGCCATAATATCCCCGTTGTTTGGCTGTACAGCAATCATCCCCATTGAATCGGCACGAAAATCTTTGAACTCACTTTTTTTCCATGTCTTCCCTCTATCTTTAGAATAGTTCACACCTGCACTTAAGCCTTCTTTTGGCTTTTCACTTATGACATATATTGCCTCACCAGAATAATCTGCAGCCATGAAGGCAAAATTCGTTTCTCCATAGAAGGCCAATTTTTCAAGGGTCTCCCCTTTATTTTCACTTCGAACTAAACCAAGAGGATCTTTAAGGCCTGTCCCTTTTTGTGGATGTCCGCTTGAAATAAAACCATTTTCCAATGCCTGAAATCCCATAAATTTATGAGTATTGACCGTTGTTTCTGTCCATTTTCCTTGCTTATACATTTTCAAACCGTCATTTGTGGCTAAGTATAGGGCATCGTCATTACCAGGATAGCCAAGCCCAAAGATACGGCTTATGTTTAAAGAGTTTGCTTCTTTAATGTCAAACTTCGGTAGAGCCACATTTTTTTCTTGTTCTTTTTGGAGATCCTCACTCTTATAAGAACAACCGGTAGTCGCGGAAATGATTAATATGAAAAACATTAACCAAAAATATTTTAGATCCTTCAATGAATACTTCCTCCTATAAATGCCTTATCCCTCCAACATATACTCTTTTATAGAGAAATTGTCAAATATTTGGCATAATACATACTAAGAAATGTCATTTTGATCAAAATGTCCACTCCTGCCTTAATGTCATAAATGATTATCTAAAAAAACAGAAGAAATAGGCATTAAAAAAAGCATCAATCCACAATAGACTGGATCAATGCTTTTTTATTAGGCTAAAAATATTATGTCAACATTGCATAGGCGCTGCAAAGTGCTTACGCTTTTCTATTTACACTTCAGCACTAATCTCAGCTGAAATAACACATCCAATTGCACCTGTAATAATGAAAGCCATCGCAATCATAAACATGTTCTCCACCCCTTAGATTATCCTGTTTCTAACTACAATTTATCATATAAAAACTGTTATTATCTTTAGGAATTTTGAACATTATGTTAACATTTTGATTCTTTTTTCTTAGATAATAAAGTTATCGATAATAGTAATATTTCATCAGCTAAATCCGACATTCACACCACTAAGTAGTATCCTTCAAATCCCAAATAACTGCTCCCCGTTTTTGTAATAGAAAAATCATTTTTCTATCCCCTTTCTTTGCAAAAATTTGATCATTTCATATAAAACATTACATCATTCGGTACATCGATATTTGGCGATCTTTGTTTTTCTCGTAGATTTGCTCGACCATTTCCTGTCTAACTGCCTCTTCGAGACTAACTTCACGCTTTTTCACAGTGATGGTGAAAAATAAAATATTTAAGGTCATTTATAAACACCTCCTTTTTACAAACATCTTCAATTTATGCAAAACATATCCAATTAGAGAGTAAAAAAGGAATAAAAAAGCCGCAAGAAGTCATCCCCTTGCGGCCATATCAGAAAAACTGACACAAAAAGCCGCAGGGCACCATTCTCCCTGCGGCATGGATATGTAAGCATATAATAAAAATTAAGCAATCCATTCCAATCTGGTCGAATGTGTGTTATTAAAATATAAAGTTTTCATTGCACTTGTATAAATTAATAACATTACCTTCAACCTCCTTAGAATTTTTTACTTACAAAGGTAAGTATATCCACAATGATAAAATTTGTAAACCTTTTTTCAGAATTTTTTAAAGAAATAAAAATCCTGTACCTCTTATGACCTCTTTTTATCTACTTCTTCGAATGTTTTTTTCCTCACAAAATCAAAGAAAATACACATTAAATATTAATAGAGGTAACAGGGACCATATGAAACTTCCATATGTCTCTGTTACCTTTTGGTCATTATTCAAGTGCTTGAGTTAAATCTTCAATTAGGTCTTGAACATCTTCAAGTCCTACTGAAATACGAATAAGTCCGTCGCTGATTCCAAGTTCTGCTCTTCTATCAGCAGGAATAGAAGCATGAGTCATTCTTGCCGGTACGGAAATTAGGCTTTCAACCGCTCCTAAACTTTCAGCCAAAGTAAAATATTTTATTTTACTTAAAACTTGGTCGGCAATTTCTGCACTTCCAACATCAAAAGAGACCATACCGCCAAAGCCTCTTGCCTGTTTTTTGGCAATATCATGGTTCGGGTGTGTTTCCAATCCTGGATAGTATACCTTTTTCACCTTCGGATGCCCTTGGAGGAATTCTACAATCGCCTTCGTATTTGCTTCTGTTTCTTCCATTCGAATTCCGAGTGTCTTTATTCCTCTAATCAGTAACCAGGAATCTTGCGGTCCTAAAACCCCTCCTGTGGAATTTTGGATAAAATGAAGATCTTGAGCAAGTTGGTCGCTATTAACTACAACCAGCCCCGCTACCACATCACTGTGGCCCCCAATATATTTTGTAGCACTATGAAGGACAATATCTGCGCCCAATTCAATTGGATTTTGCCAATATGGAGTTGAAAAAGTGTTATCAACAATTGTTAACAGATTATGTTCTTTTGCCAGTCTGGATGCCGCTTCAATATCCGTCACTTTTAACAATGGGTTTGTTGGAGTTTCCAAGTAAATAGCTTTTGTATTTGGCCTAATTTGACTCTTAATATTTTCAATATTACTTGTATCAACAAATGTTGATTCAATTCCAAAACGATTAAGCACCTTAGTCATTACACGGTATGTACCACCGTATACATCATCCGTCAAAATCACATGGTCACCGCTGTTAAACAACATGATTACGGCAGTAATAGCCGCCATTCCAGAACCAAAGGCGAAACCGGCAGTACCACCCTCAATATCTTTAATCAGCTCCTCCAACGCATGCCTTGTCGGATTCCCTGTTCTTGAATACTCAAATCCTTTATGGCCTCCAACACCCTCCTGCTTATATGTGCTGACCTGATAAATAGGAAAAGACACTGCACCAGTTGCCGGATCTTCACTAATACCACCATGAATCAATTTCGTTTTTCTTCTCATTTATATCCCACCTTCAAAAATCTTTTTGCTTAAGTAACGCTCACTACCATCAGGAAATACCACTACAATATTAGTACCTGGTTTGGCTGTCTTAGCTTCTATTAATGCTGCATAAAATGCGGCCCCTGAAGAACTACCCACCAGCAATCCTTCTTTAGCAGCAAGTTCTTTTACATAAAAGAAAGCATCTTTATCCAAAACAGTATGGATAGCATCAAAATAGGAAGGATCCATAAATGGTGGCAAAAATTCCATTCCAATACCTTCTGTTTTATGCGGGCCTGGCTCTCCACCATTTAAAATGGAACCTTCAGGCTCCACGATGACCGTTTTGATCTCCTTGTTTTGCTCTTTTAAATAGCGGGCTGTCCCCATAAATGTACCACCTGATCCAGCACCGGCCACAAATATATGAAGTTGCCCATCCAACTGTTCCCATAGTTCTGGACCAAGTGTTTTATAATAAGTTTCTGGATTAGCTGGATTAGCAAATTGTTGTGGACAATAGGAACCAGGAATTTCTTGAAGAAGCTCCTTTGCTTTCTCAATGGCACCTTTGATTCCTTTTTCTGTTGGTGTATGGACAATTTTAGCGCCAAGAGCTTTCATAATTTCCTGCTTTTCCATACTAAACTTTTCTGGAATACAGAAAATAACTTGTATTCCTTTATTTATAGCAGCAAGTGCCAAACCTATGCCTGTATTTCCTGCAGTTGGTTCAATAATGGTTCCACCTTTTTTTAATTTACCACTTGCAAATGCTTCATGTAGCAATTGCATACCAAGCCGGTCTTTGACACTTCCACCCGGATTCATAAATTCCAGTTTTGCGAATAAGCGAACGCCTTCAGGTAAAGAAAACTGAGTAATTTCAACTAATGGGGTATGCCCAATTAATTCATGGACGTTTTTATATACCTTCATTTTTTCACTCCTATTAGGCCATTGATTTGCGCTCTAATTAACAAACATATTTAGAGTCAATCCATTATTGATTGTCAGTACTCAATTCTGCAACCATTTTCATGACCAAAGTGGCGGAATTAGTAGCTGCTTTATCAATAAACTGGTCAAATGAAATGTTTGATTCCTTACCAGCGATGTCTGAAAGCGAACGGATAATCACAAAAGGTACTTCAAAACGATGGGCTACCTGAGCAATAGCTGCTGCTTCCATTTCCACTGCTTGCAAATCGTTAAATTTTGTCCGGATATATTCTACCCGTTCAGCATTTTCCATGAAAGAATCGCCTGTAGCAATTAATCCTCTTACGACTTTAAAATTATCCAATTCTTTTGCAGCCTTTTCAGCTACAGTTAATAATTTCTCGTCTGCGAGGAAGGCTGCTGGAAGCTGTGGTACCTGACCATATTCATAACCAAATGCGGTTACATCAACATCGTGGTGGCGGACTTCTGTCGATATAACGGCATCTCCAACATTTAAATCTGGATTTAATCCACCAGCTGATCCTGTATTTATGATGCAATCAGGTTTATATTTTTCAAGCAAAATAGTGGTAGACATGGCTGCATTAACTTTTCCAATTCCTGAACGTAATAAAATGACATCCGTACCATGCATCTTACCAAACGTGAATTCACATCCCGCCACTGTTTCTTGCGTTTTATTTTCAATATGTTCACGTAATAACGTAACTTCTTCTTCCATTGCTCCAATTATAGCAATTTTCATTTTTCCCTCTCTCCTACCATTTACAAAGTCTTAGTTGCTAAACGATTTCTTCCTTTTATTTTCCTCAGTTTCTTCCATCGTATCCGCAACTCTCATTGTACCATCATTTCATTCATACTTTCCAACATCGAGTTACGTGAATGTAACAAAATTTCTATAAGTATACTATGAATTACGAATGAGGACTGTTTCAAAATAAATAGGACGGCGCTCGATAAGAGCACTGTCCTATTTTCATTCGCTATCTTTGAATTTCAGCTATTTCTTCCACTTTCGTCGGCATCCAACCTTCATTGTCTACCCACGTAATATACACTTTATATTTTAACGATTTGTCTTTAGAAGCCACTGTTCCTATTGAAGAATTAGCCGTTGTTCGATCCCTCCCAAGCCAATAAACAGTCATATTGCTTTGATCTAAACCAGTTGCATATGAAATGGCATTTAACATTTCCTGCCAGTCAACAGAAGATTTATCATATACGACTGTATGTTCTCCCGTTTGGGTTGTCCCAACTGGTTTCCATGAAGGGTTAACAATTGTCCTTATAACATTGGAGTTACTGCCTCCTTCAGTAATAACTGCTTGAGATTCATCCGCTTGTTCAGATGCAGAGGCTTCTTCTTCCTGTTCCTCTTCTAGGTTAGCATCTTCCTCCTTAGAGGACTCTTCTACCTTTTCATCTTTCTTTTCCTCTGTTTCCTCTTTCTTTTCTTTATTATTTGTCGCTGTCTTATGCTCGGTTTTTGGAGATGCCTCCTGGGTTGTAGCTTTTTCATCATTGCCAGTAGCAAAAATATTATAGGCTACGATTATGATTAATGTAAGAACAATTACAATCAAACTATTTAAGATTAAATTCGTTTTCCTTCTTTTAGCACGATACAATGAACGTGAGTTCTTCTGAAAATCATTATTCAAAATAAACACTCCTTCCTTCCATCAGGCTGTGAATATTTTAACATGATTTCAAAAGAACTTGAAGGAATTTTCCTTATTAGCCCGGTTTAATCGAGTTCATACAACATTTTAACCATGTCCGCAAATATTAGATTAACCGTGTTTCCTGTTTCTTTTACATCCAAATTCACTACGACTAACGCGTATTTCGGTTTTTCAAAAGGAAAATAGCCAGCAAACCACTTATTATGAAGCTGCTTTCCGTCCTCATATTTTCCCGTTTCAGCGGTACCAGACTTTCCTGCAACTGAATAAGGAAGAGAACTTAAAGCTCTCCCAGTACCATTTGGATTCAAAACAACTTCACGCAATAATTTTTGCAATTTCATAGCTGTATAGGGAGAAATGGATTCCCCTGATAAATTTTTTTCAGGAAATTCAACCATTGTCGTACCATTTTTATATTGAATTTTAGAAACAGCTCTTACCATTTCCTTTTGACCGCCTCTGGCGATGGTTGCCATCATATTTGCTACAGCTAATGGTGTCGCTCTCACCTCATGCTGCCCAATCCCTGACATAGCTACGAAATTAGCATCCTTTCTAGCTTCATCAGATAAAAATACTCGTCCCTTATCCTCATTTGGAAACTGTCTGAAGTCATCGGTATGATAAATTTCTCCCTTCCAGCCGACAGATCCGATCAATGATAGTTTTTCTGCATATTCTTCCAATATAGATGGATCTTTTTTTTGCAATTCTTTTGCTAGCTCCCCAAAAGTTCGGTTACAACTTCTAGCAAAACTTTCGGTAAAATTTAATTTCCCATGGTTATACTTTCGTTCAGGTTTTCCATTAATTTTTTTCGTACAATCAAAAATTCGAGTTGGATCATCCAAATTATGCTCAATGGCTGCAGCTGCGACAACAGTTTTAAAAACAGATCCCATAATCTCCTGTTTTAACATTCTATTAGTAATACCTGATCCTTCATAGGGATTCTTTTTATTGATTTTCGGGCGAGAAACCATGGCCAAGACACTATTATCTTCAATATTAAGAAGGACAAGTCCGCCTTTTTTAATCTTGTATTGATCCACTAACTCCTCCGCCTTCTGTTGAATTGTTTGATCAATGGTAGTTCGAACATTTACTGGATAAAATGGGTTAGCTGGATCGACATATTTTACATTAATCCCAAACAATGGAGCCCCACCTCCATCAACATGATAAACTAGCTTTGTTGGCCCTTCTGGTAAGAGAAATTCATCAAAACTTTCCTCAAGCCCAGATACCCCAACCTGTGTTTTTTCTGGTAATTCTTTTTCCGGGTAGCGTTTTTTAAGCAATGAGGCATTTTCTCCAGTTAAACCAATTAACTGTTCAGCAGGAACACTAGCCCGTTCAAATTTTTTTTCCACTGCAAAAACACCAGGTATTTTTAAAGCATTGATTCTCTCCATTTGTGAAGTGGTTAGTTCAATAGGGTAGGGTTCACCGAAGGCAAATGGCTTTTTCGCATTTTCTACAGCATTTCGAAGAGCTTGGTTCGAAATCCCTGCTATTTCGGCCACCTTTTCTGCGTCCCAATCTATTTTCTTTAAAAATGGGAACAATACAAGCACTCGTAGCTTTTTATGCGTAAGTAGCTCACCGTTACGATCAAGAAAATCCCCTCTGCCGCTATCTATAACTAATTCTTGAGTCCTTTGCTTCACACTTTCTTCAAGTAAATTTACATTATGTTTTGAAAACGATTCAGTGTCCAACAATTGAATTTGAACTAATCGAGCGATTAGGAGCAATAAACAAACCATACATAATATAAGCCAGCCTACGGTTCTTTTTCTCCACATAAAAAACACCTCGTCAAAAGTGTTGACGAGGTGGATGTATTTCAAACGATAATACATAAATTTTAGTTTATTTAATGCTCACAATTCGAACATTCATTTCTCCGCCTGGAGTTTGAACAGTAACTTGATCGCCTACTTTTTTACCTAACAGGCTTTTGGCTATCGGAGAATCATTGGAAATTTTTCCTTCAAACGGATCGGCTTCCGCACTTCCAACAATGGTATACGTTTCTTCCTCTCCATCCGGAAGTTCCACAAATGTAACTGAGGAACCTAGTGTGACCGTATCACCAAGCATTTCTCCTTCATCAATAATCTTCGCATTACGAATCATATTTTCTAAGGTTGTAATTCTACCTTCTACAAAGGCTTGCTCTTCTTTTGCGGAATCATACTCAGAGTTTTCTGATAAATCCCCAAAACTTCTGGCAATCTTAATTCTCTCTACTACCTCTTTCCGTTTAACGGTTTTTAAGTATTCAAGCTCCTGTTCCAATTTTTCTTTTCCAGCTTGTGTCATTGGGAAAACTTTCTCTGTAGACAAAACCCTCACTCCTTCTAGTGTTCACAACCCCCATAGATTGTGTATGAATAATATGTAATAAGTATGCCTAAATGCAAATAAGTAGGAGCGCGTCCTATAAATAGGGCGCGCGCAAACTTTTTCATTATCTTTTGCTATTGTTTCATAAAATTACTTTTTGTTCAAGAATTGTTTGAATTTTAGTGACCATTAAATCAATAGCAACAAAATTTTGTCCGCCTTCCGGAATAATGATGTCCGCGTAGCGCTTGGTTGGTTCAATAAATTGATTATGCATTGGACGTACAACATTAACATATTGATCAATGACAGAATCCAAAGTGCGTCCACGTTCTTGAATATCCCTTTGTAGGCGACGGATAATTCTAATGTCAGCATCCGTATCCACAAATACCTTGATATCCATCAACTCACGAAGACGCTTATCCTCAAGAACCAAAATCCCCTCTACAATTATAACATCCTTCGGTTCCACGTGAATAATTTGATCCGAACGCGTATGGAGAGCATAATCATAAACAGGTTTTTCAATCGGTTCATATCTTAAAAGTTTCTCAATATGTTCAATCAACAAATCATTATCAAAGGCCAACGGATGGTCATAATTCGTTTTTAAACGTTCTTCAAACGGCAAATGACTTTGGTCCTTATAATAAAAATCCTGTTCAATGACTAAAATCGAATGATCTTTAAATCTTTCATAAATCGCTTTTGTTACACTGGTTTTCCCCGACCCGGAACCGCCGGTTACACCAATTACAACCGGTTTGCGCATTAAGTTAGTTCTCCTTTCGCATCATGTTGTTTGGATAAACCGGTTTGTCCAGTTTAAAACGTACAATTTGAAGCGGATGTCTAGCTGCATCCAGTTCATTTCCTTTTTCATCCCAAATTTTATCAATCACATGGGTAAAATTCTGAATTTCTGGTCCAAAGAACTCGACTTCATCTCCCGGTTTAAAATGGTTGCGCTGCTGTAAAGTAACCATTTGTGTTTCTTTATCATAATCCAATACTAGCCCAACAAATTCAAAGCTAGTTTTTTTGCTATGATTACCAAACATTTGCTCTTTATACCCCGGAACACCTTCAAAAAATGCAGGTGCGGTTTCACGGTTGGCACATTTATCAAGCTCTTTTAACCATTCACTCTTAATGACAAAATTATCAGGGTCAGCACAATAAGCATCGATTACTTTGCGATAAACACTAACAACTGTGGCAATATAGTGAATGGATTTCATACGACCTTCAATTTTCAAGCTGTCGATACCCAATTCAATCATTTTAGGAATAGACTGAATCAGATTTAAATCCTTAGGGCTCATTGCAAAAGGTGCGTCACCTTCTGAAAATAGTGGTGTCTCTTGATTATTTCCTTCCAGCTGATAGAGGTCATAATCCCAGCGACAAGACTGGCAGCAACCACCACGGTTAGAATCACGCGCTGTCATATGATTACTTAATGTACAACGTCCAGAATAAGCAATACACATTGCCCCATGAATAAAGGTTTCAATTTCAATATCTACCTTTTCCTTTATTTCTTTAATTTCTTCAGCACTTGTCTCACGCGCTAAAACAACTCGCTCAAGTCCTTCTTCTTTCCAGAATTGGACTGCCTTCCAGTTTGACAGAGACTGCTGCGTACTCAAGTGAACCTCAATTTCCGGAGCAACGCGACGACAAGTTTCAATAATAAGCGGATCCGCTACAATTACTCCATGAACTCCAGCTTCTTTTAACCCAATCAAGTATTCTTCAAGACCGTCAATATTTTCATTATGAGCATAAATATTGGTTGTTACATATATTTTAGCTCCGTATTTTTTTGCAAATTCTACCCCTTCCTTCATTTCCTCCAAGGTAAAATTATCTGCATTGGAGCGAAGTCCATATTCCTGTCCACCAATAAACACGGCATCTGCTCCATAATGAACAGCAATTTTCAGTTTTTCAAGATTGCCTGCAGGTGCAAGGAGTTCCGGCTTTTTCACAATGACACGTTTTCCATCTATAATCTCAGAAATCTTATCTTTAACTGTATTCAAGATTTGAACTCCTCCTTCTATGGAAAATTAATATACAGTTTCTTTGAAGAAGAATCCTGTATCGAGCGGACGGTTTGGCGGCTGAATTTTCTCAATCGCAGCCAATAGCTCGTCCTTTTGATCTTCATAAAGATCTGGGTTTTCATAATATAAATCGATGGCTTTACGGTATAATTTTGTTACTTCCAAAATATATTCAGGACTTTTTAAAATCCCGTCAATTTTAAAAGAATCAACTCCAGCTTCAAGCATATCTTGAAGCTCATCAATAATACAAATATCATTTGGGCTCATAATATGAGTCCCATTTTCATCTTCAAATATCGGATATTTATTATCGCGCTCTTTATCGTGAAGGAACATATTCTTTTGCTCTTTGCCCTTTTCAATCTCCATCACTTTTCCTTGATACTCAAAGTAGTTACCAAGAAGAGAACGCTTTGATTGGAACATACAGCTCATGCCATGTACCTGTACTTCAATCTCCACTTCCGCCTTTTCCTTAATTTCTAATATTGCGTCCATGTTGATTTCACGAGCTAATACTGCTCTTTTCGCGCCTTTTCTACCCCAATAGTTGCAAGTATACCAGTTTGTTCCCGTTGTTTCCGTACTCCAATGAAGCTTCATTTTTGGTTCTGTCTCTCTTACGGCCATAAGAACAGCCGGATCACCAAAAATAATCGCATCTGCTTTGGCATCAGAGACAAATTGTATATAATCGTTCAATTCATCCACTTTATCATTATGAAAAATCGCATTCATGGCTACATATACTTTTTTACCTTTAGAGTGTGCCAGTTCGATCGCCTTTTTAACTTGCTCCCTATTAAACTCACCGGCGAGCCTTAAACCATATCGTTGTTCACCAACTACAAAGGCATCCGCTCCTGCATCTGCTAATGGTACAATATCATCAACCGAAATCGGAGTAACTAGTAATTCCGTTTTTTTCATTTGCTCTCACCTCTTCTTCTACTAATGGCAACCCCATCTCCAACAGGAAGAATAATGGAATCATAATCAGGATGACTCATTAACCAACGGTTAAATTCATCGATCTTTTTAACAAGATTTCGAGTTCTTTTGGATTCTATATTCGTCTCTGCAACAAGTCCTTTAAATAGAACATTATCTGTAATAATCATTCCATCAGGGTTTAAATATTGTGAATAGATCGTAAAGAATTTTTGATATTGACCTTTTGCTGCATCAATAAAAATCGCATCAAATGGGGCATATCTTTGAACAAGATTCTCAACTTCCAGCGCATCTCCTTCGATCAGAGTAATTTGAGAATGATGTCCAGATCGTTGAATAAATTCCTTTGCCAATTGAATCCGTTTTTCATCACGTTCAATCGTAATAATGTGCGCATCTTTTAGAGTATTTGCCATTCTTAAGGCAGAGTATCCAATCGCCGTTCCAACCTCTAGAATTTTTTGGGACCGATGGATTCTAAGTAATTGAAGCATGGTCTCCATTCCAGCAAGTTCCATTATAGGGACATGGTGTTCCTTAGCATATGCTTCCATTTCCATAAACAATGTATTTCGCTCAGGAATGAGCCCCTCTATATAAAAATGCAGCTTTTCATCTAACAAGCTGCCTCACCTCAATCCTTAAAAAGCATTGTTTCCAAAGTACTAGTCTTTAGACATAAAAAATAGCGTTCACAGTAAATGACGCCAAAATAAGCATTGGTTTTCACAAGAAAAGAATTTTAGTAAGTAACCTTTTCTTTGAATCCATTTCGTTTACTTATTCATACTTGAACTATTCTATCATAAAAAAAGAGGGAATGCTAACAATTCCCTCGCTAATATTGTTATTTTTTATTGGTAATATGCTTTGCTTTTTCCTTGTTATGTTCTTCCAATGTTTTAGTGAAAATTACCTTACCATCCGATGTTGCAAGGAAATAATAAAAATCAGATTCTTCCGGATCCACTGCCGCTTCTAGTGATACTCTTCCGGCATTCGCGATTGGTCCAGGGGGTAATCCAGTATGTTTATAAGTATTATAAGGGGAATCCACTTCTAAATCTTTATAGACTACTCTCTCTTTATGCTTCCCTTGAGCATAAAGAACGGTAGGATCTGTTTGCAACATCATCCCCTTTTCAATACGATTATAAAATACACTCGCAATCCTCTTTCGATCTGCTTGTTCTGTAGCTTCCTCTTCGATTAAAGAGGCCATCGTTAATAATTGATGAACAGTTAAGTTTTTTTCTTTTCCCCGCTCAATATAGTCTGATAAGACATGTTGCGATTTATTAAGCATGGCGATTACCATTTCCTCCACTGTTGGGTTTGGTTTATAGAATGGATAAGTGGCAGGAAATAAATAACCTTCAAGCGGATATTTTATTTGAGGATTTAAAATATCACTTGTTAGAAGATCAGGATATTTGTTCATAAGTTTCTTAATAAATTCCTTATCATTCAATTGATTGAAGACTTGAGTTTCATCCTGATTTGTTGCTTTAGCCATGATAGCTGCAATTTCTTTTAATTGTTTTCCTTCTGGAATAGTAATTTTGAAACTAGCCTCCGCAAGTACTTTGCCCGTTTTCAATCGATCAACGATTTCCTGGATATCCATCGAAGGGCTTAATTCATAAATCCCTGCCATAAATCCACTTTCATTTTTAAATTTAACATAATACTTAAAGACCTTCGCATCTTTAATAATACCGTTTTTCTCCAACTTTTCACTAATGCTTGATACTGAAGATCCAATAGGAATTTCCACTTTCTTTTTAACCTTGCTGTCAGGATCTACTGGTTTTAATGCTGATTGTATATAAAGATAGCCACCGCCACCGATTAGGGCAAAAACGAATATCAATATTATAGAAATTATAAGTACAATCTTTCGTACAATTCTTGCTTCATTTTGGTGTTCAAGCATTTTTTGACGAAAAGTGTCATTTTTGTCTCCTGTCATTCCAATCCCCCTATGCCTTGGATTTGGCTGGATATACATATGTAATCATTTCAACACATAGCTAATAAAATGTCAATTTTCCCTTCATTTTGTCAAAAGGTGACAGGTATTGTAAAAATTCAATTCACCGACTACTGCATGTAGACTCGGCGTTCCAATGGAGATAGTGGAAGACATAAAGCCGGAGACAATTCATTGAAAGGATTTTCTCGCAAGAACAATTATGTAAGACATAACCAAAAAAAGAACCGGCTCATATCTGCCGGTTCACCGCAATTATTCTTCCTCTTCTTCGTCCATTGTAAAAGTATTATAAACTTCTTCAATAATATCCCATTCTTCGTCGGTCATGACCGGCTCTAATTCACCGATACTACCATCTTCAGTAGGAGTATAAGCATAGGCATGAACCATAACTTCCTCCTCATCGTCAACATCCCCAACCGGATAACACAACACATAAGACTTATCAAATTCTTCCGAGTCAAAGGTGAAAAGAATTTCAAATAATTCTTCATCACCATTTTCATTAATTAATGTAATATATTGTTCTTCTTCATGCACGTGTTCGTGTGCCATTTTTTCACCTCATTATTTTTTACTATCAAGATATCCCTGAAGGATCATGACAGCTGCCATTTTGTCGATGACTTTCTTCCGCTTTTTACGACTCATATCAGCTTCGAGCAATACCCGCTCCGCTGCCATGGTTGTCATTCGTTCGTCCCATAACACGGTTGATACATTAAATCTTTTTTCAATCTCTTCTGCGTATTGCTTGCTGATTTCACCACGCGGACCAATAGTTCCATTCATATTCTTTGGAAGGCCAATCACGACAGTATGAACTTGATACTCTTTTATTAATTGACCAATTTCCTCAAAACCATACTCCTGTCTTTCTTCATTGATTTTGAGTGTTTTTAGGCCCTGTGCTGTCCACCCTAACTCATCACTTAGAGCAACACCTACTGTTTTAGAGCCAACATCTAAACCCAATATGCGCATTCCTTAAACCTCTCGCTGCTGTTTCAGATACGATTTTACTAACTCTTCAATAATCTCATCCCGTTCCAACTTTCGGATAATATTACGGGCATCACGATGTCGTGGAATGTAGGCAGGGTCGCCTGACAATAGGTAACCGACGATTTGATTAATAGGATTGTACCCTTTTTCCTTCAAAGCCTCATATACCTGAAAGAGAACTTCATTCACGTCATGTTCAAAAGGCTCTTCAGGGAAATTAAATCTCATTGTTTTATCAAAAGAGCTCATTCACGTGCACCTCGAATTGGATTAGTTACCTACATTTTACACTACTTTGTCCTTATTACAAAATAGATTTTACCCAATTCTCGACAAATGCAAGCGCGGAATCTAATTTTTCAGGATCTTTTCCGCCAGCCTGAGCCATATCTGGACGGCCTCCTCCTCCACCACCACATCTTGTAGCGACTTCTTTAATTAATTTTCCGGCATGATAGCCTTTTTCAATTAAATCTTTTGTGACTGCTGCAATGAAGTTAACTTTTCCATCCTGCTGACTTCCTAACACAATAACTGCGGATCCTAGTTTTTGCTTCAAATCATCAGCCATATTTCTTAAATTGTTCATGTCAGCAGCTTGAACTTTTGCAGCTAATACAGTAACCCCTTCTATTTGCTTTGCCTTAGATACGAGGTTTCCAGCTTCAATATTTCCTAGCTTTGCTGCAAGGGATTCATTTTCTCTTTGAAGCTGTTTAATTTCACTAGTCAAGCTATCAATTCGATTTACTACATCTTTAGGGTTTGTTTTTAGCTTTTCTGCAGCTGCTTTTAGCATTCCAACCTGTTCAATTAATGCTTTATAAGCTGCTTCACCAGTAACAGCTTCGATTCGGCGGGTTCCGGCACCAATTCCGCTTTCAGATACGATTTTAAACAAACCAATAACCGATGTATTCGGAACATGACATCCGCCGCACAGCTCAAGGCTATAATCGCCAACCTTAACAACACGGACAATGTCACCATATTTTTCACCGAAAAGGGCCATAGCTCCCATCGCTTTTGCTTCGTTAATTGGCATTAAACTAATATCGACTTCTATGTTGCTCCAAATTTTTTCATTCACGATTCTTTCAATTTGTTCCAATTCTTCTGGCTTTACTTGACCAAAATGTGAGAAGTCAAAACGTAGGCGGTCTGGTTCCACAAGAGAGCCTGCCTGATTAACATGTTCACCAAGTACATCCTTTAAGGCACGATGCAACAGGTGCGTAGCTGTATGGTTTTTAATAATTTTTGCCCTATTTTTTGGATCGACTTTCGCGATCACTTGTTGGTTAATTTTGAGTGTTCCACTCTGTACGATAACTTGGTGGAGATTTTGACCATTAGGGGCTTTTTGAACATCTTTTACAAATACAGTCGCCCCGTCTCCTTCCATTACACCACGGTCAGCAATTTGTCCACCACTTTCTGCATAAAACGGTGTCACATCAAGAATAATTTGAACTTCCTCTCCTGATGTTGCCATATCAGTCAATTCACCGTTTTTAACAATCGCCAATACTTGGGATTGTGTTTGCAATTCATCATAACCGACAAATTTACTTTCCACCATTAAGTCTCTTAATATGCCACCTTGGACTTGCATAGAATTTTCATCATGACGGGCAGCTCGAGCACGTTCGCGCTGTTCTTCCATTTCTGCTTCAAAACCAGCATGGTCAATCTTTAGACCTTCCTCTTCAGCATACTCTTCCGTCAATTCAACTGGGAAGCCATAAGTGTCATATAACCGAAAGACATCCGCGCCAGCAATCATGTCTGTTCCTTTTTCTTTAGCCTTCTTAATGACACCTGCTAATATGGTAAGTCCCTCATGTAGGGTTTCATGGAAGCGTTCTTCTTCATTTTTGATAACCCTTTGAATAAATTCTTCCTTGTCTTTTACTTCCGGATAAAAATCCTGCATGATTTCCCCTACAACTGGAACAAGTTCATACATAAATGGGCGATTAATGTTAATTTGCTTTGCATATCGAACAGCCCGACGCAGTAATCGACGGAGTACGTAACCGCGTCCTTCATTAGAAGGAAGGGCACCGTCACCAATCGCAAAAGCAACAGTACGAATATGGTCGGCAATTACCTTAAAAGCAACGTCGTGATCTTGATTTTCGCCATATTTCATACCAGAGATTCCCTCTGTAGCTCGAATAATTGGGATAAATAAATCCGTGTCAAAATTGGTTGGAACATTCTGAACAACAGATGCCATCCTTTCTAGACCCATACCAGTATCTATATTTTTCTTTGGTAGAGGGGTATATGTTCCATCAGGATTATGATTAAATTGAGAAAATACAAGGTTCCAAACTTCCAAATATCTCTCATTTTCGCCACCTGGATATAATTCAGGATCATTTGGATCATCTCCATATTCCGGGCCACGATCATAGAATATTTCCGTATTCGGACCGCTTGGGCCTTCACCGATGTCCCAGAAGTTTCCTTCTAGTCGGATAATTCGCTCTTCAGGTATGCCAATCTTTTTATTCCAAATTTCAAATGCTTCTTCGTCTTCCGGATGAATGGTAACAGATAAGCGCTCTTTGTCAAAGCCAATCCACTTTTCATCAGTCAGAAATTCCCATGCCCATTCAATCGCTTCTTCTTTAAAGTAGTCACCTATAGAGAAATTTCCGAGCATTTCAAAAAACGTATGATGGCGTGCTGTTTTGCCGACATTTTCAATATCATTGGTACGAATGGATTTCTGCGCATTAGTAATCCTTGGATTTTCCGGCACCACTCGGCCGTCAAAATATTTTTTTAATGTAGCAACACCACTATTGATCCATAATAATGTTGGATCATCATGAGGTATTAAAGATGCACTTGGTTCAATATGATGACCTTTTTTCTCTTTGAAAAATTGTAAAAACATTGAACGAATTTGTGATCCTGTTAAATACTTCATTTTTTGACCTCCTCTTTTTCATTTTGAACACAAAAAAGCCCTCATCCCCTGACAGGGACGAGAGCTTGCCTCGCGGTACCACCCTGATTATGAATACAAGAATATCTGTATTCATCTCTCAATTAAGCCTTAACGCGGACTGACGGCAGTGATTAGCTGCACTCCGGATTAGCGTTCTGTTATCCTTCATCTAGAGTCCCTTTCAGCCATGGAGACTCCTCTCTTGGGCGCTTTTAGCGCTACAGATGGACTATAACATACTCGATCCTTCTTCATTTTAAGACAATATATTGTATATGTGGAATTATAGCCAGCACAATTATGTTTGTCAAATACTTAAGGAGATGGTTCATTTGTTTTGGTTCTTATAAAATGATTTTTAGCATGTATAATCCCCACCTTGATCACAACGAGCACGGGAACGGCCAAGATCAATCCAATAATACCGCCAATTTCACCGCCTGCAGTCAAGGCAGCCATAATTAACAACGGATGCATATGAAGACTTTTTCCAACAATATATGGAGACAATATATTCCCTTCTAAAAACTGCAGTCCAAATACAATTACGATTGTCAAAATAACCATTTTTAACGAACTAGTAGCCGCAATAATGACAGCAGGTACAGCCCCTATTATTGGCCCAAAATAGGGGATAACGTTAGTAGCACCGACAATGAGTCCTAACAATAGCGGATACTTTAAATCAATGATCCAAAATAGAATGGTTGATGCACTCCCAATAATCATGCAAACGAGCAGCTGCCCCCGAATATAGTTTCCAAGTGATTGATCAACATCTTTTAAAAAAAGAGTCCCTTTTTTCCGCCACTTTTTTGGAGTCAAATACCACACCGTACGTTTTATTAAAGTGTAATCCTTTAACATATAGAATGAAATGAAAGGAACAATCATAATAATAAGAGCTGAATTTAATACATTAACTAAAAAGTTTACAATGATTGTTAATAGAGAGTCTAACTTTTCTTCAAATCCATTTATTCCTTCATTTACTCTCGCTTGAAGTCCTTCTGGCCATTCTCTTGTTTGAGATTGGAGCAATTGAATCCATTCCCGGTATTGTTCTGCAAAAACCGGTGCACTTTCCGACAAATCCTTTAATTGATCAATAATAGTGGGGATTCCATTATAAAGGGCGAGGCCAAGCCCCCCAAAAAAAAGTAAATAGATGAACAAAATGGCTATTCCTCGTGGAAGTCCTTTTTCATGTAGTTTTTCCACAATTGGGTGAAGCAAATAGGTAATAAAGCTGGCAATGACGAAAGGGAATGCAATCATCATTGCCACTCTTATAATTGGCATCCAGACAGAATTTATTTTTAAAAATAAATAAATGGCAATGAATAAAAGGAGCAAAAATCCAATGCGGTAAAACCATTTCATACGAATATCCAATTTTAAGTCCCCCCTTACCATTATTTTGAAGCCCCAAGCTGGAAATATTCAGAATTTGTAGTAGGGGTTCATTCATTTGCAATCAAATTTTAAACATAATAAAATCCCCCTCTTCTTAGAGGGGGATGGGCGTTTACAATATCGCACGTTTTACTTTTCGCATCATTCTTTTCATTTGCCGTTCAGACATGAAATTATTTTTTTGTACCAAATTATATGCCACCATACCTGCACCAAAGGCTACTAATGGTGTAATCATTTTGTTCATACGTTTCCACCTCTTCATCATTTATTAAAGGGTGTAACGACGTAATTCTTCTTCAAACAAATCATCCAAGGAACTAAGTGTTCCGTCTTCCTCGACCTGATGGGTATTGATGATGCCTTTGGATATTGATAATTCGATAAAACAGTTCCAGCAATAATATTGGTTAATACCGATTTTTCCAATATCTTTGCTCTGGCAATTAGGACACTTTAACATGGATACACCTCACGATTGATTTACATCTACGATAATGGCATCCTTTCCAACTGTTAAAGGTTTTTCAGATTGAATCATTTGATTTCCTTCCGTTATTTCTGAAAAGAAGCCATCCGTGATTTCGTACCCTACAATCGTGCCCATTTCTTCCAAAAAATATACATCTTTTAACATTCCAAGGGTTTCCCCGCTTTTTGACAGCATCATCATTCCTTCAAGAGGGTGCTGATGAGTTAATGTATATTCCGACTTGTCTTTTAACTTTTTCAAATAACTAGCATCTTCTATCATTACGCCATCCCAGCCAAAGGAAGAAACTTTTTGGATATCCAAAAAGCAGGTCTGTTTGAAAAAAACACCTTTTTTCACTAATAACCCTTTTACGGTTCCGTCCTTGGAAATACAAAGGTCACAAATCTCACCGATTTTCGTCCCGTTTTTCGTTTCAAAGACAGGCTGTCCTTTAAGTAAGGAAAGTGTTCGCAAAGAGTGCCCACCTCCTTCGAACACTAATAGTTTTAGTCATTGACCATAAAATCATAAGGTGAAACGTTTTCCATTCCTATCATCGGGTCCACCTTCATTAATTCTTCCTCAAGAGAAATTGGACGTTGTTCAAAACTGTTTTCAAGCAATGTAGTTGTTTCGACAGGAATGGCATCTTGTAGTTTTTCACATAATGACGTGAGTCTTGCCATTTCGTCCGCCCGTTTAACACCCATCTGCAATGCATCTAATTCACCACATAACAACAAAGATTGTTTCGCCCTTGTTATGGCTGTATAAATTAAATTCCGCTGTAACATTCGATAATAGCTTTTTGTGACTGGAAGTATTACAATTGGAAATTCACTTCCCTGTGATTTATGGACGGAACAACAATAAGCATGAGTAATTTGAATCAAATCCTGCCTTGTATATTCGACTTCATTTCCGTCAAAGGAGATATAAATCAAATCTTGCTTTTCCGTATTTTCCTTTGCGTAAATAATCGAGATAATTTCACCAATATCTCCATTAAACACATTGTTTTCCGGTTGATTAACAAGTTGAAGCACTTTGTCCCCAATCCGATATTTCACATTGCCAAATTGGATTTCTTTTCTCTTCCCATCAGGATTCGGGTTAAATATTTCTTGAAGCAAAACATTAAGTCGATCAATGCCTGCAGGCCCCCGATACATCGGAGCCAGTACTTGAATTTCCTTAGCGGTGTATCCTTTATTCTTAGCATTTAATGCGACCTTTTCAATCACTTGAGCAATCTGGGCATTTGTACATTGTATAAACGAACGGTCTGGCTGCTTTTGTATAACATTAGACGGTACATTCCCCTTTTTTATTTCATGAGCAAGTTCAATAATTGAAGATCCCTCTGCCTGTCGATAAATATCTGTTAACCTTACCGTTGGAATCCGCTCCGACCTTAACAAATCTTTTAAAACCTGGCCGGGTCCTACAGATGGCAGCTGGTCCTCATCTCCTACAAGGACGACTTGAATGTTTTCAGGAAGAGCCTTAAAAAGCTGATTAGCAAGCCAAATATCAAGCATCGAAGTTTCATCAACAATTAATATTTTTCCATCCAGCGGACTTGTTTCATCTCGTTCAAAACCCTCATTTCCATTAAAACCAAGCAAACGATGAATGGTCACCGCAGGTAGACCTGTAGATTCACTCATCCGCTTTGCTGCTCGTCCAGTCGGTGCAGCCAGCAAAAATGGAAAAGGTTCTTCCTTTTTATGATAGTCTTTTATGTCTAATGAACAACCATGCAGTTGTGCATATAGCTCAACAATTCCTTTAATAACCGTAGTTTTTCCTGTTCCTGGTCCCCCAGTTAAAATGAGCATAGGAGACATTAATGCCGTTTGAATGGCTTCCTTTTGGGTAGGAGCATATTGTACTCCAAGTCGTTCTTCCAATTCGCCTAATGCAAGCAAAAATTCTGATTCTGGAAATTGATCTTTATACTCCGTTTGCTGTAGAATTCTTTTTATATTAGTCACAAGACCTTTTTCAGCAAAATATAAAGAAGGCAAATAAACTCGTTTCTCTTCTCCAATTATTTTGCCTTCTTCTTCAAGCTTGATGATTTCATTTGAAATATCGAGATAATCGATTTGATCTCTCTTATTCTCTTCAAGTAGCGTTTTGACCCGTTCAAGCAAGTCTTCTACATACATGTAAACATGTCCACTTTGCATACACTCCGTTTCCAATATATAAAGGCATCCAGCTTTAATTCGGTCCGGATGGTTACCGGTGATGCCTAGCTGGAAACCAATCTCATCAGCGCGGACGAAACCGATTCCTTCCACATCTTCAACAAGCTGATAAGGGTTTTTTTCGATGATTTCCAATGTCTGTTCTTTATATACTTGGAAAATTTTCAGAGATAGCTGCGGGCCAAAGCCATATTGGTTTAAAGCAATCATTACTTGCTCCAGTCCCTGATGCTCCAATAAGGTATCATAAAGTAGTTTAGCCTTGTCAGGAGGGAGCTTTGGAACCGAATCCAGTAAAGAAGGCTGATTGAGGATCTTAGAAATGGCATCTTCGCCTAGTGTTTCCACAATTTTTTCCGCAGTTTTCTTCCCAATTCCTTTAAACATTTCACCGGATAAATAGGCAATCACACCCTGCTTTGATTGCGGCATGTCTTTGCGATAAGATTCAGCATGAAATTGAGTGCCAAAACGAGGATGTTCTTTAAATTGACCATAAAAAATATAGGTTTCCTGTTCATGAATTTTTGGAAAATAACCCGTAATAACCGCTTCTTTGTCATCATATTGGTGGTTTGTTTCATCTACCCGGACTTTTACCACCGTATAAAGGTTTTGTTCATTATGAAAAATCGTCACAATCGGTCTACCTTTAATAAACTTCTTTTGTTCCTCAAACAAATCAAGTGTATTTTGATGTTCCATGCAGGCTCCCTCCTTTCTCAAAAAAATTATTCCACTTATTCCTTATGTTCAATTAATTTTTTCGCATGACCTGCGAGTAAATGGTCGGGCTGGATTTCAAGAGCCTTGTTAAACATTTCTAATGCTTTTTCTGAGTTGTCTTTAAATGCATAAGAAACTCCCAGATTATAATAAGCGTCTGAATGATTTGGATCGAGCTCAAGGCATTTTTCAAATTGAGGCATGGCCTCATCAACCAGATTTAACTGGGCCAAACACAATCCATACTGAAAACGAGCTTCAGCATCATTTTCATTGAGTTCAACGCTTCTTTGCAAATATGGGAGCGCCAGTTTTCCTTGTTTCAAATGTATGAGTGAAAGCCCAAGCATAAAGTAATTATCACTTGTTTCCAATCCTTTTTTCATAGCCATGTCAAACATATTTTTCGCATCTTCAAATTGATCTTGACTAAAATATAGATTACCAGCGCTATAATAAGCAGCAGCAGCATTTGGATCAAGTTCAATCGCTTTTTGATAAAATTTTAACGCTTTATCGTTTTCCCCAACGGCACTTAGGACATTTCCAAAATTAATATAGGCAACTGGGTCTTTTGGATTTTCAGAAATAGCTTCATTAAATACCTTAGCCGCCTCTTCCCAATTTCCTTCTTGCATATATCGTACACCTAATTGATTTTTGTCCATGTTCATCAGCTCCATTCTCAATGGCAGTATATCATATTTCAATTGAAAGTTAGAGTTCAACAGTTTCTTACCATTTGTTTTATCCATTCATTCCATTATAAAAATAACTCTGAAGTTTCAACCTGGATATCTATAAACATAACAATGATTCCTCGTTAATGTGTCGACCTATACATAAAGAAACCCTGACTTCATTTATAGAAATCAGGGTTCAAACTTTAACCGACATAAGTTAAACGTTCACCATTTTTATACACTTCATCAATTGTTCCTCCACCAAGACATTCATCACCATTATAGAACACGGCTGCTTGTCCAGGAGTTATTGCCCGAATAGGCTCATGGAACTTCACTTTCACCTTATTATCTTCTAATAGTTGAACCGTTACTTTATGGTCTTCTTGGCGGTAACGGAATTTAGCCGTACATTCAAATTCTGCCGGTTTCTCACGATCTGAAACCCAGCTAACATTCACAGCAATCAAGGCATCCGAATAAAGCTTTTCATTATGGAATCCTTGTTCAACATATAGGACATTTCTCTTTAAATCCTTACCAACAGCAAACCAAGGTTCTCCTGCACCACCGATGCCAAGTCCATGGCGCTGACCGATTGTATGGTACATCAACCCTTCATGGCGACCTTTCACTTCTCCCTCAAGTGTCTCCATATTTCCAGGTTGAGCCGGCAAATATTGGCTTAAAAACTCTTTAAAATTGCGTTCACCAATAAAACAAATGCCAGTACTATCTTTTTTTGTGGCTGTTGCCAATCCGGCTTCCTTAGCAATTTCACGAACTCGTGATTTCTCAAGGTTACCAATAGGAAACATTACTTTGCTTAATTGTTTTTGTGTCAACTGATTTAAGAAGTACGTTTGGTCTTTATTCGCATCAAGACCACGCAGCAACTTATATTCACCATCTCGATATTCCACCCGTGCATAGTGGCCAGTTGCTAAATAGTCCGCACCAAGATTCATCGCATGTTCCAGAAAGGCCTTAAATTTAATTTCCTTATTGCACATAACATCTGGATTTGGTGTTCTACCTGCACGGTATTCATCAAGGAAATAAGTAAATACTTTGTCCCAATATTGTTTTTCAAAATTTACCGCGTAATAAGGAATGCCAATTTGATTGCAAACACGGATAACATCGTTATAATCTTCTGTTGCGGTACATACACCATTTTCATCAGTGTCGTCCCAGTTTTTCATGAATACGCCAATTACATCATACCCTTGTTGCTTTAACAATAGTGCTGCTACCGAAGAATCAACACCACCTGACATACCCACTACCACACGAATATCTTTTGGATTTTTTCTTTCCATTTTCCATTCACCTCTCTTTTCGTAGACGAAATTACATTTATTTTTTCAGACGCGAAACCACCTTTGCTGTTTCTTCCGCTGCTTTCATTACTTCTTCGGCCGTTGTTGTAAAACCAAAGCTAAAACGAATCGAATTGGTTAAGCGTTCTGATTGTTTGCCAAACATGGCTACGAGGACATGAGAAGGTTCAATCGATCCTGCCGTACAGGCAGAACCGCTGGAAACCGCGATCCCAGCCAAGTCTAAATTGACCAGCATTGCTTCCACATTTGTCCCCGGAAAGCTTAAGTTTATAATATGAGGCAAAGATTTTTCAAGTAATCCGTTTATATGAAAATCGACCCCGTGCTCACGAAGTTTTTGCACTAATAATTCTTTGAATTCCATAAACTTTTTCCGCTTATCATCCCGGTCATTCATGGCTACTTCCACCGCTTGATGAAAACCGACAATCGAAGGTACATTTTCAGTACCAGCTCTTCGTTTCCTTTCTTGTTCGCCACCGAACACAAGAGGAGAGATTTTGACATTAGACCTGACATATAGGAAACCAATCCCTTTAGGCCCATTAATTTTATGGGAGGAGACAGATAATAAATCGATATAATTTTCATTCACATTAATAGATTCAATCCCATAAGCTTGAACGGCATCCGTATGGAATTTGGCAGGATGATCTTTCAATAACGTTCCAATTTCCTTAATAGGCTGGAGTGTTCCCACCTCGTTATTTCCATACATAATAGAAACCAAAATGGTATCTTCCCTTAAAGCTGCCTCTAGGTCAGAAACGGAGATTCTACCTGTTTCATCTACAGGCAGGTACGTAACCTCATAACCCATTTTTTCTAATTTTTTACATGTGTTGAGAACAGCATGATGTTCTACCTGAGTAGTAATAATATGTTTCCCGATATACCGATAACTTTCGGCTACACCAAATAAGGCCATATTATCCGCTTCTGTACCGCTCCCGGTAAAAATGATTTCATTTTCCTTTGCACCAATACTTTGTGCCATCTCCGCACGGGCCAAATCAATTAAATGGCGGGCTTCTCTGCCAAATGAATGGATGCTTGAAGGGTTCCCGAAGGTTGTGTTCATCACTTCAAACATTTTATCTATAACTTTTGGATGCATGGGAGAAGTTGCTGCATGATCAAGATAGATCCGTTCCATTATTACACCTTCAATCAAATAAAATCTCAATTATTACTTTTGTCATTAAATATAAAACATATAACCTTCGACTTCTTCATCATCTCTATGATTTGCCAAGTCCTCAAGAGTCGTATTATCAAGAACGCCCTTAATGGCATCTCGAATACGAATCCAAAGTTCACGTTTGGCTGGCTCCTCATCTTCAATACCTTCAACTGGGGTAATGGGACCTTCAAGTACACGGATTACATCACCAGCTGTGATTTTGGAAGGAACATCAGATAAAATATACCCTCCATAAGCACCACGGATACTTTTAACCAAACCCGCATTCCGAAGCGGAGCAATCAATTGTTCCAAATAATGCTCGGACAAATCATTTGCTTGAGCAATGGATTTTAACGAAGTTGGTCCTTCACCATAATTTTTCGCTAATTCAATCATAATGGTAAGGCCATATCGGCCTTTAGTAGATATTTTCATTTACCGCACCTCTATTTTTATTAATCTATGTTTTCATTTCATAGTATTTTGATAGGCATTTGAATTATAACATATTCTTCTTTATTATGCTTTTGAGCAAGAAAATGGTATCGTTAATGATGAATCAAATCAATGATGGAGAGATAATTATGCAAAAACCTTTAGCATTTCGAATGCGGCCGCGAACGATAGAAGAAGTGATCGGTCAAGAGCATTTGGTCGGCAAAGGAAAAATAATTGCCAGAATGGTGAAAGCGAAACAATTAACTTCGATGATTTTATATGGTCCACCTGGCATTGGGAAAACCTCGATAGCCAGCGCCATCGCTGGAAGCACAAAATACGCCTTTCGAACCCTCAATGCTGTTACAAATAATAAAAAAGATATGGAGATAGTCGCTGCTGAGGCAAAAATGTCAGGCAAAGTGATTTTGCTCTTAGATGAGGTTCATCGGTTAGATAAAGCAAAACAGGATTTTCTCTTACCTTACTTGGAAAATGGAATGATTGTTTTAATCGGAGCAACTACAAGTAACCCTTATCATGCCATTAATCCTGCTATTCGTAGCCGATGTCAAATTTTTGAGCTTAAGCCGCTCACCCCTGATGAAGTGAAGCTGGCCATTAAAAGAGCCTTAGAAGATGACGAGCGTGGTTATGGTCATTTAAATATTGAGATGACCGATGAGGCATTATTGTATTTTGCCCATGCCTCTGGTGGAGATGTGAGAAGTGCTTTAAATGCCCTGGAACTAGCCGTCCTTTCAACAGATCAAAATGAGGATGGGATTATTTATATAGATGAAGCAACAGCTGAAGAATGCCTTCAGAAAAAAAGTATCGTAATGGATAAAGATGGTGATGCCCATTACGACGTCCTATCCGCCTTCCAAAAATCGATTCGTGGTAGTGATGTGAATGCTGCATTGCATTATTTAGGAAGATTAATTGAAGCAGGTGACTTGCCAAGTATCAGCCGTCGATTAATTGTTATTGCCTATGAAGATATTGGTCTTGCCAATCCACAAGCGGGATCACGGACGTTGGCAGCCATTGAAACAGCAGAAAGACTTGGCTTTCCCGAAGCAAGAATTCCACTGGCCAATGCAGTGATTGAATTATGCCTATCTCCTAAATCAAATTCAGCCATTTTAGCGATAGATCAAGCCCTTGCAGATATTCGAAAGGGAATTACAGGCGATGTTCCGGATCATTTGAAGGACGCCCATTATAAAGGGGCGAAGGAGCTTGGCAGAGGTATTGGTTACTTATATCCACATGATTATGAGAACGGATGGGTCATGCAGCAATATTTACCTGACAAGATCAAACATAAACAATATTATCATCCAAAAACAACCGGTAAATTTGAGCAGGCACTTGCAACTGTTTATGAAAAATTAAAGGCAAAAAAATAGGAAAAAGCCGAGCTAATTGGTCACCTTATAATCAATTTCATTTTTTTGACTAGTGGATTTATTAGTAAATATCTAGAAATACCAATAAGTAAATCATAGAGTAAACAAAAAGAGGCTGCCCCTTAAAGAATGATTTTTGGGACACCCTCTTTTTTATTTTTTTTTCGGTTTTGGAAACACCAAGATGATTTTATATAGGATAAAGAATAGGATTAAAATAAGAAAAACCGAGATGTAGGTATTGACGGAATAAAGATTATTTATTAAAGCATACAAAAATAAAGGGATTGTTGAAGCATGTATTGCCATCTTCCATAAAAGAGCAAACCTTAATTTTCTCTCCAATAGTTTATTCAACCCCAAGCCTATTACAGCAATAGATGTGATACTAATCAAACCAAGAAAAATGATTTGTAATGGATAAAAAACAACAATTTGAATGAAAAACACACTGCGGGGTATATCTCCAAATTGGTCATTATAATTGATAAGCAACTTAATGAAGTCAGGAAAAGTAACAATAAAAAGTAATAATATAAAATAAATAACGGAACTTCCGATATTCAATTTATTAATATTTAAAACAGCCTTTTTCCTAGGCAGCATGAAACTGTTGAACAAGGAAGAAATAATCCCCATTATCTAATTCCCCTCAAAAATTCATTTTTCCATTCCTTAATTTAAAAAGGTAAATTCTATTTCTTCCAGTTTTTCATTATAATCGACAGCCAGATCGTGGCCATTGAAAAACCACAAATCTTCCTCATCTATGAAAAAACATATCCCATCCTTTTCAATACTGGCAGCCATTTCGGTTTGCGGTTCTTGAATCGACATCCCTAGCGAAAACCCTTGTTGGACAGTACTACATCCACCATAACGGGCATGGAATTTTAAATAGTCTCCTTTTTTCAAACCCATTTCTTCCTTAAACCAATTCAATGCTTGACTGCTAATTTTGATATTCAAAAGATAGTCCTCCTATAGATAAAATAAAAATTAATCAAATCTAGTATATCTTAACTCACAAATCGTATCCATTAAATAAAACTGCAACATTATATTTACTCGAAAAGCTACATACTTTATTTCTAAGTAAGATGGGATGGTTTAAATATCAAAACCCACATAATTACTTAAATCACCAAATATCACATAAAGTTGCGGAGAAGAAAAATCTCATTTTTCCCTAAATCTAATATTGAATCGATTTATTTATACAAAAAACTCATTTGCTTCTGCAAATGAGTTTTCCTTCATTAGTCCTTCGTTACAAGTTTGAGAGGAGCAGGAATCACTTTTTTTATTTTCTTCCCTTGGGCAACATCTTTAGCAGCATCCACTGCCAGCTTTCCGATTAATTCAGGCTGCTGAGCTACAGTTGCTTCCATTTTTCCACTTTCGATTGCATTTATCGCATCTTCGTTACCATCAAAGCCAATAACCATAATATCCTTTCCTGAACTGTTTATAGCTTCTATAGCCCCTAATGCCATTTCATCATTATGAGCGAACACAGCCTTAATATCTGGATTGGCTTGGATTAAGTTTTCCATTACAGTCAGCCCTTTTGTCCGGTCAAAATCAGCAGACTGCTTTGCTACTACATTCAATTTTTGATCCGCTATATTATGGAAGCCCTTCCCTCTTTCACGTGTTGCAGAGGCACCCGGCACACCTTCTAATTCAGCTGTCACTGAGTTTTCTCCAAGTTTCGATACAAGATATTCAGCTGCCATTTCTCCACCTTTCATATTATCGGAAGCGACTAATGCCTCAACTTTCCCCTTATCTGCTGAACGATCTAATGTAATAACAGGGATATTCACATTATTTGCTGATTGTACCGCTGTGGAGATAGCGGCGGAATCTGTAGGATTAATAAGTAAAATATCAACCCCCTGCTGAATTAAATCTTCCACATCATTAATTTGTTTGGCTGAGTCATTTTGAGCATCTACTACTTTTACTTCCATACCTAAGCTTTTTGCTTCCTTTAAAACCCCATCTTTTAAAGAAACAAAAAACGGGTTATTTAATGTTGATATGGATAATCCTAGTTTAATATCTTTTATGTTTTCTTTATTAGAAGGCTTCGCCCAAGTGGGAGGCTGCATCGAACATGCACTTAAAAGCAAAAGTATAACAGACATGAATAGCAATAATAATTTTTTCATAAAAATCACTCCCTATGCAGCTTTCTTACGATCAAGTAATACAGCGATAATAATAACGATCCCTTTTACTACCATTTGATAGAAGGAGGAAACTCCGAGAAGATTTAAACCATTATTTAACGTACCAATAATTAAAGCACCAATTAATGTTCCAAAAATTCTTCCTTTCCCTCCTGACAGGCTTGTCCCGCCTAGAACAACCGCTGCAATGGCATCCAACTCATAAGAAGTTCCTGCTGTTGGCTGAGCTGAATTTAAGCGAGATGTTAAAATAGCTCCTGCTAAAGCAGACAACAGACCCGATAGAGCATAAATCATCACTTTTACATTAGGAACTTTAATTCCTGAAATCAAAGCAGCCTTTTCATTCCCGCCAATCGCATACGTTTTACGGCCAAATGGTGTTTTATGAAGAAGAATATATAAAACAACAAAAGTTAAAATCATCGTTACAGCAGGTACTGGAATACCAAGAAAATAACCTCTACCAAAAAGCTGAAATAAGTAATGATCGCCTAAGCCAGTAATAGGATTCCCCTCTGTATATACAAGAGTAAGTCCCCTTAATATTGTCATCGTAGCCAATGTAGCAATGAATGGTGCCATTTTTCCTTTCGTAATTAACAATCCATTCACTACACCCATTAAAGCCCCAAGTACACATCCAATTAAAATAGCCAGGATCGGATCAACTCCGGAAACGATCATTCCTGCCATTAACGAACTGGATAAGGCAAGGATGGCTCCGACAGACAAATCAATCCCACCAGTTAAAATAACAAATGTCATTCCAAAAGCAATAAGTGCATTAATGGCTACTTGGCGCAATAAGTTTAATATATTTAATGGCTCAAGAAAGCTTGGATTTAAAACAGATACAATCACAAATAAGATTAATAGTCCAAGCAACGGCCCAAGCTTTTGAGAGATTGTATGAACTAAATTTACTTTGCCTACTGGTGCGCCCTCACTGATTCCTTTCATCCTACTGACCTCCTGTTGCCAACTTCATTATTTTTTCCTGTGTTGCTTCCTCTTTTGCTAATTCACCGGTAATCTTTCCTTCATGAACGACTAAAATTCGATCACTCATTCCCAGGATTTCAGGTAATTCCGAAGATACCATAATGATAGCGACTCCACGCTCTGTTAACTCATTCATTAATTGATAGATTTCTCGTTTCGCCCCAACGTCAACTCCTCTGGTTGGTTCATCCAAAATAAGCACCTTTGGCCCAATACCTACCCATTTGGCGATGACAACTTTTTGCTGATTCCCTCCAGATAACTTCCCAACAGCAATATCTGCAGATTCTGTTTTGACTGTGAGACGTTTAATCAACATCTCTACGAAATCTTTCTCACTTTTTTCCTTAATAATCCCTTTTGGTGCAAAACTACGAAGGGTTGGCAGGACCATATTTTCTTTTATTGAAAAATCTAGAATCAACCCTTCATCCTTACGATCTTCCGTTATAAATCCGATCCCTAATTTTACAGCTTGATCAGGTGATTGAATATTCACTTTCTTCCCATTTAACCAAATCTCCCCACTGTCAACCGTTTCAAGCCCAAAGATCGCACGCATAATTTCAGTCCTTCCAGCTCCCATTAGACCTGAAACACCAACAATTTCTCCTGATCTGACTGAAAAGCCAACATCCTGAAAGACTCCTTTTTTGGTGAGCCCCTTTACTTGAAGAAGTAACTCCCCTGGTTTTGATTGACGCTTTGGAAATCGGTCTGTAAGTTCTCTTCCTACCATTTTCCTTACGACCTCATCAAAATTAGTATCAGGAATTCTTTTCGTATCAACGGTTTTCCCATCGCGCATGACAGTAATTCGATCACAAATGGCGAAAATTTCTTCCATCCGATGTGAAATATAGACAATAGATACGCCATCCTGCTTTAGTGCGGCAATTACTTCAAACAACTTAGAGATTTCCCGTTCAGTTAAAGCCGCTGTCGGTTCATCCATAATAATCACTTTAGCATTCGTCATTAAAGCTTTGGCAATTTCAATCATTTGCTGCTCTCCAACAGAACAACTTCCTGCTTCTTTATCTAGCGGAATGGAAACTGCTAGTCTATCAAACTGCTTTTTTGCTAGCGCTCTCATTTCTTTTAATTTTAATAAACCTAAGGAATTCTTTAATTCTTTACCAATAAATAGATTTTCTAACACCGTCATATCCGGCCAAATATTTAATTCTTGATGAATAAAAGTAATACCATTCTTCTCTGCTTCCTTAGGATTTTTAAAATAAGTTTCTTTCCCATCAATTAAAATGGTTCCATGGTCACAAGTATGCAGTCCGGTCAAAATATTCATCATGGTGGATTTACCTGCACCATTCTCTCCCATCAATGCATGTACTTCTCCATCCTTTAATTCAAAATTGACTCCAGTTAATACTTGGTTCATTCCAAATGCTTTATGGATGTTTTGCATGGAGATATGCATTTTTTTCACCCCTTTCTTTTAGAAGAATACTCCCGATTGTAAAATACAGTTAGCATACGGTGTAATTTCTCCTGTACGAATAATTGCTTTAGCCTGTTGGGTCAACTTTTTAAATTCTTCATGGGTAACCTTCATTTGAGGAGTATCGATAAATGTTTCTTTTAAAAATTGAGCTGTTTGCGGATTACTCTCCTCTATTTCACAAGCCATGATTACTTTTTCAATGACCATGTCATCCGCAACCGCTTCCAGAACTTCTTTAAAAGCTGGACTTCCTGGTTTTATGGCTAAATCAATTTTTTTAACTCCTATAGGTATAGGTAGCCCTGCATCAGCAATGACAATCATATCCGTATGTCCAAGATCTGTAAGAACTTTTGTAATTTCGCTGTTTAAAATTCCATAACGTTTCATTGCTTAAAGGCTCCTTTCCACTTCTTCTCTAGTCGGCATTCCGCCTTGTGCGCCAAATTTTGTCACTGATAAGGATGCAGCACGGTTAGCAAAACGAATGCTATCCTTAATGTTCTGGCCTTCAGCTAATGCCACAGCAAAAGCGGCATTAAATGTATCTCCTGCACCTGTAGTATCAACTACATCTACCTGAAATGTTGGTACGAGCACTTCTTCCTTGCCATCATAATATCTGACACCATTTTTGCCTTCTGTAATGAATAATTTATTTGGATACCTTCTTAATACGGTATGCAGATCTTCATTTTGAAAAAGGAGAGTTGCTTCATGTTCGTTAGGTGTAATATAAGTGGCATTTTCAATAACTTCTTCTTTTAAGCGTCTAGCTGGTGCTGGGTTTAATAAAAGCGGTACCTTGTACTCTTTGCATATTTTACTAACATATTCAACCGTTTCTTCCGGTATTTCCTGTTGAATTAAAACGATATCAGAATCACGAATGACACCGAGTGCCTTTTCTACAAGTTTTGGTGTAACATGATCATTTGCTCCTTTAACAACAATGATGCTGTTATCCCCCTCGGCAAGAGTAATATGGGCAGTACCCGTTTCACAATGTGTAACCGGTTCCACATAAGTCGTTATGACACCATTCTTATTGAAATTATCAAGAATGGTTTTTCCAAAGCTATCGTCCCCAACACATCCAATCATGTGGACTTTAGCTCCAAAGCGAGCTGCTGCCACTGCTTGATTGGCTCCCTTACCGCCAGGGACAGTTTTAAAGGATTCTCCTAGGATCGTTTCACCTTTATTAGGTCTTTTTTGTGCTGTTACTACTAAATCCATGGATGAACTTCCGATAACCGTAATTTTAGCCATTTTCCTCAACCTTTCTAGTTGTTTGTCTCTCGATAAATGTAACAGGCATTTGAATCATTTGATTTTGAATCGGTTCATTATTAATTAATTTTATCAATAATTTTGCTGCTTCCCTGCCCATCTCATAAGCAGGCTGTTTAATTGTTGATAGGGGAGGAAACAATAATCCACTAAGAGGAATATCATCAAACCCTATTATTTGAAGATCATTTGGAATCAATTTTCCTTTTCTAATTGCTTCATGTAAAATAGCAGCTGCTGCAATATCATTGCTAGCAATAACTCCATCAGTATCAGGAAATTTCTCAAAGATCTCTTTTGCACATTTACTTGCATCATGATAGGCAAAAGATGCCATTGTCATTACATTAAAATCTACATTTGCTCGACATAATTCATCTAATGCACCTTTAAATCGGTCCTGAGCAGTCTTTACTTCAATTGGTCCTCTAAGTAATGTGATTCTCTTGCTGCCTCGTCTAATGATCTCTCTCACAGCCATTTTTCCCCCTGAATATCCATCAGCAAAAACAGAAGGAAAGGGTTCAGAGGTCCGATCAAGAAAAACTACAGGACAAGTAAGATGTTTATAATGTTTTTTTTCAGTATGACTAGCAGATATGATACCGATTACATTATTTTGAATGAAAGTCTGAATATAATCATTCTCCTTTTCAGGTTTCTCATCGGCATTGCCAATAATAAGTCTGTAACCACTCTCCTGCATGATATCCTCTACACCCCGGGCAAGCTCAGGAAAAAAGGGATTTCGTATATCTGGAAGTAGCAGGCCAATTAATCTCGATTTTTTTTTATAGAGTGATCTAGCTACTTCATTTGGTTTATAATTCAATTCTTTAATGGCTTCATTGATTGCTTTTCGGGTATCTTCATGTACATACCCCTTGTCATTTAACGCTCTAGATACTGTTGCAACAGAAACACCTGCTTTTCTTGCAACATCACGTATTGTAGCCATTCACATTTCAACCCCTCATATGTAACCGATTACATATTCAGGTTATCACAAAAAATTTATCCACGCAACAGAATCAAATATATTTTCATCGGTTAGATTGGTAATAATAAATCCCTAAACTTATCTAAGTCTAGGGATAATTATTTTACTTTTCGTCCTGTACACGTTTGATTTTAATATCTTTTAACAATTCTCTTACCACATAGCTTGCCATAATTAAACCACAGACAGAAGGAACAAATGCATTTGAGGATGGTGGCATTTTTGCTTTACGAATTTTCGCTTCATCATTCCCAACCACTTTTCTAACATCCTCACGAATAACAATCGGACTTTCATCGGAAAAGACAACAGGAATGCCTTTGTAAATACGTTCTTTACGCAATTTTGTTCGAATAACCTTTGCGATTGGATCTGTATGTGTTTTTGAAATATCTGCGATTTGAAAGCGGGTAGGATCCATTTTATTGGCAGCGCCCATGCTTGAAATAATCCGAATGTTTCTCTTTAAACACTCTTTCATTAAATGAATTTTGTACATGATAGTATCGGAAGCATCAACAACAAAATCTAAATTATAGCTAAAAATTTCTTCATACGTTTCTTCTGTGTAAAACATTTTTAAAGGAATAACTTCACAGTCTGGATTAATGTCTTTAATACGTTCTTTCATAATGTCTACTTTTGGCCGACCAACCGTTGACAGAAGGGCGACGAGTTGACGGTTGACATTTGTAATATCAACATCATCCTTATCGATTAACACTAAACGGCCTACTCCAGAACGGGCTAGTGCTTCTGCAGCAAAAGAGCCGACACCGCCAATACCTAACACTGCAACAGTGCTATTTTTCATGATTTCAAGACCTTCTTTACCTATAGCAAGCTCATTTCGAGAAAATTGATGCAGCATATTTTTCACTCCAAAAATTTATTCGATTCATTCTTTTATTTTTTCACCCTAAAAAATATATCATACTTTACAATAAAAACAAGTATTGTTATAGGAATTATGTAATTAATAGCCTATAAAAAAATCCCTTTTGTGAAACAGGTATAATCCTTTTTCTAACTGTCTTCACAAAAAGGGATACTATTACTTTTTATGATCTACAAGAATCTATATCCGTAAAGTTTCCAAAACCAATAAAAAAACCTCCTGTTCAACAGGAAGTCGTTGGCATAAGTGAAAAGAGTCCCAATAATGCCGTCGCTTTTGATCCTTTGTTTTGATCCCGCACGTAGCAGGTGGGTGTCCTGTTTCTGAGTTTGTAAGTCCTCTTGCTCGCCAAGAAGTGAGGCTTTTACGCCGTCAGAAAACTCCAGACTCCCGAATAAAAAAGTGTTCGGTCAAAACTTCAGGTAATACAACGCACATCTCAGGACTCTTCCTTGCTTGTATTTATCATAGCATAACTAAAAGCTGTCTTCAAGATTTCTTGAAATCGAATTCATGTTATTTATTAACATTTGTTAACAAATTTAACTCCTGGAGCTGAGCTTCAGAAACTGGGCTTGGTGCAGCTATCATTAAATCACTTGCACTTGCTGTCTTTGGAAAAGCAATTGTATCACGAAGATTTGTGCTTCCAGTAAGCAGCATGACAAGACGGTCCAGCCCAAGAGCAATTCCCCCATGAGGAGGTGTTCCATATTCAAACGCATTGAGTAAGAATCCAAATTGTTCATGTGCCTCTTCAAGTGTAAAGCCAAGAACTTTGAACATTTTTTCTTGAATGTCCCGCTCAAAAATCCGCAATGACCCACCACCAAGCTCATATCCATTAAGGACCAAGTCATAGGCTTGTGCCCTTACCTTGGATGGATCTGTATCCAAATAGGCCAAATCCTCACGCACTGGCATGGTGAATGGGTGGTGAGCTGCATAATAACGGCCCTCTTCCTCATCATATTCTAAAAGTGGCCAGTCTGTAATCCATAAGAAATGGAATAAGTTTTGATCAATCAGATTTAATTCCTTGCCTAGTTTTAATCTTAATGCACCTAAAGCATCTGCCACAACTGACTTTTTATCAGCTACAAAAAGGAGTAAATCGCCCTCTTTTGCTTCAAGGGTCTCCTGAATTGCTTTAGCTTCCTCTTCGGAGAAGAACTTTGCAATTGGACCCTTTAAGCCTTCTGCTTCCATCTTTAACCATGCAAGTCCTTTTGCACCATATCGGGAAACATACTCTGTTAAAGAATCAATATCCTTTCGAGAATACTTTTCAGCTGATCCCTTTACATTAATGGCTTTCACTTGTCCACCATTGCTAACGGCAGAAGCAAATACTTTAAAGCCAGACTCCTTCACGATTTCTGATACATCTACTAATTCTAGGCCAAATCGGGTATCAGGTTTATCCGAACCGAAGCGGCTCATTGCCTCATCATAGCTCATACGTGGGAAAGGAGTAGGTATATCTATCCCCTTTACTTCCTTCATTAACTTAGACATCATTCTCTCCATTAATTGAATGATATCATCCTGACTCATGAAACTTGTTTCAATATCTATTTGCGTAAATTCAGGCTGACGATCAGCACGCAAATCCTCATCTCGGAAGCAACGTGCAATTTGGTAGTAACGTTCAATCCCACCTACCATCAAGAGTTGCTTAAACAACTGTGGTGATTGAGGCAGGGCATAAAATTCACCTGGATGAACACGGCTTGGAACTAAATAGTCTCGAGCTCCCTCCGGCGTACTCTTCGTTAAAATTGGAGTCTCTATATCTAAGAATCCTTCTTCATCCAAGAAATTTCTAATATGTTTCGTTACCTGATGACGCATTTTTAGTGTTTCGAAAATGACCGGGCGGCGAAAATCTAAATAACGATATTTTAATCGGACATCTTCGGATGCATCTGTTTTATCAGAAATCGTAAATGGCGGTGTCTTCGCCTCATTAATGATCGTTACTTTTTCCGCTTGAATTTCAATTCTCCCTGTTTTTAAATTTTCATTTACAGTACCTGGTTCACGTGCGATGACTGTACCTTCTACATCCAATACATATTCGCTGCGGATTTTTTCTGCAGTTTCTAGTGCTTCCCTGGAAACATCCGGGTTAAAAACAACCTGAACAATACCAGAGCGGTCACGTAAATCAATAAAAATTAATCCACCTAGGTCACGTCGTTTTTGAACCCATCCTTTTAATATTACCTTCTCCCCTACAGCGGACTCAGGAACCTCTCCGCAAAAATACGTTCTGCCAAACATGTGAATCCCCCTTTATTGTTGCATCTCTAGAAAAGTAGATACGAATGAATCGAGATCTAACTCAACTTGATCTCCAGTCTCCATATTTTTTAAGTTGATTTTGTTATTTTTTAATTCCTCATCACCAAGAATTGCTACAAACTTAGCTTTAAGGCGATCGGCTGCTTTAAACTGAGCTTTTATTTTTCGATTTAAATAATCACGTTCTGCGGAAATTCCAGCCAAACGAAGCTGCTGTAATAAACCAACTGAGTAATCCTTTGCTTCCTCACCGAGGGTGACTAGATAACAGTCTATACCTTGATTCATTTCGATGTTTACCCCTTCAGCCTTCAATGCGGCGATAAAACGCTCGATACTTAGGGCAAAGCCTATTCCTGGTGTTTCTGGTCCGCCAATCTCTTCTACTAATCCGTTGTAACGACCTCCGCCTGCAAGGGTAGTAATTGCCCCGAATCCTTCTGCATCACTCATGATTTCAAAGGCAGTATGGTTATAATAATCCAATCCACGGACCAAGTTGGCATCCACTTCGAAAGGAATATCTAATTGGGTTAAATACTTTTGCACCTTCTCAAAATAGGCTTTTGAATCATCATTTAAATAATCAAGAATGGAAGGAGCAGTACTCATTAATTCATGTTCACGATCCTGCTTACAATCTAAAATTCGTAATGGATTTTTCTCAAGTCGGTTTTGACAATCAGAACAGAACTCATGAATTCTTGGTTTAAAATGTTGAACCAAGGCTTCACGATGCGCAATTCTACTTTCTTTGTCACCAAGACTGTTAATAACCAGTTTTAGCTTCTTAAGACCCATTTCTTTATATAAGTTCATGGCAAGCGAAATCACTTCCGCATCAATTGCCGGATCATTGCTACCCAATGCTTCAATTCCAAATTGAACAAATTGACGAAATCTTCCCGATTGCGGTCGTTCATATCGAAACATCGGGCCCATATAATAAAGCTTGACTGGCTGATTGGCAGAACCAAATAATTTTTTCTCAACAAATGCTCGAACTGTAGAAGCCGTACCCTCTGGTCTTAGTGTAAGGCTCCGGCCTCCTCTGTCTTCAAATGTATACATTTCCTTTTGAACGATATCAGTTGTGTCACCAACACCTCTTGAAAAAAGCTCTGTATGTTCAAAAATAGGAGTGCGTATTTCTTGGTATTGGTATTTTTCACATAGCTCTCTTGCTTTTTGCTCTATTAACTGCCACAGTTCAACTTCACCAGGCAGTATGTCCTGCGTACCTCTTGGGATACTGATAGTCATAACAGCGTCCTCCTCTTTTTTATGTATGAAATATGTATTCAAAATAAAAAAACTCCCATCCCTTGTGTAAAAACAAGGGACGAGAGTTTTAATTCCCGCGGTGCCACCCTAGTTGAAGCGATCATTAAACTTTCATTGCTTCCTCTTCTACAGTTAACGCCTGTTTACGTTCTATTCCTACTAGAGAATTCCTTTTTCGGAGAGAAACCTTCGGAGTGTTCATTCGTTAAGATTTATGCAGAAATGCTTTCAGCCTAGGGCATTTCCTCTCTGTCCATAAATTTGGCCTTAACTACTATGCTCCATCATTGGTTTTATTCATATTTCAATTGATTATTTAATAATAATACGGAGCATCAGCAGTATTGTCAAGAAGGTTTATGACCTTTCTAGATGTTTTTTTAACTTTCTGACATCCCTTATCGTCAATCCAAATTCTGAAGCTAATTCAAACATATTTTCAGCGTGCTGTTCTCTTTGAATAAAATCATGAAAATTAACTCCAAAAATCCGGCCATCTATTGATTGCACATTCATATCTTTATCACTAGCTCTCATTATTACCCCTCCTCTTAAGGCAAATTTCTAAAGTATATTGTTTCCAATTGAAGAGGAAATTTTTCATAGTTATAAGAATTTGGACATAATTAACAATTTATCAATGATTTTCAATAAGATTTACGATAAAATAGGGACAAAGAGGAGGGAGTTATGCATAAAAAATTTAGTTTCATCATACTATTTATTTTTCTTTTAGGAATCTTCCTGCCACAAAGTAATAGTATGGCAGCGAACAAAACCATTACCATTTCGACAGATGCTGTTAATGTCCGAAGCGGTCCTGGCCTAAGTTATCCATTAATTAAACAAGCCAAACGAGGGGAAACCTATCCGATCGTGAAGGAAAAAGGTGATTGGATCGAGATCGAATTATCCTTTGCTAAAACAGGTTGGGTCGTCAATTGGCTTGTAACAAAAAATGATTCAAAAACAGCCAAAATTACATCAACAAATAGGAACACTGCTGCCAAAGCAAAAACGAGCCAATTAAGAGTTCGTTCTGGTCCTGGATCAAACTTTCAAATTATTGGGTTCCTTAACAAGGGCCAAGAAGTATCTATTCTGGACCAAAATGAAAATTGGTATAAAATATCCTCCCCATTTGGAGAAGGATGGGTTTCAAAAGAATTTCTTGAAATAAAAACATCCAATTTGGAGAATTCAACAGATTCTATTTCAAAAATTGGAGAAATTGGTACAGTCAAGAGTAGTATATTAAATGTTCGAAAAGAGCCGACAGCCTCTAGTAAATTAGTTGGTAAATTGGCAAAAGGAACAAAGGTTACCATCTTATCTAAAGAAAATATATGGGTCAAAGTAAAATACTTAAATATAATAGGCTGGGTCAGTGCAAGTTATCTTGATACTCAACAAAGAACAACCTCCGAAACAAATAATAAAATGACTACCGGAATAATAGGAACCGTAACAGCTGAAAGTTTAAGTGTCCGCGCAAGATCCTCAACAAAATCAGAAATCATCGGGACTGTATCAAAAAACCAGAGCTTTACCATTATCGAGGAAAAAAACAATTGGGCAAAAATAGAATATAAGACTGGAAGTTTTGGTTGGGTTGCAGGATGGTATTTGGAAAAATCAGCAGCAAATACCAAGGAAAATATCACCAATCACCAAACAGCCAAAGAAACTTCTGGACAAGCCCAGATAGCCGCAAAAGACAGCATAACCATCCTCCAAGACGGAACGAATATCCGTGAATTGCCAAGTACCCAATCAGGTGTCGTACATCGTGCAAATAAAGGTGAACGTTTCTCCGTAACTGGTGTGAAGAATGATTGGTATGAAATTAAGCTAAATAATGGAAAAAAAGCTTATGTAGCTGGCTGGTTAGTATCTACATCTGGGTCTATACCGCGTATTGAAAAATCGGGTGCAGAAGGTTACATAAAAAATAAAATTATTGTAATCGATCCTGGCCATGGTGGCGGAGATGGAGGAACAATTGGTGCAAGCGGGACGTTAGAAAAGAATCTTACACTTCGGACGGCAAAGCTCCTTTACGATAAACTTAAAGCAGCTGGAGCAAAGGTTTATCTTACCCGTAACAATGACAGCTATATTTCTCTACAATCCCGGGTAAGTAAGGCTCATGCCTATAATGCCGACGCCTTTATCAGCTTGCATTATGACAGTAATGAAGACCGAAGTGTACGCGGTTCAACAGGATTTTACTATCATAACTATCAAAAAGCACTTGCACAACAACTCTATTCTTCTATGATAAGAAAAACCAATTTAAATAGCCGCGGTGTAGCCATCGGAAATTACCATGTTATCCGTGAAAATAAACAAAAGGCTGTATTAATTGAACTTGGATTCATTAGTAATCCAGAGGAAGAAATGACCGTAAAATCAAGCAGATTCCAAGAAAATGCTGCTTCCGGTATATATGATGGACTTACAAAATATTTTAAAGAAAATTAAAAGGCTTGGCACGATTGAAAGTGCCAAGCCTTTTTAGTCATTCCATTCTATTAAATTATATATTCTGTTATTTATCCTTGCTTTCAATAATTAGAGTAACGGGCCCATCGTTTATAAGTTCAACATCCATCATGGCGCCGAATACACCAGTTTCCACGTGGATCCCTTTCTCACGAAGGAGCTGGTTAAACCGTTCATATAATTGAATCGCATGATCTGGTCTAGCAGCCTCGATGAAGCTTGGTCTTCTACCTTTTCGACAGTCACCATAAAGGGTAAATTGAGAAACGGAGAGAATTTGACCACCCACATCCAGCAATGAACGATTCATCTTACCGTTTTCGTCTTCGAAAACTCGAAGATTGGCAATTTTATCTGCCAAATAGGCACAATCTTCTTCCTTGTCATCATGTGTTACGCCAACAAGCAGAACAAATCCGCTAGTTATTTGACCACTTACTTCTCCATTGACCGTAACTTTTGCCGCTTTACTACGCTGTACAACTACTTTCATGCCAAAAACTCCTTAATTCAACATACGGCGGACCGAATAAATATCAGGGATTTGTTTGATTCGGTCAACAACCTTTTGTAAATGGCTAACATTGTGAATGGCAATCGACATAATAATTGTCGCCATTTTATTTCGATCTGTTTTACCTGTAACAGCAGAAATGTTTGTTTTCGTCTCATTAACCGCCTGCAGAACCTCATTTAATAATCCTCTGCGATCATAACCGTTAATCTCAATATCTACATTATATTCCTTGCGATCATTTAATGCAGATTCCCATTCAACTGGAATTAACCTTTGTTGTGCATCGCTAGTGTCAATATTATTACAATCCGCCCGATGAACTGAAACTCCACGTCCTTTTGTAATATAACCGACAATTTCATCACCAGGAATTGGGTTACAGCACCTAGATAAACGTATTAACAGGTTATCAATCCCTTGAACACGAACTCCAGATTCCCGCTTTTTAGAAGTCGGGAATGCTTTTAATTCCGAAATCGCATTCGCAATACTAGCTGACTGTTCTTGGTCACGTTTTTTGCGCCATTTCTCTGTTAAACGGTTGGCCACCTGTAATGCTGTTACGCCATTGTAACCGACAGCTGCATACATATCTTCTTCATTGGAGAAATTAAACTTCTCAGCTACTTTTTTCAAATTATCAGGTGTTAAAATTTCTTTAACATCAAAATCCATGTTGCGGATTTCTTTTTCAACTAACTCTCTGCCCTTCTCAATGTTTTCTTCGCGACGTTGTTTTTTAAAGAAAGCACGAATTTTGTTTTTGGCTTGAGAGGTTGCCGCAAGTTTTAACCAGTCCTGACTTGGTCCATATGAATGCTTGGAGGTTAATATTTCAACGATATCCCCCGTTTTTAGGCAATAATCAAGTGTAACCATCTTGCCATTCACTTTTGCCCCAATCGTTTTATTTCCGATTTCAGAATGTATTCGATAGGCAAAATCGATTGGAACTGAACCAGAAGGCAATTCAATGACATCCCCTTTTGGTGTAAAAACAAAAACCATATCGGAAAAGAGATCAATTTTCAACGATTCCATAAACTCTTCGGCATTAGCTGTATCATTTTGGAATTCCAAAATTTCTCTAAACCAAGTTAATTTTTGTTCAAAGGATGAGCTATCACTTACCGATTTCCCCTCTTTGTAAGCCCAGTGAGCTGCAATCCCGAATTCGGCGATACGATGCATTTCAAACGTACGTATTTGGACTTCAAGAGGATCTCCTTTCGGCCCAATAACAGTTGTATGAAGAGATTGATACATATTCGGCTTTGGCATCGCAATATAATCTTTGAACCGACCAGGCATCGGTTTCCAGCATGTATGAATAATTCCTAATACTGCATAACAGTCCTTTATACTATTTACAACAATGCGAACAGCTAGTAAATCATAAATCTCACTAAACTGCTTATTTTGCAGAGCCATTTTTCGATAGATGCTGTATATATGTTTCGGACGGCCGGAGATCTCTGCTTTAATGGAGACTTCCGTTAGTCTTTCCCTTACTTCTTCAATAACTTCATCAAGATATTGCTCCCGTTCCGCACGCTTCTTTTTCATTAAGTTTACAATCCGATAATACTGCTGTGGATTTAAATATCTTAATGCGGTATCCTCAAGTTCCCACTTTATCTTTGAAATCCCAAGACGATGGGCTAAAGGTGCAAAAATTTCAAGTGTCTCATTAGAAATCCGACGCTGTTTTTCTAAAGGAAGGTGCTTAAGTGTCCTCATATTATGCAATCGGTCAGCTAGTTTAATGAGAATAACTCGAATGTCCTGAGCCATCGCCACAAACATTTTGCGATGATTCTCTGCCTGTTGTTCCTCATGTGATTTATATTTAATTTTTCCTAACTTTGTTACTCCGTCGACAAGCATAGCTACTTCGCTATTAAAAGCTTCCTCAATATCTTTTAAGGAAACGTCCGTATCCTCTACTACATCATGTAGAAAGCCCGCCGCTACAGTAGCGGGATCCATCTCCAAATCCGCCAATATACCTGCAACCTGAATCGGATGAATGATATAAGGCTCTCCGGATTTTCGATATTGATCACGATGAGCATGTTTCGCAAACTCATACGCTTTTTTAACTAATTCCACATGCTCACTGTTTAAATATTTTCTCGTCCTGTCGATGACTTGGTCGGCGGTTAACACTTGATCATTTGCCATGAAATCACCTTTATTTTCCATCTCATTTTATTAATATATATTGAACAAAGTCGGCCAATTATCAAACAATTATTAAACTATTTGTCACGTTTTAGTAATTTTGTGAATTATTCTATGAAAAATATTTACTAAATTATAATGATTGTTACTATTATCAAAAAAAAAAGCGAAGATGTAAAGAGATTAAGACAAATTTCCACAAAATATGTGTTTTTTCCAACTTCTTTATATAAAGAGAGCACCCCTTTTTGAGTGCCCTCTCATTAATCATTAATACTCCATTAATGTTAAAATATCATATCCTTTAAGCTTGCTTCTGCCTTCCAAATAAGTTAATTCTACAAGAAAAGCAATTCCAGCAACTACACCCCCGAGTTGCTCTACTAACTTAATAGTCGCTTCAATCGTTCCGCCTGTCGCCAATAAATCATCAGTAATTAGTACACGCTGTCCTGGTTTAATGGCATCTTTATGAATTGTTAAAACATCAGAACCATATTCCAATCCATAGCTAACTTTAATTGTTTCCCTTGGAAGCTTTCCTTCTTTACGGACAGGTGCAAACCCTACACCTAATGAGTAAGCAACAGGACAACCGATAATGAAGCCACGAGCCTCAGGTCCAACAATTAAATCAATTTTTTTATCTTTTGCATAAGCAACAATTTGATCGGTAGCATACTTATATGCTTCACCATTATTCATTAATGGAGTAATATCTTTAAATTTAATTCCTGGTTTTGGATAATCCTCTACAATTGCTACATATTGTTTTAAATCCATTCCTAAAATGCCTCCTCAAGTTCGACCGACTCAAATAAAACTTTATCGAACCATTCCTTTAATTCTTGAAAGGACGAAAACAATAAATCTCTCTCTAAGGCATTTTGTGCCTGTTTTATTTGATAAGTTTTTGACTCGGTCAAATCACGCTTGTGTGTTTGCCTTTTTAAAGTAATAAAACCATTGTTCATTGTAACAAAATCCAGTTCACTAAACACTTTCGACATAAATGTAATCGTTTCTTGAGACCAGCCTCGATGCTTTGCAATGTCTGCACCATAACGATTTAAATCAATCGGTCCTTTTTGCATTAGAAACGCATAAAACCATTTAAAATGATCCCGTGTTGGCATTGTGCTAAAGAAATCACTAGATTCCTTATAAAAATAAGTATAAATTCTCGATGGATGTTTTCCACTAAGTAAATGAATAATCAATTCTTTTGAAGGAGGGAAATCTGCGAAAACGATATTTGCCATATAGGCGTTAAACGATTTTGCCTCTTCTTTGTTTTCAATCAGATAGACCTCATTATGCAGAGTTGCGCTTATTTTATCCAGATTGTCTTTATTAAAAACAATAATTTTCCTGTTTTCATTAGGTACTAAGGTCTCTATACTATTTAGTCTTTTTTGGCCGCGGTAATCAAACAGCTGCCAAGTGTCTACTGATAAATCATGAACAAATATTTGTGGCTTTCGTATATTATTCCATTCATTAATGGACAATTCACCTATTAATGATATTTGGGCAGCCGGTGAAATTTCGTCGACTAAAGAGCCTAAGCCAAAGCCAATACCATCAAGGCTATTTCCATTCTTGTTTACTACAATCTTCAAGTGATTTTGATCACTGCCGATTTTTCTAATACTCGTTATATCAACATCATTGATTAACACCATTGGTTTAGCATTCTCTACACCAAAAGGTGATAACAAATTTAATTCATCCAATGACTCTAAATCAATATCATTAAGCCGGACTTCTTCATCTAGATAGGTAACCGGAATAAAATCTTCATCCGTAAGTTGGTCATTTGCCAGACCGTTTAATCTTTCTCTAAGTTCATCGACATCATCGATACTTAACGTCATCCCTGCAGCCATTGGATGTCCGCCGAAGTGGGGCAAGATATCACGACAAGTGGATAAATTTTGAAACAAGTCAAATCCAGGAATGCTTCTTGCCGAACCTTTTGCCACCCCTTTTTCACGATCAAAACTGAAAACAATCGTTGGCCGATAATATTTTTCGACCAATCTGGAAGCAACGATTCCAATAACACCTGCATTCCAGCCCTCCTTGCCAAGGACAAGAACCTTATTCGTTTCTATTGGATAATTTCGTTCAACCTCGTTGATCGCTTCTTCCGTAATCAAGTTGACAATAGCTTGTCTTTCTCGATTAAGAGCCTCCATTTCTTCAGCCAATTCTTTTGCCTCGTTTTCATCATTGGTCAAAAGCAATTGGACTGCCATGGTAGCATCTTCTAACCTGCCCACAGCATTAATCCTCGGACCTAGTGTAAAGGCAATGGTTTCTTCGTTAATGGATAATGGTTCAACACCAGCTAATTTAAATATTGTTTTCAATCCAATGTTGTTAGTTACTTTAATGTTTTCAAGACCTTTTTTGGCAATTAATCGATTTTCCCCTTTTAATGGGACTAAATCAGCTATCGTACCAATAAGAGCCAATTCCAACAAATGCTCTGGTAGTCTTCCATATAAGGCATGAGCCAATTTGAACGCTACTCCAACCCCTGCTAGATCACGAAAAGGATAAATACTATCGGGAAGTTTTGGATGAATAATCGCGAGTGCCTCTGGCAATACAGGTCCTGGCTCATGGTGGTCAGTTATAATTAAGTCAAGGCCAAGCTCTTTCGCCACACTTGCTTCATGAATGGCAGAAATTCCTGTATCAACGGTAATAATCAATTTGATCCCATTTTCAGCAGCCCGACGAAAAGCAGGCTCATTTGGGCCATAGCCTTCTGTAAATCGATTGGGAACATAAAATTGAACATCCGCACCTAAATCTGTTAATGTCTTCATTAATACCGATGTACTACTAACACCATCAGCATCGTAATCACCGAAAATAAGGATTGGTTCCTGCCTTTCGATCGCTTCACGGATTCTATTAACCGCAATATCCATGCCTTTTAACAAAAATGGATCGTGAAATTCATCCTTACCAAATAAAAAAAACCGTGCAGAATCAACGGTATCAAATCCACGATTGACAAGGAGTGATGCAACTAGAGGAGTAATTTTCAATTCTTTTTCGAATTGTTTTACTAAATCCGGCTCTGATTTACGAACAATCCATCTTGTTCTTGACTTTAACATTAGTTTCACCCCTCAGACTTTCTTATTATACAGGAGCGAGAATGACCTTTCAATGAATAAATCAGAAAAGCGGAAGCTCTCTATTTAATGGTGTCTAGCTAGAGATCTCCATTATGGAAACAAGATAAACAGAAGGTGATTCAATGTTGACTCATCAAATGGAGGGACGAGAAGGTGGCAAAGGTGTTGCAAAGCCAAAAAGACAGATTCTTATCTAATAAAAACGAAACCACAGGCTACCCTGTGGTTTCGTTTTTTTTATTATACCTGCGGCTGATCAGAGTATCTTCTTTTCTCTTTTACTGTTTTGATAACACCTTTCTTTTTAAGCTCTCGTGTCTTGAATACGTACCAAAGAGGACCGGCGATACAAATAGAAGAATAAACACCTGCTACTAATCCGACAAACAAGGCAATTGAGAAATTGCGAATGGATTCGCTTCCGAAGAAAATGAGCGCAACAACTGTTATTAATACGGTTAATACTGTATTTACGGAACGCCCCAATGTTTGACGAATACTTACATTCAATACTTCAGCAATATCCTCATTTGTTTTAAGTCGCCTTTTCTTATGAAGATTTTCGCGCATTCGGTCAAAAGTGACGATTGTATCATTAATAGAATATCCAACAATAGTTAAAACTGCAGCGATAAATGTTAAGTCAACTTCCAGTCTCGTCATACTGAAAAATGCCACCATGAAAAATGCATCATGTAATAAAGATAAAATAGCAGCAATCGCCATGGCCCATTCAAAACGAATAGTTGTATAAAGAATGATGCCGATAGAAGCAATAAGAAGAGCTATGAACGCATTTTTCGCCAACTCTTTCCCTACAGTCGGAGAAACAGTACTAACATTTGGTTCATGGCCAAATTCCGATTTAAATGCTGATTTTAATTCAGCAATCTGTTCTTTCGATAGTACCCCTTTTAAGCGGGCTGATGCCATTTCTTTGTTTTCACCAGAGATAACGATATCATCCGTTTCTATATTTAGATAATCAAAGGCACTATCTACCTTTTCGGTAGTTAATGGTTTATCAGACAACACTTCAATTCGAGTACCACTTGAAAAATCAATGGAAAGATTTAATCGGAACACGGTAATCAATACTACACCAAGGGCAATCATTGTACCGGAAATGATAAAGAACCATTTTCTTGTCTTAACAAAATCTAATTTATCCCATCTAGTTGGAAGATCTAAAGTATCATAGTTCTCAGCAATATCCTTAATTTCGGATTTTTTCACACCGAACCAACCAAATTTTTTGTTCAAAAAGCCACTGTTAACCCATAACGCCAATAGTAAACGTGATAGGAAAACTGCTGTAACAAAGCTTAAGAGAATACTCACCAATAGCATTGTCGCAAATCCTTTAACAGAACTCGTTCCATAATAGAAAAGAACAACAGCAGCTAATATGGTTGTTAAATTGGCATCAAGGATCGAAGAAAAGGAATTCTTACTACCTGCTTTAAAGGCAGATTTGATGGATTTTCCGACTTTCAATTCTTCTTTAATCCGTTCATAGGTAATAATATTAGCATCTACAGCCATACCTACACCGAGAATCAAGGCGGCAATTCCCGGTAGGGTTAACACACCGTTCATCCAATCAAATATTAATAAAACGAGATAAATATAAATAGACAAGGTGACTGTAGCTATAAATCCAGGAAAACGATAGTATACAAGCATAAATAAATAAACGATAGCAATACCGATAATTCCTGCTAAAATAGTTTTATCCAGTGCCTGCTCCCCAAATTTGGCTCCGACGGAGGTTGAATAAACTTCTTTTAATTTAACAGGAAGTGCTCCGGCATTTAAGAGAGAGGCTAATGTTTTCGCTTCCTCTGCTGTAAAACTTCCTACGATGGATACAGTATTTTGATTAAAAACTTCTCTTACAGTAGGAGCAGATAAATATTTCGGATTCTCTTTCGTTACTTCGTTTTTAAATGAATCCTTTCCTTCTTCAAAATCCATCCAAATCACGAGGACATTCGGATTCATATTGACTATCTCTTCTGTAACTTTCCGAAACTTGTCTGCGCTTTTTAATGTCAAAGTTACACTAGGGTTCCCGTTTTCATCAAAAGTTTGCTTTGCTCCGCCTTCCTTTAAATCCGTGCCATCCATCATCAGCCGGTCATTAGCATCACGAAAAGTTAAATTTGCCTGAGTGGATAAAATTTCACGTGCTTCGTTTTGGTCTTCGACACCGGCAAGCTGTACACGAATCCGATTTTCCCCTTCAATTTGGATACTCGGCTCACTAACCCCAAGGACATTTATCCGCTTATCCAATGCCTCTGCTGTACTGGCCAAAACTTCTTTATCAATTTTTTGCCCTTTTTTCGCAGGTTGAACTTCATAGAGAACTTCAAATCCTCCTTGAAGGTCAAGCCCAAGCTTTATATTGTTTAAAATTCCTTGTATCGTTATCCCCATCATGCTTCCTAATAATATTAAAATTAAAAAGAAAGCCACAATTCTACTGCGTTTTACCATTATGTATATATCCTCCTTAACCTAAGCCAGACACAGTTACAACCGTTTCTATCTGAAATGATAAACAATCTCACTTCCTACATTATGGTATATAAAAAAAAAGCTGTCAATTTTTATCAGGAGGACTCAGCTTCAGTAATCATATCAACATTTCCTTATTTTAACAGATCTTCCCATTCATTTTTATCATCAAGGGAAAATTCATTCTTTTTAAAAGACTCAATGGTTGCAAAGCTAATATAGTCACTAACCTTAACAGAGAGAATATCTTGGATCATTTCAAAGAGTTTGAGTTCATCTTTTTTCTCTTTTCTCCACTTTTTCTTCATTAAAAATTCCCAAAGATCATCTTCTGTTACTGAATCAGTCCCTAATAACCTAAATTCCTCAAGCTTACTTAATATAGCAGGTTGAACTTGAGAACGATATTGTTCGGCAGTGTGGATGATCCCCATTCTAATCCCTCCCTGAAAAAGTGCTCAAAATTTAAATGCTTGTCATGCTTTGTCCACCATCTAGCATATAGTTAATTGTATATGATATCGCCTATTTTGAGAAGGTGGGAAGTGGAATGTCGAAGTTTTTAAAAGGGACTTTTATCCTTTTACTGGCCGGTTTAATTACAAGAGTCCTTGGGTTTATTTATCGAATTGTCCTCGCTCGTAGCATTGGTGAAGAAGGCGTTGGGTTATATATGATGGCTTATCCTACCTTTATTCTCGTGGTTACGATCATTCAGTTAGGCCTTCCTGTAGCCATATCCAAAAATGTAGCTGAGGCTGAGGCAAGAGGTGATTATGCTGAGATCAAAAAAATTCTTGTTGTTTCCCTGGCTACCACCATTTCATTGTCTATTATTATTACACCAGCATTGATTCTGCTTGCCCCTTTATTTGTAACCAAACTGTTTACAGATGGGAGAACTCTTTTTCCTTTATTAGCTTGTGCTCCTGCCATTCCAATCATTGCTATTTCTTCCGTGTTAAGAGGCTATTTTCAAGGAAAACAAAATATGAGGCCTTCAGCGATCTCGCAAATTTTAGAGCAGATCGTTCGTATTACCTTAATTGCCTCTGTCACAGCCGCTTTTCTTCCATATGGGGTAGAATATGCAGCAGCAGCAGCAATGGGAGCTTCCGTTGTCGGAGAACTCGTGGCACTTATATATCTATTGACCACGTTTAAATTAAAAAAACGCTTTAAATTGAGAAGCAACTTTTTTCAATTTATCCATAAAGGGAAGCAAACATTTAAAGATTTAATGGAAATTGCTTTACCTACAACTGGAAGTAGACTAATCGGCAGTATTGCCTGGTTTTTTGAACCAATTGTGGTCGTAAATAGTTTGGCTCTAGCCGGTGTGCTTGCAGTTGATGCAACCAAACAATATGGAGCGTTAACAGGCTATGCATTGCCGCTATTAATGCTCCCATCTTTTGTAACCTTCTCGCTAGCTACTTCCCTCGTTCCTGCTATTAGTGAAGCCAATTCCATGAATCATCATAAACTGATCGAATATCGGCTACAGCAGGCACTGAGGTGGACGTTTTTAACAGGAGGGCTAGCTGTTATCGTACTGTATGTTTTGGCTGATCCACTGATGCAGTTAATGTATGGGTCAACAAAGGGTGCCTATTTTATTCGATTAATGGCTCCATTCTTCTTGTTTTATTATTATCAAGGCCCGCTTCAAGCTGTCCTCCAAGCTTTAAATCTTGCTAGAGCTGCCATGATTAATAGTTTAATTGGAGCAGTGGTTAAAACAGCCGTAATCTTTCTACTTGCCTCCCAGCCATCTTTTGGGATTACTGGTGCCGCCTTAGGTATTATTGTTGGATTTGTTTTAGTAACCATTCTTCATTTTGCAACAGTCTTAAAAAAAATTACCTTCCCATTTCAAATTCGTGATTATGCAAAGGGCTTTTTAGTTATGGCTGCCTCAGGCGGATTGGGCCTTTGGATATTTGATCAATTCCTCCTGCATGAACGTTTAGTCATTAGGGTTGTAATAGCTACCGCTGGAATGGTGTTATCTTATTTAGTGCTGCTACTTTTACTTAAATTAATCAAGCATGAAGAGCTGCAACGAATTCCTTGGCTAGGAAAATTTTTTACAATCAGATGAAAGACACGCTTATTAATTAAGGCGTGTCTCAGACTGTCGACAAAATCCTTTTTTAAAGGATTTTGTCGACATTTTTTGTATAATTATGTCATAGAATATCGAGGTGATATTGAAATGCTTACTAAAAATACACAAGTAAATCGAGATCAATTAGAAATGATTACTTTAGACCAGCTGGTTCCTGAAAATCACTTGGTTCGTAAGATAGAAGCTGCTATTGATTTTTCATTTATATATAAATTAGTTGAGAATATGTATTCATCTGAACGTGGTCGTCCAAGTATTGACCCTGTTGTATTAATTAAGATGGCTTTTATTCAATATACCTTCGGTATTCGCTCTATGCGCAAAACTATTGAAGAAATTGAAACAAACCTTGCTTATCGTTGGTTCTTAGGTTTTGGGTTTCATGATAAAGTCCCCCACTTCTCAACCTTCGGAAAAAACTATGAAAGACGTTTCAAGGATACAGATCTATTTCAAAAAATCTTCTACCGCATTCTAAAAGAAGCTTCTGATAAAAAGTTGATTAGTGCTGAACATGTATTTATTGATTCTACGCATGTTAAAGCAAGTGCAAATAAACGTAAAT
>NZ_JAAIUV010000018.1 GCF_010975035.1 Neobacillus thermocopriae | reverse complement strand
TGGCTTCCTGGCATAGAACTCATGCCCGCCGAGGCTCCATGTCAAGCCACGAAAGGTAACTGTAATTTAAATTAGAAAGTGGTTTGGAATTTAATTTATTTGTGTCCGGAATATTGACGTAGGTCCAAACCACATTTTTAGCTAAACAAAAAAACAGTAAAAAATATTGCTTTATCATTACAAATGGTTTCTCCAGTGATAGATTTCGTGAGACAAAATAAAGCACTTTAGTTTTAAGATTTTTCAAAAAAGCGTGGTGAATCGATATTCGAATTTATTGAAGAGAAAAACATACGATGTCATGTTTTTCTTTTCGTTTCGTAATATCATTTTAGCCATTTTCGGTATAGACTGGTTGTTAAATTTTAAAGGTTTATAATAGCAACCAAGTTGATTGGCATAACTAATTATTTTTCTAAATCGATTCTAACTTGCTCTTTCCATTTTTTTATTTTCTCTATCGCATGTTCCTCTCCACCTAGATAAATATCTTCTATTGTCATTGACCAATTTCTTGATATACGTTTTCTTTTGTTATTTGGTAAAGGATTGGTTATTTTATTTATTTTTGATACGAGTTCCCGATTTTTTTGAAGAATATAATCCGTTGGCCACTCATTATCATACGCTTCAGTGAACAAGTTCACCAGGAGATTATACCCTTCTTCCGTATAGTTAGAGGGATGTTGAATCATATAACAAGAAACAAGCCAAAAATGTAAGGCATATAAATCTGTGGCATTATGTTCCCAAACAAGTGGAAATTGAAACATTTCGTAACAGGATAATCCATCTATTTCCTTCGCACCACATTCCATACATTTTCCATTCTCCATCCATGTGTGATTGTCCACCATTGTAGGTATTTCCTCCATAAAAGTTTATTTAACTTTTTTATTTTAAACTTTCACGTAACGTAAAGGTCAACATCCCTGCCCGGTTCGTTTAATTTTTGATTAAAATCTATGTAATCAACAAAAACACGTCAAATCGCTTAATATAACAGCGTTTGGCGTGTTTTCCTAACATTTTATCGTATCCTATTTTTACGAAAGTTGCTCTCCTCCCCTTTTCACAAATGAGTGCTTTTCTATAAATAAGGAAAACTGGTTTTCACTATGTATAGATTAAAAATTTAAGTAAAGGCTAAAAAAATCAACTATATATAAATTCCTTGTTAAAGGTATATCAAGTAGCCACTTCGCTATCAAATCAAATAGGAATATATTCTTATTTTGTCTATAAAAGCGAATGTTTTCGTACCAAATATGACATGGTAAATAATAGTAGAAATGTCAAATCGATAGTTGTCGCTCAACTTGTTTCGTTCTTATATTTTGTAAAAGCATTCGATTAACTCCCCATTTCATAAAAATTTTCTCATTGGACTGACCAAACTAGGAATGAAATGGTAGTAAAATGATCAATCTAAGGACAAATGTGGAAAGGGGATTCATGATGACTGCCGATAAGAAATTAAATCCAATGGATGTTATAAAACCCATCCAATACAGTGCAAAAGAATTAGATGAGACTCAACCCTTTACATCTGTTGAAATGGGCAAACTTTGGGCTACGTTTAATGGGAACAGTATGTCACAGCGAATTTTAACTTATTTTCTTCAACATTGTGATGATGATGCGATAAGAACATTATTGGAAAATAGTTTGGCTTTATGCAAAGATTTTTTGAAAAAGATTGAGGTGTTTTTCCATAAAGAAAATTTTCCAATTCCATTCAGCTTTACTGAAGAGGATGTAAATCTTACTGCCCCACGCTTATTTCATGATGAATTTTATGTGCATTATCTCAAATATGCGGCAAAAGCAGGACTCAACCTCTACTCCATTGCCATTCCTTTAGTTTTGAGGGAGGATATAAGAGAATTTTTTAATTATGCCAATGAATGTACCGCTATTTTATTAGGGCAAATTAATAATATTTTGTACGGACATCATTACTTAGCAAAACCTCCCATGATTCCAATACCAGAAAAACCTACTTTTATAAATAAACAAAATTACTTAAATGGTTGGTTCGGGGATGTCAGACCTTTACATGCCATGGAAGTAATTCATCTTTACGATAACATTGAAAATAATACAACAAGTAAAGCATTATTATTGGGATTTTACCAAACGGTTCGAGATGAAAAAATAAAAGCTTTATTTAAACGCGGGTTAGATATGACAGATAAAGCAGTAAAGCAATGTATGGAGAAATTACAAAAAGAAAACTTGCCAACACCAACATACATAGACCATTTAGTCACAACATCCGACTCTGCACCATTTTCGGATAAGATCATGTTATTCCATAAATTGGATATGTTTGCCATGAAGATCCGTTCCTGTGCCAACGCAATCTCCGTGAATGGTAGAAGGGATATTAGTGCCTTATTTTTAAGAAACTTAACGAGTATCGGGTTATTCGTTGATGATGCAGCTAATCTCCTCATTGAAAATGGATGGATGGAATCACCGCCATTGGCATTTGACAGATCCAAATTGTGACATCTAATTGGTCCTATCCCCCCTTCCTATTTTGGAAATGACATGTTCTTTTGATTTGTTGAAGAAATATTTACTTTTCCCCTCTAGTAGATAGAAAAGTCCACTATAGGGGTTTTTCTTTGAACAATTTTATATAATTCATTCTCCTCACTCTATTCTCTAACAAGATTTACATAATGATATTATTTTTAACTACTCCTTACTATTATGTGAAATCCCCTTCTTTTCTTCGATATTCCAAAAAATAATTGCTATAATATAACACATGGAAAATGTTCGTTTTATTTCCAACTCATTGCAAGAAAGGAGAAAATAAATGGTCTGGTTTATTATTTCCATCTTCCTTGCTGTGTTGGCTACTTGGTTGACTATAAAAGTAAAAAATGAGAAAACGAAACAAAAAGAAATGAGAAATAGCCATTACCAAGAGCTCGAGGCGATAAAAGAAATCCAAAAAGCATCGATGGAAGCGGCCGCAGCGGCCTATGATGAAAAGGTCTTACAAATATCTGAATCGTATCAACATCAAATAGAAAAGTTGATGATGGAAAACGAAACGATTCGGAAAAATTATCTTAACCAAGGGGAAATTCTCACCCATCAAATACTTGAACATATGAAAACCACATTCATTCAAGAGAGGATCATTCTTCCGGATGAAATGATTATCATGCCCAATATTTATATCCCTGAAGGGAATGGAAAGAAACGTCAAATGGATCACGTGATCCTGCTCCCAACAGGAATTTATGTCATTGAGACGAAACACTGGAAGGGGCATATTGTATTAGGATTAACAAGGATGGGCAGCCATAAATTTTCATTCTTAGCTAATTTATTGGATGATGAAAAACAAGAGGCCGTCATCTTTGATAAAAATAAATTGGGCGAATTAACCGTTAAGACTTGCGAAAATCCGTTGGGCGAGATTCAGAATACGACCGTTATCCTTTCCAACTATTTGAAAAGTCAAGAGATTAAAACCTGGATCACTCCTTTATTATTTTTTAATCACGAAGAAAGTGAAGTTCACGATTGGTCCGATAACAGCATCGTCACACGTATTTGCAACAAAGAACAATTACAACATTTCTTTTTTCAGGAGCTCACGACTAAGGAGAGAATTTACGGTGCATTTCAGCTGAAAAATATTGAACATTGTATGGAAATCGCCAATTATTGCACGACAGTTGAGGAAAATTCCATTAAGATGTAATAATATGCACCCGTTTGTACTGCCACCCTAAAAGCCTGGATTTCATTTATAAAGCTAAACTTTTTTCTTTCCATCCATATGTTATAATTTGGAGGGTAAAATTTAGATTGAGGTGACATTCTTGGCCATACATGTTGTACTTTATCAACCAGATATTCCTGCAAATACAGGAAATATTGCCCTTACCTGTGCGGCAACGGATACAGCCTTACATTTAATCCGACCACTTGGCTTTTCAACAGATGAAGAAATGATCAAACGTGCTGGATTAGATTTCTGGCATTTGGTAAACATCACTTATTACGATTCTTTGGATGAATTCTTTTCGAAAAATCAAGGCGAGTTTTACTATATAGAGACGTTTGGAGAACAAACCCATTCTTCCTATGATTTCAGTGATACATCAAAAGACTATTATTTTATGTTTGGAAAAGAAACAACGGGTTTACCAAAAGATTTACTAGAAAAACATCGAGATCACTTTTTAAGAATACCAATGAATCAGAATGTTCGATCACTGAACCTCTCAAGTACAGCTGCGATTTTGGTTTATGAGGCGTTGCGTCAGCAAGGATATCCTCATTTAAAATAAAAAATCTTTCATGATGGAAGATTTTTTATTTGCTTTGTTTTCTAGGAATGGGTTCGTTCCCATTCCTTTTGTTTTCCTATCATTGGTCAATTCTGCCCCCACAAATGAAGACGGGGGCGATTTTGTCATTTCACCTGTTACTTTGGATACCATATGGGCGCTTGCACTACCATTCTCGAAGTTCAAAAAAATGAGGACTCATTAAATCGAGTCCTATTTTTCTATATTAAAAATCAAAATTATCTGGGTCTGGACCTACACGGTGATTTTCGTTTAACCCATCAATTCGCTCCATATCTTCTTTCGATAACTCAAAATCAAATACGTTCGCGTTTTCTATAATACGATGTTCTTTCGTGGATTTTGGTATCGTGATGACGCCATTCTGCAAGTCCCAACGTAAAATCACTTGTGCAACAGACTTTTGATATTTTTCAGCGATTTCTTTCAGTATCGGATTGTCCAGAATTTGTCCTTGCATGAGCGGAGACCAGGCTTCCATTTGAATACCATGTTCCTGACAAAACGCTTTAAGCTCTTTCTGAGTTAAGCGTGGATGGTACTCTACTTGGTTGACCATTGGTTTTATTTCAGCCTCTTCCATTAAATCTTTCAGATGATGAATGTGGAAATTGCTTACTCCGATCGCTCTTACACGGCCTTGTTTATAAAGAGTTTCTAATGCTTTCCAAGACTCTTTAAATTTACCCTCTACTGGCCAATGAATGAGGTATAAATCAAGGTACTCCAATCCGAGTTTTTCTAAGCTTTTTTCATAGGCTAAAAGGGTGGAATCATAACCTAAATCTGCATTCCATACTTTTGAGGTCACAAATAATTCATCCCTGGAAATGCCTGTTTCTTTCATTGCTTCCCGGATTGCCTGTCCGACCCCTTCTTCATTCTCATAAATTGCGGCTGTATCAATGCTTCGGTATCCATGCTTGATGGCGGTTTTCACTGCTTGAATCAGTTCTGGACCTTCTTCTACTTTAAATACCCCTAAACCAAACCAAGGCATTTGAACCCCATTAGTTAATGTCGTTCGATCTTGTAAATTTTTCGCTGTCATCATCATTTCCTCCCTTTATGATGAATAAACCGTTTTTGAATCACATGTTGAATTTGCTGTCATTCTTTTATCTTTTCGTTCCAAGGCCATACTCCACGCAGTGAGAACAACCGCTCCTAGCACCATTACTGCCCCGATCCAAGGTGTATGGATCAAACCAATCGAATCGGTAATGACTCCTCCCAAATAGGAACCAATCGCAATTCCTGCATTAAATGCAGCAATGTTAACGGCAGAAGCGACATCCACCGCACGCGGTACAAAACGCTCCGCTAAGATCACGACATACACTTGCAGGCCAGGCACATTCATAAATGCCAGTACCCCCATTAGGATAATTGTGATGACTGCAGCAATCTTAAATGGTGCGGTAAATGTAAGAACAAACAGCACAATAGATTGAATGATAAACATATAAAATAATGCTTTTAATGGGTTTTTGTTCGCTGCTTTTCCGCCAAGGACATTACCGATCGCAATGGCCACACCATAGACTAGCAAAAGGCCCGCAACCGTTCCTTCTTTAAACCCTGTAATATCTTGAAGCAATGGAGATAAATACGTAAATACAACAAATGTTCCTCCATACCCTAAAGCTGTAATCAAAAATAGTAGTAATAGTCGGCCATTTGTTAACAACTGAATTTGATCCCGAAATACCATCCGTGCTCCTTTTCGCAAATGAGATGGTACAAAAATGAAATTAGCTAATAAGGCAATCAAACCAACTGCCACAATCGCCATAAACGAGATTCTCCATCCAAATTGTTGCCCGATAAACGTGCCAAACGGAACTCCTGTAATCGTAGCAACGGTAAGCCCAGTAAACATCATCGCAATCGCACTTGCCCTACGGTTTTCTGGAACTAAATCAGCCGCAATGGTAGATCCAATGGACATAAAGACCCCATGTGAAAACGCTGAAAGAACACGGGCAACTAGGAGAACCTCCATACTAGATGCACTAGCCGCAAGAGCATTTCCGATAATAAAAACAATCATGATCCAAAGTAATAATGCTTTACGTGACATGGCAGATGTCAGAGACGTCAAGATCGGTGCACCAAATGTCACACCCAATGCATATAACGAAACTGTTAATCCAGCTGATCTGACTGAGATATTTAAATCATCTGCTATCAATGGCAATAAACCAACACTAATGAATTCGGTTGTGCCAATCGCAAATGCACTTATTGCCAAGGCCAATAGCGCAAAATTACTCTTTGTTTTGTTCAAAGACATGACTTCCCCTCCTGATTAATCTCTTGTTGTATGAATCAAACTCTGCTAGCAGAAAATGATGAATATATTGAAGTTTCGCCGGCACATGTTATTATGGAACATATCATACTGATTGAGAAGAACGTACTTATAAGTGCCATAAGCACCAAAAAGTAATATAGTAACTTTTTGGTACCTATCGATTTGGAGGGATACGATGAACAAAAAGAAATACAATATTGCAGTGGAAGCTACATTAGAGGTTATTGGAGGAAAATGGAAATGTGTCATCCTTTGCCATCTCACCCATGGTAAAAAACGAACAAGTGAATTGAAGCGCCTGATGCCAAATATTACTCAAAAAATGTTAACGCAACAATTACGAGAATTAGAAGAAGATGGCGTGATTAATCGTATTGTCTATAATCAAGTTCCCCCAAAAGTCGAATATGAACTCAGTGAGTATGGTTGGAGTTTGAAAGACATACTTGACTCCTTGTGTGCTTGGGGAGAAAAACATATCACCAAAGTATATGGAGACAAATTTTCGGTTTTAGAGGAAAATATTCTAAATGAAAAATTAAAATAATACTTCAACAATCGTAAAAGAGCTCCTCCTATCATTGTTAGGTAGGTAGGTGGTTCTTTTTCTTTTTTGAATTTTCCTGATCCTTATTTTCACAGTACGGAACCATTTCACGCCTATTCATTATTTTCCCCCTTCTCATTTCATCTTTCTTCACACGAAATCAACTTTTTCATCATGAGATTTTTTTGACATTATACAGTTAAACTGTATATAATATAACTATACAGTTGAACTATATAGTTAGACTTAGTAATTATTTATACGGAGGATTTTATGAATAGAGATAAAAATCTGCCACTGACTGAAACAACGTACTATGTACTTCTCTCCCTATTAGAACCTGCTCATGGCTATATTATTATGCAAAAGGTGGAGGAGCTCAGTAATCATCAAGTGAAAATTGCGGCTGGTACCCTTTACGGAGCGATTGAAAACTTACTCAAACAAGGAATGATTCAATCGGTTAAAAGTGAAGATAAGCGCCGGAAAACCTATGTCATCACAGAAAAAGGGAAGGAAGTATTGAAATTGGACTTTTATAGAATGCAACACATGATTGGCATTACGAAAGAATTATTAAATCTTTAAATTGGAGGAATCATGTTGAGAAAGTTTAAGTTCTTTATAGATTTTGATAAAGAAGAAAAATGGCTAAATGAGATGGCGAAAAAAGGCTATCAGTTCCTTCATAAATCGATATTCGGATATACTTTCCAAGAATCGGAACCGGAAAATACGATCATCAAGATTGACTTCCGAAGGTTTAAAAATCAAGCGGATTTCATTGATTATATTACGCTTTTCGAAGATAGTGGCTGGAAACATGTATCAGGAAGTAAAGGGTCTGGGGCTCAATATTTTAAAAAGATCGACCCGAATGCTCATGATGATATTTTTTCAGACCAATTATCAAAGGCTGGAAAATATAAAAGATTATCTGAGATGTTTATCGAGTTAGGGTTATGTTATGTGCCAATCTTTGCTGCCTTAGTAGCCACTGATGCTATTGACATAGCAGCCTTATTTCATCCAAAACAATTGTATTTAACGAAAGGTTTGTGGGATATGACTGGAGGTGAATTTTGGAAAGCCTTCTTATTCGAAACCCCATTTGTCATTTTTCGTACGTTAAGTTGGTTATTCATTCCAATTATGATCCTTTTATATTTCACCTTTGGATATAAAGCACAAATGTTATTTGAAAAACATAAAAACCAATAAATCTACAATGCATAATAAATGGCTCGACAAACGGACAAAACCTTGTCGGGCCTTTTATATTATACATATCCTTTTACACTTGGTCCCCGCCCTACTCTTTTGTAAACTATTAGTCATCCACTTCTATTTTTAATCGTCTTGACCAGTAGGCTTTTTGAGTCATGGTTAGGTTCCATTCGCCCTCACCCTCAATCAAAGCAATTCATAGTTTAAAATAAAGATCAATTGGAAACTACCGTAAGAAAGGAAGTGTGGTTTCGTGGAATTTCAAGAAGAGGAAAAACATCCAGTAAATGATGTAGACCCATTCACCAAACTAATGTTTGGTTCTGGACGAGTTCCTATTAAAGTGGACAAGTACCATTCCAACGAATCCTTCGACCGTGAAGAACATTTTGAGGAAAGCTTTCTTGGCAAAAGACGAATTCATAAAGCCCCCTTCATGCACCATCAACCAAACCAAATCCAGCAGCTTCTTAATCAAATTGACTTGGAATTGCTTATAGGAACGATTGATACCGCTATGCAAACCTATAAACAATATCAACCTTTGATCAAGGAAGTTTCTCCCTTTTTGAAGAAATTCTTAAAAAAAGGATAATCAATAATAGAACCGTGAGTTGTATCGAGATAGAAGCACCTACTATTTGGTACTAAGCGCCCCCTTCTATTCATATTCTTTTAAAAGAATAATAGAGGGAGTGTAAAAGAAATGGTAAAGGTTCGTTTACGGCCCATTGTCAATGGGATTAACTTACCCACCGTATTGAAAACAGCTATCCTTCCAGGTGACACCATTGAAAGTATCTTTATTGCCACTCAGGTAGGAGAAGTCTTATTCATAAGAAACGGGGAGATTCGGACATTTTTAGATATTCGCCCACAAATTTTACAACTAGGTACTTCTGGTGGATATGATGAACGGGGATTGCTGGGACTAGCATTCCATACCCAATTTTATTATAACGGTTTGTTTTATCTCCATTATTCCGTTGCTGGAACCCAAGGACCAGGGGTAGAACCTAAATCTTTTCAACCTGACCCGTGTGATCCCAACACATTAAACCTCAAGTGGGAAAATCGAGAAACGCAATATGATCATATTGATACGGTCGAGGAATGGGGGTTCAATCGAAATGGTCAGCCTCAAAAACGTCGCACATTGTTGAACATGAGGAGGCCCTATTCCAATCATAATGGGGTCAACAGTTTAAACTTTTCACCCGAATCAGGAAAACTAGTATTAACGACTGGTGATGGGGGCTCAGGATATGACCCGTTTAATTTAAGCCAGAATGATTTAGAAATCGCTGGTAAAATTATTGAGATTGATGTATCAAGGTATCCATACATCCAATCTCCCCCTACTGTCACACGTTTCGATGAATTGCCTGTAACCATTCAAGATACACTCACAGTTATAGCCAAAGGGGTTCGCAATATTACTGGCATCTCCTTTCAAAGATACAACCATCAATATATTAAATATATAGGGAATGTCGGGCAAGATTTAGTAGAATCCATCTTTTCTTTTATTTATTACAAACCACTCCCTGTTCCCCAGCTAATCCAAGCTTTATCCATGAATATGGAACCCGACCAAGAAGGATTTATAAACTTAGGTTGGCGAGGATGGGAAGGAACTTTACCTACCCCGATCATAAAAAGCTGTACGACCAATCCGAATCAGGATGAGAAAACCATTGCCTATTTCAATGAAGCAGTAAAAACTTCTGTAAGGCGAATTCAGCCTTTAACTAGTTATTATCATCAAGATCAAAGATCTGATAAGTTTGCCGGAACAGCGCTTACTGGTGTACAAGCTTATATGGGAAGAGCCATCCCAGCGTTGACAGGTAGTGTGGTATTCACCGATCTTGCCCGGAAAGGTTCCCCTGCTCCAGCTCAAGGAGTTCTAGCTTATACAATGGCAAGGATGGATGGAAAACTCAATGACTATCGTATCATCGAGACAGATTACTCATTTGGGTCTCAAGCTGCCTATTATGTTAGTCTTGGAACGAACCTGGATCAAACGAGATTATTTTTAGGGGTATATGGATCAGTAAGAGTGACAGATTTCAACCAGGGTACGGTTTTTGAAATCATTCCATGACCATGAATAGAACCAACTCAGAATCAAAAAAGCCGATTTCTCCAAAAATAGAAATCGGCTTTTTTTGAGTTCTATCTTAACCACTATTATTTACGTTTCTTAAATAAGAAGTTTGTCATAGTTCCAATAACTAAAGACGCAATCACACTTGAAAGCAAAATTTTTATTAGAACGGGTATGTTGTTTTCGCTTGGAAAAATTTGCGAACCCATTAGTATTAGAACGATAAAGAAAGAGATAACATAGTCTTTTTTTCTAAATTTCAACATCATGACCACCTTTTACAAATCGCTATCTTTAAGTAATTGATAAAGCATTTACAATTTAACTAAAACAACAATCTTTTAGAAAAGAGCCAAAGTTTATAACAAACTATTAGGTATGCTATGAAAAATTCCATTATACATTACTATTATTTAGCAGGTCGAAATCCAGCTTTAACCGCTTCTTCTTCCGTACAAAACATCATTTCTGCTTTTGTTTTTTCATACCAAGGAGAATCAGGCGTATGGTAAATTTTTTCTTTTCCGATATTCCCTTTAATGAGACAGTCCTCATCAGCTTGACTAGTTTCTTTTTCTTTTGAATCGATGATTTCAGGGTGAAAACCGTCTTCTTGGGCATAATTTTCAATTTCCCAAATCCCTATTCCTTTTTGTTGTGCCTCTTTTTGAATCGCTCGAAACTGATCGACATAGCGGGTATTTGGAGGATAAATATAGGCGACCCTAGCTAGTCCATTCTTTAATAATTCTTCTTGGATCATTTTCCCATCTACATAAACATAAGCTAATAACCGCCCATACTTGTCTCTTTGGGGACCGATGTCAAACTCTAATTCTATCTTTCTAGCATTTTCCACTAATTTTCTAGTAAATTCTTTCGCTTCCTTACCATATGGTTGTTCCCCAAGGCGTGGATGGGACGTCTCCGGAGTATCTACGAGTAAAAATCTCACACTTTCACGTTTCCCTTTATAATTGACAGCAATCGTATCACCATCACTTGGATGGACAAGTGCCACTTCCATTCTTTTATATTCTGTATTATTTTCCTGAGTATTGGCTTGCTTTTGTGGACTGAAACTCTCGTCAGAGATAATGGATGAGCATCCAATCAGATGAATGGATAATAAACCTATAAATAAAGTAAGCAGTAGTTTTTTCAATACCATCAAATCCTTTTCCAACATTAAGATTGGTTATGATTCTACCAATTGTAATCATTTTCCTCCGTGTTAAGTTTAATCATGGCTCGACTTTTTTTCAATACCCAATCACGAGATTAATAGGATAATATCTTCAGAAATTGGAGCCTCCCCTATACTTTCCGCAAACCTAAGATTGACTTATCTCTATTCTCTTACCCATATAGGAACTGCGAATACCTTTTCGTGGATTGCCGTTCCTTGGCTTTTAAACCACTCGTAAATTAAAAAAAATTTAATCGGAAAGTAAAAGTCTTGAAAACTATTTATGGGATAATCACTACTTCAAGGAGTTTGGTTTGGGTGGTGATAGATTTGACAAGGATGCAAAGAAGTAGAAGAAGAAAAAAAGTTCGTTGGGGCAGAGTATTTGGTGCTCTACTTTTTTTAGGGATTTTTATGGTTGGACTTTTTACGATCATTCAGTACATAGAAGGCACCATAAAAGTGATGAACGAACCACTGAAAAAAGCGGAGGGAAAACAGTCCTTTCAAGGTGCACAAAAGAAAATCGATGAAATCAACGTGCTTTTATTAGGGAGTGATTCACGCGGGGAAGAACCAGCTCGAACCGATACCATCATGATTGCTCATTATGACCCACAGACTCATAAAATCAAACTTATTTCATTCATGCGTGATATGCTCGTCACTATACCGGGGCATGGACAACAAAAATTAAATGCCGCGTATTCTTATGGTGGTCCTGAATTACTAAGGAAAACCATTGTTGAGAATTTTGGATTGGATATTCATTATTATGCCATTGTCGATTTTAAAGGATTTGAAAAAGTAGTCGATTTGCTCGTTCCAAATGGGATTGAAGTTGAAATCCCATACGAAATGTCGTATGGCATTGGGATGACGTTAGAACCAGGAATCCACCGTCTTCATGGGAAAGAATTATTAGGCTACGTCCGTTTTCGTCATGATCGTTTAAGTGATTTCGGGCGAATCGAACGACAACAAGAAGTGATTTCAAAATTAAAAGAAGAAGCGGTAGGACTCCATAATGTTGTAAAGCTACCGAAATTATTTGATCTGTTATCTACATACATTGATACAAATATAGAGAGTTCTACCATCATTACCATTGGAAAAGATATCATAACGAACAATCAGAGCGAAATAGAAACCTTACGCATCCCTGAGGATGGAAGTTTTGAAAATGCACGACACGAAGAACTAGGTGATGTATTAGAAATAGACCTCATGCAAAATATTGAATCGATTCATCGTTTTTTAGAAGAGTAGAAAAAAAGGATTTGTCCACCTGAGATGGACAAATCCTTTAAATTGTCTTTTGTTGGTGTTTGACTCCTGTAAGAAAGGTTAAAAACACGTGAGTACCTACTTTGACGGTTGGCTGGACTTGGTCGTCTTTTAGTGGGTCGAGGCAGACAATATCCATCGCTTTTACCTTTGGATGACTTCCTGCTAAAAATACACCTTCTAATAATTCGGCTGTTGTCATGCCTCCCGGTGTTGAGGCTGGTACACCTGGGGCATAGGCAATATCTAGGACATCCATATCCACCGTCAAATAAATGGTATCCACTTTGGCAGATAATTCTTCTAAACATTTCGAGACCGTGTTTTTCATCCCATCTTTTCGAACGTTACGAAGGGTGAAATAGTTAACACCCTTCTCGTCCGCGTATTGTTTTAACTCCTTCGTATTAAAAAATCCATGTAAACCAATGTTATACATATTTCGGCTTTCCACTACACCGCTTTCGATTAAATTGCGCATCGGTGTTCCATTGGTAGGACCATGATCAGACATGTCTCGTAAATCAAAATGGGTATCAAATTGCAAAATACCAATCGTTTCCTTCGGTTTTGCCTGTTGCATCCCTTTTACCATCATAGCGGTAATAGAATGGTCGCCACCAATGGCACAAATTTTGGAATCACGAAAATGGTTATGAAGGGCGCAAGATGCCTCCACGATATTCTCATGACATCTATGAATATCCGTCACATGCATCGGAACATCTCCGGCATCAAGAACCGTCATCTCCGCCAAATCCACATCTTCATCCAAATTATAAGTAGCAAATCCTTTCCATGCCCGGCGGAAATAGTCGGGAAATTCAGAAGCCCCTGAAGGACTGATGGAGGAACGGGATAAAGGGACGCCGAGGATAATCGCCTCGGCGTCTTTACACTTTTCCGGATCCGTCGAAGCCGTCACTGGCTTGATCCATTCATGAACTTTCTCAGGAGCTCGCCCCTCTGGTCTCACCCAAGTAAAACTAGGCGGATTCATTTTTGGAAAAAGAAAGCTCTTCACAAAGCTGCCCTCCCTTTACAACAACCACACCATTTTTCACAACCGTATCCACGTGGTTCACACCATAAGAGTATTGCAGCTTCATATAATTATTAACATTGAAAATCGTGACATCTCCCTTTTTCCCCACTTCTAAACTACCAATCTCGCTACCGCGATTAATCGCATGTGCCGCATTGATAGTCGCTGCTGTAATTACTTCAGCAGGAGTCATTCCCATTTTCAAACAGCCTAAATTCATGATGAAAGGCAAGGAAACCGTTGGTGATGAACCCGGATTGCAATCAGTGGATAATGCGACTGGCACCCCTGTATCAATCATTTTGCGTCCGTTTGCCGACTCAGCCATTAAAAAATATGCTGTTCCAGGTAGAAGCACCCCGACGACTCCCTTTTTGGCCATCGCTGCCAACCCTTTTTCTGATGCTTTTAATAAATGGTCGGCGGAAATCGCACCTACCTCTGCAGCCAGCTCAGCCCCTTCATAAGCAACAATTTCATCGGCATGGATTTTTGGAATCAAGCCATGACGTTTACCGGCTTCCAAAATGACCCGTGATTGGTCTGGTGTAAACACACCATGCTCACAGAAAACATCATTGAATTCCGCTAGACCCAATTCCGCTACCTTTGGAATCATTTCTTCCACCAAGAGGCGCACATATTCATCTGGATTTTCCTTAAATTCTTTTGGGATAGCATGAGCGCCCATAAAGGTCGAAACAACATCGACTACGTGTTTTTCGTTCAATTGTTTCGCCACTTCCAGCTGCTTCAGTTCGGTTTCCCATTCCATTCCATATCCACTTTTTGCCTCGACGGTTGTCACCCCATGAAGCAGGAATTGATCTAATCGTGCATAGCTCTCTTCATAAAGCTGCTGATGTGAAGCAGCTTTTGTAGCACTTGTTGTTGCATGAATGCCTCCACCTGCATTCATAATCTCCATATAGGTTGCCCCTTGCAGGCGCATATTAAATTCATTTTCCCTGCTCCCTGCATGAACCAAATGGGTATGTGGATCGACTAACCCAGGTGTTACTAACTTACCAGTAGCATCCACCACTTCGGCTTCACCTAATCGGTCTCCATATTCCGCCAAAAGTTCTTCATCTGTCCCAACAGCCTGAATGATCCCATCCTCAATCCAGACGCTCCCATTCTCTATAATTCGAAGCTCAGACATCGCTTCTTTTACGAGAGGAGCATGTGAGCTCCCCTCTAGTGTGACAAGCTGTGATGCATTTCTTATAAAAATGGCTTTACTCATTCCATTCAACCTCTTTCATCTTGTTTCAGCATTGGCATGTTAATTCCTTTTTCTTTCGCTGTTTTTATCGCTAATTCATAACCAGCATCAGCATGACGGACAACACCCATGCCCGGATCGGTCGTTAAGACGCGTTGCAGACGAACCTCTGCTTCCTTCGTTCCATCCGCTACAATGACCATGCCGGCATGTTGAGAATACCCCATGCCTACTCCTCCACCATGGTGAAGAGATACCCAGCTTGCTCCACCAACTGCATTGATTAACGCATTTAAAATCGGCCAGTCAGATACGGCATCACTGCCATCTTTCATCCCTTCTGTTTCCCGGTTAGGTGATGCGACAGAACCAGCATCTAAGTGGTCACGACCAATAACAATTGGAGCTGAAACTTCACCACTAGCCACCATGTCATTGATCAGCTTTCCGAAGCGAGCACGGTCTCCATAGCCTAACCAGCAAATACGAGCAGGAAGGCCTTGGAAGCTAATTTTCTCTTGTGCCATACGAATCCATTTACAAAGATGCTCATCATCCTTGAACTCACGTAATAAAGCCTCATCGATTTTGCGAATATCCTCAGGATCTCCTGATAAGGCAGCCCAACGGAAAGGTCCTTTTCCTTCACAGAATAATGGACGGATGTAAGCTGGAACAAACCCAGGGAAATCAAATGCGTTTTCTACCCCTTCATCCTTCGCTACCTGGCGGATGTTGTTGCCATAATCAAATGTTACTGCCCCTTTTTGTTGCATGATTAACATCGCCTTTACATGTTTAGCCATACTTTGCTTGGAAAGCTTCACATATAAATCTGGATCCTCTTTTCGAAGCTTCGCTGCTTCATCCAATGTGAAACCTGCAGGAATATACCCATTTAATGGATCATGTGCGGATGTTTGGTCGGTTAATACATCAGGAGTAAAACCTTTTTCAATTAAAAGCGGCAGTACTTCTGCAGCATTTCCCAATAATCCAATGGATAATGCTTTTCCTTCCTTCTTCGCTTCAAACGCCCATTGTAATGCTTCATCTAAATCATGTGTTTTGACATCTAGATATTTCGTTTGAATGCGCCGGTCAATTCTCGTTTCATCCACCTCAACGGCAATACAAACACCATCATTCATGGTGACAGCCAATGGCTGAGCCCCGCCCATACCACCAAGACCGGCGGTTAAAGTAATCGTGTGTTTTAAAGAACCGCCAAATTCTTGCCGTGCAAGCTCTGCGAATGTTTCATAGGTTCCTTGAACAATCCCTTGGCTGCCGATATAAATCCAACTTCCTGCAGTCATTTGTCCGTACATCATGAGACCTTTTTTATCAAGTTCATGGAAATGCTCCCAATTTGCCCAAGCAGGAACGAGATTAGAGTTAGCAATTAATACGCGCGGCGCATCTTTATGAGTCTTCCAAACAGCGACCGGTTTACCTGATTGAATTAATAATGTTTCATCCTCTTCCAGTTCTAAAAGCGTTTTCACAATAGCGTCAAAACACTCCCAATTGCGTGCTGCCTTTCCAATTCCACCGTACACAACTAAATCTTCTGGCCTTTCTGCTACCTCCGGGTCAAGATTATTTAGTAACATGCGAAGTGCCGCCTCTTGAATCCAACCCTTAGCATGTAATTCGGTCCCTTTATAATTCTTAATAACTCTCTTTGTTTTTGCTTGCATTTCATCCACCCCTTATTTCATCTTTCTATATTTAATTAAAAAATAAAATCTTCTGAAAAAATACGAGTGGAAAATTAGATGTTGAGTAAAATTTTTGTATTTTTCTGTCATCAATTTAGGCTTAAATGGGGGTGAATGATAATTTTTTTAGAAAAAGTATATTTTTTTTAGAACATAGTTTTCATTTTCGTATGGTGAATTGTATCCTAAAGCCAAAAGTTTTTTAGTTTATCAACGTTTTTTTGAACATAATAAAAATACTGATTGAATGCAGGAGGATGGAATAATGGAACATGCATGGCTTTCACTCATCCCTTTTGTTATTGTCATTTCAATGTCCATATGGCTCAAAAATATCCTCCCTGGTCTTGTCATCGGCCTGATTATTGGATCTTTCCTTGTAAAATCGAATCTTTTGGCAGGAGCCTATCAAACGGTGTCTTACCTCGTTACTACGTTATCCGACGAGACGAATATGAAAATTATCGCTTTTCTTTATTTGTTTGGTGGTCTTGTTGGAATGATGAATATTTCAGGTGGGATCAAAGGTTTTTCGGAATGGATGGGGGAGAAAATTCGAACACAACGCGGACTGCTTGGATTTATTTGGCTTACCCTTCCCTTTACCTTTATGATGCCGATGTTTCGCATCATGTTAATTGGTCCTGTCGTAAAATCATTAGCTAAAAAATTGAATATCCCTAAACAAAAAGTTGGGCTGACTCTCGATATTTCCACTGAATCCGTGATCGTCCTTTTGCCCGTTGCTACTGCCTTTGTTGGTTTCATGGTTTCTTTAGTAGCAGGTAGCATGCGAGGACTGCCTAGCGAAATTTCTGCCTATCAAATCTTTTTACTTAGTATTTTGTTTAATTTTTTTGCCATTATTATGTTAGTGATTGGGTTGATTCAAACATTCTGGCCTCCATCCAAAAAGTCAAAGGACTCCCTCCAGCCAAAAGAGAATCAACTTTTAGAAGAAGTAGAACATCCGTATCACCGGGCGGGGATCAAACGAGAATTATCTTTAGTAAAAGCGCAGCCATGGCATTTAATCATCCCTGTTTTTTTGCTTCTGGGGCTTTCTTTATTTCTATTATGGAAAGACGGGACAAAAAAAGGGGCCGATTCAATATTTGCTGCCTTTTCAAAAGCAGACGCCACCTTTGTGATGCTCTTAGCTGTATTCATTACACTAGTTTTATCCTTTCTTTTTTACACAGTAAGACGGCAGCCATTAGGAGAACTCTTGTACCATTTTTATGATGGGGGAAATCAAATGATGGAGGCCATCAGTCTGCTTGTTTTAATCTGGGCCCTGACATTAGCGGCAGAAGATCTCGGTTTTTCAGCCTTTATTAGTTCCACATTGGGGGCATTCTTACCTGCTTTCTTAACCCCGGCCACTATTTTTCTGATTGGATCGGTTACGGGTTATTTTATCGGTTCCTCATGGGGAACATGGGGGTTGTTTATGCCATTAGGAATATCACTAGCTTCCTCCACAGGGACATCCATCCCTTTAACCGTAGGTGCGGTATTTGCAAGCGGAGCTTTCGGAGCATTAGCTTCTCCATTAGGCGATACGACGATCACCACTGCTTCAATACTCGATCTCACTTTGGTCGATTATGCTCGCTATAAATTGAAGATTTCGTTGGTTGGAGGAGCCATAGCGACTGTTTTATATCTCATGAGTGGGTTTTGGTTACAATAATTAAATATGATTTATTCTCTCCTGTTCCAATGATAATTTGGGCAGGAGATTTTTTTGAAATAGTTTTAAAGTTTTTTACTTCTTGTCCATATCGTTATATAATTCAAATTAATATTTTATTAAAAAAGGGTGATGGAAATGAGAGAAGTTACATTAATTCAGATTTTCAATCATCATATTGCTCAAAAATATCTCAATCGATCAGGTGTTGTCCATGCCATTGCTTGTGCTTATCATGCCTTTCATTTGGCTAAGGAATACGGTGTATCGGTCGACCTAGCGACAAAAGCAGCCTTGCTACACGATATTGGTCATTACACATGGTATCGAAATGGCAAATGGGATTATGATTTATACAGACAAAATGATATCCATGCCATCAAAGGGGCGGAAAGAGCTCATAAATTATTGATCAGATTAGGGGAAAACCCCATTATGGCCAAAGATATTGCCTTAGCGATCTTGTTTCATACGGATTCATATATGACAGAAGGTTTTATTAAAAGGACGCCATTACAAGAAATCGTAAAATTAGCAGATGAAATGGATGAAGAACAAGGCGGGCTCCATCATTATAAAAAAATGGACAAAGATAAAGCGATCAAAATGATTGAACGATTAGACCAGATGGTAGAAGACGAAATGAGTCAAGACTATTTAAATAAGCATCCCCTAGCGTATAAAAACCAAACCGATTAAAAAGTTAACCACACAAAAATTCCTCTCGTCCCATACAAAAAAGCGATGTTGATCAACATCGCCTTCATTATGGTTGCTTCACCTTTGAAATAATTTTTGCTGTCACAGTCGATTCTTTAGGTTCTTCTGGTAACTGAGATTTTTTCTCGGCAATTTCTTTTAATCCTAATTGAATCATTCGGAATGCCACCACCCAAGAAATCGCCATCAATATACTATGTCCATAGGGAAACATACCTGGTATATCGGTGTCCCATAAAGCATGTATCAGTACAACTAGTAAAAAAATGCGAATGAATTTGGGCTTTACTAGTATGCTTAACGAAAAGTTTTCATTCTCTCGGGCACGCAAGAAAGCCGCTCCAATTAAAGCTGCCCATGCCACATGACCTCCTGGAGCCAACACACTGCGCCATAAAAGAGTATTGTATAATGTTTCAAAACTCCCGGTAAGGAGGCTTCTTAATGCATAACCCGCTGTTTCAAAAGCAGCGAATCCAGCCCCAACCGCTGCTCCAATCAGCAGCCCATTTAAGATATACCGATATTTCTGGTTTCTAACAAAATAAATAACCGTAACTGCTTTGGCAAGTTCCTCGACAATCCCAATCGTAATCGGATTAATGTTATTCTTAAGAAGATTAAAAAATACGAGCGCGGCTAACATCGAGAGAATTCCACCGATAAATACCACGTAAATGATTCGATATATAGCTATATTCTGTGGTGCATTCATTTCCCAAAAAAAGATAAGTGTTGTCAATGGAACCGCAAAGGCACCTACAACGATAAGCCCCGGCAGAAAGTTTATGTTTTGGAACCAAATCAATCCAATATGCAACCCTAAAAAAGTCAGCAAGGCAAAGATAAACACTCTGGCAAAAAGCCATGGTTTTGGCCATGTTTCCTTTACATCCTCTATTTTAGGTGTAGTAATCGCTGTGCCTACAATAAAAAGCCGCTCCGCTTCAAGGATACTATGCTTGCGGAATACCCTTGAGAAAATATTTTTAATGTTAGGTACGATAGAGCGATGATTTCTAGGTATACCATCGACATAGCTGGCAAACTCATAAAATAATTGGTTTGGATCCTGAATTTCATCCTCGCTCGAAAAATTTTTACCACAATTCAAACAGAACTTTACTCCCTCTGGGTTGGAGTAAATACAATCCGGGCACTTCATTCTGTATCCTCCTCTTGGTGACGCCATCATGATAAGGCTGATTGATTTTACTTTACCCTATCATGCCTGACAAAATGAGAAATGGTGATGAATTTGTCTGTAAAAATATTTTTTCATTTCCCATTTTTTAAGGAGGATCATTTCCTGGTTGTCCTTTTAATGGTTTTCTACATTAACAAGTAACCTTAAATTTTACGTTTTTTACCTTTTATCTATAATGGAGGAGAAATCTAACATTGCTCCTCCACCTAAACCGATTTTTGTTTCCGATGCATCCAACAACTAGCTTAACAGCCCCACCGTCACTCGATGGGGCTGTTAATCTTTCCTTAAACAAAACTGGCGCTATTTCTATTTTCAATGAGAGTCCGTTTCCTCTATTGTTTAACCGCTTCCATAATCCAAACAAAATCATTCCACTGCTTGAATTTTACCTGAAAATCATTGGCTGTCATGATATTTTGTAAATATGGGATGGTTGTATAATATTCCGTCTGTAAATCGTGAGCCAAATCATCATAATGCGCGGCCTTCGCCTTCTCAATTGCTTGTTTATGATCGGCTTTAGATGGAAACATCGTATCAGCAAAAACCACTTTTCCACCCGTTTTTAAAAGTTCACGATAAATGGAGATCGCCTTAGCTTTTTCTTCATCTGTTAAATGATGAAAAGCATAGGTGCTGACAATGGTATCTACTTTATTTGGTACAGGGAATTCTAAAAAGTCCCCATCCATGATCGTCACATTGGATTTTGCCATCATTTTTTTCTGAAATAGTTTCTTCATCGCTTTCGATGGCTCAATCGCTGTTACCTTATGACCTTTTTCTAACAGTTTTTCTGTTAAATTTCCTGTTCCGGCACCAAATTCCAATACATCTCCATGGGAAAGGACTGCCACCTCTTCAAGTATTGCTTCATAGTTTCTAAATACTTCGCGATACTGTTCATCCTTCCCTGAAACGGAATGATCATAAGATTCCGCCCATGATTCAAATATATCTAAAAATTCTCTACCCAATTTAATCACCCTATTATAATATATACTTATAATTCTTATCTGTATAGTATGATTTATAAAAAAATGTGTTCAAACCATTATTTTACAAAAATATTACCTTCCTCTTATATTTCATTAAAAATCAAAAATCCCTATTGCACGGCAGTCATGATCTTCTGCCTACAATAGGGAATAAACTCGCACCATAGTGCCTCCTTCTGAGCTTTATGAATGAACCATTAATGATGACATCTCGGACAACTATGATAGCATTCTTTCATTGATCCGCAGTAAACACATTTGCTTGTGTTCTGTTGCATTTTTTTATTTTTCCATTGATCATAAGTTAAAGAATAAGAACTAGTGTCGTTTAAATATTTAATATAATCATTACCGTAAATATACATCAAAAGTATCACCTCCGCCGATCATTATCAATGTATGCGCTTACATCCAAAAATTACACTGAAATGCTCTAGGCAGGTGATATTTTTCCATGATTTCACTATTCAAGGGATGTTTTGGATTTGTTAAAAAGTATTTCTTACCTATCCTTTACGATCGGTTGATCAATCAAATCTTGATCCATCGTATTCGTTGAATTAATTCCATTATTATTTTGAATGTTCACCGCTTGATTGGAAGAACCTGAACCATGTGTCGACTTAGAAGCATGTTTGGGGGAAATCTTTAAGGAATTTCCAAATTGTACAACACCGCCACTCACCGTATCAATTTTTATTCGATGGTCAGACATAAAAGCACATCCTCTATCTTTTTAATTGCATTTTATTCTATGTTCATTGGGTAATTGGTGTGCTGGTTCTTAAATGGTCTACAAAATCAAATTCGAATTCCTTTCCCTCGAACAAGTGATGAAATTCCATCTAATTTCTTCAAGTAAAATCAAAAATGGCGCTCCTTATATGAGGGAGCACCTAGTCATCATGTAATACGTCTACTATTTACTAATGTTCTACAACATTTTCATGGACCTTTTCTTTTATTAATTCAAGAAATCTTTCTGGTTCATCTAACCGAATCGCAACTTGGTCAAATTTTTTTATCATTCCCAATGTTAAGGTTGCTTCCACAGGATGTTTCAGTTGCATAATAACATCTGGAAAGGTCTCTTCAAAATCACGCGCCATGAATTCGATTGTATTTTTAGAACATTTTTGTCGCAATCGTTTTGGATCCACGATGACCTCGTCAATATATGTAAGGTGAACCAATTTTTGCCCTTCGGAGGTTTCTTTCTCCAACTTGCGAATGCATAGTAAACCATCAGCAATTCAGAACAGATGATTTGAATGAGGGTGATTGACTTGACTTTTTGGTTCACAGCAGTGGAAAAAGAAAAGAGAACCGGCAGTGAGCTTTTCCTAACATACTGAACGATTTTTGGCAATTGTATAAATAATGAAACGAGTATCGCGATTTCCAGAAAAATTAATCCACCTTCCACGGCAAAACCTACCCAAGTAACGCTTTCCAAAGGAGCCAAATACTCCATTGGAATGAAAAACCGAACGAAAACGAGTCCCCCAGCTATACCAAAAATGATATTCTTCCAGGTCAACCTGCCCTTCCATGCCAAAAATAATAATGGAGAAATTAGCGCTAAATCAATCATCGATCCAGCCACAATTATATTCGTATCATTAGGGATGAACTGGATGCCAAAAGAAGTATAGTATAAGGAATAATTTGCACCTAGTACGAGCAAAAGGGACACTAGAAAAAAATATCGGTTGAGACTCTTCTTAAGAACCACAAAAATCATCCCTTTCCATCTTTTCTACCATTATACCATCATTTTCCTATCCTCACTTTATGAAATGGAATAAATTCTTGTCTATTCCCACCTATCTCATACAGCTTATACGATCTTCCTTGCATTTTATTACATCTAATTATCACTTAAAGTTTTCTAATAATCAGTTTACATAATATGATTATTTTATAATCCTATTTAAGAAAATAGCCGCCATGTAAGCGGCTATTTTTTATTTCATCTTCCATACTCTTAACACGTAACCACCACAACTGCATTGATCAATAAATTTCAGCTTAATTTCGTCTCCAAATACATTCTCTAATTCTTGTGTTAAGTACAGTTCCGGGTTTCCGAAGCTTTCAGGTGTGACTACATTCACATAACATCCTTTTGCTGTTTGTTTGACGGCCTCAATGGCATCAACCATTAGTAATTCACGATTTTTTTCATATTCTTCATGTTCTAGAGATATAGACCAATTCTTTTCCACTATCCATCACCTCTCACCATGATTTTAAATGGATATTGTACCGCATGAGGTGATGATGATCATAAAAATCAAACTTTTCATCCTATTATTCAATCTGTTTCAACACATGGGAATTACAGCTTAAAAGACATGATGATATTTTGAGTAATGAATGGGGGTTACAAAAAATTTGGTAGCTTAAATAGTGGGATTCAACAAAATCGAGGTTAAGGAGAAGAATTTCGAATTTAATCTAGTCTTTCCAGCAATAAAAAAACCCCTATTTGGGGTTATGCCACTGCAACTCAAAGAATTCATTTGGTATTCAATTATTCGTACCGTTTCCCGTACTCTAATAGCCCATTTCATATTAGAGCGGACCCCAATCGACTTGTATCAGTTGTTGGGGTCTCTACTCCTATCATTCCAAATACTTAAATGGCCACATCGACAAAAAAGACAATGATCATGATCAGCTGGACAACTGCTTTGGCTAATGTCCCACTTAAAAACGCGATAAAAGTAGCAAAGGCAACTTTAAATGATTCTTGGAACGATTTTTTCTGTAGCATTTCCGCGATTAATACAAAAGCAAAAGGTATTATAATCACCCCAAAAGGTGGAATGACAAAGCTTCCGACAATCAATCCAATGGCGGCTGCTCGGTTCCCCCATTGGGTTGCTCCAGCTTTCTCCACAAAATGCTGGTTTGCTAAATAATCTGCCAAGAATAACAAAATCGTCAAAATGACCAACATGGTAACGGTGATCCAGGAAATTTCATTGGAATTAATGCCAAAATGATAAATGCCAACTCCAGCCCAAATAACCAGTACCGAAGGAATAATAGGATATAACAATCCAACAAAACTTAAGATAAAGCAACCAATGATTAAAATCCAAAATAGTATATCTATGGTGAACACCTCTTTATACTTGCAATAAAATTCCTCTTCTATTTATATCTTATCCGTTTTCCTTTTTCTACTCACTTAAAGTCATTTTATGTAAATGTTTCAATGGCAGAAAAACCACACGAAAATAACATTTCATTGATTGAATGAATAGACAGAACATCATATGACTCCTACGTTTATGCCCTAACTTGTTGGATGAATTTTTCCGTTCGCTGCATATGTTCGTAGCATGCATCCTCTAAGTTTCTAACATATTTTACATTTTTATAAAGGATATACTTTTTTAAATCGTTCACATACCACCAACATACTTGGCGAAAATTCCATATCATATTCTCTTAATGACTCAGTAAAAAATTTTTCGTGTGCCTCCCACCAATTCTGATAATCTCCTTCTCCTTCAGCTAATGCAAATTCCTCTGTTACCTCATTCATCGGAACCACTTCAACCGATTCAATTTGAATGACTGCGACAGGCTCTTCTTTACCATCTAAAATAATATAATATTCACCAGTTTTTGGTATCTCTTCTTTTTCTAACTCATAAAATATGAACCCAGAAGTGGTTGCGGTCTTTTTTCCTTTGATAACTAAATCCGCTAACCAATCAGGTGAAACACCAAATTGAAAAGCATCTTTATATTTAATCCCTTCTTGACCAGTAGCGACACAAAAATCATTCCAAAATTGTTGCACTCTATTCATAAAAACACCCTTTAGTAAAAATAAGATTTTCCAATACTAATTTAGGCCGTTCGTAAAATAAGGTCTGAAAGATAAGACAATCGTTTTGGCTACTCCATTTTATTATATCGATAACCTAGACAAAACATAATGGACCTTGGGACCTAGATCTCGTATTAAAAAAAGAATAACCATACCCTATTTAGAGTATGGTGCACCTTCCTCCTTATTTTTTATTTCTTGAATTTCTGCACTATCTCTGTCAATGTTTAATTGATGTATTTTTAATTTCGTATAAATCCTGTCATAAAGCTTGATGGCAAAATAGCCAAGCAATCCCCCAGTAGTGTTTAGTAAGAGATCATCTACATCAAAAATCCCGAGAGAAGAAACAACTTGTAAGCATTCCAAGACGAAACTTAAACCGAGAGATAGAACAAATACACTTTTAAATGATATCCCTTTATTTTTAGATAAAAGTACAAGAAATATTCCAAAGGGTATGAACAAAGCAATATTCCCAAACAAATTACTGAAATCACGCAGCACTGATAGACTATGGATGTTGATAAATATGGTTTGAAACGGGATATAATTGCCGCTTTTCAACTGGTAAATTAGACGGTCAGGGTTCCCAAGAGTCCGCTCAAAGTGATGCCAAAGAAGGGCCATATCCATCCAATGAAATTTAAATAGAATGATTCTAAGTAACCCATACAAATATATGACAAATAGCGATAGTAAAATGAGTTTGTTTATGACCTTCTTAATTATTCTATTCATTCCGCCTCCCTTCCCTCCCTGACATTCGTATGTGTTCTACTAGAATACATGGTCACAATAACCCCATCCATATTGTTGCCTGATATCTCATAATAAAGATGGGAGGGGACATGTATCGTACTATCTTTCGTTACCGGGTAATAAGAAATCTCATATTTTTTACCGAGTATGGTGATGGAAACCGACTTTTGTTCTTTCAAGTATTCCAAATATTCTTCTAAAGCAAAGTTTTTTTCCTTCATAATCACACTGTGTGGCAGTCCAACATAGCGAATATGCCATGGTTCATATTGAATTCCAGTTACTTTCGTTTTGTCCTTTGGATATCTTAAAATAAAGCCGTATTTCCAAGCATTATTTTCTAGCCACTTTCCTTCAGGTGCATGCTCCATTTTTGACAAACTTGATCCTACATCAAGTGATAAGCCCGAATTATGTTCACTATACCCTGCTGGTAAGGCATAACTAGCCCCCATTTCATGGTAAAGACGATTTTGCTCATCAAAGTTACGATAGCCACTATTGATCATATAGTGACGAACCCCTTCCTTTTCCGCATCTTTGACCATCTCTGAAAATTTTTCCGCCATTTCTTTTGATAAAAAAATATTCGCATCTTTCAACCCATATCCATTCATTAATTCGTTATATTTAGCTAAATTTACGATATCTGACTTGATTCCTTCTTTATGAATCGGATATTTACTGTTAATTAATAGTAGGTTTCCTTGATAGATTTGTTCTTTTTTAATCGTTATGGATTGAGTATTTTTAGAAATCCCTTCGTTATCAAATGGATTTTCGTCATTTTGATTATGATCCTTCATTTCTATTTGATTCTGAAAAATCGGTGCTTGATCAAAAAAATAGAAACTCAGACACAAAAAAAATAACAAGATTAAAACTACCTATTTCATTTATGTTTCCTCTCCTTCAGTAATTACCAAACGCGAACTTTATGTTGGGTTTCAAATATAGATGAACTTGTCATGATAGGGATGAAAAATCATGAAATCATTTCCCCTCGTCCTTTTCACATCCATACATGGGAATATCGATATTTTTCACCATTAACCTCTATTTCTGTAAAAGAAATACAGTTATTTTCTCGAAACCCAACCATTGTCAATAATGAATTTTTTTCGTAATCATTTCATGCCCCCTATTCTTGTTCTTTGTTTGGGCTTGATATCTTTGTATCAACTTAAGTATCGATTTTAGTGCAATGAAAAAAGCTCGTTCCTACGGTATTTAGATTACCGAAAAAGAACGAGCTGTTTTTTAATATTTAATGGATAAATTCTTAAGAAAAAGTGAAGAAACGATTCATTTTTTCCTAAGTTTGCTCTGATATGACAGGAAGTTCTACTGTAAAGATCGTATGTTTGCCATCACTGTCCGCATAAATACGCCCATCGTGGGCAATCACGATTTCCTTCGCTATGGCTAAACCGAGACCGGATCCTCCTTTTTCAGAGGATCGTGCCGTATCCAGCCGATAAAATTTTTCAAATATGGTGGTAAGTTTATCTTTAGGGATGCTTCCAGTGTTCTTGAACTCGATTGAAACCATCCTCCCCTTGAGACCAGCATGGATTTCAATGATCGTGTTGTTTTCACTATACGCAGCAGCGTTTTTCAATATATTGTTAAAGACCCTTGCCAACTTATCGGGATCCCCGAATACAGTCAAATCCTCAGGAGCATGGATGACCGTCTGTTTCCCTTTTGCAGCAAGCTGGGGATAAAATTCATCGGTCATCTGAACTAGCATATAGTATAGATCGATTTGTTTTTTCGTAAGTGGGATCTCTTGAAGGTTATACCGAGTAATCTCAAAAAATTCATCGATTAGTTGGTCTAGTCGATGGGCTTTATCCAATGTGATACGTACATATTTTGCCTTTTGCTCTACAGGCATGTCTGGCGCCTCGTCAAGTAAACTCAGATAACCGATAACAGATGTGAGGGGAGTTTTAATATCGTGCGCCAAGTATAACACAAGATCATTTTTTCGTTGTTCAGCCAACCTTGCATCTTGCTCTCGCTTTTCAAGTGTCTGTTTTAATGTATTAAGCTTCTGTTCCATGAACCCCATTTCTTCAGACATCTCGATGTTTTTCTCTTCGTTATGAATAAGTATATCAATACCAGCATTGATTTCATCAAAGTATTTTACAAATTTTGAAAGCATGAAACGAAAAAGAATAAGAATACTGATGATAATCGCCACAAAGATTATCACTTCTAAATTATTCCGAATTGTATAATGATAAAGCATTAACGCTTGCACGTGATCTAAGTAAAACATGTGTTCTAATAAACTTACAATCCCGTCCCCAACACGTCGCCAGGCAAGAAAACGTAATATTAATACGAATACAATGGCTGTTACTACTGTCACAAGGAAATATTGGTTAAGTTTCCGTTTCAGTTTGAAATAATCGTTTTTTTTATACCTATTTTTATTATTCAATCTTATATCCAACTCCCCAAACGGTTTTAATATACTTAGGATGATCACTTCGGTCGTTCATTTTTTCGCGCAAATGTCTGATATGTACAGTAATCGTGTTGTTGCTCTTGCTGAAATATTCATCTCCCCAGATTTCATGGAAGAGCTGCTCAGAACTTACCACTTTCCCCTTGTTTTCACAAAGAATTCGCAGGATGGCAAATTCAGTCGGAGTAAGGGATAAAGGCTTCTCGTTCAGAAAACATTCATGGGTGTCTTTATTAATCACAATTCCAGAGTGAACAATCACATTTTCGTTCTGCTCGATTCCTCCATTGTATTGTTTGTATCGACGCAACTGTGCTTTCACTCGAGCCACTAACTCTAATGGGCGAAAGGGTTTTGTTATATAATCGTCCGCTCCCATCGTCAGTCCTGTAATCTTATCAATTTCTGAATCCTTCGCCGTTAACATAATAATGGGATACGTGTGGTTCTCCCTTATTTTTTGACAGATAGTTAAACCACTTGTACCAGGAAGCATGATATCCAAAATGGCAAGGTCCAGATCCATAGTTTTTATGCATTCCAATGCTTCTTCGGCCGTATAAAATTTATAAACCGTGTAATTTTCGTTTTTCAAATATAGCTCAACCAAATCGGCAATTTCATGTTCATCATCGACCACAAGTATTTTATCGCTCACAGTGATCCATCCTCCTACTCAATTAATGAACGGTTCTCTTTTCTATATCAAAATTTTTTCCCACTGGCTTCTAATGTAAAATTGATAGCAACCTGTTGTCCAAATATTATTGTACACGACGATCGGTTATCAGTCAGTTTGTACTGTAGACATCCAAGCATGAAAGTTATTTATTATAAACCCAGCTTCAAACCTAATCATAGTTATATACTAATTCAAAGAAAAAAGCAGTCTGTTTAGTCGATTTTTCTAGTTTACCTCTGCATGAAAAAGTGGAGATCTCGTATAACGATTCATGTCTATGAAATTGCAAGAAGAAAAGATCTCAGAAAAAATGAAGAGAACATGGAAGATAAAATCGGTCGTTGAGGCGTGTAAAAGCAGAAGAGATAAATAATACAATAGGTGATTTCCTTTACACATTTAATGTATTAGGTACTTGTACTGCTGACGATTATAAAAAGATTCCAAAAGTGATAGGGTTCATATAAGACAAATACTTCTTGGAAAGAAAGACATCAACCATGCATAAAGAAGTATAAAAACCACCTAAAATCAAGGTGGTTTTTGCATTTTAATCTAATGGTCAATCGCCTTTTTCCCAATTTGTAGGACCTTCTTCACTCGGTATAAACTTAGTCCAATATTCACCCGTTTTCCTATCTAAAATAATCATATGATTTTCATTTGCAGGAACTAATTCATACCTATATTCATTGTTAACATTCCCTTTATTTGTAAAAGACCAATTATGATGGATGAGTGATTTTTCACGTTTCTTCCTCCAACTTGTATAGTTTTTGTGTTTCATATCTATCTTTCTAACTATAATTAGTTATCTTTCAAAACTAGCTGATTTTTCATTAATTTCCATTTTCTGTCAATTTAATTCTATATTAATAAAAATTTGAAATTTATAGCAATAGAGGTTACGAAAACGGCCCATAAAAAAGAGGGTATATACTCCTATTGAGTATAAACCCCTCTCTGTTTCATTTTTATAAGATGTTATTTTTGATATTTTGAAAGTTTGGCAGTTAGATTTCCAGATTTCCTTTCTGGTGCTTTAGCTTTTAAATTAGAGGCCCAAGCAATTTTGGATTCATACTTCTCTGTATGTTCTTTTTTAATTAGGAACTGAAGCCTCTCTTTATTTTTTTCAAGCGATTCTTCCAGTGATTGTAAACGATGTCTCGGGAAGGAAAGACCTGCTAAAATGGTGGTAATCGTTGGGTCACCTTCCGTGATATATGTCCCCTCAAACAATTCCACTGGTTCTCCAATTCCCTCAAATATAGACGGCACATTAATCAATTTTGCCATTGATTCAGGGCCTTCATAAATGAGCCCTGCACGAATAACCCCCACTGTATCAACCGGGCAAAAAATCGACTTCGCCCATGAACGCTGGATCAATTTGGAAACATCTGCCGTCGTTTTTGCATCGGTCACCGTTGCTGAACAAATCATGGTTACCCCTCTTGTATTTAGAATATTCATTAAATCCGTTTCATCAAAATTCCCATAAAACGAACTTTTTTGTGTAATATCCAGTACATGTGAAATGGCCTCCATGACTTGACGATTAGAAGAAAGATAAATGTCTTGTTTACTAGATTGTGGATTTGTCTTACGCATTTGATCGTTGTCCACCAAAAATACCGAAGAAATGCCTTCAATCTTTGAAATTTGTTCAATACATTCAGCCGCATTAATTCGGTTCCCAGCTAAAACGTTACGCTCAGGTAGGATGGCAATAGCCCCCACATGAACGCCTGGCAATTGATCCAATAAAATATCGATTAAAAGTGGACTCATCCCTGATCCAGTTCCACCATCCGTAGAAAAGGCTACTAATAATAGTTTAATGTTTTTAAAGGATTTTTTGACAAAGTCAATCATTTCCCGATAATGTTCATGAACTGCCCGCAAGCCAACTGACCGATCCTGCCCTGCACCATTATAACCTGGTACGAAATACTTTTTTTCTACTTTAGTATTAACAGCCCCATCTCGTTGATTCGTATTGATTAGGGCGGTTTGAAAGCCCATTGTAGATGCTATTTCAGCGATATTACCGCCTGCTTGACCAACACCTAAGATGCCAATTGTTTTCACTCAATCGCCTCCTCACTACTATAACTAATACTCATGTATGTACGAAAATAGACTTTTTCTTTTAAAAAATAACCTTGTCCCCAAACATTTTTATAAAAATATTTCTCTCTATCCATGAAGAAACCCAATCATTATCATGGCCAAAGGTGAACAATCTGAATATGTATAAAATTACCCCCTTAACACATATAACTAAAAAGTCTTTGACATATTGAATAAAATACGGTACATTACAAATGTACGAATAATTTTTACCAAACTTCAATTTAATGTTCGTGTTTAGGGGTGTTTTTTCATGGATTTAGTATTTGATTACGAAGATATTCAATTAATTCCGGCAAAATCGATTGTCAAAAGTCGTTCAGAATGTGATACCACTGTTGAATTTGGTGGACATACATTTAAATTACCTGTGGTCCCAGCTAACATGCAGACGATTATTGATGAAAAGTTAGCGGCATTTTTAGCTGAAAATGGGTATTTCTATATTATGCATCGCTTTCAACCGGAAAAACGGCTTGCCTTTGTTAAGGATATGCAATCTCGCGGTCTCATTGCATCGATCAGTGTGGGAGTTAAAGAAGGTGAGTTTGAATTCATTAAACAATTGGCAGAGGAAAATCTTACACCCGAATTCATTACGATCGACATTGCTCACGGCCACTCCAATTCAGTTATTGAAATGATTAAACATATTAAAAATCATTTACCGAAAAGCTTTGTCATTGCTGGTAATGTAGGTACTCCAGAAGCCGTAAGAGAACTCGAACATGCTGGTGCAGATGCTACAAAAGTTGGAATTGGACCAGGGAAAGTATGTATTACAAAGATTAAAACAGGATTTGGTACTGGTGGCTGGCAGTTAGCGGCTCTTAGATGGTGTGCAAAAGCGGCAAGCAAACCGATTATCGCCGATGGTGGAATTCGTACACACGGAGATATCGCAAAATCCATACGATTTGGTGCCACCATGGTCATGATTGGTTCTTTGTTTGCCGGTCATGAAGAATCTCCTGGTGAAACTGTGATTAGAGATGGAAAAACGTATAAAGAATATTTCGGATCTGCTTCAGAGTATCAAAAAGGCGAAAGAAAAAATGTAGAGGGCAAAAAAATGTATGTAGAATACAAAGGCCCAATTATCGATACATTGATTGAAATGGAGCAAGACCTTCAATCCTCTATTTCTTACGCGGGTGGAAACAAATTAAAAGACATTCGCACGGTTGACTATGTAATCGTTAAGAACTCGATCTTTAACGGCGACCGAATCATCTACTAATGTATTTTAAATGAATATTATAATGGATACGAAAAAATGGCGTGAATCTTCTATTTGATTGGAAGGGTTTACGCCATTTTTTATTCTCATCTTTCGATATTCCTTCATAAATAAATCTCCCTCCTTTGATCCTCTACTCTAAAACGTAATAAACCTATTTCCTATCTTTAAAAATCTATGTAACAAAAATGTAATTCTATTCTATTAAAAACATTCATAGTCATTGAAAAAACAATGATTTATGTGGAATAGAACATGGAGGAAATACGATTTGAAAAAACTTTTAGCGACTCTAGCAATTATTTTAAGCCTATCAATGGTCTCTCCTGTTCATGCATCCATTATTCAAAGGGATGAAATCATTTCAAATATCAGCCGTGAACTGTCCACCCCATTAGAAAATTTGGCCATAATGGATTCACCCATTCAGAACCTCGATCTTATATATGCTGGAGAAATGGTCCATACTATAAAATCAGAAGCTTCACCTTCAAATGCTCCGGAAATAAAAGTAGGATATTCCAAACGCGAAATAGATTTGCTTGCAAGACTAGTTCGGGCAGAAGCGGAAATCGAACCCTTTCGAGGGAAAATAGCCGTTGCATGTGTCGTTCTAAATAGAGTAGCTAGTCCTAAATTTCCAGACACCATTAAAGAAGTTATTTATCAAAAAAATCAATTCCAACCTGTCATGAATGGGAAAATCAACCAACCAGCTGATCAGGAATCCATTCAAGCCGTTCATGAGGCAATAAATGAACATAGGTATTTGGCAGCGGATTCACTGTATTTTTATAATCCGGATATTGCTACCAGTCGCTGGCTCGATTCAAGAGCAACTACACTCGTTATTGGCAACCATGTTTTTAAAAAATAATTCCCAGGATTAGGTGATCGATCATGAAAGAAATGACCTTTAAAGCCTATGCCATAACCAATGAAATTGACTTAAACAAAATCGCCATTCACTGCGGGATTCCAAAGAGATTTACTTGGGAGGAACCATTAATTTTAAGGGGTGATATTTTACGTTCCATTCTGGACGAAGAGGTAAAGGAATCAGAGCAAGTACTTGTTTTTTCTTTTGGGAGCGTTGTATTTATTAACCATTCATCCTTAGATAAGATCCATCGCTTATTCACCTTCATCCATTCGTTCGAGCCGGATTTTGACATGAGAAATATTGACAAGTATACCGATGATTATAGTCTTCACATTGCTGAAAATGAACAAATTGAATTTGATGATGAATATGTGTTAGTGCCTAAATACGAGGATTTCTATCCAGAATTAATCTCCACCGTCCTTGCGAAATCTGTAGCTTTGGAAAAAACCGAGGAACAACTAGGAAAAATTCTCGATAAACTTGAGACCATGATCGATCGGCTGGAAAAAGGGAATTTGAGAATTGGTAATAAAGAATTGGCAAGGACGACAGCAAAAATTGTCCGCCACGAGTATAACACCCTTGCCTATATTATGATTTTGGATAAGCCTGACATTACATGGACAAGCAGCGATGCGAGTGAATTTTATGATAACATGACCGAATTTTTCGAATTAAACGATCGGTATAAAATATTAAAAAGCAAAACGGAAATATTGTATAACATCATGGAGGGGTTTTCTACCATCAGCCATTCGATGCGAGGACTTTTCGTCGAATGGATTATCGTTATTCTTATTCTTTTTGAGATTGTCCTCACTCTTTTGGAAATTGCCGGCCTGCTTCCTTCATAAAAAACCTATTTTAGAATTTATGTAAGAAGAAGTTTTAATCCGTTCATTATGAGAAATAATGGTTAATGGCATATGGCTTCCTATTCATAACACTCTCTTTTTAGACGTGCATGTAAGCTATTAACAAAAAAAAGACGACTCATCCATGGATGAGCCGTCTTTTTTAGTTAGTTTTCTTCTATTTCTTTGCGGTTTTTCTTAAAGATCTTTGAAAGAACTTCATAGACGATTGGAACAACAATCAATGTTAATAATGTTGAACTTGCCAATCCACCAATAACAGCTATCCCTAACCCTTTTGAGATTAATCCGCCGCCACCATTTCCAATGACAAGTGGAATTAATGCGCCAATGGTAGCAATGGCTGTCATTAAGATTGGACGAAGACGTGTAGCCCCTGCTTCTAGAATCGCCTCTCTCATATTCATGCCATCACGTTCCATATGAATAATCCGGTCAACGAGAACAATCGCGTTGGTTACAACGATACCAATCAACATTAGTAGTCCCATCATGACGGAAACAGAAATCGTCTCATCGGCAATATATAAACCGACAAAGGAACCGATAACCGCAAATGGTAATGAGAACAGGATTGCAAACGGAGCAAGACCTTCACCAAACGTAACAACTAAAATGAAGTAGACAATACCTACTGCTGCCGCCATGGCGATACCTAATTGAGTAAAGGTTTCTTTCATATCTTCTTGAACACCTGAAGCACCATAGCTGACACCTTTAGGTAAATCTAATTTTTCTATTTCTTTATTTACTTCAGTGGAAACTTTTGATATATCTTTTTCTTTAATCGTTCCTGACACCGAAGCATAGTATTCACCTTTACTACGCGAAAGGGTATTTTGTGTCGTGCCTTTCTCTACTGATACAATTTCAGAAAGTGGCACGGTATTCCCTTGAGCTGTCGGAACTGGTGTTGCTAACATTTCGTCAATAGACTTCGGTTGAGCAGCTTCTTGTTTTTGCTGAACGATTACCTCTAAAGATTTTCCGTCCTTTTCTATCGTTGTTAATACTTCCTTATTTTCCATTGGATTTAACATCATCACAAGTTGGCCAGTTGTAAGGCCGTATTGCATTAATTCATCCTGAGAAACATGAAACGTATATTCCGTAAAGGCCTCTTCCAAACTAGATGATACATCTTCTAGCCCATCGTTTTTCTTCATTACTTCTTCCGCCATCTTGATGGCTTTATTTAGTTTCCCTAAGTCTTCACTGTAGAAATTGTAGCTAATCTCATTGGAAGCCGCTCCGGACATGGAAGAGAAGTTTTGGCTCTTCCATTCTCCTGATTGACCAATGTTAAATACATACTCTTCAATTTCTTCTCGAACCTCTGGGAAGTTTTCCATATCGGGATCAAAAATGAGGTACATTAAAGCTCCATTACTACCTCCACCCATCATGGCTGCAGTAGGGTCGCCATTTTCAGATACGGATACTTGTACAATATCAATATCATCCCGTTTCAATAATTTTTCTTCCACAGTGGCCACATTTTTTAACGTTTCTTCCTTAAGTTCTCCAGGAGCAGGCGTATAGGTCAAGTACATGACTTTTTCTTCTTCACTACCCATAAAACTGAAACCGATCAAAGGCGTTAATGCCAAACTGCCCACCAATAATACAATGGCAATCAGAGAGGTCACTATTTTATGGTTCAAACTCCAATTAAGGATTCCTTTATACCAATTTGCCAATTTCCCTACTTCTTTATGGTCGCCTTCTGTTTTTTCACTATATAATTTCTTTTTAAATAAGAAGTGGGAAAGAGCCGGAACAATAGTGATCGCAACAATTAATGAAGCACCTAGTGCAAAGGCCATTGTTAAAGCAAATGGCATAAATAATTCGCCAACCATTCCGCCTACAAACATTAACGGAGCAAATACCGCAACTGTTACTAAAGTAGAAGACAGAATTGGTTTGAACATTTCAATCGTTGCTTCACGAATCAGCGCACGGCCTGTTAACTTCTCTCCTTTTAAATGTAAACGACGATAAATATTTTCAACTACTACAATGGAGTCATCAATGACACGCCCGATTGCAACCGTAACCGCACCAAGTGTCATGATGTTTAATGTAATATCCATCCAGTTTAACAGTAAAAACGCCATGAATACCGATACTGGAATAGAGATAATAGAAATAATCGTTGATTTAACATCACGTAGAAATAGAAGGATGATTAATACCGCAATCAGACCACCAAATACAGCTTTTTCTACCATGGTTGAGACAGATTCTTCAATCGGTTTTCCTTGGTCAAGGGAAACATCGATGATGATTCCATCAATTTTCTTCTCTTGTTCTTTAATCAAGTCTTTCACAGCATTTACAACATCTACGGTATTCGCTTGTTGTTCTTTTACAATTTGTACAGCAATCGCATCTTTTCCGTTCGTACGTGAAACAGATTGAACTTTACCTACTTCCTTAATATCTGCGATGTCACTTAGCTTAACAAATGGCTGTGGGTGAGTGGCTGTCGGTGTGACTGGAATAAGCATTTCCTTTAGTTCATCCGTTGTCATCAATTTACCGTCAATGGAAACTGCTTGCTCCCCTTCTTTAAACTCGAACAATCCGAGCGAGACAGCCATATCACTTGATTGAATCATTTGTTTAACATTTTCTTCTGTTAAACCAAGTTCCGCCATTTTTTCTTTGTTATACGTAAGTTGAACTTCTTCGATATGCTGACCGGTAATGGTAGCCGATGCCACACCATCGATTTTCTCCATTTTCGGAAGCAAAATATCCTCAACCGTTGACGTTAATTCAACGATATCTTCCGTTTTACTGCTCACACTTAGAGCGACAACAGGCATCATATTCATACTAATGGCAGTAATTGTCGGTTTTTCAGCCCCTTCCGGCAACTTCACATTATCTATCGCCGATTGTAGAGCTCGTTTTGCCTCGTCCATATCAATCCCATATTCATATTCCACCTGTATACTTGACATGTTAGAATAGGAATTGGAATAAACTGCCTTCACATCTTCCAAGCCTTCGACGGCTTTTTCAATAGGCATGGAGATCTCTTCCATTACTTTCTCAGGGGTAGCACCTGGATAGACCCCCATAACCATTAAGTATGGAATCGAAATATCAGGAATCGTTTCCGTCTTCATTCGTGTACCTGAATAAATGCCAGATACAGTAATAATGATTGTCAATAACCATACGGCTAATTTATTTCTTGTGACAAAATTGACTAGTCCTTTCACAATGACACCTACCTAAGATTGACTTTTTTGACCTAATTCCATATAATACTGACCAACTAGTCATTTGTCAACAAAATGAATTTTGGAGTGTTTCTTCATCATGGCAAAAAAACAATTAATTATGGAAAAAGCATTAGAATTATTTGCCAAACAAGGATTTGAATCGACTTCTGTCCAGCAAATTACTGAACATTGCGGCATTTCAAAAGGGGCGTTTTATTTATCCTTTAAGTCAAAAGATGAATTAATATTAGCCTTAATTGATCATTTCATGATGCAATTCCTATCTGAAATTGACTACGTAGTCAGAAACACAAAAAACGAAAAACTTTTATATGAATTTTTTTTCACGACGTTTCAATCCTTTCATAAACATTCGGATTTCGCCAAACTTCTTATGAAAGAACAAGCCCATACCATTAATGAGGAATTCATCCATAAAATGTATGATTTCAACCGCATGTTGGATAAAGTCATCTTAACCATGATTGAACACCTTTATGGTGAACGAATCCGACAGACCAAATATGATTTAATGTATTGCATTAAAGGATTTATACAAACATATTCCCATCTCTTTGTGATCTATAATGTCCCACTTAATTTGGAATTACTAGCTCATTCGCTAGTGGAAAAAACGAATGTATTGGCTAAGCATATGACACTTCCATTTATATCGGAAGATCTTCATCAAATATTTACCGGTCCAGAATATGGAAGAGAAACAAAAGAACAACTCATCCAAAAAATGGAACAATTGGTAGAGGAAGTGGACGATCCCATTATTAAGGAATCCCTGCTTCTGCTTAAAAATGAACTCATTTATCCAAGTCTGAGTCCTGCAATCGTAAAAGGATTACAGGAAAATATTCGCCAACATCCCCAATGTAAATGGATTCCCTATTTAATAGACCGTTACTTTAAATGTTTATAAAAAATGGCAGAATGTACTTCATAAGTCATTCTGCCTCCCTTTTTTAATAGATTTTTTTCTTTATTTCCTCACGTATAGATTCAATCAGTTCATTTGGTAAATCGGCAGGAAGTGATGTTTCCTCTTCGAAAACCCATTCATTTACCACTTCCAGATCTGCTTTTTTAAAGGTAACACTATACTGCCTTTGATGATGAATAAACTGAACAGTGACATATTCTTCTGTGACAAAATCATCATCGATGATCATGTTAGTGATTTGATACATATGCTACTCCTTTGAACATTTATTGATTGCTAAACAAAATTTTTATTTCATTTTCCGCTTCAATTAACCTCCCAAAACGATAACCTTCAATTAACACATGACGCTCATGATCATCAAGCTGGCGGTTCCATTTCGTTTCTAAATAGTGGATCACTTCATTATAAAAAATTGGTGAGTATTCCAACGGTTCTTTCATACCTATTCACCTCATCAAAAAATGGACTTTCATCTTTATAGTTTTGTCCAAATTTTTCGATTCAAATCAATCATTGTGTGATTTTTATTCCATGTCGATATGTTGAACAATAGTGGATAGTATAGTTTATGAATAACATCCAAAAAACGTTGCTATGTACATGAAGCTAAATAATGGAAACAACATGAACCGGAGGTCATTTAAGATGCGCGAATGAAGTCAATGTACGGTATGGTAAATGAGTGTGTCTATTGAAATGGTTCTTATTGTAAATCATTTCATAAAAAAAAGTAGACAAGTATGTCTACTTTTTGAATGGGATATTAAATGGTAACAGGATTATTGTTGGCTAATTTTTTTAGATTTCTATCATACGGTGACTGAATGACACCGATTTCCGTAATAATTCCAGTAATCAGTTCATTTGGTGTAATGTCAAATGATGGATACAAGGCATGGGTTCCTTCAGGCGCAATACGAGTCCCATTTAAATAAACGACTTCGTCTCCGTTTCTCATTTCCACTTCAATCTCTTTTCCACTTTTTGTGAAGAAATCAATGGTGTGACTGGAAGTTGCGGTATAAAAAGGAATTCCATTGGCTTTGGCGGCTAGCGCATGATTATAGGTTCCGATTTTATTGGCTAAATCCCCGTTTCCAGCGACACGATCTGAACCAACCACCACTTTTTGGATATAGCCTTGATTCATAAAATATCCAGACATTCCATCTGTGATTAATGTATGTGGGATTCCAAATTTCTTCAGTTCATAGGCCGTAATTCTTGCTCCTTGTAAATAAGGGCGTGTTTCGCATGTGTAAACATGAATTTTTTTCCCTTGTTCAAAGGCTGTTCGAATGACAGATAATGCACGTCCACCGAACCCGGAACCACCTAAAGCTCCAGAATGGCAATGGGTCATAATCGTATCACCATCATTGATGAGTTCAGCCCCATGAGCTCCTAAATCATATTCAAATTGAAGTTGCCGCTTTAGAATTTCGACCGCTTTTTGTTCTACTTTTTCTACAATATCCTCCGAACTGCCTTCGGCGACGGAAACCATTTCATCAATGGTTTTCATTAAATTGACAGCTGTTGGTCTCGTACTTTTTAATAAGGTAGCTGCTTCTAGAATTGTTTCTTTCTTTCCATTAGATTTCAAAGCAGCTAATAGAATCCCATAAACTCCACAAATACCAATGGCCCCAGAACCTCTAATATTCATATTTTTAATTGCCTTTGCCAATTCGGACACATCATGTAAGGTATAGACTTCCTCTTGGAATGGAAGCTTTAATTGATCAATTACTTTCAATGCCCCCTCTTCAAACCAAATAGGGAGTGCCAAATTTTTCGATTTTAATTCTTTCATCAAGGCAACGATTCGATCCATCCTCATCCATCCCCCCTTTATTGATGTACAGGCAATTTTTGGGCTGCTTTTAATTGAGAAACAATGAAAGCCTGTTTCGCTGTTGCTTCTAATAAATCCGTTACATTATAAGCAGCTTCAAGAGTAGGTCCAACAGCACAAATTCCATGATCTTTCATTAATACTGCTTTTATATCAGGATATGTTTCGAATGCTTCTACAACAAATCTAGCTAATTCTGGGGAACCTGATGGAGCTACTTCAACACAGGGAACTTTACCTAATAATTTACGAGCGGTTACCGTTGGGAGTGGTAATTCTTGTCCTAAACAGGCATAACCCACGGCATAGTTCGGATGACAGTGAACCACTGCATGTACATCCGGACGAGTTTGATAGATGCCGAGATGAAAACCAATTTCTTTCGAAGGTTTGCCTTGCCCTTCCAGCACTTTCCCGTCCATGTTGACAATTAATGCATCTTCTCTTGAAACTTCTCCTAAACTGACACCACTTTTTTTAATGAGAACCTGATCTGTACCAGGAATGCGCACACTTATATTTCCTCCCGTTGCTTGTGTAAACCCCTTTTGGTATACCTTATGTGATATATACTCAAGCTCTTTTTTAAGCAACTCAATATTCATTGGATGGCCTCCTTTATTTGATCATAAATCGTATGGTACATTCTAGCAAAATAGGGGTGTGCTTCCTTTGCCAACTCCAGGGCGGATTGACATTTTTCCATGATAACTTCGTATCTTTCTTGGACTCGCCGTATCACGGATTGTTCATCAAACGTCATAATTTTCTTATTTTTTAGCACCCATTCACCATTAATCAAAACAGAATCAACAGAACTCCCATTTTCATAGAAAACGAGTTGGGAGATCAAATCAGAGTTCGTTGCAAAGGTTGGTGTATCCTTTTTCATCAAAACTAAATCTGCAACATAGCCTTTTTGAATTTTCCCTCGTTGATGCGCCTCTCCAAAAACATGAGCACCGCCATTAATCGACATTTGCAAGACATTCCATGGTTGGATCCATTGTTCATAGCCGTTATTCCCTACCCGATGAATCAATAGAGCCATTCTCATGACTTCAAATAAATTATGAGAAATGCCACAATTCGAAGAGTCTGTCCCTAACGCCACATGAACACCTGCACGCAAATATTGGGGTAAAGGAGCTATACCACTACCAAGCATCAAGTTACTAACCGGATTACAAACAACGGTAACCCCATGTTCAGCAAAAAGGTCTATTTCTCTATCATTTAGCCAGACAGAATGGGCTGTCGATAATTTGGATGATAGAAGTTTATATTTTTTTAATCTACCAATGATCCCGTCTGTAAAGGCCCTATCCCCCACACGTTTTTGAATCTCTGTCTCTAGTAAGTGTGTATGAATAAAAAGATCTTCTTGCTTACTTAACTCTTCACAAAGATTAAGCATTTCATCCGTACATCTTTGTGGAGCATTTGGACCTAACAAAATCGATATTTTCCCCTTTTTTTGATGCCAATTTTTTATGAGATTTGTATAATACTCCCTCATTACTTTCGGTGAATTTGGCTTGACAGCTTCCAGTTTTTCTTTTATATTCAGGGGCAATGAAACTGGAAGAAAATAATGATCAAAAACATCATGCATCATTGGCGCAAACCCGATTTTCAGTCCTGTTTTTTCATAGGCCTTTAATGCGGCTTCCGTTCTTCGAATATGTGGAAAATGATCAACACAGGAAGTAATGCCGCTTTTAATCATGTCAATGGCACCTAATAGAACCGCTAATTCAATGTCTTGATCATCCAAAGAATGACCGTATGCAACGGTGTAAAGGGACCAAATCTCTAATGGCAAATTACTGATGGTTCCCTTTAATAGATTGGAATAAGAATGATAATGTGCATTGGTCATACCAGGTAAGACGATCATTTCCCTACCATCCATCACCTCCCCGGCAGTAAAGTCGAATTCACTACCGGAAGAGGTAGGAATGATGTCTTTAATCTTTCCGTTTTCAATCAATAAACTGCCTTGGATAATCTCCTTCTCCTCATTCATCGTAATGAGGGTTGTATTTTTTATGAGTAACTTCATTATGCCTTTGTTGCTGCCAGCTTATCTTTTCTAGCTTCAATCGCACGTTCATAAGCTAGCATCGCTTCCGATTTTCCGTTTGTTTCAACCAATTCGATTGTTTTTAAGAAAAGCTTGATCATTTTTTCTTTGTTATTTTTTACAACACTTCGATGCATTTCTAAATCTGGGGCTACATCGGTCATTCCTGCTGCCATATCCGTTGCAAGTGTTACCACCGCATAAGCAATTCCTAGTTCTCTTGCTAAACTTGCTTCCGTGCCGTTTGTCATTCCGACTACATCCATTCCCCAACTGCGGTATAATTTAATTTCAGCAGATGTTTCATATCTTGGTCCATCTACTGTGATGTAGGTGGCTTTTGGAGTCAACTCTATTCCTGTTTGTCTTGCCGCTTCTATAAAATACTGGCGGAGTTCTTCATCGTACGGACGACTAATATCCACTGAATATTTTCCATACGTTTTTACTCGATTAGTCGTCACATCCACAAAATCATCTAATAAAGCAAAATGGCCAACTGGAATCTCAGGATTTAACGAACCGACAGCACACATTGCCAATACATGATGAACCCCTAATTGTTTTAGCGCTAGCATATTGGCTCGATAATTCACTTCATGCGCAAGGCAATGATGATTTTCCCCATGTCTCGGTAGGAAATAAACTTCTTTATTAGCATGCTCTCCTTTAAATACAGGGACTACACCAAATTCAGTTGTAACCTCTATTTTTTCTGCCTCTTTTAAAAGATCATAAAACCCTGTTCCACCAATTACGCCAATTTTCATTCCATTCTTCTCCTTTCCAAAATCTATGAATCTATAAATAGGATGTTAATAAGGACGGATAAAAATATTTCTTTCCTGCTTGTTTCTTCAATTGATCCCAATGTGCCAAAATCTTAACTGCCTCAGTAGAAACGGCAACCGACTGTTCAATAGCCCTCCCCTTATAAGCAAATTGATCTTTCACCCGGTTGGCCACTACAGAGAAAACAGCACCTGCCCGAAGGCCAAATAAATGGCTTAAGGTAAGAACGGTGGCAGCTTCCATTTCAAAATTTAAAACCCCTGCCCGCTGCATATCATTTAGGATTGTTTCCATCCAGCTTTGTTTGTAATTATTGAATCCTGGGCGACCTTGACCACAGAAAAAGGATGCAGAGGTGTAGGCCAATCCCACATGGTATTTCACATTTAATTTTTCTGCTGCTTCAATCAAAGCCAATACTACCTCTTGATTGGCTAGTGCTGGATATTTGGAATCTACATACTGATCACTGGTCCCATCATATCGAACAGCCCCAGCACAAATAATGAGATCACCTGGATCAATATAATCCTGCATGGCCCCACATGTACCTACTCGAATAAATGTTTCAGCACCGATTTCAGCTAGTTCTTCTAATGCACTTGCAGTTGAAGGGCCTCCTGCTCCGGTGGAACAAGCAGATATCTCGACACCAGCCACTTTTCCTGTATAGGTAACATGCTCACGATAAGTGGCGATATGACGGCTTTCATCCCATAATTTTGCCATCATGGGAACCCTTTCAGGATCACCAGGTAATAGAACATATTTTGCAATATCTCCAGGTGCGCACCGAATATGATATTGTGCTTTATTTTCTGTTTCTGGGCGATTGGCATTGGTTTGCCATTTAAGATCCTGTACCAATTTTCCGTTCCTCCTCTAAACCTTTTTTGTTATGTTTGAACCACTTAACAATGGAATCAATTGTTAAGTAGGATTCATTCCTATTTAAATAAGTTAGTTGGTTTGCCAATTCCATCACCTGTGGTGGTTGCAAGTCTGCTGTCTTCAATAATTCCTGATTTTTAAAAACAACATCCGCACGATCATCAGCAATTTTTCTACTTTTATTCATGATGACAACACGGCAATTTAACTCACCGATTAATTGCATATCATGCGTAACCAATACCACGATATGGCCATGTTCATGAAACATTTTTACCAATTCCAATACCCGTTTACATCCTTTGTGATCCTGCCCTGTCGTAGGCTCATCGAGGACGACAACTTTCGGGGATATAGCCATGATCGAAGCCATACCAATTTCTTTTCTTTTACTTGAATTTAAATCAAAAGGATTGGCATCCAATAAATTCTCAAGTTCAAATAATTCAATCGCTTTTTTCACTCGTTTTTCCGTTTCCTCTTCAGAAATCTTTAAATTTTTACAGCCATAATAAAGTTCTTGTCTAACTGTAGGCAAAAAGGTTTGATGATTAGGATTTTGAAATACGTACCCTACTAGACTAGAAAGTTTGGCAATTCTTTCTTTTTTTGTATTCATATTTCCTACAGTGACTTGACCCGTAGTCGGTTTCAATAACCCATTAAAATGTTTCACTAAAGTGGTTTTTCCTGAACCATTACTACCAAGAACAGCAACAATTTCCCCTTCTCCAATCTCAAGGTTCACATCCTGAATAGCAGTAACCCCATTAGGGTATACATGTGAAACTCCTGTAACTTTAATAAATGGTTCCATATTGTTCCTCCTATTTTATCGAGACGATTTGAAACGCTTTTACTGCTTCCTCGACAGTAATGGGACTTCCAACATCAATCTGTAATTCTTTCCTTAATCGATCAGCCAATTCTGTTACTTGAGGGGCATTCATTTCCATCTCATGTAAAAGGGTGAGTTCAGAAAATACCTCTTTCGGTGTACCAAACATGATTACTTCTCCATCATCGAGAACAAGAATTTTATCGCAATAACTTGCCATTCTTTCCACTTCATGATCAATGATGACCCCTGTCATTCCATATGTTTTTATTTTTCGTAAAACATCATAGACTTCATTTTTCCCACGAGGATCCAGCATTGAAGTAGGCTCATCCATGATCATGATCGAAGGTCTCATTGCCATCACAGAAGCGATCGCCAATCGTTGTTGCTGGCCACCTGATAAGGCAAGGGGACTTCTTTTTTCGAATCCTTCTAATCCTACTTGTTTTAAGGTTTCTTGAATTCGATATTTCATTTCTTCTCTAGAAATCCCTAAATTCCCCATACCAAAAGCAATTTCTTCTTCCACTGTCATTTGGCTAAGCTGGTTTTCCGGTTCTTGAAAAACAAAGCCTACCTTATCTGCCATATCTGCCACAGACCGTTGAGAGATGTCCTGTCCAAATACAGATATCGTTCCTTCTAAATTTCCTTGAATGACTGTCGGAACTAACCGGTTTAAACACATGGCCAAAGTTGTTTTCCCTGATCCTGTCCGACCAATAATCCCTAAAACTTCCCCTTCTTTTAAAGTAAAATGGATATTTTTTAATACGGGAGTTTCAGTATCAGGGTATTGAAATGTTAAATTTTCCACGACGATGGCATCTCGGTTACTCATTGACTCATCCCCCTATGAATACGCTCACTTTTTTATATACAAATTTTACGATTACGATGAAGAACACTGCCCATACAGCAAATAAAGAACTTACTAGTAAATTGCTTGTGGTTAAAGAAATTTGCTGGGCAAAACTTAAATATAACTCTGTTAATAGAAGGACAAGCATACCACTGATGAACATATAATCCAACGAGGATATCTTAGTTTCTCTTAAACTTGTTTTTACGCCATTTCGGCTAAATGCTCGGCATTCCAATACATAAGATAACTGGTGAACTTTTACAAATGTAATGATAAACAATGGTGCAAATAAGGGGACTAGATGCTTCACTCTTTCAAAAATATTGGCTTTCACATCAAGACATCTTGCTTGCTGAGCTTCCATGACAATTTTTGCTTCTCTCGCAATGATAGGGATAATTTGAAAGGTTGATAGAAACATAAAGGCTATGGAATGTGGTACTTTCCATTTCATTAATGCAATGGCTAAATCAGAAGGATGTGTGGTCATAACGAATATCACAGCTGCTGTACCAATCACAAGAATTCGAAAAGACATAACTGAAGCATAAACCAAGGATTCATATTTGAACGTTAACCCTCCGAAAATTTCAAAAACCGGGGTTTCGCCTATCGGATTATAAATTCCATGAATGGTCATGATTAACACGACAAAGAGCATAAGAAACTGCATGGACATCAAATACTGCTTCACTAATTTAGATAGTAAAACAAGAGGGAACATTCCTATTAGAAGAATCAGCTGCATAGCTGGATCCTTAAAAAGGAAGCTACTAATAACAATAAATAAAACAAACAAAATCTTTGTTCGCGGGTCTAACCGATGAATCATACTTTCTCTTGCAATATACAAACTGTTCATGAATGGCAACCTCCTTCATCTAGTTTCCTAGTAGATTCTCTTTCTACTAATGTTGGATAAAAAACAATCGTTTCTTTTACATGACTTTTTTCCTTTATTGTTTTAATAGCAATTTCCATCGCTCGATTTCCCATTTCAATGATAGGGGTATGAATCGTTGTAAGTGGAGGAAAAACAATATCTGCAAACTGCGAGTCATCGAAACCAATAATAGACAAATCTTCAGGAATTTTTAAATTGAGCTCTCTTGCTGCTTTATAAATACCCACTGCGATCGCATCACTAGCCGCAAAAATAGCGGTTGGACGATCTTGTCTTGAAAGAAGTTTCAAACCATTTTTATAGCCACTATCAATATAGAACTTATCGAAGATGACAAAATCTTCTATTATTTTTATTTTTTTATCGGCAAGTGCACTTTGAAATCCTTTATATCTTTCGATGGAGGCATAAGAATCCGCACTTCCTGATATAAAAGCAATTTTTTTATGGCCCAATTCTAATAAATGATTGGTTGCCATATATCCCCCCTCAAAGTTGTCTACTAAAATTTCATTGATTTTTACACCAGGGATTTTACTTCCAAGGATGACAACAGGTAGATCAGGATATTCTTCTACTACTTGCTTAATGTTTTTATCTTTGACTTCTGGAGTTGAAAAGATAATTCCATCTACCCCCTTTGCAATGAGAAAATCAATATACTCGGCTTCTTTCGTTAAATTATTATCCGTATTACAAAGGACGATATTAAACCCATGTTGATTGGCTGTATCCTCTACAGCTCTCGTTAAGTCTGCATAAAAAATGTTTTTAATATCTGGAATAATTAATCCAAAGGTCGATGTTTGTTTTTTTATCATCGCAGCTGCAATCATATTGCGCTTAAAGTTTAGTTTTTCAACTGCTTGATAAACCTTCTGTCTTGTTTCTTCACTTGTATAGCCACTGCCATTTAATACTCTTGAGACGGTTGATATGGAAACATTTGCTTCTCTCGCAACATCCTTAATCGTAGTCATTTCAATATCCTCCTATTAAACATGGAAACGTTTCCTTAAATCCTTTCATTTCCTTTTATTACTATTTTTAGGTATCTATATTAATAGTAATTTCTAAATAATTAAATAGCAATAATTTTCTGAAATATATTTTCCTACTGATGAAATTTTTTATAGTAATTATGAAAAGGTTTAAGGAAACGTTTCCATTAAGGAGTTTATTAGAAGAAACATCATAAAGATGTTTCTTCTTGTTCATGTTGGATCTATAATGCTGCTCCATTCCCAGAAGATAAGCCAAGTTTTTCGCGGATATCTTTTGCATTTGGTAAAAATCGAACCGGGAAGATTTTTAAGATCATAGAAACAATCCAAAACGTTAATACTTTATCGACGATTGTTGTTGGCAAGTTGGCAATAAATGTTGCACTAAAAATTTGTTGTCCTGCAGCTACTAAACCAGCAGTAAAGATATCATTAGCATGGCCCGAGAAACCTCCAAAAACATAGACTGAAATAATAGTGGAAATCACTGCTCCTATCGCCCCAGCAATCGCACCTGCCGCGAGTACTTTCCAAGTCTTTTTATACCATCCCTTTTTAAAGAAAAAATAGGCCATGAATGCTACAGCAGCACCTACTAATGCAAACGGTACATAGGTCCAGCGAACAACTAATCCTAAAATGGTATTCGTCATGAGGGCTGTTACGATTCCATAGATTGGTCCTAAAACAACGGCATTTAAGACTGTACCAATGTTATTTAAAAAAATTGGTAGTTTAAGCATTTCAACAATGGAATTTGCCACCCAGTTCAGTGCGATCCCTGCAGGAATCATCGCCACTATAAAGCTGGAATTTTTTCTCATTCAAACTCCCCCTAATTTTTATTCCTTCTTCTCCTTTCTAACCCCTTTTGATCGTTCCTTTTTCTCCCCTTTCTGTAGCATTGTTGCACCCATCAGACATTTTTTCTGTGTTGAAAAATTTTTATTTTTTATTATTAAAAGCAAAGCTTTTAATACAGAATGGAAACGATTCCACAAAAATCAAAAAGAAAAAATCGGGATTTTTGAGTATAAAACTTGTATGTACAGGCAGTTAAGGTGTCATTATTTATACAATCACTGTGTTACTCGCCTAGTTATATAAAAACGTTTCCCTACTTGTTCTTCATTATACAGGTACAAAATTTACTTTTCAATATTTTTTAAAAATTCTTTCTATTATTTTCTTTACCATGTTGTTTCTAACCGACAATTTCTATTTACATAATTATTTCCTTGCATTTAAACACAACCAACCATCCTATCCAAAAAAATATTTCGCATCACGAAAAAGCATGGTAAAATCCAATTTATAAAATTGTTAAAAGAGAGAAAGGGATAACCATGAAGAAAAAATTGTGGATGACATATGGAATGTTGACGTTGGCAACGGCTACTTGGGGAAGCGCCTTTATTGCCGGCAAATTGGCCGTACAAAGCTTTGAACCGTCAACCGTTGCTTTTATTCGATTTCTTGGCGCGGCCATACTCCTATTTCCTATCATGTGGGTGATGGAAAAAAACCGCAAGAAACCAACGATCAAAGATCTTGGATTATTTGCCATTTTAGGATTAACCGGCATTGCCCTTTACAATATTTGTTTCTTTATTGCCACTAAACACGCTCCCGTAATAAAAAGTTCATTATTTATTGCTTCCAATCCGGTTTTAATCGTACTTTTATCAGGGTTATTTTTAAAAGAAACGATTACGAAAAATCATGTGGTTGGCATGATCATCGCTCTTTCTGGAGCTACCTATATTATTACAGACGGACATATCATAGATTTATTCAAACTAGGCTTTGAACCGATTGATTTCGTATTGCTCGGAGCTGTTGTCAGCTGGGCTATCTACAGCGTTGTTGGCAAAGTAGTATTAAAGAAATATAGTTCAGTAGAATCTACTACCTATGCGGTCGCTTTTGGCACCTTATTTTTGTTGCCTTTTGCTTTGGCCGATACAACTTGGCATGATATTACTCAAGCAAATGTGATGACTTGGCTAGCTATTGCCCATATGAGTATATTTGTCACTGTAATCTCTTTTATTATGTATTATTACGGTATTAAACAGGTCGGTGCCGCAAAAGCTTCGATTTTTATTAATGTCATGCCTGTTTCAGCTGTATTGATGGCGACCTTCTTTTTAGGAGAAACCTTAACTACAGCACATGCAATTGGCGCGATATTAGTTTTGTCAGGGGTTTTCATTGGAACGAATCCTTCCCTATTTAAACGAAAATGGCTAAAGAAAAACACTGCCGCTTGATGTGCCAAATATTTTATAATGTGTCATTGTGCATAATCATTTACTTTATTATGTATAAGTCTTGCGTCGATTTTTTCATCCGTTTGATACGATTTTTGCCATAAAAAATCCCTCTTGTGAGACAGAATCGCCTTTGTTTATCTGTCTTCACTAGAGGGATCATCTTTTTCAAATGGTGGATTTTCACGTTACAAAGGATAGAACCAAGGAACGAAATCTATGTTTAAAAACTGAAATCCTATAAAATTTCCATAATGATCTTTAAGTCAATAACTTACATACCTTTACAAAATGGCTTTATATTTGAGCCCTTTCCTTTAATAATCTCAGCTTCTGATTTTTGGTTAATCTTCTCCAAAATTTTACCTTTACAATCATAGCAGTCCCACCTTTCTCTGCTTATGTTTTATTCAAATTTCGTCAATAGTCTTCTTTCAATATATGTTGTTACTTTCATTTTACCAGACATATGACATTGATGAAATTTGAAAATTTCGACTATTTTTCAGTAAATTTTACAAATTCATCTTCCATTTTATCTTCTTAGCAATTTCGTTCTGAAAAATGAACAAAAATCATGTCTTACTGTGTCAAATTTTACGTATAAAAAATTTAGGATGTTGTGTCAAATTCGTGAACCCATTTAAAACATCATATTGATTTCATGACCTAACTGTCGACCATTTTTTCGTTCTATTCGACACCCCTTCATCGATTATTAATTAAAATAGTATTTCTCCTAACAAATCTACCATTTAGACAACGAGAGAATTTGTTATAATATTAGTAAATTCATAATGTTAGGAAGGATTCTATGAAGAAGAGAATTGCTTTATCGTGGAGCGGCGGAAAAGATAGCTGTATGGCCTTACATACCCTCATTCAGCAAGGTTATGAGATTGTAACATTAGTGACGACCGCACCGAAAGAGATTGGTCGGACTTTTGGTCATGGTGAGCGTACGGAAATGATTCGATTACAGTCTGAAGCGCTTTCCATTCCTGTTTACTTCATTGAATGCCAGCTTGAAAGCTATACAGAACAATTTATTCAAACAGTAAAAGATTTGAAAAATCAATATCAAATTTCAGGAATTGCCTATGGAGATTTATATTTGGACGAACATCGTGAGTGGGGAGAAAAAGTGGCTGAAGCTGCTGGTGTAGAGGCAATATATCCACTTTGGACTCGATCAGAGAATGCCCTCCATTTACTCGAACAATTTGTTCATTCCGGTTATCAGGCGGTAGTCATTCGAGTACGGGAAGATGTATTAGATGAATCATGGCTTGGTCGGTTATTAGATGACTCATTTTTGAAAGATATCCAAAAAGTGGCGATTTGTCCTATGGGGGAATCTGGGGAATATCATACTTATGTTTTTGACGGTCCATTATTTTCAAAGAGAATTCAATTAGATAAGCCGGAAGTTGTCGAACTGGAAACTACTAAAAAATTGGAATTTAAAACTTGTCAATTCATATAAGTTTTGAAATAGACGTATTTCGATACAGACCATTCTTCATTTTTTTCTACAAAAAATTCACATATATTTGTTCCTCGATTCATAAATAAAAATGTACGACAAATATACTATTTTTTTAGAAAAAAATCGAAGGGCGGCGATTGTATGAAAGACAAGTCTTATGTTCTATATAAAGGAAAGAAATATGTCATTTTGTATCAATACTCTTCTGGTTTTTGCGAAATCAAGGAAGTTGACAGCTTATATCATGTTGAATTCGTTCATTCCACCGAATTAATTCCTATCACATAAAAAGCCGGGACGACCCGGCTTTTTCCTATTATGACTACTTCATGAATTCAGAATTTCCTCCATATATCCGAGCCGAGCTGAAATTTGTTTACCAATTTGCAGTATTCTCTCTTGCAACTGTGCCAATCTTTCATTTGTCATCCTAATCGTTGGACCAGAGATGCTTACTGCTGCAATCACTTTTCCTAAATGGTCAAAAATCGGAGCCGCAATACAGCGAATGCCATATTCATTTTCTTCCAAGTCTAGTGCATAGCCACGTTGTCTAACCTTGACCAATTCCTCAAGAAAAGTATTGCGATCGGTAATCGTTTTATCTGTGTGCACGGGAAGTCCTTTGCGATCAAGAATCTCCAGTACTTCACTAGATGGCAAATACGCAAGAATTGCTTTCCCGACAGAAGTACAATGCATAGGAGCTCTTTTTCCAACCTTGGAATGCATTCTTAAAGTCTCTGTTCCTTCTAATTTTTCGATATATACGACTTCACCTTGATCGTAAACAACAAGGTGGATAACCTCATTCGTTTCTTTCTCTAACTCCCGTAAAAAAGGCTTTGCCTCCACCCTGAGATCAATGGATTCTAACTTTTTCGAACTAATTTCTAAAAATTTATAGCCTAATTTATAACGACCCGTATCTTCATCCTGTTCCATATATCCATACTTAACAAGCGTTGATAGAATTCTATATACAGAGCTTTTATTAATATCAATTTGTTTAGAAATCTCTGTGACACCAAGCCCATCCTTTTTTGAACTTACAATTTGAATAATATCTAATGCCCGGCTCACAGATTTCACCATATTTTCTCTTTCCAAACGATTCACCTCAAATGTACCCATAGTGTCTGATAAATGTCTGCGATGATGGCTTAAAACCTTGAATAAGCCGGACATGACAAGACATAGTTAGACATTTACATTTACATTTTCCTTTTTCATGACAAACATATTCTGGAGTGTACCAATTTCTTTGATTTCGCATTCAATCACATCACCTTCACCAACCAACTCAGCTCCTACCGGACTACCTGTCAAAATTACATCTCCCGGTTTTAAAGTCATCACCTTGGACAAATACGAAATCATCTTACTTATTGGAATGATCATTAACTCAGTCGGACTGTTTTGTTTTTCAATCCCATTAACCCTTGCCGTTACCTTTATGTTAAAAGGATCTAGCTCCGTTTCAATGACCGGTCCTAATGGGGTAAAAGTGTCAAACGATTTACCAATCGTCCAATGCCCATCCTGATGGAAAAATTGTGGCGCCGTGACATCATTCCCAACTGTATATCCAAACACATAATCAAGTACTTCCGATTCAGGCACATTTTTGGCCTCTTTTCCGATAATAACAGCTAACTCTGACTCAAATTTCACTTCATTGATACCTGATGGAATGATGATCGGATCCTCAGGACCAATGACAGAGGACGTTGGTTTAAAAAAGAAAACAGGGATTTCTGGCAATTTATCTGGAAGATCTTCTAGCTTGGCCACAAAATTAGCACCAATTCCAATGATTTGATTTGGCTCAAGTGGTGCAAGCAGCTTTACTTCATTTTTGGAAAACTCATTTCCTGTATACTCCCATTCTTCGAATAGATTCCCTTTAATTTCTTTGATCCCATCATCATTTATAACTCCTGTATAAACCGTTTCGTTCCATAAAAATCTTGCAAATTTCATCGTACTTCCCCCATTTTTGTTCTTAATGGATGGAGGAGCCTGAAATAAGACAGGCTCCGTCCTGTAAATTACTTATTAACAGCCAATTTAGCTTTGGCCTCCATTCTTCGGCGATGTAAAATTGGCTCCGTGTATCCATTCGGTTGATTGTATCCTTCGAACACAAGATCACAAGCGGCCTGGAATGCAACGGAATGATTATAATCAACCGACATTGGACGATAATCAGGATCTCCTGCATTTTGTTCATCAACGACTTTTGCCATACGCTTTAATGTCTCTAATACTTGCTCTTTTGTACAAATGCCATGGTGTAACCAGTTGGCCATGTGCTGACTAGAGATTCGTAATGTAGCTCTATCTTCCATTAAACCGACATTGTTAATATCAGGAACCTTCGAGCAGCCGATTCCCAATTCAACCCAGCGAACGACATATCCTAAAATTCCTTGTGCATTATTGTCAAGCTCTTGCTGAATTTCTTCCGGACTCCAGTTCGGATGTTCAGCGACAGGGATTTGCAAAATTTCATCTCTATAATCCTTCATTTCTAGTTTCTTTTCATTTTGAATTTCTGTTACATTTACCTGATGATAATGAAGGGCGTGTAGTGTTGCAGCTGTTGGTGACGGTACCCATGCCGTATTTGCTCCTGTTTTTACATGCCCGATCTTTTGCTGAAGCATTTCGGCCATCTTATCAGGCATTGCCCACATTCCTTTACCAATTTGGGCTCGGCCTGGGAACCCAGTAGCCAAACCGGCACTTACATTGGATTGTTCATAGCTTGAGAGCCATGTGGAACCTTTCATATCATTTTTACGAATCATCGGACCAGCTTCCATAGAGGTATGAATTTCATCTCCGGTACGATCCAAGAATCCAGTATTGATAAATACAATTCGATCCTTTACTTCTCGAATGCAAGCCTTCAAATTCAATGACGTACGGCGTTCCTCATCCATGACACCAATTTTCAAAGTATGACGCTTTAATCCCAACATATCTTCAATCCGATTAAATAGTTCATTGGCAAAGGCAACTTCCTCAGAACCATGCATTTTTGGTTTCACTATATAAATGGACCCTTTGGAAGAGTTTTGGTATTTTCCATTGCCTAAAAGGGAATGCTTAGCAATTAAACTTGTCACCACTCCATCTAAAATACCTTCCTGAATCTCTTCCCCATTTTCATCCAGAACGGCATTAATCGTCATTAAATGCCCAACATTACGAACAAGTAGCAATGATCGTCCAGATAAGCTAAATTCCTTCCCATCTGGCGAAAGGTAGAAGCGATCTGGATTCAATGTCCTGGTTATTGTTTTTGTCCCTTTTTCAAATGTTGCGGAAAGATCTCCTTTCATAAGTCCCATCCAGTTTCTGTAAACGAGCACCTTATCTTCCGCATCAACGGCGGCAACAGAATCCTCACAGTCCATAATGGTTGTAATCGCTGCTTCTAATAAAACATCTTTTACCCCAGCATCATCTGTTTTTCCAATTGGATGACCGCGGTCAATTTGGATTTCGATATGAAGTCCATTATTTTTTAATAGAACAGCAGATGGTGCCTCTTTAACACCAGTATACCCAACAAACTTTGAATCCTCAGTCAATCCGGTTATTTTTCCATCACTAAGCTTAACCGAAAGTTTCCCATCCACAATGCTGTATAGGACTACGTCTTTATGCGATCCTTCGCGTAATGGAGCTGCTTGATCTAAAAACTCCTTCGCAAACGCAATGACCTTATTTCCACGGACAGGATTATATGATCCACTGCGTTGGGCTCCTCCATCTTCACTAATGACATCCGTTCCATAAAGGGCATCATACAAGCTACCCCAGCGAGCATTGGCTGCATTGAGGGCATAACGGGCGTTGTTCACCGGTACAACCAGTTGTGGTCCAGCCTGAACAGCGATTTCATCGTCCACCCCTTCTGTTCCGATTTGAAAATCTTCTACTTCTGGCTCGAGATAACCAATCTCTTCTAAGTAAGCTTTATACTTGGCGAAATCAAAGTTTCCTTTATTTTCACGATACCAAGTATTCAGTTTGCTTTGAATCTCATCACGACGCGCTAATAATTCCTTGTTTTTCGGTGTTAGGTCCTTTATTAATCTTTCAAAATCGACCCAAAATTGCTTTTGATCTACCCCACTGCCTGGAATAGCTTCTTCATTAATAAATTGATAGAGTTCTGAAGCAACTTGAAGATTCCCCACTTTGACATAATTGGTCATGCTCATTGTTCCTCCTTACCACATTTCCTTTTCGTTTTTTTAATAAATGTAAATTGTTTGTTATTACAAAACGCTGTTTCTAATCCTTCTAAAAAAAAGATATCATGTTTAATGGTTAATTACAATAATATTCACAAAATTCAGGTCGTTCCTACCTTCCTTCTTTCATGAGAGACTTTCCTCTCCTTCTTTATCTCCACACAACGAGCAGGTGTCGGAAATAGTTTTCCAGCATTTAATAAATTATTCGGATTGAACACTTCTCTAATGTTGGTTTGAGCCATGATTTCTTCATCCGTGAACACAAACCGCATTTCTTCTTTCTTTTCAATGCCCACTCCATGCTCTCCTGTAATGGTGCCGCCTGCATCCGCACATACCTTAAGACAAGCACTACCTGCCTTTAATGCTTTTTCGGACTCACCCGGTATTCTCGCATCGAACAAGACAAGTGGATGAAGATTTCCATCTCCTGCATGAAAAATGTTAGCGATCCGTAACCCGTATTCCTCACTTACTTTTTGAATGCGATCTAATACTTCCGGTAGTTTACTCCGTGGAATGACACCATCCTGCACTAAATAATCTGGTGAAATCGCTCCCATTGCCCCAAAGCCTGTTTTCCGATTTGCCCACCATCTGTTGCTCTCCTGTTCATTTTGGGCGACTTTTACTTCCCGTACATTTCTTTTTTTGCATAGGTCAAGAATTTGATTGATTTGGTCGTTAATCCCTGCTGAAATTCCATCTACCTCAATTAAAAGCATGGCTTCAATATCCTTTGGATGGCCTACAGGAAAGGCAGCCGCTTCCACCCCTTCGATCGCAATTTTGTCCATCATTTCTAGTGCAGCGGGTACAATCCCTGCCGAAATGATATCTGAAACAGCTTGGCTTCCATCCGAAACTTTATCAAAATAGGCGAGAATCGTTTGTTTTGCTTCTGGTTTTTTCAATATTCGAACAATAATTTTTGTCACAATCCCTAAAGTACCTTCAGAACCAGTTAATAACCCAAGCAAATCATATCCTGGTGTGTCCAAAATGCCGTTTTTACCTATCTCAATAATTTCACCATTCGGCAGTACCACTTCGAGACCAAGAATATGGTTCGTGGTCACCCCATATTTCAGACAATGTGCTCCACCAGCGTTTTCAGCCACATTACCGCCAATTGTACAACAATATTGACTAGATGGATCAGGTGCATAATAGTAGCCTTTATCCGAAATAGAGTTGGTAAGTTTGAGATTCACATAGCCAGGCTCTACGACGGCTCTTCTATTTTCTAAATCTACATTTAGTAGACGCTTCATTCTTACTAAACTAATAATGACCTCACCATTTATCGGAATCGCACCACCACTTAACCCTGTACCAGCTCCTCTCGCAAGAAAAGGCAATTGGTTGTCAGAACAATATTTTACGAGTTTGGCTACTTCTTCCGTATTCTTAGGAAAAACGACAGCCTTTGGTAAATGCTTATGAAGGGTAAAACCGTCACAATCGTATGCTATCAAATCTTCTTTATGATAAAGAATCGAGTGTTCTCCACCGACGATGGCAGCCAAGTTTTGTATATGCTTATCGTCTGACTGGATCCTCCTTTCCGCCAAATCAATCCCCCCTATTTTTCCATTCATCTTCTTTTTGATACGCCCAGTCTAGTAACTGAACAGTATGGACAATTTTTTGATTTCTACCATATTTTTGAACTCCTAACGCCATTTGGAGCATACAACCAGGATTACCCATAGAAATCATTTCCACATCCTCAGGCACATTTTCCATTTTACTTTTCAACACAGCTCCTGCCATTTCTGGATTGGTAATATTATATATCCCGGCACTTCCGCAACATCTATCCGCGTTTGGCATATGAACCATTTCAACGCCAGGAATATCAAGTAAAAGATCACGCGGCTCTTGACGAATCCCTTGGCCATGGGCGAGATGACAGGCATCATGATAAGTTATTCTCGTTTTGATTTCAGCTTTTGGCTTTTCATACCCTGTGTCATACAGGTATTTCGAAATATCCTCTACTTTCTTCGAAAATTCTACTGCTTTTTTATGCCATTCAGGGTCATTTTTAAATAGTTCTGGATATTCCTTCATCATGCAGCCACAACCGGCTGCATTAACGATTACCTTTTCACAATCTTCAAATGCCTCTATATTTTGCTTTGCTAGTTTTCTTCCTGTCTCACGGTCTCCAGCATGAACATGCAAGGCACCACAGCAAGTTTGATTTTTCGGGATGACCACATTATTTCCATTACGGGTTAATACATTAATGGTTGACTGATTAATATCACTGAACATGACATCCATGATGCAGCCTGTTAAGAACCCAACTTCATGTTTTGCTTTTCCCTTTGCTTTAATGACCATTTCATTTTTATATTTTTTACGTACCGGCTCTTTTATCTCTGGTAAAATCGCTTCCATCTCGACTAAATGTTTTGGCATAATATGAATCAAACCCGTTTTTCGAACTATCTTTTGCATACCGCTTTTTTGATAAAACTTTAAAAGGCTTCCTATTGCATTCAATCGGTTTTGATGAGGGAACAACCCTTTTAGAAAGAGATCATTTACCGCCTTTTTTACCCCAGTAAGCGGCATCGCCTGACGAATTTGGCCACGAGCTTCTTCAATTAAACCGCCCACATCCACATCAGCGGGGCAAGCGGTCGTACATGCCCGACAATCAAGACAGGCAAATACCGGATCCATAAATTGCTTATTTACTTCCAATTTGCCTTCCGCCACAGATTTAATTAAATACACTCGTCCTCTAGGCGAATGCTGTTCCATTCCCGTTTGTTCATAGGTAGGACATGATTCTAGACACATCCCACAATGAACGCAGTCTGCCCATTTATTCTCGTCTGGAGGATCATTCCAAAGATAATTCCCCAATCCTTTTGTTGTACACATCGGGCTCTCCTTTATCGGCGCTTCTTTTGAGCTCATCGTTTAAATCCCCCCTACAAATCGTCCTTGATTTAATATTCCATTCGGATCGATTTTATTCTTGATCCCTTCTAATAGGAAGAAATGAGATGGCTTCTTTCCCCAGACCTCGATTTTTTGTCGAAGTATTAGCGGCAAATGCTTTACAACCACGTACCCACCCATCCGCTCAACCGAATTTCTCAACCATTGGATCGCTGAGAGTACCTCTTCTGATGAACCTTTTACGATCACTTGACATAAACCATGGCCGAGTCCTCCATGTGCGAGGATGGAAATAGGGTGAGAATCTTGTAATAGCTGGACTTCTCTTAGGACGTTTAAAACATCCAGATTCACTACACCGATTTTCAAGGCAGCCTCTATTGACTGAGTATCAGTAAACTCTGCTGCTCCATTTGGGGCGATTTGATAAAATTGATCCCAAAATGCTCTAGCCTTGTTCTGGGAGAGAATATCTATTTGCGATTTTTCCGGCTGGATTTTATGAATAAATTCCTCTTGATAATGAACGGAGCTTTCGTTATCTTCAAAACTGATAGCAAGGGTATATTGGTGGTGTCCTGTTAATTTTTCCGCCAATAAAGGATTTAGTAACTCTAAAGCTACAGGTTCCAGCATGGAATCTAGTACTTTAATCGCAAAGGAACGGATCTCTTGTAAATCTCCATTTGGAAAATGTAATAATACTAGACTTTCATACTTCGGTAATGGACGTAGCTTAAGCGTCACTTCGGAAATCACCCCAAGTGTCCCCATGGATCCAATAAAAAGCTTATTCATATCATAGCCGGCAACGTTTTTCACCACTTTACCACCGGTTCGAATAATCGTTCCATCAGGATAAATCACTCTTAATCCAATAACGGCATCTCTAGATGAGCCATAACCAAGGCGTTTAGGACCACTATCATTTGCCGCAATGACGCCTCCAATAGTAGCATCCCCAGGCCAATTCACATCCAGAGCAATTTTTTGATTGTGCGCGGCAAGAGCGTTCTGCAAGTCTTTAAATGGAGTTCCTGCTTTAACGGTCAGCGTCATGTCCCCAACGGTATGCTCCACAATGCCATTCATATTTGCTAAAGATAACAAGATATCGGCTGATTCGTTTCCTCCACCAAATCCTCTTTTTGTCCCACCACCGACAATTGAAATCTTTTTTCCATGGGTATTGGCATATCGCAAAATTTTAGCAATTTCCTCTTCTGAGTCAGGATATACCGTAATTTTTCCACCATTCCCGAGCGGATGAATCTCTCCTTCTTCTTCAACCATACGCTCTTCTGGTAAAATCCCTTTTAAGTCTACTAAAAGGTCTGTTTGTACCATTTTTCCCCACCTTTTCATTTGTATCGTAATAAGAAACAATGTTTCTAATTTTTGCAAAAAATCATTATCTCTTTTTATTTAACCATGTGTGGAAATATTTTTCAAATAAATATTTAGAATTTATTATATAATCTGAAAATTAACAGGAACTAAATCTAAAAAAATTGTCCGTAGGAAACTCCTACGGACAACTTCGGATTTTTTTGAATGATGCTTTGTTATTGGATCATTGCCTCATTTGTGTGACTCGTTCTAGTAACAAATCAACAAATTTCTTACAACGTTTTCTATCTTCACTTTGTGGAGTAATCTCTATTTTAAGAGTAGCAGCCAACGTTGTATGGACATAAAGCATATCCCTTAATTGATCCACTGCTCCACAAAATTGTTCGTAACCACTATCTCCTGTGCCCGCAACACCCGTTACCACATGTTTAACATTCTGCATTTCAAATGCATGATACAAATTCATCATCTCATATGGTATTTCTCCATTGCCCCATGTGTACGTTGCAACGATCATAGCATCAAATTGGTCAATAGCCATATCTTGAAATTGTTCCACCCGGTAGACCTTAACCTCTACATTTCTTTGAAAAAATAAATCTCGAATCAAGTAGACTAGTTCTTCCGTGTTTCCCGTTTTAGAAGTATATACAATGGCTATTTTCATAGTTCATCAAATCCGTTTAAATGGGAAACTTTTGAATACGTTCTTGGCTTCTGTTCAAAAAAGTCAGACTTCGTACCATTTTGCATTTCATCACTAAATACATGGATCCATGGCATTGGATTCTCTCGTTCCTTGTATAAATTTTGTAAACCAAGTTGACGAAGGCGTTTATTAGCCAAGTATTCGGTGTATTCCTCATACTCCTTTAAATCAATTCCGTCGATATCCTTTAATACGTACTGAGCCCATTCCTTTTCCAGTTTCACCGCTTGATCGATCGTTTGATAAATATATTCCACGTTCTCCTGATGATTTAATGTTAGGTTTTCTGTTAATAGAATTCTTAAAAATTGAGCCATAAAATACGCATGTTGCATTTCATCCCTTTGGATATAACTGATCATCGTACTCGTTTTCAACATTTTTTGCTGACGAGCAAGATGATAGAAGAAGGCAAAACCGGCATAAAAATAGATTCCCTCAAGATTAATCGAATTCACTCCCAGCTCAAATAAATGCTGAGGAGTCGGATTGTCGCGAAACCTTTCATAGGCATCCAAAATCAATTGGTTCCTTTTTTGAACAATTGGGTCACTTTTCGCCTGATTAAACCGAGAATTTTGCTCGCTCAATGGGACAAGGGAACTTAAAATATAGGAATAGGATTCATTATGTACAGCTTCCTGTTGAGCAATCACAGCAAATATTGCTTTAAAACTCGAATCAGTGACATAATCCATTACCTGCGTCATTGTTGGTGTTTGAAGGCTATCTAATGAAGCCAATTGGGTATTAATCCTTAAAAAAGTATCTTGTTCCGCCTCTGTAAGCAGGTCCCATTGCTTAATATCATCCTGCATATTGATCTCCTGTGGTATCCAAAAATTTGACAGCAATGTATGATACAAATCATACATTTGTGGATAGGCAATATCGTTCCAATTCAGGAGACCCGATGACTTTCCATTAATAATACCAGTGGATTTATTAGGAAACTCTGGATTCAAAAGCTTGATTTTATTTAATGTTACATGATTGTTCATAAATATCTCCTCCCATTAACTATGACAAGCTTCACATTCTTCGTTTTCTGTCTGCGAAGTGCTTCGAATATAGTACGTCGTTTTTAAGCCCTGTCTCCAGGCTTCCAAATGAAGATTCAGCAGTTCCTTTGCTTTTATGTCATGACGGACATATAGATTAAAGCTGATTCCCTGATCGATATGTCTTGTGCGTGCTGCATTTTGTCTTATGCTCCAACGCTGATCCAGTTCATGTCTTGCCCGTCGATAAAATTCATAGGTTCGATGATTTAAGTCAGGCGCCGTTACTTTTATTTTGAAGTTTTTCTTTTCCTCCGCATATTCGACAGAATAAATCGGATCAATTCCATCCGTCGACCCACCGATTTTTGCAGTAGATGAATTTGGAGCGATAGCCATCAACCAGCCATTACGTAATCCATATGCCTTGACTTCTTCTTTTAACGCTTTCCATCGGTCAGATGTATAATTTTTACGTTCAAAATACTCACCTGTCTGCCATTCCGAACCTTGAAATTGACTATAAGCCCCTTTTTCTTTTGCCAGCTCCATCGAAGCACGTATCGTATGGTAGGCAATATTTTCATAGAGTTCGTCCGTAAATTGGACCGCTTCTTCTGATTCCCAGTAAATTCCTTTTAGTGCTAAAAGGTGATGCCAACCAAATGTACCGAGTCCGATTGCTCGAAATTTTTTATTGGTCAGCTGGGCTTGACCAACTGAAATGGTATTAATATCAATCACATTATCTAACATACGAACCTGAATTCGAATTAACCTTTCCAATACATCAGCAGGTACGGCCCTTGCTAGATTAATAGATGATAAGTTACAAACGACAAAATCACCAGGTTTTCTAACAATGACAACATTTCCATCTTCATCCACATATTCTTGGACAATTTTTGTGAGAGACATATTTTGTGCAATTTCTGTGCATAGATTGCTACAATAAATGGATGTACGGCCTTTTCCAAGCAAATGTTTATTCGGATTTTGTCTGTTGACTTCGTCCCTGTAGAACATAAACGGAGTGCCTGTTTCTAATTGAACCATCATTATTCGAGCCATAATATCCATTGCCCGATATGTTTTACGCGGAAGTAATGGATGGTTAACCGCCTCTTCGTATTTCTCAGTGAAATATTTTTGGTCCACTTCATCGTAAAAATCCTCTAGTCCAAGCGGATTCCCTTGCTCATCTTTCCAACCCATAAATTGCTTTACTTGATGTGGACAGAACGTATGCCATTCACCGATACTTCTGCCGTTTTCGTCTGTTTCCAGAAGCTTTTTCATAAACAAATCAGGAACGCAGACACCAATAAAAATATCATGCGCCTTTCTACGATCATCCCCGTTATTCGTTTTTAAATCGAGGAAACCATTCATCAGATCCTTATGAAACAAATCTAGGTAAACCGCAACCGCTCCCTGACGCTGACCTAATTGATCAACACTGACGGCGGTATCATTTATCAATTTTACCCATGGTATTACACCAGAAGAATTACCCTTGAATTTCTTAATATCTGAGCCAAGCGCTCTCACTTTTCCAAAATAAATTCCGATTCCACCGCCATCCTTGCTTAGCCGAGCAATATCCCAATTGTTTAAATAAATCCCATCTAATGAATCATCAACAATATCAATAAAACAGGATGAAAGTTGGCCAAAGCTTTTACCGGCATTCGCCAAAGTAGGTGTTGCCACAGTCATGTACAAATTGCTTAGTGCCCAGTATGCCTCTTTAATTAAAGATAAGCGTTTTAACTTTGGTTCATTCACCATGATTGTCATCGCAATAATCATGAACCGCTCTTGTGGTAGCTCATAGATATTCCCCTGATGATCTTTAGCCAAATAACGATCGGCAAGCAAAAATAATCCTAAATAATTAAATAATTGATCTTTATCAGGATTGATTTCTTTCGCAATCTCGTCAATTTCCTCTTTACTGTAAGAGTTTAAGAGATGACTAGAATAGATGCCGAGATCAGTTAATTGTTGAATTAAGCTATAAAAATTTCCATATTTCATTGAGGCATCGTAACCTCTTTGAAACGCTGCTTTTTTGTATAATTCATTTAAATAAAGGCCGGCTGCTAAATACGTCCAATCCGACTGATCCATAGCAATTTGATTAACTGCATAACTTAATGCATAACGATTGGCCTCAGTTGCATCCATTTCCTTTATGTACTTTTCCAATTCACTCGTATTTAACTGATACTTTACCGAAGCTTGCTTAATTGTCATTAATACATCATTTCGTTCTAATTTTTCTTGAGTAATCATAATAACTTCCCTTCCCTTATAATTAGAAAAGTATAAGCGCCCTGCCCATTGGTGTATGGGTTCTTCCCAAAAATTGCCGAAGAATTCCTTATGGTGCTCCCATTTGGAATCACGAGAATTTGTATTCACGAATGTAGTCCAGAGTGTGAACTCTTCACTATGTTGCTTACACTTTCCATCACTCGAAGTTGAATGTCTATTTTTCCAAATAAAAAAATCCGCTCAAGCGGTATTGAGCGGATGAAACGATAGCAAAGTAAAAGGAATTGGACATCAATCCCTAACAGTCGCCACCGTTTCATCTTCTCAATCCCCGAAGAAGCTGAAACATGTTAAGATAGACAGGTCTCCTGACTAATGCATCATCCTACTAAGAGTCCTTCCCATATAAGTGCCTATTCAGCTTGCTTATACAGTGGTATGCTCTGTTCGTCCGCATTTACAGTTGCGGGGGCAGTTCCGGATTTTCACCGGATTCCCTATTAAGCCATTATCGGCATCTACCTTAAAGGCAAACACAATATATAGTTTTATTCATTCATCAAACATCAATATATAGACATTAAACTAGAAACAATAATAGTACAACATGGATTATTTTTCAAGTGTTTTAGACATTCGTTCCATTTTCCTTTGTATAGAGGTGTACATTCAATCAGATCTCCTATGTTATTATCTATCTGCTATTAACCTCTTTTGACTGTCTATCCTTATACCATTGGAAAAGCCAAATCGTTATGGTCAACCAAAACCCACTTGCCATATATCCACCAATAATATCGCTTGGATAATGGACACCCAAATATATGCGGCTAATCCCGATCATGATTATCATGAATGCACTAAAAAGAATTAACATCGTTCGCCCGGTCCGAGTCCGAATATGTCTCCAAAGAAGAAAAGTTAATATACCATATACAGTAAAAGCATTCATGGCATGCCCACTTGGGAAGCTATATCCTCCAATTTCAATCAAACGATGTAAATCCGGACGGGCCCTCTGAAAAAAAGATTTTAAAGCGTGATTCAACATAGGAGAACCCGCAGTGACCACAATAAATAAGATAAGTTCTGATCGATGATGTAGGACGAGGTAAAGAAATAGGATAATCAATAGACATAGTACGATAACTACTTTTGTCGAACCAATATTTGTAAAAAATTTCATGACGGTTGTCAAAGGCGGTGTCTCCATTCCTTGAATACCCCGAATCACAGTACTATCAAAGTTTACAATTTTATTCCCTTTGACAAGCATGGACAAAAAACTAAAAGTGATGAAAGAAACCAAGCATGTCAATAAAGCTCTACTCAACGGAATTTTTTTCACTCCAATACTTCTTTATTACCTAATGGAACTACTATATTTTTTCCGTTTCTACACTATTTTAATCTAATAAAAAACCAATAACCAATTGTTGGAATTATACTTTTTTCTCCTATAGCATAATTTGCTGTGCTAATCACTCCTTTATCCTTACGCTCTTTGCCATAAAGCCAGACAACTTTCAATTGCCAATCAATACCCTTTTTTCACATTTACTTTATTGTGAAGTGGTTTTCCCTCTTCAATATTTCTCAGCGTTTCCAAAAAGCATTGCGCCCCTTCCGCAGGCGTCGTAACAGCAGAAATATGTGGTGTGATCAATACTTTTGGATGTGCCCATAATGGATGATCCTCTGGAAGTGGTTCCTCTGTAAATACATCCAATACAGCAAAGCGCAAATAATGATGATCTAAGGCATCAAGCAAAGCATTTTCATCCAGTGAAGCTCCTCTTCCGACATTGATAAATCCTGCCTCCGACAGTCGATGAAAGATGTTTTCCTTAAAAAGTTTTTCTGTGAGTTCTGTCAATGGAAGAGTATTGATGAGATAATCCATTTCAGACAATCGATCATAATGAGCCTTTACTGTCATGACTTCTTGAAAAAACTCCTTTTCTTTCCCACTTAACGAAACACCATAGACCTCTACTCCGAAATTGGCAAAAACCTTCGCTACCGTTTGGCCAATCTCCCCTGTACCGTAGATCATCACCTTTTGTTCGTTTAATAATTTCGGGGTTAACGGGTACCATTTTTTTTGCTGCTTTAACTCTTCAAATGGATCATGAAACTGTAAATCTTTTAATATGTAACTCAAACAATACTCTGCTATTCTCTGACCAAATGAGCAAATTGTTCTCGTTAAGAGGACACTTTCGTCCCAATCTTTTTTAAATAAAAACCGATCCACTCCAGCTCCTAATGAATGAACCCATTGGACATGATGATAATCAATATTAGACTTTAAATTAAATGCAACGAGTGCATCAGCCCAAACCAAATCCTCTTGAGTAAACTCTTCTTCTGCCATAAACCGAAAATTTTTCTTCAGTTTTTCCTTTTGAATAATGGTTTGGAGTTCTTTAAACATTGGACTAACTACTAATATATTATTAATTCTCATTTTTTCATCCCTCCATTTATACCTTTTCTTGCTTGGAAATAGAAATCCCTTTTCGAAAAAGAATATTCAAGATTTTTTCTATTTTTTTCATAAAATCTCTTGAACAAATGGATGGAATCTGTTATATTACAGACAATTAAATATTTTCTTACTTCAAACCTTTTGAAGTGAGGATAGAGGCGCAAAGACCATTAGTACCCATTCGGAGGATAATGAGATCCAAGGATGAATGGCGAAAGGGGAATTTGCCGAAGTTTCAATGAACCTCATTGTTCTTGAAGCTGGTTCTGCTGTTGAATAAGCACAGAACTGTCATATAGGTAAACTATATGGAGGGCTATCTCACGCATAGGAACGAATGTTGTTTATGTTTCTACTACAGCAGCGGAGGCCTTTCGCTGCTGTTTTTTGCGTTGGCCATACCCTCTACTAAAAAATTGAAAAAAAGGGTGATAAAAAATGAATTTTGGCCAAGTTATTACCGCGATGGTAACCCCATTTGATGAAAACGGTGAAATGAATTACGAAGCAACGAGGAACTTAGTAAACTACTTAATCGCTAATGGCTCTGACGGATTAGTTGTTGCTGGTACGACCGGTGAATCCCCCACTTTAACGAATGAAGAAAAAGTAAATTTATTTAAATATGTCGTAGAAGTGGCTAATGGTCGGATCCCGATCATCGCAGGAACAGGTTCCAATAATACACGAGCTTCTATTCAATTAACCCAACAAGCCGAAAATGCAGGAGTAGATGGGATTATGCTCGTTACTCCATATTACAACAAACCTTCTCAAGAAGGATTATATCAACATTTTAAGGCTATCGCTGAATCTACATCCCTACCAGTGATGCTATATAATATACCCGGAAGAAGTGTCGTGAATTTATCAGTAGAAACCATTGTACGACTTTCAAAGATTCCAAATATTGTTTGTATTAAAGAAGCAAGCGGTAATTTGGATACGATGGCTGACATTATCAGCCAAACACCAGAAGACTTTACATTATATAGTGGGGACGACGGATTAACCTTACCTGTTTTATCTATAGGTGGCGCTGGTGTCGTTTCTGTTGCTTCCCATATTATTGGTAATGAAATGCAAGAAATGATCAGGCGCTTTAAACAAGGAGATGTGCATGGTGCAGGTTTAAGACATCGCAGCCTACTTCCGATTATGAGATCATTATTTTCCGCACCAAGCCCAGCACCGGTAAAAGCAGCATTAAATATGAAAGGAATTCATGTTGGTGGACTACGATTACCATTGGTTCCATTGAATGAAGAAGAAACGTTAGCCTTACAAAAAATTTTATCAACCGGAGGAGTAGAAGTATAAAAACCGGGGCGATTGCCCCGGTTTTTCGAATCTCTAGGTGAACCTATTTGAAATTAACTATACCATCCCACGGTTGAACCTTTGATTGGATCCTACCATTTCCTACATTATTTAGTAATAATGATTGGTCCATCCTTCGTAATGATAATCGTATGTTCCACTTGAGCTACAAAACTTTTCTCCGTAATATACGTCCAACCGTCTCCTTTTTCAAATACCTCTTCTTCCAATGTTGAGATAAAAGGTTCAAACGCAATAACCATACCGTCCTTTAACAATTCATCATCCCATGGCTCATAATAATTATAAATATGATTCGGTCTTTCATGGATTCTTCTGCCAACCCCGTGACCGGTCAGATTTTTAATGACAGTAAACCCATTCTGTTTGGCCGTTTGATATACTGCCCTTCCAATTCCGCTTTTTTTGGAACCTGGCTTAATCTTATTTAATCCCGCTTCAAAAGCAAGTTGAGCCACATCACATAACTTTTCTAACACTTCATCCCCTTTACCAACCACAAAAGAGATTCCTGTATCCGCAAAATATCCATTCTTCGAACCAGAAACATCGATATTGACGATATCCCCTTCTTGAATGACACGATTTCCAGGAATCCCATGAGCCACTTCCTCATTAACACTAATACAAGTGTATCCAGGAAAATCATATTCTCCTTTTGGAGCAGAGATTGCCCCATTTTTCTCAAATAACTCTCGAGCCATTTCATCCAATTCTTTAGTGGTAATTCCAGGTTTCGTCTTTTGGACTAATTCGTCTCGAATAGCTGCTACAATTTTTCCAATTTCTTTTAATCCGTTAAAATCTGCTTCTGTTTTTGCAATCATCTGTATTTCCCCTACTTACTCATTTTTTTAGTAAAATAAACTCATAAGCTATATTGTAGCTTTTCTTTTTGGAAAAAAACAAGCTATTAATGTTTTTCTTATAAAAAATATCAACCGTTTAAATCATTTCTTACCAAATACTATCATTTTTATGTTATTATTCACCAAAAACTTTTTCATCATTTACCCTTATTGAGAAAAAAGGCAGAATTCCACCGTTTTTATGGCTTATTTATCATGAAATCTGTTACAACTTTTGCTTTTTCCTCTTTTGCTGTTAAAAACACTTCCAGTTTATAGTGACCATTTGAAAGATTGGAGATCATGAACTCCTGAGCGAACTCCTCATCATTTTTTAAATATTCTTCTTGTATCGCCTGGGTAGACAATACTTCCTTGGAAAGTTGCTTTATTTTATTACCGGTTCCATCATATAAAATATAATCAACCTGTAAACCATTTTGAAATGTTAATTTTTGAGGTTGACCTGAAATATTGGTGACCCTGTAATCTACCTTCACCCCATTTGTTCGTACTTTCGTTTCAATAGATGCCTTCCATTTTTCAGAACGATGATTATTTTGATGATTTTCGATATTTTCTTGCCTAGACCTTCCAGAAGAATTTTCCTCAAGACCGCAACTTGATAAAATTCCAATTAATATGGCTAAGGTCGTGCCTTTGATTAAACTCGTGCTTTTCATTTAGAATAATCCCCTTTAATTTTTACAGTTGTTTTTAGCAATATAGTCGCAAAAATGTAGATGAAGGTTACACATTCTACCAGAAATAGAAAATTAGACTTTTTTCAATCATTAGAAAAGCTGCCACAAAAGGCAGCTTTCTATCATGTGCGCCCGGCATGGGTGTAATCTATAGGGTGAAAGTCCCGAGCTGCGAAGGCAGAAGTAGCAGTTAGCTTAACGCAAGGGTGTCCGTGGTGACGCGGAATCTGAAGGAAGCGAGCGGCAAACTTCCGGTCTGAGGAACACGAACTTCATATGAGGCTAGGTATCACTGGGTGAGTTTGCATGACAAAACAAAGCCCTTTCTGCCGAAGGTGATACAGAGTAAATGAAGCAGATGGATGGAAGGAAAGATCACACTCTTACCCGGGGAGGTCTGATGGATACGTGAAGTACCCTTCATAACCTACTTAGTGATAAGTAGCTGAGCCATCAGAAGTCAGCAGAGGTCATAGTACGAATTGGTCTAGAACAATTCGGAAGGACTGAACAATTAAGAGAGAATAGCCCTTTGCATTCAGTGTGTCATGTTGAACACAGGAAACGGTGAATCCCGTGGGGGACCTCTTGGAGGGTGGAATGACCACTGGCATAAGAAGATAAGCTATTCACGGAAGGAAGAATAACAATGCTTTTGAATCAAATCCTGTCACGGGAGAATATGCTTTTAGCTTTACAAAGAGTAGAAAAGAACAAAGGTAGCCATGGAGTAGATATGATGCCCG
>NZ_JAAIUV010000017.1 GCF_010975035.1 Neobacillus thermocopriae | reverse complement strand
ATTTACGTTTATTTGCACTTGCTTTAACATGCGTAGAATCAATAAATACATGTTCAGCACTAATCAACTTTTTATCAGAAGCTTCTTTTAGAATGCGGTAGAAGATTTTTTGAAATAGATCTGTATCCTTGAAACGTCTTTCATAGTTTTTTCCGAAGGTTGAGAAGTGGGGGACTTTATCATGAAACCCAAAACCTAAGAACCAACGATAAGCAAGATTTGTTTCAATTTCTTCAATAGTTTTGCGCATAGAGCGAATACCGAAGGTATATTGAATAAAAGCCATCTTAATTAATACAACAGGGTCAATACTTGGACGACCACGTTCAGATGAATACATATTCTCAACTAATTTATATATAAATGAAAAATCAATAGCAGCTTCTATCTTACGAACCAAGTGATTTTCAGGAACCAGCTGGTCTAAAGTAATCATTTCTAATTGATCTCGATTTACTTGTGTATTTTTAGTAAGCATTTCAATATCACCTCGATATTCTATAACATAATTATACAAAAAATGTCGACAAAATCCTTTAAAAAAGGATTTTGTCGACAGTCTGAAAGAAGCAGCTACCTGCTTCTTTTTTTTATAGGATTTTCACCTACGAGAATGGTCTAGCTCAAACATCGCGTGACCAAAAGCGATAGCTTTTGGGAAGAGGCCATACGCCGCTAAGCAGGGGGCTTTCGCTTTTCTAACAAACTTGACCTAAGTCAAGGAACTCCATTTCTCTTTTCCCTAAAATGACATTAGAAAACAGATTTCTGTTTTGCCAGTTATAAAATTTACTTATATAAAGGAGACTGTATGCCATGAAAAAGCTTGGATTCCTTTTATTATCAGGCGCTTTAACATTTGGTTTAGCAGCGTGTGGGGGAACAGAGGAAGCAGCAAATACAAAAAAATCCAGTGAAAAATCAGTGGAAACTGCTTCTACCTCAGGAGTAGAGGAGTTTACGATTACAGCAAAGAATTGGGAGTTTTCTTCAGATAAAGAGTTGACAATAAAAAAAGGTTCGAAGGTTAAATTAAACTTAATTAACGAAGAAGGAATTCATACCATAGGTAATGAAGAATTAGGAATTGACCTGAAAGCAGATAAACCTGTTGAATTTACTGCTGAAAAAACAGGGGAATACGAATTAATTTGTTCAACTGTTTGTGGGGCTGAAGATGATCACAAAGCAATGAAACTTACACTAAAAATTGTAGAATAAAAGAATTTATCCTATTGCACGAACTCTTTTAGGAAATTGCTAATTGTGAAAAGCTAAGACAATCAGCTGGACATGATATTTTTGAAATATCTTGTCCAGCTAATTTATTTTTTATCAAAGATAAATCTTATTCATCAAAAGTATTAACTATAGACCAGTTCTTTTTCAACTAATCCAAGCGTCTGGGCTGTAGAGTTATGAATCTCTTCAAAAAGCTTCTGGTTTCCTGATAATGAAACACCATAAGAAGGGATCATTTCTTTTATTTTTGACTCCCACTCTATCATATGTTGTGGGAAACATTTTTCTAATACCTCTAACATTACGTGTACAGCAGTAGAGGCACCTGGAGAAGCGCCAAGCAACGCGGCAATCGAGCCATCAGCGGCACTCACCACTTCCGTACCAAATTGTAGTGTTCCTTTACCACCACTCTCGGTATCTTTAATTACTTGTACCCGTTGTCCTGCTACTACAATCTCCCAATCCTCGGCTTTTGCTGTCGGAATAAATTCACGTAATTCTTCCATGCGTTTTTCATCCGATAGCATAACCTGTTGAATCAAGTATTTGGTCAGGGCTAATTCTTTTACACCTGCAGCCAACATCGTTAATACATTATTTGGCTTGACAGAAGCTAACAAATCTAAATTTGATCCGTTTTTTAAGAATTTTGGTGAAAAGCCAGCAAATGGTCCAAACAACAATGTTTTTTTGTTATCAATATATCTTGTATCAAGATGTGGCACCGACATCGGTGGAGCACCAACCTTTGCTTTACCGTATACTTTTGCATGATGCTGTTCTGCCACTTTCGGATTGTTGCATACCATAAATAAACCGCTAACCGGGAATCCACCAATATGTTTAGACTCAGGGATGCCAGTTTTTTGGAGTAAAGGAAGACTTCCACCACCCCCGCCAATAAATACAAATTTAGCTGCATGGCGTTCAATGGCACCGCTTTCGATATTCCATACTTTCAATTCCCATAAGCCATCTTCAGTGCGTTTAATATCCTCTACTTGATGTTTATATCTAATATCAACATTTTTACTCTTTAAGTGGTCAAACAACATGCGTGTTAGTGCGCCGAAGTTAACATCCGTTCCGGAGTTCATTTTTGTTGCGGCTATCGGTTCATTCAGTTTACGACCTTCCATCATTAACGGAACCCATTCTGTCAGTTTTTCATGGTCGTCGGTAAATTCCATTTCTTGAAACTGTGGATGTTTTGATAGCGCTTCAAATCTTTTTTTCAAAAATCTTACATTTTCTTCTCCTTGCACAAGACTCATATGTGGAATAGGCCTAATGAAGTCTTGGGGATTACGTATCACCTTACTATTTACAAGATAGGCCCAAAACTGTCTTGAAAGCTGAAACTGTTCATTAATTTTTATCGCTTTCGTAATATCTATAGATCCGTCCGCTTTTTCGGATGTATAGTTAAGCTCGCACAATGCAGCATGGCCCGTCCCTGCATTATTCCACTCATTTGAACTTTCTTCTCCTGCATTTTCTAGTTTCTCAAATACTGTAATTTCCCATTCCGGTGCTAACTCTTTCAGTAAAGATCCTAAAGTTGCGCTCATGATTCCGGCACCAATTAAGATAACATCCGTCTTTGTCCGTATGCTGCTCATGATAACCATCCTTATCCCTATATTTGCAAAAAAGAGTAGGCGCCCTTGCTTAGGTATTACCTATAGCCAGGCGGTATTCAGGAACACTTTCTGTTTCAATTATAATAATACCATAATCTATTATATTTTTTTATAGTTTTAAATTTCTACTATAATCTGACAATTATAAACTACTAAATTATTTTATATATATCACTTGTTTTAACTATAAAAACAGGTATTAGTCATCCTAACGCTTAGTATTTGAGGATTCCTTTGTTAGGAAAGAAAAAAGGAGACTGTTTTAAAAAACAGTCTCCATCACTTATCACACTATTGTTGATTTGGGTTCTGATTTTGATTTGCGTTTTGATTTCGGTTTTGGTTTTGGTTTTGATTTTCGCCTGTCTCTGGTTTAGATTCTCCAGCATTCCCATTATTATTGTTGTTAGGATTCTCTATTCTATCTACTGTGACAGCAGTTGAAGTTGGTTCACTCTTTCCTGCATTATTAGAAGCCACGACCGTTATGATATATTTTTGCCCTGGTTGCGGATTACCTAATATTGCATTTGTATTAGTCGTCGTCGTTAAGGTTTGAGTATTTCCATTTACTGTATAAGTGACAATATAGCTTACATTTTGTGCATTGGCATTAGGATGGTTCCAACTAATTACAATTTGATTTGAGTTTTTATCATATTTAGCATGCAACCCAACAGGACTTTTCAATTTTTCTTCCGGCCCTTGAACCGTTATGGAAGCAGATGCTGCATCACTTTTAATGCCATCCCTAATAGCAGCTACATTGAATACATAGGTTTTTCCTTTCTCTGGGTTTTGCAGTACTGCTTTTCTGTCACCCGTTGATGACAGGCTCATTGTTTTTCCATCCACACTATAAGAAATTTCAAAGGTTGCTTCGCTTTCAGAACTATAATTCCATGTTAATTGAATGCTGTTCGAAGCTTCATCATAAACTGCTTTCAAATCAGACGGTTTGCCAGGCTTCGGTGGCTTCGGTTTTTCTCCACCTTTTACATAATATTCATTTCCAGATTTGGCAACACTGTTAGGTTGTTTAAATGTTTCCTTGCTCGTACTTATCCTAGACATAATGGCTTTAAATACCAACTTAGAAAAGTCTGCACTTTGTTTCCCTAAATAATCATCTGACGTTTTTGTTGTGGTGTACCCGGTCCAAACCGCACCAGTGTATTGCGGCGTATAGCCAACAAACCAGGCATCACGTGTTGCATTACTCGGCAAACCATATTTCGCAATAGCCGATTTATCAAAGCTGGTAGTTCCCGTTTTACCTGCTAAATCAATACCCGAAATATTAGCCAATTTCCCTGTACCTGAATCAACAACCGTACGCAACATATCTGTTATGAGGAAAGCGGTATAATCCTCCATTACTTTCTTTTTACTTGAAGCCAAATCCTTTTCCGTTCCATCTTGATAAATAACTTTTGTAACTGTATATGGCTCAATATAATAACCGCCATTTCCAAATGCGGCATATGCACCCGCCATTATTAGTGGAGAGGCTGCATCTATTGCACCAATCGCATTTGATTCATTTGCTTTTTGTTCATCTGTAATTGGGAATCCAAGATTATTGGCAAAATTTGTCGCATAATCGGCTCCTACTTCTTGATAGGCTTTTAAAGCCGGTATATTGCGAGACCATGCCAAATGATCCCTTATGGTTCTATTTCCAACATAAGAACGGCTAGCATTACGAATTGGAGTTCCATTTGAATACTGGTACGGTTCATCTTTTAAGATATGTCCTGTCGACCACTTAAATTTTTCAATGGCTGGGCCATAATCAAGAATAGGTTTTATTGTCGAACCAGGATGACGTTTAATCTTGGTGGCATAATTATAACCACCAGTTTGATAATGTCTTCCACCGCCAATTGCTTTGATAGCGCCCGTTTGAGTATCTAAAATGACAACTGCTGACTGCAGTCTCTCATTATCCGGATAATTAATATACTCATTAGTGGATAGGGCTTTCTCCGTTATTTGCTGGATTTCCGGATCGATTGTTGTATAGATTTTTAACCCGTCTTCAAATATATTTGAACCTGTTTTGTTTTGAACTTCCTCAATAACTGTGTCAACAAATGCTTGATATTTATTTCCTTGTTTTTGTTGAATATTTAACGTATCTTCAATCGGTGTACTTTGTGCTTTTTCCATTACCTCTTTGGAAATATAGCCGTGTCGATTCATATATTGGAGAACCATATTCCGTCGTTTTTCTGCCCTTTCAAGATTGCTTTCCACAGTCGGAATATAGTTATTCGGACTTTGCGGAATTCCTGCTAGGAGGGCAGCCTGTTCAAGTGTCAATTGATCTAGCTCATCCGCCTTTAAACCAAAGAATCGTTCAGCGGCTTTTGCTACACCATAAACGTCACTTCCATACAAATTCTTATTAAAATACATTTCCAGAATTTGATCTTTTGAAAAACGTCGTTCTAATTGAATGGACAAATACCATTCTTGCACTTTTCGAGTTAGCGTCTTTTCTGGCGATAGGAAGGAATTTTTCACAATTTGCTGTGTGATCGTACTTCCACCTTGAGAAGTGCCAGCTGTGATATTCGTGAAAACGGCAACAAGTGTCCGTTTCACATCAATTCCGTGATGTTCGTAAAAACGAGCATCTTCTGTAGCTAACACTGCATTTTTGAGAACATCCGGTATTTGATCAATCGTAATATCATCACGCTTTTCTTTACCTACTTCGGCAATTAATGTTTTCTCATCGGCTGCATATATTTCCGATGATAATGGGTCTTTTAATAACGTTTCATCAAACTTTGGTGCATCTTTAATAATCCATGCGAATGCACCAATCACAGCTAAAATCATAACAAGACCTAGAGTCAAACAAATAAAGAAGATTCTTTTCCATACGCTCTTTCCCTGCTTCTTCCCCTTTTGACCCTTTGAAGCATTTTTCTGCTGTTCTTGTATTCTTCTTCGCTCTATACGAGAGCGATATTCTTCTGACATGTATCTCATCCTCCCTTTTAAAAACGGATTCCAAATAAACCCATATAATTTCTATGAATACATGACGAATAAATTATACTTGATTTTATAAAAAAAATAACGCAAAACTCAATGATTAAACATCTGTTCCATGGAAAAGGATACACTCTTTTTTTTGTAGTGAAAAGATTTTAGCATTAATAAATGGCGTGTATTCTGGTTTAGCTACGCACGCCATTTTCATTATTTTGCTCTTATTTATACTTTTTCATTTGTCTTCCACGTTTTGAAGTACCTTCTATCCTACTTCTAAAGACTTATTCAACAATAGTTTGCTAAATGAATGTCTAGTACATTTCATCAATCCATAACTACCTGTACATGTTCTTGTAAGACAACCTTATCTGGTTAATATAAAAAATGTCCCCTGTCCTAGTAAGCTCCCAATTGCTAGGAAATCACATAGAAAAACACGTAGGCAGACCTGTTATTTCAATAAAAACGAAACAAAAGACCTGCCCTTATGGTTTTTTTCTTATTTTTTGAATTACTATGACTATCCCTTAGTTTTCCCTTTAATCCTAACAAGGTGACCTCTAGTCCAAACTCAAATTCTTCTAGAATATTTAATAAAATTTGTTCCTTATCTGTTCAATACTTTTTTTAAAATGTATTCATTTAATAAAATAATGAAGGAAAAGGTTTTTGAATCAAATTAAACATTCAAAATTGAAAATAGAAATACAATAACTTGGTAGATATAATTATCCAGACAATAAGGAAAATAAGCACACAATTTCTTAGTTTTATAATTGTGTAACAAGAATAAAAGTTACACCAAACTTGTCCATTACAGTACCAAATGCAGGGCTAAATGGAACTTCTTCTAGAGGAGCAATTACCTTACCCTCTTTCTGCAAAATTTCAAAGATTTCCTTTGTTCTTCTCACATCATTTATTGAAATATTTATGGTCACAACTGCGTTTTTATCGTGTTGTATATTATGTACTTGCTCCGTATCTCCGTCTGGAACAGATATATTTGGAGCATCAAATAACATAAGTTTACTTTCTCCAATTTGTAGCATCACGTTTGCTACTCGTTCTTTTAATGCCTCTGGGCAAGGTACTGACATCTCTCCGTAAGTTTGAATATTTAGGACTTTAGCATCCAAGACCTTTTCATAAAAATGAACCGCCTCTTTTGTATTTCCATTCATTACAATACAGGGGGTAAGTCTAATAGTCATGAATAGTCAACTCCTAAGAATAAATTTAAAATAATGGATAATGAATTTGATCATCAATTGTAATATGTTTCCCCTCACCCACAATATTTATCATTTTTTATCTTAAAAAACCCTTATTGAGAAGTTGCCTTAAAACCCGCCTTCGTATCTTTATTTAAAATCAACGATTGCATTATTAATAAGTAGAAACTATTTTTTTAAATCTGAATATACTGGAATGATTTTAGATTGTTTGGGAGGGGGGAGGAAACCATGAAAAGAACTTGGTTCAATGGTTCTTGTATTAGTGAACAGGAAGTTCGTTTAAGTAATGCTATGCGTTTAGCCTGGGAACAACACGTGTATTGGACAAGAATGACGATCAATAGCATAGCCTTTCATTTACCTGATTTAGACGCTGTTACCGCACGACTTCTCCGAAACGCTACAGATATGGGGAATTTACTAGCACTTTTCTATGGAAATAGAATTGCTGAAAGGTTCAGCAACTTAATCAGGAGTCATCTGGTTATTGCTGCTGAATTAGTCCAAGCTGCAAAAGCAGGCAATCAAAATGCTGTAGCAGAGGCAGAAAGACGTTGGTACGCAAATGGAGCAGAAATTTCCAAATTCCTAAGTAGAATAAATCCTTTTATATCTGAAATAAAATTCAGAGAAATGTTTTTTGAACACTTAGCAATGACTAAGCAAGAGGCAGTATTCATTCTCCAAGGGGATTTTTACGCTAGTATAACGGTATTTAATAAAATTGAGGCAAAAGCCATAGAAATGGCAGACACTCTCACGATGGCCATTGTGAGACAATTCCTTAGAAGGTTTTAAATTTAAAGATATAGAGACAGTGCCTGCTCCCAATGAAGAAATTCTTTACCACAATGGAGTCAGACACTGTTTTTTATCTATTTTAGATGATTATTTCATCTCTGTTTTCATAGAAACTTCTTTATTGTTAAAAGAAATTAGTATAAAAATTCTACTACTATTTATAGGAATATTCCCTAATCCTAATATTCCTACAGTCTTTTATTAAAATCAACTAACTTTAAGCAAAATTTCGTACATCGTTATTCCGTCCAAATTTATAAACGGAAAATAGGAAAAATACGGCTGCAAATGCTAGTAGAATCATTAAATTGAGATAAAGGCTACCAAAAGAATATCCAAGCTGTAATTGGTTTATTGTCTCAAGCACCCAGTGTTGCGGCATAAATTGTGCAATTCGTTGAACAACTTTAGGCATAAGGTCAAAGGGCCAAAAACACCCTGCCAATAGACACGACGGAATTGTAATCAAGATATGCAGTGCACCAGCAGCCCTAGAACTAGAGGCAAAGGACACGACCATAAGTGATAAACCTGCAGAAACTAAAGCAAACAAAGTTAATAGGACCGCCATTTGCCAAAAGGACACATTCATCTCAATATGAAAGACTTTCATTGCCATTAGCAGTGTAAGCAGCACTTGAACCACCATCACCATCATACTGACCGCAATATTTGCAAGTACATACTTTCTGACATTGATGGGGGTTGATATCAAACGAAAATAGGTGCGATTTTCTTTTTCTTTCATAATAATTTCAGCGAAGTTTCCTGCCGATATTAACATAATCATTAACAAAAAACCGATGGTCATAATTGTCATATTTTTCCCCTTTGAGGTGTCTTGCAATGTCTCGACCTGAAGCTTGAAATTAGCTTGCTGGAAGCGATCATACATTTTTTGGTATACTTCTGGATCCCCATTTGCAGCCCTTTTTAAGGCAGTAATATTATCTAGATACTGATAAAGATAAGATTTTACAAAACTGGTAACTTCTGCCCCTTTAATGGAGACAAGCTGTATATGGTCAGGAATTCCATTTTCAATACTTTCTGAGAATTTTTGACCTAATATGATCGCACAATCTAATTTCCCCGTGGCAATTTGATCTTTCAAGGTAGATTCATTGATTTTAACTACTTCCACATTTTCCAGATGTTCTAGAAAATGAACCGTATCTCCCGCAATTTGTGCCGAATCCTGATTGATAATCCCAACTTTTAACGTTTGCTGGTCTGACCCTCCATAGGCCAGGAAAGCAATGAGAATCCCAATGAGCGGCCCGCCAAAGTACAGAAGGATATTTCCTTTTTTTCTAAAAGTGACCCTAATAATTTTCCTTATGAGCCAGATAATATCTTTCATCATAATCCCTCCCGTCTTTGGAATGAAATAATCGCTATCATTAAAAATAGAAGTGAAACCCCCATATTTAAGGCAACAGGCTGCACTACAGCTGCGAGGTCATTGTTATATATGATTTTCGTAATTGCCTGGTTAACCCAAGTAAGAGGAGATAAATCCGTGATAAATTTAAATATTCCAGTGGGATGATCAATTTTAAAATAAGCTCCTCCAAAGAATGACACCAGCTGAATTACCAATGTGGTAATTGTTCTAGCAGCCTCATGTGATTTGACCATATAGCTGATGCCAAGACCAAAACTGACTGCAAGAAATATTTCCGATATGAGGATAAGAAAAACCAATCCGATATGACTTCCCCATTCCGCTTTGTACACATAGTGGCTGAAAATAACTATTGCAGCAACACAAATCAAGTTTACTAATACACAGCCAATAATTTTTCCTAGGAAAATTTCGCTCTTTCGAATCGGGGCTGCTAATAATCGAATCGACGTATGTTTAACTCTTTCCTCACGAAGAAGACCCATTCCATACAATGCTGCATAAAAGGCAATCATCGTCGTGATCGCAATTGCATAGTAGTCCATCGAACTTGGTGCCTTCGCTGATCGCAGAGAATGTTCTGTTATATAATCATGCTTAGTACTACTGGCTAAAACCGTACTCACTTTTGTTGGGTCAACACTTACTACCGCAGCCGCCAGGTTATATTTATCAGCAAATGCCGTCAGCATCCCTTGGAGGATACTCTCTTCAATGCTGTTCTGACTACTACCGATTAATGTTAATCCTTTATCAGTCACCTCGATAAAGGCTGTGAAATGATTTTCCTTTACCTCATCTCGTCCGTTTATCCCATCAGCCACTTCCGTAAAATCGATGCCTGCTACTTTAGCTTCTTTGATAAAACTTTGAAAATAGGAAAAAACCGCTTGGCTAGCAGAGTTTTTATATATAACATGAACATTATCAACTTTAATTTTTTTATCAAAATTGTTAGATAAGGCAGACCCAAGAATCAACATCAGGATAATTGGAAATGCCAGCATTAATATAAATGTATGATAATCCCGGAAACTCACCTTGATTTCCTTCCAAGTAATGTTGAGTATATTCAAAGGTATCCCCCTTTCTAATCTCTTAAATTTCTTCCGGTTAATGTAAGGAATACAGTTTCCAGATTGGGCTCCCTTTCCTCCAGCGAACCAATTTCAACCTTTTGATTCATTAAATACAGAAGAATATTATTTAAATTATTGATACCTATTTCCGAATTAATTTTGATTACGTTTTTATCTAAAGAGACGGTTTTTACCCCGTTAATTTCCTTAATTTTTTCTATATCAATTTGTTCAACCGATTTTACCTCTATCCAAATATCCTTTGTATTAGTGATGATCGCTATTAATTGTTCTTTTGTCCCTTCTGCAATCACCTTTCCATGATCCATAATGGAAATCCTCGTACAGATTTCCTCGACCTCCTCCATATAATGGCTGGTATAAATAATTGTACAGCCCATTTCATTTAACTTATGAATGGATTGAAGAATGTAATTTCGTGAATGAGGATCAATCCCAACCGTCGGTTCATCCATAATAATTAATTTTGGACGATGAGCAATGGCGCAAGCTATGTTCAACCGTCTTTTCATGCCACCTGAAAAATTCTTTGGATATGCTCTTTGCATATCAAGGAGACCGACAAATTCCAATGCTTCTTGGACACGATCAGTTAATTCAGTCCCTCTTAAACCGTATAATCCAGCAAAAAATTTCACATTTTCAAAAGCAGTAAGATCCTCGTAAATCGCCAAGTCCTGCGGCACAATGCCAATATTCATCTTTGTGTATCGGCTATGTTTCATATTGTTTTTCCCTAAAATTTTAATTTCCCCTTCACTACTTCTCAAGAGACCAGCAATTAAATTAATCGTAGTACTTTTTCCAGCACCATTCGGTCCAAGTAACCCAAATATTTCACCTTCATTGATAGATAAAGAAATATTATCAACGGCAATAAAACCATCAAACTTTTTCGTTAAATTTTTTACTTCAAGTACCTTCACACTATTTCACCCCTCATTAACTTTTGAATTCATTATAAAAAAAAGGATGATGCTGCATAAGTGCAATCATTCATCCTTTTCACATGAGAAATTTCATATTTTCATATTTACATTTTTCATGGGGTGTCAGGCAATATGGAAATTTTTCCTATTTACATGGTTCCTTGGATGGGGATTAACATCGTAACGGAAAAGCCATTAGTTCCGTCCACAATAATCTTTCCATTGATAGATGCAGTCCGTTCCTCCATTCCAATCAATCCAATTCCTTTTTTCACCTTTTGAACTCCAACACCGTTATCCTTTACTTCTACTTTAATCATTGTATTTAGGACATGAATTTTAATGGAAATCATTGTTGCTTCAGAATATTTAAGAGCATTTGTTAGTGCCTCTGTCAAATTTTCATAAATAATTTTCCACTGAATCGGGGTGATTCTTTCCATATCTCCCTTATATATAAAAGGCATTGATAATGAATGTTTAGCAGAAAACTCCTCAATAAATAATTTCATCCGATTAATGCCTATTTGTTCGATAGGAGGCTTCAAATTTTTTAAGGTAATCCGAATTTGCTCAATCCCCATGTTTGAAATATTAATAGCATTTTGCAGTAATTCCAGAGCTTTCTTTTGATCAGAACCTATCAACCGCTTAGCCGCTTCCATTTGAATGAGGGCACCGGTCATCGTGTGGCCAATTTTATCATGAAAAACTTGAGCAAGACGATTTCGCTCCTCCAATTTAAACGTATATTCGGACTGCCTGATAAATTCATTATTTTCATTTAAAATTCTAGTTACTTTTTGGAGATTTTTCCTCATTACATCTAATTGAGCCTCTTGCATTTGTAACCGTGCGGTAAACTGCATGAACATCATATATATAATGAAACTTAAGGCTGCAACCAATCCGTATTGAAAAGCCAAATCATTAGGAAGAGGGAGGAGTGGCAGGAAAACCAAGATTAGTATCATAAAACGATTTTTATTTTGAAAAGGGAAAATTTCACACAGATTTAACGGCAACAATAAAATAAATAATGACTGAACCATATAATAGGATGCAAGAATTTGGACCAGCGAAAGAAATAGAATCCCCCTCTTCATCCTATCTTGTTTCACAATATAATATAAAATATTAATACACAAATAAAGCAACAAGGAAAAAATAATCCAAGGAATATTTCGATCTGTAACATGTATAAACCGGAGAACCAAATATCCCAATAATATGAGCTTACTAAAAATCATCCAGAATTCCATGTTAATGAACTCTTCCTGTTAAATAGTAAATCGCAATTTGCGTGCGGTGACTGAGCCCGGTTTTATTAAGTATCGAAGTAATATGGTTAGCAATCGTTCCTTCAGAAATATATAGTTGTTTGGAAATCTCTTTATTTGAAAACCCCTTTGCAATTAAGGCCATGATATCCAGTTCACGCTCAGTAAACAGGCTCCTATCTATTTTGCTTTCCTGCTTCTTATCTATTAAATTGGACTTAATTTTCTCCATTACAACATCCTGAATGACAGTATTGCTATTGTATACGCTAATAATCGCTTCACGAATCCGTTCCGGGTCATTATTTTTCAGCAAATAGCCTTTAGCACCATTTTTGATGGCATCCAATATATACTCGTCATCATCAAAGGTGGTAATAATCAATGGTTTTGTCTTTGTTTGTTCACTGATCAGCTTGGTCGCCTCAACACCATTCATATTTGGCATCCGCACGTCTAATAGGGCCACATCGATTACATGCTGCTTGCAGATATTCACTGCCTCCAGACCATCATTAACCGATGCAACCACTTCAAATTCTTCATATGTATTTAAAATAATTTTCAATCCTTCACGAATAAAGGAATTATCATCCGCTATCAGCACTTTGATTTTCATATCGTCACCTTCCATCTATAACAAGGAATGCTTTCAGAACACATCAGCAAAAAACATTCAAATATTTGAAACGAAATACCTCATTTAATTATCGTATGATTTAACAAACCATTATCCTGCAGCTTTTTTAAATCTAATACCATAAATATCAATTGATAATTTAATTCTCCTTCAAACTCACTTCTACCTTCAAAACCATTCAGAATTCCTCTTAAACTTCATTTTTATAAAAACTTTTCCCATCCCTAATTATAAAATGAAATCACATTATTAGAGGGTGTTATATTTAGTATAGAAGAAACTCTATATGCGGAATTAGGGGAATCCATTGGGAAATTAGAAAGTAGTTTATATAACTTTGCAGTCAGATCCATTATCATAGGAATAACTCTTTTTTTTTGGGAAGCTAATAAGAAAGATTGTAATGAAAAAAGGATATTTATCTGAATAACCTAAATAAGTATATAACAAAAAAGACAGGGCAGTACCTGTCTTATCTTTTTTTGATTATAATATTTTGTAGTTTGTGTGATATTCCGGTGGAATTGAATACACCACACCTATATCATCAGTAATTTCTTATTATTATGTGCTATTATAAAAAAGTCATTCCTATGACAACAGATACTAAAGAAAGTAAATAGGCCCAGTCTCTTGATCCAATTTTAGTGGTGCGATAATAAGTTCTATTCTTTGTTCCAGTAAATCCACGTGCTTCCATCGCAATCGCTATTCTTTCAGATTTCCTGATTCCATGTGTAAATAACGGCAACGCATACCTTTTAAAAGCCTTCCACCCATTTTTTTCCTTATATCCTCTAACTTTATGAGCAGTCTTCATTTGGTTAAGTTCAGATTGGAATAAGGGGATAAAGCGCAGCCCTGCTAATAGTCCATATGCCCATTTAGGTGAAAGTTTGCATTGATGGATTAAACTCATAATGAACAATGTTAAGTCGGTTGTAGAAGTAAATAATAATCCATACGTGACAAACGCTAACATCCGTAAAGCAATCGTCAGGCCGTGATTCAAGCTTTCTTTCGTAATATGGAACCATGCCCATTGCCAAATCGTTTCCTGTCCTTCCCCAAAAGCAGCCATCATCCAAAAAATTAAAACAAAAAATCCAAAATAAGGAAATAACCTTTTTAAAAAATACGTGATTCTCCATCCGCCTAAAAAAATGCCGATAAGAACAGCTAAAATCCATATAAAGAATGTCCCTTTCATATTCGTAATGTTCATCAATAGAAACATAACAAATAAATGGGCAAACAACTTACAGGAAGGATTAAGAGTAGCTAAGAATGAAGTGTTTGCTTTCATACTAATACTCGCTCCCTTCGTGCATGCATTAGCTGATAATGAAGGGGTGGTATGATCTTAGTTTCCCATAAAAGAGCCTCGTCAGAAAATAAACCATATGGCGTTCCCTGATAAACTACTTTTCCTTTATTTAAAAGCAAGACTTGATCGGAATAATGATCTACCAAATCCATATCGTGAGTGACCATAATGATCGTTGTTCCTTGTTCCTGTCTTTCTTTTAGTTTTTTAATTAATTCACTTGCTGTTTTTTCATCTTGACCAAATGTTGGTTCATCAAGCAATAATAACACTTGATCAAACAATAACATGGTTGCCACACTCAACCGCCGTTTTTGTCCCAAACTAAGAGTTAAAGGATGTTCGTTCTGATAAGCTTCCAAACCAAACTCCTGTAACAGTTTTTTTGTTTTGGCATGAATGGACTCTTTCGGCCAATTTCTCTGCCGTCCGCCAAAAGCAATTTCCTCAAATACTGTGTCTGCTAAAAATTGAAGTTCTGGATTTTGAAAGACAAAACCTGCTCTTTCAAACAATTCACGATCGGACCATTTCTTTAGATCCTTACCTTGAATGTATATTTTCCCTTTATTTATTGGCTCCAAGCCAATTAAGCTTTTCAGCAACGTGCTTTTTCCACTTCCGTTTTCTCCAACAATGGAAATCCATTCCCCTTTACCTATCACTAAGTTAATATCTTTTACAATTGACTTCTTTCCATAGCCTATTTCCAAATCTTCTGTATAAATGATCGGATTCTCATTTCCGTATTCTCTTGTTTTAACTTGACACTTTGTTTCTAGCTCTTTTGATAATTTAATAGATAATGGATGAGAGGGGTTTTCAATAACTTCGCTCCACTTGTACGGAAAAAGCTTCGGCCGCCAAATTCCTGCTTTTTTCATTTCGTTATTAAAATGACGGAGAATGTCCACTGGTTTCCCATCTCCAATTACTCTTCCGCCCTCATTTATCATAATCACCCGGTCCATCCATTCAATACAGCCGTCTAAAACATGTTCGACAAATACCATCGTTTGATTGGTCTTTTGAGATAAGTTATGTAATAACTCAAATATTTCTTTTCTTCCAGCAGGGTCTAACTGGGCTGTTGGTTCATCAAAAAACAACACTTCTGGTTCCAAAGCTAGTAAACAAGCCAAAGCCAGCCTTTGTTTCATACCACCTGATAATGTTTCAATGGAGGTTTTTTTATCTATTTTTAAACCTACTTGATTCATCAAATATGAAATGATTTCATCCATTTCACTTCGAGGAATGGAGCGGTTCTCAAGGCTAAAAGCTATCTCTTCATCCACATGAAGCATACAAAATTGAGAATCAGGATCTTGAAACATAACACCCACATTTTCTCGCAGAAATACTTGTCCTGTAACTTCTGCCTCCATATACTCCGGAATAATCCCAGCAAGAGTGGAAATTAAAGTTGATTTCCCACTCCCGCTAGGCCCAAGTATTAATACTTTTTCCCCTTTATGGATGGATAGCGTAATATTATTAAGTATTTTTTCAGAACGGTTATAAAAGCGGACAGAAAGATCTTTACAGCCCAGAAACATGTCCATTGATGTCTCCCTTTTTTCTTCTTTCTTTCATAATGGCATATTGTTCTAATACACCTGTTTTGGCCAGTGCGTCCACCACTACCTTTGCTAACCAACCGCCAAGAATGATGCCGCTTACCACATGAATTCCTAACGTCGTCAATAATAAACCTGTAGAGTAGTATCCAAAACCATTTGCCAACAAGTTATAAATCATTGCAAAAACGGCCGCCAAGGCACCAGATAGCATTAAGGTTAGAAGGTTGTACCGCTTGTATCTAAATATGGCAAAAGCAATTTCAGAACCCATTCCTTGAAAGACCCCTACTAACAAGGCAGATAAACCAAAATGGCTCCCCGTTAATAATTCCACTGCTGCTGCCGCAACTTCTGCTACAAATGCAGCACCTGGTTTACGGATAATGTAGGCAACAATAGGGCTGGCAATTACCCAGATGCCAAACATGAAACCAGCACCGACAGGACCTACAAGAGAAGAAATAGGAAGCCACAGTGTAGACCATCCTAGATAAATCACACCGCAAATTACGGATAAAATAACGGCTAGAACCACTTCTTTCATCTTCCAAGTCATGAAGGTACTACCTCCATTTTTACAGGCCATTCTTCGAGTTTAAAAGCCATATCCCAAAACATATATTCTAGCTGACAGCTAAGTAAGAAATGTTCCTTCATTTTTTCTTTTTCTTTGCTTGTCGCATCCTTTGCCCATTCATCGAGACGCTCACAAAACTTCGTTGTAATGGAATCTGTACGATTGCCATAGAAATTGATCCATTCATAAAATGGATGAGAGCGGTCTGGATTTACTTCTTTTAATAGCCGTTTTCCAATTTCCCAATAAGTCCACGGGCATGGTAATAAGACAGCGATAATTTCTCCCAATGTTCCTTCATGAGCAACCGTTAGCATATGACGAATGTATTGATGGGCAGAGGGAGCCAAAGGAAATCCCTGTAATTCTTCGTAGGAAACTCCTGCAACTTGACAAAAGTTATTATGAGGATGTGTTTCACTGTTTAAGATAAAGGAAATTTGCTTATTAAACATTTCCATATCCTCGCGATTTTCACACTTTGAAATAGCAATTCCATAGATTCGTATAAAGGAACTTAAATACTCAAAATCTTGTTTGACATAATGAATTAGTTGCTCCTTCTTCAAATCTCCATTTGCAATACCTTGAACAAAAGGATGTTCAAAAATAGCATTAAAAATAGGATTTGCTTCTTTTCTTAGTTCTGCAGAAAAACTCATACCAATTTCCTCCTTAGTTAGTTGTAATCGGAAGACGCTAGTTAGGAAGCAGCTTTAAAGTGAAACAAAAAAAACCGCTCCAAAAATGGAGCGGCAGAATAAATATAAATATACTATGTATAAATATACCCATGTATACATATACTCATGCACGGACTCCACTTTCCTACGCTAGTATGAACTAGATCAGGTTCAAAGGGTCCGGGATATTCCCGTCTCAGCCAAAAAAGGCTCCCCTAGTGTCTTCCTTTAATTTCCTATTTAGTTCAATTACCACTTTACACACACTTTTCATTAAAGTCAATAAAATTTATTCATAGGCCACACGATTATATTTGAAAAAAAATAAAAAAACAGTTTAATTCTAGTATATTTAAAGCAAATGAATATAAAAGAACTTTCTCTATTTTTGGTATGGTTCACCATAACATATCAAAATAAGATTCAGCTTATCTATGTAACTTTTAACTTCTACATTATGAAACAAATCGTGCGATCCCATATGATTGCACGATTTATCATTTGTTTTTTATGTTCATCGGGGATTTCATCTAGTTACTATCAACCATCCTTTTATGACTACTCGTTTCCTGCACTTTCCTTCTACTATAATTTTATTATCCAATTGTTTGATACTCAAAGTTATTTGATCTCCCAAATATACTGGTGAGGTAAAGGTAAATTCATGCCTATACACCCACTCTTGTGGAGCGAGAATTTCGTTTGAAACTATCCCTAACACTTTGGCTACTGTTAACATCCCATGGGCAATTTTATTTGAAAACCCTTGTTGTTTTGCCACTTCTATATCTAAATGAACGGGATTGTTATCACCTGAAATCTTAGCATATTGTTTAACCTCTTCTTCAGTAATATGAAAGGTAAAGTTTTTCATGTCAAATCTTCCAAAATCAAATCTGATTCTCCTTCAAAACAAAGTTGACCTTCATCATTATATAAATAAAGAGTTTGTTTAATAAAAGTAAAATTTTGACGTTGAAATGGTTCTGTCACTTCCACTATTGCCCTATAGATCTCATCTGTATACATTCTTTGATGTTGAGTGCTTTTCTGTTTCCGATGAATAATAGGCTGTTGAAGTTCCCATGGGATTTTAAGCCATTTATAAGCTATCATTGGCATGGTTGGAGGAAGTGGGATTTTTTCGAAATGATCATCTTGAACCCTTTCAGGACATTGATAGATAACATTTTGATCACCAATTAATTGGACAAATTGTCTCACATCTTCTTGGGTAAAGATTACTTCAAATTCCTTCGATTTCATGTTACCACCTCGAATAGGATTGCTTCTCCGATTCCTCCAGCACTGCCTAGTGCCGCTAGTACATATTTAGTATTCTTTCGTCTTTGGACTTCATAGAAAAGCCTCGTGATCAAAATACTTCCTGAAGCCCCATAAGGATGTCCTAATGTTAAAGCTCCTCCATGAACATTTATTTTGTCACAAGGAATAGAAAGTTCTTTCATACAGGCGACTATCTTCGAAGAAAATGCTTCATTGATTTCAATTAAATCTATATCCGCAACGGTTAACAAATTTCTTTTTAATAAGGCTTGGATAGCTGGAATAGGGGCTTCCCCGGGAAAATTAGGATGTACAGCTGAGACTTCGCTGTCCAAAAATCTCAGGATAGGCTGGTAACCATGTTTTAAAGCTACTTTTTCTTCCATGACAAGAACAGCTGAAGCACCATCATGAATACCGCAACTGTTCGCTGCAGTAACCGTACCGTTTTTTTTAAATATTGGTTTCGCCCTTTTTAGTAGAGTTTCTAGCTTTCTTTTTCTAAGTAATTCTTCATCCTGGTGGTTTTCCTTAATCGGAATGATTTCTTGAGTAAAATACCCCTTTTCGTACGCCACCCAAGTGCGCTCGTAACTTAAAAGTGCATATTTATCTTGTAATTCTTTTGAAATAGCATATTTTTCTGCTACATTTTCCGCAGCAACACCCATATCAGGGTCGCCAATTTGTACAGGTGAGAATCTTGCTCTGGATGGAAACGGCGAAGTACTCGCGCTTTCTACACCACCAGCAATATAACAACAGCCGGCTCCGCCTTGGATATAGTAACATGCCATTCGAATAGCTTCTAATCCCGCACTGCATTGACGATCAATGGTAAGCCCTGTTACAGAAAGAGGTAATCCTGCTTCCAAGGCTGCGACCCTAGCTATATTTCCACCTGGTCCAACAACATTCCCCAAAATAATGTCATCTATCTTATCTTCCAATCTATTTGCTAAATACTGGAGGAGTGGAGCGACAAGTTCATGCGGCTGAATATCTCGCAAAATTCCTTTTACTTTTCCAATTGGTGTACGTTTCGCAAGGACAATGACTGCTCTTTTAATTACTGGTCACCTTTCTTTCCAATTGTTTTATTAGCTCCGCACGAGCAATCTTTCCACTCGTTGTATATGGCATTTCAGATAAAAAAAACCATTTGCGGGGAATTTTATAAGAAGATAAATACTTATTACATAGTCTTTTTAACTCTAATGAGCTTCCGTTCCCTTTTACTACAGCAGTCACAACCTGACCCCAATACGAATCTGGTAAACCTATTACGGCAACCTCCTCAACGTCCGGATGCAAAGAAATCACTTTTTCTACTTCTTCAGGAAAAATATTAATTCCACCATATAAAATCATATTTTGTTCACGGCCTGTAATATATAAATAGCCATCTTCGTCAAAATAACCCATATCATGGACAGTAGCCCATCCTTCTTCATCCCGAATCGAATGAACAGTCCTTCCATCAGAATCCATATATCCGGTTATTATCAGTTCACTCCTTACATAGACCTTTCCAATCTCATTGGGCCTTGCTAAGCTTTGATCTTTTAGCCGAATTTGTACCTCTACACCAGAACAAGGCTTCCCAACAGATGCAGCCTTCTTGAACCCATCTCTTTCAGAAAGTACAGTAATAAAACTCAATTCACTAGCCCCATAAAACTCATACATGGTCATCTTGGGGAAATGATTACGAATCTCCAATTTCAACCTTTCAGACCACTTTGCACCCGATGAAAGGACTTTTATCGGTTGATTGATTAGAATTCCTTGTTTCTGAAAGGCTTCTAGCATTGTTGGAACGACATACATCGTTGTAATCGGGTAAGATTGTATCCATAAATGTCCCTTAATCGGCGAAAATTTGTCTAATAGATAGACAGTCCCCCCTAAATATAAGGTGCTAATGGCTCCATAAAGAAAATGGGAGTGAATTAATGCTCCAGGAATGAAAATATGATCCAATTCATTTAATTCGAAATCCATACGGTTACACTCAAAGCTTGCCAGCCATGATTTCTGGGAGCGAACAAATGCCTTTGGCTTTCCAGTTGTACCAGATGTAAATCCTATGTAAAAAGGTAAGTCTTCTTGAGTATCCCTAATGATATTGACTTCAAACTGGGAGATTTCCTGTAAAATGTCATCCAAACTCTTTAAATTTGGAATCATATGTTTATTCCGATAGAAAATTTCTTTTGTTGTGACAATAATTGACGGATTGCAAATTTTTACTCTCTCTTCTAACTCAATGGTTTTCCATTTCAAATCTAATGGAACTGCAATCCATCCGGCCTTAGCAGCCCCTGCAAAGAGCTGTAGGAAAGGAATTCCATTAGGCAAATGGATTCCTATTATTTTATTTTCGGAATGTAGTGAGTAAAGCCAATTTGCCGTTTGATTGACCAATTCACTCCAATTTTTATAATTAATTTGTTGATGATCAGTTTGGATGGCTATTTTGTTTGGAAAATTTTTAGCGGAAAATTCATAAGATTCAGTTATATTACCCATTAATATCGCCTCTATAAAAGACTTATCAATATGCCTCTTTTCATTAAAAAAATTTTAATTACATTTGGGATAAATCGTTGCTAGTGAACTTGAAAAAACCGGGTGTTTTCTTAGTCTGTAAACTAAAATGGAAGCTAGTACTGCTTTTAAAACATCCCCAGGAAGGTAAACTAAACTTATTTTTACCGCATCTAATACTGAAATGTGCATCATCAATGCCTGAACGGGTATACCAATTAAATAGATAAGTAGGATTCCAACTGTTAGATTAATTAATAAAACATGATGCAGTTTTACATTTGCTATAAACGATAATAAATATCCAATAACAAATGCTGTAATGGGCCAAGAAATTAAGTAACCAACACTCGGTCCAACAAACACACTTAAACCGCCTCTGCCTCCCGATAAAAGAGGTACACCAGCCGCAACTAACAGTAAAAAGACAATTTGGCTGATCGCTCCTAATCTTGCTCCTAATACTCCCCCTGCAAGGAGTACACCTAATGTTTGCAATGTAATAGGTACAGGTGTAAACGAAAGAGTAATAGGTGGTACAATACCTAGAGCCCCCATAAAAGCAGCAAACAATGCTATAAAGGTAATTTCTTTAAGTTTCATTCTTTTCATTCCCTCGTAATAAATATCGATTAAATTAATTACAATAATATTCTAAACTCACGTTAAAAGTCAACCAAATAATAAATATGGTTAACATATTTCGTTTTAAAAAGAAAAATACTTCCAAGAATAAAAAAAAGACTTGGTATTCCAAGTCTTTTTTCATATAAGCAAATTTAACTTTTTTGTGTCATAATATGTTTTAACCTTTCCATGAGCCCATTTTGATGGTTCATTTCAAATGTTTTCAATTAATTGATTTCGCATTTGAGTTGCTGCGAAAAGTGCTACTTTATCTTGTAGTACTTCTTCAGGTTTGTTTCCATTCCCAAGAATATATCCAGCAAATTCCATTCCAATAAAATCAAAAATGTATTGAAATTGCTGAATCATAGGCAGTCCTTTAATGTAAGGGGCATCTCCTCCAACAGCAATAACAAATGCTTTTTTTGAAGCCATTTTACTCTTGAAACCAGGATATTTTGGGTCCCTTAAAGTTTGCGACCATCGATCAATAAAGTTTTTCATTGTTCCTGACATGCTATACCAATAAATTGGAGTAGAGAATATTAAAATGTCATGTGGGAGTATACGATCAATGATTGAATTATAATCATCATTTCTTTCCTGAAAACCATCTTCCGAGTGACGCATGTCTATAATGGGTTGAATATTAAAATCTCTTAAATAAATTTTTTCTGTAGCTATATCTTGAATGACTAATTCTGTCAGTTTCTCCGAATTTCCATTAGGACGGGTTCCACCATATATAACTGCTATTGACATTTTTCATTTCTCCTTTTCCTTTAAATTGAGAATTTACTACTTATTTGTCCTAAAAGGATTTTTACTAGTCGTGAAAAATCCTATATTTATAATTAGGTCCTCTCCTTTTGATTCTAAAAAAATCATTCACTTATGATACAGTTTACTGTATCACACCTAAATGGTATTTTAAATTTCCTAATATACAAATTGATTGGGTTAATTATTACCCCAATCGGTTGGCACTCCTGCAGAATCTTAGATATCTAAACCAATAAAAATACTTATTCCCATGTTCCCAAGGTCTCGCAAGTTTCTTCCTTCTCTATGAACCCATTTTGATCGTTAATTTCAAATGTTTCAGTTAATTGATTTCACATTTATGTTGCTGCGAAAAATACTAGTTTGTCTTGCAATACTTTTTCAGGTTTATTTCCATTTCCAAGAATATAACCGGTAAATTTTATTCCCCAAAAATCAAAAATGTAGTCATCTTACTCTTTTCCGGTCTCTTAATGTTTATGGCCATCAATCCATTTAACTATTTGTTCCTTAATTGCTTATACCTTATAATGGATGTAAAAATCAATAAAGATGATTATTCCGATTAAATAAATCAAAAAAACGATTATGGGGTCCTGTTAATATAGATAGTAAACAATTAATAACTTTTAAAAATGCCGCAGAAGATCTAAAACTTGTCCAATCAAATGTGCCTACACAAATTAAAGCTCTAAAAATGAAATTAGCAAACCCTTATGTGAACATCTAGGAAAGTGATTGATTTTAACAGGAGCAGGGCTCCAATTTAAACTAGACAAACTTAACTTTTGGAAAGGCAGTCTTGAACTCTTTAAGAAATAGAAACAGACAATAGGTGCACTGACTCTCCAGCACCAATTATTACAGTACTAGTTGGTTCTTCTTCTGCGTTAACAGTGCTCAGTTTTATCATCTTTACGACATAAATGGTATAGCTCTCCATAAGTTACTAATAAAGAACTAGATTAACACTCAATTTGACTACCTATAAAATATAAGAGAGAATATAAAAGAGTGTGAAAGAAAGGAAGATATCGTTGGAACATCGCTCACTTATTCTACTTGGGTTACTAATGGGACAAAGTCAACACGGATATCAGATTAATGAATTCATTGAAAAAAACTTAAGTATAGTTACTGATATGAAAAAGCCTACTGCTTACGCTACGCTAGATAAACTAAATCAAAAGGGCTTTATTGATATTAAGTTAGAGCAAGAAGGAAATAGACCCATCCGCAAAGTGTATTCTATAAATGAAAGCGGCCGAAAGTATTTTTACCAATTACTATTGGATAATCTGTCTTCTGCTGAAAATGTTAATTATCAAGGGGATATTGGGTTAATGTTTATTGATTTTCTTCCTATGAACCAAGCAATACCAGCCTTGAAAGAACGATTAAAGAAAAACAAAAAACTAATTGATCAATTTAAACAAACTCCGGTCCATGTAAATCAAACTGGTGTTAATCTTGCAGTTGAACATAAAATTACAATGTTGGAAGCAGAAATTTCCTTTCTTGAAAAAACCATTCAACGTCTTCTTCATTCGGATTAATATATATTTAGGTATCAATCGAACCACTAAGGGTTCTTTTTTTTATTATAAAACGCAAAAACAATAAACAAATAATTTTTTATGCATATAGTCACATTTGACTAATCACAAAAAACTAATAAACTTTAATAGTCAAATACAACTAAAATTTTTTCATAGAAGGAGTGGCATACATTGTTTCTTGCGATAAGAGAGTTAAAGCATGGGAAATTACGATTTACAATGATTGGTGTTATTACTGTCCTGATTGCATGGTTGGTATTTATTCTTTCTGGACTGGGTAATGGCCTTTCCACTCTTAGTGCGGCAACATTTAAAAATATGGATGTCCATTATGTAACTTTTGAAGAAGGATCAAGAGCCTCTATGAGCCGATCATTATTGAGTGAATCATTGGTAAAAAAACTGGAACACCAAACGAATGTTACAGCTGCATCAGCAATGGGTGCAACCATGGGAACCGTATTTTATTCGGCTTCTGATGGTAAAGAAAAAGTAGATATTGCCATCTTGGGAATAACACCTGGCAGTTTTCTAGAGCCGAGTGTGATTGAAGGTAAGCCACTTCAAGCAAATAAGCCTTTAGAGGTTATAGCCAATGATACGTTAAAGAAAAAAGGCTTTAAGATTGGTGATACACTGGAAATAGAAGGATCATTAGAAAAAATAAAAATTGTAGGGTTTGTTAAAAATGAAACATACAACCATTTACCTGCTATTTTTACTACTCTTGATAAATGGCGCTCTATTCAATTTGCAGCACCAGGTTCTGATAAAGGAATTGAGAAACCTGTAAATGCAATTATGCTGCAAGGGGAAAAAATTGACCCAAAGAAAATCAATCAGCACTTCGAGAATACGGAAACAGTAACCAAAGCCGCAGCCATACAGGGAATGCCTGGTTATAAAGAAGAGAATGGCACGATTATGATGATGCTTACCTTCCTTTTGGCCATCTCGGCATTTGTAATAGGAGTATTCTTTTATGTACTTACCTTACAAAAGTCCAATCAGTTTGGCATTTTAAAAGCCATTGGTGCCAGCAATCGTTTTCTCGGAAAAGCTATTGTATCCCAAGTATTTCTTTTATCATCAATTAGTATTGTGGCAGGAATCTTGTTAACCTATGGGACAGCCCTTATTCTTCCGGATGAAATGCCATTTTCACTTAATACTCAATTAGTTGTCCTTTATGCCCTTTTATTACTCGTAGTTTCGATTTTAAGTTCCTTGGTTTCCGTTCGAAAAATTACAAAAATAGATCCGCTTCAAGCGATTGGGAGGATGGAATAATGTCAGTAATACAATTCAAGAATGTCTCTAAACTGTATCAACAGGGTGAAAATCAAGTTCTTGCCCTTGATGATGTCTCCCTAACGGTAAAACAAGGCGAGTTTATTGCTGTCATTGGCCCATCAGGTTCAGGTAAAAGTACATTTCTAGCGATTGCAGGTGCATTACTTCATGCAACCAAAGGCGAGGTCGTCATTAATGGTAAGAGCCTTAATGAATTAAGGCCTAAGGATTTAGCACAATTACGACTGAAGGAAATAGGCTTTATCCTACAAACCAGTAATCTTGTCCCTTATTTAAATGTTCTGGAACAATTACTTGTAGTGAAAAGAATGTCAGGAAAACTTGTAAAGGAAGATAAGGAATACGCTAAAGAATTATTACAAAGCCTCGGATTAGCAGCAAAGCTGGAAAAATTACCTGAACAATTATCTGGAGGAGAACGCCAACGAGTCGCAATTGCTCGAGCTTTTATAAACAATCCTTCTATTATTCTGGCAGATGAACCAACAGCAAGTCTTGATTCGAAAAACGCCCATGAAGTGGTTCAACTCATAGCTAAAGAAGCAAAAACAAGAAACAAAGCAGCGATTATGGTCACCCATGACGAACGGATGCTGGAATACTGCGATAAAGTGTATCAAATGGAAGATGGCAAACTTAAACTTGATGATTCTTTCAGTTTATCAAGAGGCTAATACAGATCCAAATTACACTGAACAAAAATCCCCGGTCTTGGGGAGAGTAATCAATATTTCAGAGGTTGATTCGACTTTAGCACCAAATGAATAATAATTTACTTTTAACAATACCCCTGCTTTTAATTAGTAGGGGGTTGTTTGTAAATGGGGAAAGGGGAAAGAGTAAGCATTTTTAAGTCCTCTTATATAGTCATAAAACAGAGAGACTTACCAGCTGGAACCTATTATATTAACGCTTAGAACAGATACATACTCAATCATAGGAGGATATTAATAATGGAACAAAAATGGAGTATTCGTTTAATTCGCTTTGCGGCGATCTTTGGTTTAATCGGTGTATTTTTAGGCTCAAAAATGTCAGGCAACATGGATTATTCATTGCGACCTATTCACGCACACATGTTACTTGTTTGCTGGCTATCAGTTTTTGCCTGGGGAATTTTCTATAAAGTATACCGTGTAAAATATAAAAAGTTAGTAACAGCACATGCAATTTTATCCATGCTCGGTGCTTTTGGCTTAACGTTTGGTATGTGGATGTACAACTTAAATCCATTGAACCTAAACGACACTTTTGTCATGATATTATTTATCATTGGCGGAACGCTTCTATTACTCGCATTTTTACTATTTGTTTTAGTGACATTTTTTGTGGAAAAAGAAGATTAACTTGTTAATAAATGCGAGTCAAGAAGCTTAGAGAATCCTATTGCTAAGATAAGCTTAGTAAATGATCCTTATCTAAACAAAACGATTAAACATAAGACCACTTAGAACGTTATTTTATAGACGTTCTAAGTGTTTTTTATAAATCGAATTTACTTATGATACGGTTCTCCGTAGTGATTTAAAAGGCAAAAAAATAGACACTGGTTTATTAATACCAGTGTCTTTAACTTTCACCAAAATATGTAAATCTTTTGACTACTACAAAAATATTTTAACAATCTTTTCCGCTCATTTGATAAGCCAACTTAATAAAGAACTAGTAGAGATTGAAAAACGGTTAAAGGAAATTGAACAATTACAGGCAAAGTATATGGAAGCCTTTGAGAAAAACACTCTCCCTGTGGGTATGCTGCAAGAAAGTTTACAGAAAGTTTCCAATGAAAAAGGAGAATTAGAATCAGAAAAAAATGAGATTGCAATCCAATTTGGTTCTATAGATTCAAAGGTAACTTATCCATTTGTTATATCTTGAAACGGTTATCAATACCCGCTTCCGATAAAGAATTACCACCTTATCTTCAACAATTTTTACCTCTATTTGTGGTACGGTTCATTTCGATTGATTCGAAAAGCCCGATAAATTTGCTCAACCAAGATAAGTCTCATTAATTGATGAGGGAAAGTCATTTTCGAAAAAGATAGCTGCTCGTTTGACCTTTTTATTACTTCATCACTTAACCCTAATGATCCGCCAATGACAAAAGTAATTTTACTTTTTCCGTAGGTGGCCAGTTTATCCAATGTCTCTGCTAATTCTTCAGATGATTGCATTTTCCCCTGAATCGCAAGAGCAATAACATGCGAATCAGGACTAATCTTCGCTAAAATTCTTTCGCCTTCTTTTTGTTTGACCTGTTTTATTTCTAGATCACTCAGTTCCTCCGGAGCCTTTTCATCCGCCACTTCCACAATTTCAACTTTGGCATAAGAAGATAGCCGTTTTAAATACTCCTCAATTCCCTGCCTTAAATATTTTTCTTTTAATTTTCCAACGGTAATAATAGAGATATTCACAATCCACAACCCTTTATTTTTTTGTTACAAACAGCTTACAAACAACATATCCACAATAGTTATCCACATATTCACATTTTTTGTCCACATATTGTATGAAATCACTTGTTCGCCACAATATATATAGCCCTACTTTGGCAATATTCACAGCTTGTGAATAAATTATCCACATCCAATTTATTTAAAACTGGAAAAGTTTCATATTGCTCCACAATGGTATCTAATGCTTCTCCTACATGTTCCTCACAACAATAAATCATTTTCCATCCCTCCAAACAACCAAACTCTTTCATACTTTATCTGTTGTATTTGCTTAATATTTTAAACGACTCACTGATAGGTCATACACTTAACATGAACCTCATTATCATACCATAAGAAAAAAGGAAAGTGAGTGAATCACCTTCCCCGTCAATCACGTTATTCTGTTTGATCACTTGCCAATTTGATAGTCGTTTTTTGGAGCTTACCGTCTCGGTAAAATTTAACCTCCATTTTTTCTCCAATTTTTTTCTTCTGATACAAATGCTTACGAAGCTCAATCACATCATTTATTTTATTCCCGTCCAATTCAACCATTACATCCAGTTCCCGCAATCCAGCCGCTGCAGCTGGTGATCCTGGAACAACTTGACGAATGGCGACCCCATAAGTAACGTCATCTGGAAGTTTTAATGCCTCTTTCTGATAATAGGCTGGTATTTCATCTACAGATTTTAAATCGACTCCCATATAGGGTCTCTTAACCGTTCCAAACTTTTCAAGGTCACTAATAATGGGTTTTGCTGAATTTATCGGAATGGATAAACCGATACCTTCCACTGCATTCTGAGCAATTTTCATGGAGTTAATACCGACAACCTGACCAGCCATGTTAATCAAGGCACCGCCACTATTCCCAGGATTAATGGCCGCATCTGTTTGTAGAACTTCTGCCTGCCAGTCGACAACCCCATCCTGATTAATGTCCACAGGAATAGCCCGTTCAAGTCCAGAAATAATCCCTTGAGTGACGGAACCTGAGAATGTTGGTCCAAGTGGATTTCCTATAGCAATCACTGGTTCACCCATATTTAATGTATCCGAGTCACCAAATTCAGCAACCTTTTTAATTTTACTTGCATCTATTTTTAGTACAGCCAAGTCTGTCCAAATATCACTACCTAGTAGCTCGGCAGGAATCTTGGTACCATCTGAGAGGCTTACTTCCAATCTAGTAGCTCCTTCCACTACATGAGCATTGGTAACAACAAACGCCTCTTTTCCTTCTTTTTTATAAACAACTCCTGAACCTGTACCAGCAGCCTCTTCTGAATTTGTATTATTATCAAACCAAAACCTAGATGATTGGATATTATTAATTCCGACAACAGCATCGGCTGCCTTATCAATGGCAGTCGTTGTATCTGTTTTTACATCATAGGCTACCTGCTTTACTACACCTGGCTGGTTCGTATTTGTATTTGATACTATTTCTGATTGATCCGGTTCCACGTGATAAGGAATCACTCCTATTTTGGAAAGAGCAGGTATTGATAGGATAACAAGCAAAGCTCCAAGAATAGCTCCAACTAAACTGGCAATTAGATAGCCTCCCTTTTTCCCTTTTTTCTCCTCATAGCGATTAGGTGAATGATCATCATAATACCCCATTTGAATCATTCCTCTCTTTTGAAACAATGACTAATTTTTAGTTTGGCCTTATACCTACAATTATACTCATTCCTAAACAAAATACTTAAAAATTGCATTTTTTTACATAAAACTTACGAGATTGTTCATATATTTTTAATAAATTGACATGTTCTTCCTTCTCTTTTTATAACAAAGGCTCTGTTCAATTCTATAATATTAAGGGAAAGCCACAAATAATGGGTTTCCCCTTTGTTTGAATAAGCGACAACTACTGTCGAGTATTGCCTTATAATATTTATTACATTATATCTTTGGAATGATAGATATTATTTTTACTATTCCAATGATAAATTATTTGAACAACTCCAGAAGAGAACGTTCTTGTACTAACCATTTTTAAATTTATCCTCTGTTTTATATCAATAAACAACGGTTTTCCTTCTCCCAAAACAACAGGGTGAATAGATAATCTAAATTCATCAACAAGCCCTAAATTTATAAAAGTTGTAATGAGACTTGCTCCACCATATAGCCAGATGTCTTTACCAGACTTTTTCTTCAATTTATTTATTTCTTCAAGAATATTATCATTTATAAATATTGCTTGATTATCAGACTCTTTTTGTGTTCTGGAAAACACATATTTCTCTTTACTATGAATCAATTTCCAAATTTCCTTTTCGGTATCAGACTCTTCATTTTTTGGAACATATTGTCCCCATAAATCGTAGCTTTTTCTCCCATATAAAATAGTATCAATTTGATTCAAGAAATCAGTGAACCCCATATCAGGATCCATAATGCACCAATCAACTTCTCCATTTTTCCCTTCAATAAATCCATCTAAAGAAACGGCTAAATCTAAAATGATTCTTCTCTGTTTTACGTTATTTGTCAAAGCTCTTCATCCTTTTATCAATTAGATTTTTGTTTCTTCTGCCCCGTTGAATAAGAATTACTCAACGAATTTAGATAATCGTAGGCTATTATAAGTATCTTTCATTTCAAAAACAAAAGGCGTTAATATGTTTTCATTAATACGACTATTAACAAATAAAAACCAAGCAAGGTAATTATCGAGATATTTTGTAGCCACACCTTTAAATTTCAACGATCCCTTCAAAATGGCGTTAACAGTTTGTGCCTCCAATAGAAAAGCGTAACCCAAATAACCTCTACGATATCAGCAACAGGGAACATCCTTTGAACATACCATCAACGAATGGAATCCATTCGTTGCCTTTTCATGTACGGTACAAAGACATTGTTGGTTGTGTCAATGAAAGTTTTGCCACAACATATACGATTCCGTGGGCGCTCGAACCCTTCCTTAAAACGAGTTTCTCTCATTACATTAATTAACGGACCATTAGCAGAAGAAGAAGGTTCAACATAGCGTTTAACCCATTAATATACTTATTCTTTTTTAGTGTGTGGGAATTTGTCGATATACTTTAACAAGTGGCTAAACGCTTTGCTCACCTAGACTACATCCCCGAATATTTGTTCCTATGTAGATTATATCAAGATTAGGGAAAGGTACAAATATCAACATTTACCTTTAACAGAACCATAACAAAAAAAGTGAGCAGATATTCATTCATCTGCTCACTTTTTCTACTAAACTGCTGTTAAAATAGTTGGGATCTTTGGATCGGTATCATATAACTCAAATTGCTCACCAACAATAATCCCACGGGATTTTAATGTTTGCGTTACCGACATTCTCGCTAAGTCTTTCATATTATTATCAAGACTTAAATGGGCAAGATAGATTCGTTTTGTCCTGTCCCCAATCACATCACTCATTGCCAGTGCAGCATCTTCATTGGAAACATGTCCAACATCGCTAAGAATACGTCGTTTAATACTCCAAGGATATCTTCCCATCCGTAGCATATGGACATCATGATTAGATTCAAAAATATAAACATCCGCATTGGAAATAATGCCTTTCATTCGGTCACTTACATAACCGGTATCCGTAATTTGAACAAGCTTTTTTCCGGAATGATGGAAAATATAAAACATTGGTTCAGCCGCATCATGGGAGACACCAAATGATTCAATATCTACGGATCCGAAGCTTTGAACAGTTTCCATATTAAAAACAAACTTCTGTTCAGTCGGTATTACGCCTACTGAGCTCTCCATCGCCTTCCATGTTTTTTCATTTGCATATACAGGCAATTTATATTTTCGGGCCAAGACACCAATTCCTTTAATATGATCACTATGCTCATGAGTGACAAATATAGCAGAAAGCTTGCTGATATCCCGATCTATTTGCTGAAAAAGCTGCTCCATTTGTTTGCCGCTTAAACCTGCATCCACAAGGAAGGAGTGTTCGTCAGACTCAACATACAGTGCGTTTCCCGTACTCCCACTTGCCAGAATGCTATAACGTAAAGACATACATTATTCACTCCACATTTATATTTTCATCACTATTAAAATCAATGATCTTGCCCTCAAATGCATTAACAAAAAGGCTTTTTTCATCATTAACCACAATACGCCACGTTGGTGCCAATACTTGCGATGCAGCCAACTGAATCCGGGTAGAATACCCAAGTTCAACTTTTGTAATCTCACTTTTAGGCTGTAGCTCCCCTTTTTGATGTAAAGTTTCCATCGCTTTTAAAGGTGGAAGAACCACTTCCTTTTCTGTCAGCTTTTCAAATTCCTCCAGATAGGTTTGTTGATAAGAAACGATCTGATTGTCGGCATTATAATAAAATACAATCATTCCGTTAATATTTTTATACAAAGGAACATTGTCGTATTGCTGATAATAAATGATCGTGTTCTTTTTTTCGTTTCTTTCCCCAAATTGATATTGGTCGCCATAAAGGATATTTTCCTTTACAAAAGAAGCAAGCTCAGCCGGTTCAAATTTTTCACCTAACTGTATGGGTTTTTCCAGTTCGGAATTAATGGATGTACCTGTTTCATTAATCTTGACTACTTGTCCTTTTAACTTGGTCAAGTCTTCTTTATTAAAAATTTTGGGTTTTGCACTAAAGTATTGTGCTTTAATGTCCGTCTTTGGAAGATCCTTAAATTTAATTTCATCATTCTTCAACTTTTCCTCAATAGAAGTTGGGGTCATAATCTCGTATTTATTGGCATCCCGGATTTTCATGAGTTGAAAGAGGAGGTATACATCTAAAATAAGAAAAGTAATAATAAATATTGTTTTTATTTTACTCCAATCCATGTTTAAGACCTCCTAGGTCTTCCATCGTAATTTGTCTCCAAGTGCCATCATAACGATAAAACCAGGCAGGCTCCAAAACGATTAATCGATTATCCTTAGAATCCCTATCCATCCGGTAGCCTAAAACCATGTCTTCTAAAAGTTCGGATTTAAAGTTACGTTGGTTCTTAAGAAATTCCAAAACCTTGTGCCCTGAAGGACGTTTCACCGTTTGCATTTCCGTAGTTAATGGAAGCTCAAGCGAAATATTGGGTCGTTTATATTGACAAATTTCATTTCGCCCCCATACTTCAGTGATTTCCGAAAGTCCGTGGTCATGAAAAACAGGGTATCCATCATCGGTATAGAGCCGAAATATGGTTATTGCACTATATTCATTTTTATATACATAGCGATAAGAGTCTGTCCACCCACCATGTTCATTGACAAAATCAATACTCCGCTTGACTAATTCATAGGAATCTTCTACATAATCATCATCAGCAGTAGGGTTGACATAGGAAAGAATGTTACTATCACTGTCAACAGTCATTTTACTTGAATCATTCGTAAATTCTTCTATTTGTCCAGTTGTGTTTTTTTGAACAAAACTTGGATCTCTGAAAAGTGCCTCCTTAAATTCCTCTGAATTTAGAGTAACAGGCAAGAATTTATAAATTAACATCTCCTTTTCACTTTCTGGTAGGAATAATGTTGTTTCCTCAGAAAGTTTGTACGCAAAATAACGGGGCAACTGGTACGCTTTCTTATAAAAATTACGGTTAAACTCGCTTAAATTAGCGGGTGATATATGGCTGATATAGACTTCCTGATTTTCTGTAGAAACAAAGTAGACAACCCCATTCTCTCCTCCTGAATTATCTACACTAATAATAATTCGATTAAAATTAAAGGAAGGAACTTTTTTCCCCTCAATATTCAGTACTCTTCGATATAATTCAATAGGAACTTCACCTGGAAATATAATTTCAGCATTTCCAGTTAAATGAATGAGATCGTCAATATTTTCTACCTTCTCCGTATAATTTTTCACATCAAAAAATGTCCATTTCGTTAATTCCTTGATGACGGCATCAAGTTTCTGTGTATTATTCGTACCGTAATGCTCATTTTTCATATGGTATAAAATACGGTCAGGGCGGATAATTTTATCAATTTCTTTTGCATCACTTAACGTAACTGATTCGACAAACGGACGGTTTTCAATCGTATCGTAATTAGGCTGATAGGTCCATAGATTCCATGTTAATAAAATACTGACCAATACTAATATGGTTAAGATAACGGATTTAATATTTTCATATCTCATGACCATTCATCCTCTTCAGCTCGCTCATATGGCAAAGAAAAAGAAATCGTCGTTCCTTTTCCTTCCTCACTTTCCGCCCAGATGTTTCCTCCATGAGCATCCACAATTTCTTTCGCAATAGCAAGTCCTAACCCCGTACCACCCATTTTTCGGGTTCTTGCTTTATCTACGCGATAAAATCGATCAAATATTTTCCCAATACTTTTTTTAGGTATCCCCATTCCTTGGTCTGATACACTGACAACCATCCATTTTCCTCGTTCTTCAACAGAAAAGGTGACCTGACCGCCTTCCGGAGAATACTTAAGAGCATTGGAAATAATATTGTATAAAACCTGCGTCAATTTATCTTCATCAATTTCTACAAACATCGCTTGATCAGGAAGATTTCGTTGAAAGGTGACATTTTGTTCCTTTGTCATCTCGAACCGGTCAATAATTCGATGGAAGAATTTGATAAAGTTCACCCATTCCACTTTCATTTGATAATCCGTACTATCCATTTTTGATAGGGTGAGCAAATCATTAACCAGTCGAATCATACGTTCCGTTTCTGTCCTTGTTACTTCCAAAAAGTTTGGAGCAAGCTCCTCATCTCGCCAAGCTCCGTCCGCTAATGCTTCTAGGTAGCTTCTCATCGTTGTTAATGGAGTCCTAAGTTCATGAGAAACATTGGCCACAAACTCTCTTCTTTCGGCATCAATTTTCTCCTGCTCTGTAATATCATGAAGGACACAGATTAAACCATTAACAAACCCTGTTTCCTTTTGAATGACGGAAAAATTGGCCCGAAGAATATAATTTTTCGTTTTCGTACTATAATCCAAAATTAAAGAATCCTTTTCTTCCAACAAGTCTTCAAAGGTATTCGTATCATCTAAATCTAATAAAGACACAATCGGTTGGGACAGGACTGTTTCACGTGAAACATTCAGCATTTCTGCTGCCTGTTCATTAATCAAAATGACTCGTCCTTTTCGATCAGTAGCAATAACACCATCCGTCATATAAGAGAGAACAGAGGAAAGTTTCCTTCTTTCTCCTTCTGTCATTGCCTGCGCTTCTTGAAGCTTTCTGGTTAAATTATTAAAAGTGATTGCCAATGTTCCGATTTCATCATTTCCATACACTTTAACTTTACGAGAAAAATTTCCTTTCGCCATGGCCATCGCTTGTTTTTTCATATCAGCAATCGGTCTAGTAATAGTCTGGGCAAGTAAAATGCCAAGAAGTGCCGTAATGGATAAGGCAATAGCTGTTCCAGTGGCAAAAATTCCATTTATGGTTTTCATCTGTTCAAACACCGTTTCAATCTTTGCCTCTAAATAAATAGCCCCTATCACTTTTTTTCCAGATTTTATCGGGATAGAAAGGACCCAAATCCGATTTCTTCCATGGGGCTCCATTTCAATGGCACTTAAATCCTCTTCTAATACCATTGATTGCTTAATGCGGAGCTCAGTTGTTTTCTGACCAACGACTCCTTGATTTCCTGGATGAGAAGTTCCCAGTATTTTGAGAGATCTGCTTTCAATGACCATAACTTCCGATATATCCCCAGCATCATCAAAATCCCTAAGAATTTTTCTAATATCTTCTTCAAGTGTGGGATCATCTTGTGTTCTTTGCTTTTCCATTTCCTCTCTTATATTATAGGCAAGCAAATTCACTCGTTCTTTTATAGATGTTTGAAAATTGGTCCTTAATGTTTCCTCCAGCTGTCGGACAAAATAAACACCGATAATTTGCATGGCCACAAGTATAAGGAGGACATAGATGATGACAAACTTTACATGTATCGAGCTAAAGAAACCAACTTTTTTCACCAGTCATTACTCCTGTTCAGGATTCCGTAGATAATAACCGACACCTCGACGTGTTACAATCCATGCTGGATGGCTTGGATTGTCTTCAATTTTTTCACGAAGTCGTCTAACTGTTACGTCTACAGTACGAACATCACCGTAATAGTCATACCCCCAAACGGTTTGAAGCAAATGCTCTCTTGTCATTACCTGGCCAATATGTTTCGCCAAATAGTAAAGTAATTCAAATTCACGATGTGTCAATTCAATAGTCTCTCCACGCTTGGATACGACATAGGCATCCGGATGTATCACAAGTGAGCCAACGACAATTTCGTTTGTTTCATTTTCTGTTTCTGGTTGCGTAGTAACTTGCTGATGCCTGCGTAAGTTCGCTTTTACACGGGCAATTAATTCCCTTGTACTAAATGGCTTGGTCACATAATCATCTGCCCCAAGTTCCAGCCCAAGCACTTTATCAATTTCGGAATCTTTTGCTGTCAGCATGATAATAGGCATATCATATTTTTTACGGACTTCACGGCAGACTTCCATTCCGTCTCTTTGCGGCAACATAATATCTAATAAAATTAAATCAGGTTGTATTTCCTCTACTAAACGGAGAGCTTCGTTTCCATCATAAGCACAATATACATCATAACCTTCTTTTTTCAGGTTGAATTGTAAAATATCCGCAATTGGTTTTTCATCATCAATAACGAGAATTTTCTTATCCATAACCATTGCTCCTTTTTTAATAAATCTATTTTATGAAAAAGTAATTGAATCTCACACGTATTCTATTTTACTTTACCATTGTTATATCATAAATTCATCTACTAGTATTTGTCTTTTTCAATCGTCTATGTCATATAGAAAAGCGGAAGCACCCTGTCCAGCGGCGTAAAGCATGGAGGTCTCCAACTGAGATATAGGAAACACGAAAAGCGTATGCGATTCGATGTTGACTTATCGTAGGGCGGAGACCGAAGGATTCTAGCCGCTAGGGTGCTGAAGCTAGACAATTCTCTAAGTCCTAAATACACATTCTTATCTTAATAGAAAAGCGGAAGCACCCTGTCCAGCGGCGTAAAGCCTCCTCCCAAAAGCTGTCGCTTTCGGTTGTGCGATGTTAATGCTCCTTGTGTGATCTCCAACTGAGATATTAAAAACTCTAAAAATAACCAATCATGGAAAAGAGAGTAAATGTGCTCTCCGTTGTTAGCTATTTAATCAAGTTGAACACAGATTGTCTTTTCTCATAAGAAAAAGTCTCTAGTTGTAACTAGAGACCATTATCGGTTGACGTAGTTTAGCGGATCGACTAGACGACCGTTTTTATAAACTTCAAAATGAAGGTGGGTTCCTGTTGAATTCCCTGTTGAACCCATAATTCCAATTGAAGATCCTTTTGAAACTGTTTGACCAACACTAACTTTAATAGAAGACAAATGAGCGTATAACGTACGGAAGCCATTTTTATGATCAATAATAATTTTATTTCCATAGCCTCCGCTCCAACCTGCAGAAACTACCACACCATTATCTGCCGCTTTAATCGTTCGATCGCTTGGTCCTGCAATATCGATTCCTTTATGCAATCTTCCCCAACGTTGCCCCATTTTACTAGAAATGTAGCCGCCGACTGCCGGCCAAGCAAAGTTTCCCTCACCCTGAGAAGAAATGACCTTCGTTCCTTTTTTTACTATATTTTTTATAGGCTGCTGGAGAATTTTTTCATACGTAACATCTTTCTTAACAGTTACCCCATTCTGCTCAAAAATTAAATAGTTAACAGATCGTGATCCATTTTGACCTTCCTGCTCAATTATCGTCTGTCCCTTTGGAAGGGATGAATCCTCAAGTATTTCTTGAGGATATGGTACTTCCTCAATCAAGTTTGTTTCTTTTTCCACAATTACGTCGACAAAAGGTTTCGGTACAGTAACATTCAATTCTTGTCCGATTTGCAAAGTGGTTTCTTCTGTTATTCCCGGATTTAGTGCTAGTAATTGTTCCATTTCCAAGCCATGCTTTTGAGCAATAGAATCAAGAACATCTTCCTCTTGAACCACATATTTTATCTCTTCTAACGCACCTTTTTGTAAAAAGGTAACGGCATCTTGTGGAGACATAATTTTTTCCGGTTTAACCGTTCGTGTATCTATTGAAACTTCTTTCGATATACGAATGTCTAAAATGCGCGTTTCATTTTCTCCCAATGGAGGCATTGTATTTTTGTCCAAGCCACTGCGCTCCTCATACTCCTTCAACTGATCCTCAGATACATATTGAAGTTTAAGATTCCTAATGGCTTCTTCTGCCTGATTTTGATCTTCCAAATATACTACAGGCTGGCCATCAATCAAAATAGCGGCAGCCTCAACTTGAATTTGAAAACTATCTTTTAAAGTCTGTACCGTTTCATTGTTATTGACAGATAAACTAAAAATTTGTTCAGGGATATACTCTATTTGCTGTCTAAGTTTACTATCCAAAAATTTATTCAGATCATTACTTGTATTTACTCCTTCAGCAATCGTTTGTTCAATCACTTTTTTATCTGTAACTTTACCAATATATGTACCATTAAGGTAGACATGGTAGATCGTTGACTCATCAGCCGAGTCAGCTAAAGCGGTAGGCCCATTGGTAAAAGTAATAACTGACGCTAGCACTGCTGAAGCGACCATTGTTTTAAGCCAGAAAAATTTCTTTGCTTTTGTTTCTCTCTTGAAGAAAAACATATTATCCTCCTAAACCACGGTAAACCTCTTTCCATTTCATGTTCCAATTGTATAAGGGTTTGACCAGAATTTTAGCCTTTTATAATGTATCATAGTTTAATATAAAAAGATTCATAGTCTTTATAATGTAATAAAAGTGTATTATTAATGACATGTTCCTACATTTTTTGAAACACGTTAGTTACATTTACCTGTTTTATCTTTGAAATACAGGTAAAAATACCCATAAAATATACATACTAGCGCTAGACATTTCTCAAAATTTAAACCATACTTTCCAAAATTGAAAAAAAAGAAGCTTGTATAAAACAAGCTTCTTTAGGGATGGCTCAGGACGGAATCGAACCGCCGACACAAGGATTTTCAGTCCTTTGCTCTACCGACTGAGCTACTGAGCCATATTTATATATTTTTTTAAATTTAAATTCTATGTAAGAAAAATGGCGGTCTGGACGGGACTCGAACCCGCGACCTCCTGCGTGACAGGCAGGCATTCTAACCAACTGAACTACCAAACCGTATTTATATGGCAGTCAACAAGTAGACCGGTCTTGCCTGTCTTTTGCTGACCGCCATTCGCCGATGACCCCTACGGGATTCGAACCCGTGTTACCGCCGTGAAAGGGCGGTGTCTTAACCACTTGACCAAGGGGCCAATTAAGGAAAATGGTGAGCCATGAAGGACTCGAACCTTCGACCCTCTGATTAAAAGTCAGATGCTCTACCAACTGAGCTAATGGCTCCTATTTAAAATAAACCCTTAATCTATGAAAAGCGTTTGTCAGATGTCCCTGCCTCAGGTATGCTTATTCAAGAAGCAGCTCGGCGTGTACAACTCGCTGTATCTCATAGAGGCTTTGCTCGTTGCTCTACCAACTGAGCTAATGGATCATTTACGCCTTATCGTTGCGACGTTTTTTATAATATCATGATAGTTTCTCTTTGGCAACACTTTTTTTTAATTTTTTTGTTTAGTAGTTTTTTTGTTAGATAATCGTTCATATCCATATAACAAAGAGAAAAAATTTCTTTAGAAGGCTCTTTTACAATTCAATCTAAATGAATTGTTCTTAAAAATTTTTTTCTCATAAGACACCTATACTTTTTTGTACAAATAACCTTTTTCATCCTAATTCTAATGATAAAACCACTCCTTTAATTTTGTCCTTGAAAAGGAACAAGGGCTCTTCTTTTAGAAGAGGAGCCCCTCATTCTTATTTTAAGCTATTTTAAATCTGTCTCCAAGGATTGCGGACAACGTTTGTTTGGTTACGGTCTGGACCGACGGAGAAGATTGATAATGGAATCCCTGTTAATTGAGAAATACGTTCTACATAATGACGCGCATTCACAGGAAGTTCATCTAATGATTTACAACCAGTAATATCTTCTGTCCAACCAGGCATCTCCTCATAAATAGGCTCACATTGTGCTAATACTTTAAGATTAGCCGGATATTCGGTAATAATCTCTCCATTATAACGATAAGCTGTACAAATTTTTAATGTCTCAATGCCAGTTAACACATCAATGGAGTTAAGTGAAAGATCGGTTAAACCACTAACACGGCGGGCATGGCGGACAACCACACTGTCGAACCAGCCAACTCGACGAGGACGACCTGTTGTTGTACCATACTCGCGGCCCACTTCACGAATTTGATCACCAATTTCATCATGTAGTTCAGTTGGGAATGGACCATCACCGACACGGGTTGTATAAGCTTTACATACCCCTACTACATGATTGATTTTAGTCGGACCAACTCCAGAACCGATGGTCACACCACCTGCAACAGGATTGGAAGAAGTGACAAAAGGATAAGTACCTTGGTCAATATCAAGCATAACACCTTGTGCTCCTTCAAAAAGAACACGTCGTCCTTCATCAAGTGCATCATTTAATACAACTGATGTATCGCACACATATTGTTTAATCTGCTGACCATATTCATAGTATTCGTCCAAAATATCTTCTACCTTAAACCCTTCCGTTCCATAAATCCGCTCAAATAAACGATTTTTTTCCTCTAAATTACGGACAAGCTTTTCTTCAAACAATTCGCGATCAAGCAAATCAGCAATTCGAATACCGACACGCGCAGCCTTATCCATGTAGGCAGGACCAATTCCTTTTTTCGTTGTTCCAATTTTGTTTGCGCCTTTTCGCTCTTCTTCTACTTCATCTAATTTTAAATGATATGGAAGAATTACATGGGCTCGATTACTGATGCGTAGATTATCTGTTGTAATTCCTTTTTCATGTAAATAGTTAAGTTCTTTGATTAGTGCCTTCGGGTCAACAACCATTCCATTCCCAATAACACAAATCTTTTCCTTATAAAATATCCCTGAAGGAATTAAATGTAATTTATACGTTTCTCCATTGAATTTAATAGTATGACCAGCATTATTACCACCTTGATAGCGGGCAATAACCTCTGCGTTCTCAGAAAGGAAATCCGTAATTTTCCCTTTTCCTTCGTCTCCCCATTGTGTACCAACAACCACTACTGATGACATGAAAGGCACCTCCGATAATGTAACAGACAATAATTTCATTGATTCCTTACATAAGTTTATCAATTCTCCTGCTAAAAAGTCAATAAAACACGAACATTTTATATGATTATATTAAAATATGTTCGTATAAAACTCTGACTCTATTAATAAATACACAAATTCCTTCGTCACCCATGCATAGTCTAATTCAGTCACTTTTGGTCATGCAAAGAATGATGGAGCTAAATTGTTCACTTCAAAGAAACACGAAGAGACTGACGTGATTCAATGTAAATTGATCGTAGGGAGGAAAGCAAAGCCATGCCGTCGTCAGATGCTTTCTTTAAACCATTCTCAAAGTCACAAAAAGTTGCTTACAAAAAAGGAGTCCGTCATTATCTATGACAGACTCCTTACTATTTCATTTTATGCACCAGGGACCTCATAACGAGTTTCCAAGTTAACGAATTTATTATATTCTTTTACAAATGCTAGTTGTACAGTACCAACTGGGCCATTACGCTGTTTGGCAATGATGATTTCAATTATATTTTTATTCTCCGATTCCTTATCATAATAGTCATCACGATATAAAAAGGCAACAATATCCGCATCTTGCTCAATACTTCCAGATTCACGAATATCCGACATCATCGGTCGTTTATCCTGACGCTGCTCAACTCCACGAGATAGCTGAGAAAGAGCAATAACAGGTACCTCCAATTCACGTGCCAGCTGCTTCAACGCACGAGAAATTTCCGAAACTTCCTGCTGACGGTTTTCACCAGGCCTTCCGCTTCCTAAAATCAGTTGAAGATAATCAATTAATACCATACCCAATCCATGTTCCTGCTTTAAGCGACGGCATTTTGAGCGGATATCGTTAATACGGACACCAGGTGTATCATCAATAAAAATCCCCGCATTTGCTAAACTACCCATAGCCATCGTCAACTTTCCCCAATCTTCATCAGTTAAAGTTCCTGTACGAAGCCTTTGGGCATCAATATTTCCTTCCGCACATAACATACGCATAACAAGCTGTTCGGCACCCATTTCGAGACTGAAAATCGCAACATTCTCGCCAGCCTTAATGGCCACATTTTGAGCAATATTTAACGCAAACGCTGTTTTACCAACAGAAGGGCGGGCACCTACAATAATTAAGTCATTTCGCTGGAAACCGGCAGTCATTCGGTCCAGCTCGGTGAAACCTGTAGGAATTCCTGTAATATCGCCGACCCGATTATGCAAAAATTCTATATTGTCATACGTTCTGACGAGAACATCTTTAATATTATGAAAGGCACCAGCATTTTTTCGCTGTGCTACTTCCAGAATACTTTTTTCGGCTTCCGCCAAAAGAGTTTCAACTTCATCTTCTCGGGTATAACCATCAGAAGCAATATTCGTTGCAGTACGGATTAATCTTCTAAGCAACGATTTTTCTTCTACGATTCTAGCATAATATTCGATATTGGCAGCCGTTGGAACAGAACCTGCCAATTCATTTAAATAAACAATCCCACCTGTATCCTCAAGTAGTTTCGTCGCTGCCAGTTCCTCAGCAACCGTAACAAGGTCAACAGCTTTCCCTTGATCACTAAGTTTAAGCATTACATGAAAGATTTTTTGATGGGCAGCACGATAGAAATCCTCTGGGATCAGGATTTCCGATGCTAATGTAAGGGAAGAGGGCTCTAGAAAAATAGCTCCCAATACCGCTTGTTCAGCCTCAATATTTTGCGGAGGCATACGGTCGGCAAATAAATCGCTCATCTTATCAAAACCTCCTAAAAGATAGAGGATGATTTATATTCCTATAAAATTATCATATCTTACAAAGAAAAATGTGACCAGTTAGACCGATCACATTCCATCTATTACTTTTTCTATTTTATCATGTAATGATAAATTTCGAACTGGTGTTTATTTTCCAGATCTTTTTGATTGTGTGTTTATTTTGTTTCTTTAACATGGACGGTTAATGTCGCCGTTACATCTTGATGTAACTTTACTGGAACCTTCGTGTGGCCAAGCGCACGGATTGCATCTTGCAATTCCATTTTACGCTTATCAATTTTGATACCGTGCTTCTTTTGCAATTCCTCAGCAATTTGCTTAGTTGTAATGGATCCAAATAGTCTGCCACCTTCTCCTGCTTTAGCAGAGATTTCCACAGTAAGGCTATCTAGTTTTTCTTTCAGTTTTTTTGCCTCTGCAAGTTCCTCTGCCGCTAGTTTCTCTTGTTTTTTCTTTTGAGCTTCTAACGTGCTGAGGTTAGCATTTGTTGCTTCAACCGCTAAACCCTGCTTAAATAAAAAATTTTGAGCATAACCATCGGCTACATTTTTTATTTCACCTTTTTTCCCTTTCCCTTTTACATCTTTAAGAAAAATTACTTTCATTCCTTTTTACTCCCTTCTAAATAATCATCAATGGCTTGTTTTAATCTCATTTCTGCTTCCTCAATGGTTAGACCGTTCAGTTGAGTCGCCGCGTTTGTCAAGTGGCCCCCGCCTTCCAAGGATTCCATAATCACTTGTACATTGACATTACCCAAGGAGCGTGCGCTAATACCAACTACATCTTCGCCTCTTTTTGCAATAACAAATGAAGCAAGAACTCCATCCATCGTTAACAAAATATCTGCTGCTTGAGCTATGATCACTTGATCATTCACTTCATCGTCACGACCTGTAGCTATGGCTATTCCTTCATGATAAAAGTAGACAGATTCAATCAATTTACCACGTTTAATAAATGTATTTACATCTTCCTTCAAAAACTTTTGAACTAGTATCGTATCTGCCCCATGAGCTCGTAAATAAGAAGCAGCATCAAATGTCCGTGAACCTGTTCTTAAGGTAAAACTCTTCGTGTCAACAATAATTCCTGCTAGAAGAGCGGTAGCTTCTATCACTTCAATTTTACCCCGTTTTGGCTGGTATTCAAGAAATTCAGTAACAAGCTCCGAAGTAGAGGAGGCATAAGGCTCCATATACACAAGCAGAGGGTTTGAAATAAAGTCTTCTCCACGGCGATGGTGATCAATGACGACTTTATTATCAATTTTCATTAGTAATCTTTCATCCATCACCAATGAAGGTTTATGGGTATCTACTACCACTAACAATGTTTTCTCCGTAGAAATTTCTAATGCTTCCTCAGGACTTATAAATCGTGAGATTAGTTTTTCTTGATGACGAATTTCATCCATCAGGCGTTTCACAGAGTTATCTATTTCGTTCATATTTACCACAATATGAGCATCTTTTTGATTCAGCTCTGCTACTTTATAAATCCCAATACTTGCACCGATAGAGTCCATATCAGGGTTTTTATGTCCCATAATAATGACTTTATCACTGGCTATAATTAAATCTCTTAGTGCATGTGAAATGACCCTTGCTCTAACCCTTGTTCTTTTTTCCACTGGATTTGTTTTTCCACCATAAAATTTCACTTTACCGTTAGGGAGCTTAATGGCTACTTGGTCTCCACCTCTACCAAGTGCCAAATCAAGACTAGATTGAGCCAGTAAACCTAACTCTGGCAAGGAGGAAACTCCAGTCCCGACCCCTATACTAAGGGTAAAAGAAACATTATGCTTGGCGGTCATTTCCCTTACTTCATCAAGTATCGTAAACTTTCCTTTTTCGAGACTATAGAGAATTTCTTCATTAAAAACGGCTATAAATCGTTCAGAAGAAATCCGTTTTAGGAAAATTCCATTTTCATGAGCCCATTTATTAAGAATAGATGTGACAAGGTTATTAACGCTGCCTCGCATTTGGTCATCCATGCCCTGTGTGAGGTCGTCATAATTATCTAAAAAGATAATGGCGATTACAGTCCGTTCATTCTGATACATTTTTTCTATTGCTGCTTGTTCCGTTACATCAAAAAAGTATAATAGTCTCTCTTCCGGTTTATGTATGACGCGAAATTTCCGGTCATGAAGGGTAATAATCTCCGTTTCTACTTCCTGCTTGATTAACGGAATCAAACTGTCCGCCACATCATATAAAGTTTTTCCTACCAATGTATCCTCATCAAAAAAGGAAGCTAGATATGGATTGGTCCACTCAACATCATACTCGTCATTAATTAGCATAATTCCAATTGGCATTTCAAGCAGAGCTTCCTCGCCAACCTTTTTTATCCGATAAGAAAGAGTAGAAATATACTCCTCCATTTCCTTCCTTTGTTGATTATCAATGGTAACCATGTAATAGACAGGGAGAACTATTAATAATAGACCTGCTAGGCTTATAATCCAATTATAGTAAGAGAGAACGATGAGCAGTACAATCGTAAGGAAAATTAACCCGTAAAAGGGATAACGGATAGACCGCTTTTCTAAATAGGCAGGCATTATTTCATCTCCTAAAACAATAGTTATTACTCTTTTTTTACAATCTGTTTTCGTAAATTAAAACCTAAATCAATTATACCTAATATCCCTATTATATAAAGAAATACCGGTATCATGAAAGAGACAATTGCTAACACAATAGCAATAGGCTTTGATATCCCTATATGATCAAAATAATAAAACAAAAATGTATATCCTTGAAAAATCATTAATAATAGCAGTAAATAGGTAAGATTTAGTAAAATCGTAAAAAGAAAGGTTCCTTTATCCGGGCTGATTAACATACTAGCCAACAAAGTAATAAGTAGATACAAAAGCGTGCTTTTTGGCAGGCATATATCCTTGAAAGATATAGATTTTTCTACCTTTATCCCAAATCTTTTTATAATAGGGAAGGAGACCAATTGAATCAATAAGGCAATGAAAAGTGCTATCGCAACAAATATGGTTGGAAGCAAAGTATGAACAAAATCTAATCCTTCATTAAATCGCTTAATCAATTTTGTCGCTTCTTTTTCTTGGCCAAAATTTTTTAATATTTCTGCGGAAGAATTCAAAGATTCCCTCATCATATGAATCATATCATTAATGAAATTAATATTAAAAAAAGCGACACTTACAGCATAGCCCCCAATAATGTTAACCAGTACAACTAGGGTACTTACGATAAATATAATGTTTCTATCTTTCCCTTTTCTAATTAAATAGCCAATAACAGCCCCCGTGATCCCATATATTAATACCAAAGGAATGGAAATTAAGGAACCAACGATGGTAGAAAGGAGGATGGATGCAATCAAAAATACAATGGTCCATTGTCCCTCATATTTGGTAGCAAACAAAATAAACGGTATGGCGAGAAATAAATTGACGACCGCCCCGGCAACTGGTATGTAAATGGTTAATAATAAAAGAACGGTAAAAACGGCCAACAGCATCGCACCTTCTGTCAGCTTACGAACATTTTTCACATCTTCACCTCTATAGTAAGGTATCCTATTTTTTATTTTAGTATAGATAAAATTTGAAATACAAACAATTACAAGTAAAAAAGGCAATCGGGAACACCCGACTGCCTTTTCACTTTTCATCTTATCCAGCTTATTATTCACCTGCAACAAATGGTAGTAATGCCATTTGACGAGCACGTTTAATAGCAACAGTTAGTTTACGTTGATATTTCGCGCTAGTACCAGTTACACGACGTGGTAAGATTTTACCGCGCTCAGAGATGAATTTTTTTAGTAAATCCACATCTTTGTAATCGATATGAGTAATACCGTTAGCTGTAAAGTAACATACTTTACGACGTTTTGCACGTCCACCTTTACGTCCTGCCATGATATTCCCTCCTTTAATAATAAAATCAAAAATATTTAAACCGAACTATCATTTATCCAATACTTAGAATGGAAGATCATCATCGGAAATGTCAATTTGACCACTTCCAGCAAATGGATCATCATTCACTCTTGTATAACCTTGGTTTGAAGTTTGTCGTTGATTCTGACTGCCTTCACCAAACGGTGGTTCCATTGGAGGAGCACCGTAAAAATCGTTGCTTCTATTGCCGCTGGATGCCCCTTTAGGTTCAAGGAATTGAACACTATCTGCAACAACCTCTGTTACATATACACGCCTACCGTCTTGTCCTTCGTAGTTACGGGTTTGAATACGACCGTCTACACCGGCTAAACTTCCCTTTTTTAAATAGTTAGCCACGTTTTCAGCAGGCTTACGCCAAACAACACAATTAATAAAATCTGCTTCGCGCTCACCCTGTTGATTAGAAAACGTACGGTTTACTGCTAATGTAAAAGTTGCAACAGCAACACCATTCGGTGTGTAACGCAGTTCAGGGTCTCTCGTTAAACGGCCAACAAGCACGACACGATTCAGCATCAGAATCAACTCCTTTTCCCTTGGAACTGTTTCACGTGAAACATTTATTTAAATCCATCAAATTATTCTTCTTCTTTAATTACGATATGACGAATGATATCTTCGTTGATTTTCGCAAGACGAGAAAATTCTTGTACTGCTGCTGCAGAAGAAGTAGTCTTTACGATTTGATAATATCCATCACGAAAATCATTGATTTCGTAAGCAAGACGGCGTTTACCCCAATCCTTCGTTTCAACAGCTTCCGCGCCATTTTCAAGAAGGATGTTATTGAAACGCTCAACAAGAGATTTCTTTGCTTCATCTTCAATGTTTGGACGGATGATGTACATGATTTCGTACTTATTCATCACAGTCACCTCCTTTTGGTCTAAACGGCCCGATTGGGCAAGGAGCAATTTTCATTACTCACAAGATGAAAGTATAACATAACATAATAGGAAAAGCAATGCTCATTACAGGATTGCCCTGTTTTGAAAAAAATAAGCTGACAAATCTGTCAGCTCTTAAAAAATTATACATTAAAACGGAAATGCATAACATCGCCGTCTTGTACTTCATAGTCTTTTCCTTCCAGACGGACTTTTCCTGCTTCTTTTGCAGCATTATAACTTCCCGCAGCTACTAAATCATCAAAAGAAACCGTTTCTGCCCTGATAAATCCTCGTTCAAAATCGGAGTGAATAATACCGGCACATTGAGGTGCCTTCATTCCTTTTCTAAACGTCCAAGCGCGAACTTCTTGTACACCAGCAGTAAAGTAGGTAGCCAGTCCAAGCAGGCTATATGCTGCACGAATTAATTGGTCCAAACCAGATTCCTCAATACCTAATTCTTGAAGGAACATTTGTTTTTCTTCTCCATCAAGCTCGGCAATTTCCTCTTCAATTTTTGCACATACAACGATAACCTCAGAATTTTCTTTCGCAGCATATTCACGAACCTTTTGCACATATTCGTTTGAAGATGGATCGGCCACATCTTCTTCGCCGACATTAGCCACATAAAGCATAGGTTTAATCGTTAAAAGGTGCAAATTTTTAACAATTTTCATTTGCTCATCTGTAAATTCCACAGACCGTGCTGGTTTTTCTGCTTCAAAAGCATCCTTTAACATAGAGAGTACTTCAAATTCAGCAACGGCATCTTTATCTTTTTGCTTGGCTAATTTTTCAACACGGCTTATACGCTTTTCAACCGATTCCATGTCAGCCAGAATTAATTCCAAATTAATCGTTTCAATATCGGAAATCGGGTCAACCTTTCCAGCTACGTGAGTAATATTTTCATCAGCAAAGCAACGAACCACTTGACAGATAGCATCTACTTCACGGATATGAGAAAGAAACTTATTTCCTAACCCTTCTCCTTTACTTGCCCCTTTTACAATTCCAGCAATATCTGTAAATTCAAAAGTGGTTGGCACGGTCTTTTTTGGTTGAACCAATTCTGTTAGTTTTTGTAAGCGGGGATCTGGTACTTCTACAATACCGACATTGGGATCAATCGTACAGAAAGGATAATTGGCCGATTCTGCCCCCGCCTGGGTAATTGCATTAAACAATGTGGATTTGCCAACGTTCGGCAAACCTACAATACCTGCTGTTAAAGCCATTCACGTTCACTCCTCGAAAAAATAAATCTATCTTAAAATGATTATCGAATCATAACTATACAAGTCTTTCACAATTATAGGCATTGGCGGCCAAAAAAACAAGGAAAATTAGAATGGGAACATGTCTATGATATAGAAAAAAAACTGGCACCAAGCAGCACCAGTCTAGTTCACTTTTTCAAGATTGACAAGACAATCGTATAGTGTACTTCCAAGTCCATTATCAGATTCTCTACTAGATGTCAAATTATTAACAGGACCCCCGAATTCCTCCCAAATTCCTTCATCAATATTAATTGTATCAGGATGGAGCGTTCCTAAAACAGAGACATAGCCTTTAACTTCACCACGGTCATTCCATACCCTTACATAGTCCCCATTTTGCAAGCCAAGATTTTGAGCAATATTTTCAGCGACTTCTACCTTCAGCTTTACATGACCATTTAATAAATGATAGTTCTGCGAATGATTAGATCTCATCGGATGGATGGTCAACAGGTTATATGGATATTGTTCTGCTAATGATGGATTAGACCATTTCGATTCATCCGGAACAGCCAATGTTAATAAACCTGTTTTTCCTTTTTGTTGTCCAAGGATGGACGTAAACTCAAATTTACCTGTAGGAGTTTGAAACTTTCGATCTTGCCATGGAACTTTTGAAACCGGTAGTTCGAATGTGTGTTTTTGTTTCAATTTTTCAAGGGTAAGTCCCATTTGTTCTAAAGGTTTCAATGTCATTTTCAGCCATTCATCCCGAGAAAAATCAAAGTCCTTCCCAAAACCAAGACGATTAGCTAGCTGTGTCCAAATCCACAAATCAGGCTTTGCTTCTCCTGGAGCAGACACAAGCTTTGGTCCATAATTTACATAATGATGGTACATGGATGAGAAATAAAAATCTTCTTCTTCAAACGCCGTTGTGACTGGTAAAATGTAATCTGCAAGTTTTGCTGTGTCCGTCATATATTGGTCCATGACAACAAGGGTTTCTACGGATTTGAAGGCTTTCTTGACCATTCGCGAATCCGGAACCTGAGTGATGGGGTTCCCACAAGTAACCATAATCATTTTAATTTCAGGATCCCTAGCTGAGAGCACTTCCTCCGCCTGCTTCATAATAGAAAACAAGCGATGATTTTGTCTCCTTTCCGGCAGGGTTAATTGATCATAAGCAAAGCTTTGTCCCACCTGAAGATTCGCATAGTTTGCTCCACCTCCAGGAACCCCAATATTTCCGCTTACTGCAACAAGTGCATCAATCAATCGAATGGTATTCCCACCATTTTTATAGCGTTGCAACCCAAGTCCCATATAAGTGGAGACAGGCTTATCAGCATAAACACCAGCTAATTGAGTGATAACTTCCAATGGCACTTCTGTCATTTCAGAGACAGTTTCGAGCGAAATACTATGAAGGAGCTTCAGTAAATCTTGAAATCCATAGGTATATTGCTCAATAAAAGTGCGATCTTCCAAGCCGAGCCGAAGCATTTCTTTCATAATTCCTGCAGCTAAAATTCCATCCATTCCTGGTTTAATGGAAATAAATTGGTCGGCAATTTTGGCCGTGGCATGGTAAATGGGGTCAATGACAAACAGTTTGGCGCCTCTTTTTTTGGCTTCCAACAGTTTTTCATATAAATGCATATTGGTTCGGGCTACGTTTCTGCCCCATACAACAATATTTTTACTGTTAAAGATATCCTCCGGTTCATGGCTTAAAGCATTCCCGAAATCCCATTTTTGAGCTTCAATTCCAGAGCCCCAACACAGTGAACCATAAAGCTCCGTTACTCCTCCATAGCAATTAAAAAAGCGCTGGTCCAAATTTTTTAATATCCCATTATTCGCATAATCATGACTATGTAAAACGGCTGTTGTGCCGTAGCATTCTTTTATTTCTTTTAATCGATCAGCAATTTCGTCTAAAGCCTGCTCCCAAGAAATTTCTTTGAAAGTACCGTTTATTTTTTTCATAGGGTGCAAAAGACGTAGCTTTGAATTTGTCCGTTTCTCCAGCATTCGCCCCCGGCCGCAAATTTTCCCTTTCGTAATTGGATGGTCTGGGTCACCTTCTACTTTTATAACTCGGTCATTCTCTATAGTTACCATTAATCCACAGCTATCCCAGCAATTCAAAGGACAGGCCGCTTTCTTTACATAAGCCACAACTCCACCCCCATAAAAAACGGATCAATCTTTACTTTTCTAATAAGAATAATACAATTTCCATAAAAAAAGAAAGCATGAAGTCTTATCCTTCATGCTTTACTAAAATCTTCTTCATTTTTCGCGTAAATTCTTTTCTTGGAATCAATACACTGTGCTGACATCCTTCACATTTAATTCGAATGTCCATTCCCATACGAATAATTTTCCAACGATTAGTTCCGCATGGATGTTGCTTTTTCATCTCAACGATATCATATAGACCAAATTCCTTTTCCATTAAAGATCACTCCTTATACACCCATTTGTTTTGTATCTACTGAATCCTTAGAATACATAACCATCTTTGGATAAGGAATCTGAATTCCATGCTGGTCTAAGTAAAGTCTAATATCCTTTCTCATTTTACGCGCAACCCCAAAGTGCTGCATTGGCAATGTTTCTGCAGTTACCCGTAATGTGACTTCTGTTGGTCCAAGCATCTGTACACCCAATAACTCAGGTCGATTAACTAATTCTTCATATTGATCCGGCATTGTGTCCAATAGTTCATTAATAATCCTTTGAACCTCATCAATATTTTCTTCGTATGGAATGTTAATATCGACCACAGCAATACTATTATTAATAGAAAAATTAGTCACTTCAAGTATATTTCCATTTGGAATAATATGGACCTCACCTGTCCAGCTTTTTATTTTTGTCGTCCTTAGACCTATTGTTTCAACAGTTCCTTCGAACTCACCAATTCTGACATGATCACCAACAGAAAATTGATCCTCAAATATAATGAAGAATCCTGTGATCACATCTTTAACCAAACTTTGTGCTCCAAAACCAACAGCTAAACCGACAATCCCAGCCCCGGCAAGCAATGCCTTAACATCAATATGAAATACAGAAAGGATCATCATAAAAGCAATAAAATAAACCACATAAGTAAGGATATTTTCTAAAAGTCTTGCCAGTGTATCCTCTCGCCTTGTGGATGTATTTAATGGGGTAAGATTTCTTATTTTAAATATGTTATGAATCGCTACCTTTCCTAGACGAATTAGTACATTGGCAATAACCAAGATAATGACAATTTTAAGAATACCTTCACCGATATTCAACCAAAGGTTTTCATCTTGTAATTTATTCATCAGTTTTTGAATGCCCTTCTCTGTAAAAGTTTTTTCAGATAACACCATACACACACCTACTTTCTACTTTTACATTTAACCATTATTGTATCAATTTTTCTTAACAGTGGATAGAAATCTGTTTTTTATCTTTTTTGTCTCCACCATGTATAGTTTCCCTAATTTTTCCGTATACTGTTAAGGCATAATTTAGCAATTATTTTTAGGGAGTGGGCTTAATGAATCTGAAAGCAATGGTTTTTAACAAGAAAACAAAAACACAAATTATGCACGATGAGCTCCACGCGGCCGAGAATCTAGCAGAGGAGCTACTCATTCATTTACCTATATCTGTTACAAGCCGTCCCATTGTGTTTGTTTGTATTGGAACAGATCGTTCAACTGGCGATTCATTAGGTCCACTAATTGGAACATTGCTGGAGGAGAAAAGGCTCAACTCCTTTTATGTATACGGAACATTAGATGAACCAATCCATGCTGTTAACCTTGAAGAGAAACTAAAAGAAATACATGCCAAACACCATGATCCATTTATTATTGGCATTGATGCATGCCTTGGTCGTTTAAAAAATGTAGGAGCCATTCAGTTAGGGAATGGACCTGTAAGACCTGGTGCTGGAGTAAACAAAGAATTGCCGCCGGTAGGGGAAATACATATTACCGGAATTGTAAATGTCAGCGGGTTTATGGAATTTTTTGTTTTACAAAATACCCGATTAAGTCTAGTGATGAAAATGGCAAAAACAATTGCAAATGGAATTTACCATGCTAGTTTACTATACCAAAAACAGCGCTGGGCAGAAATAAACTGGGTGGAAGAAGAAAATACCAATTAAAGAGCAATCGCAACCATTTAGCGAATGCTCTTTTTTGTCTTACTTACAAATATAGCTGATAATGATAAAGAATGGTTACAATAATCCCAACCATTAAAATCGCCGGCAGCAAATTTGCAACCTTTATTTTCGTCAATCCTGTAAGATTTAAACCAATAGCAAAAATCATAATTCCACCAGTAGCCGTCATTTCCAAAATAAACTGATCCAATAAAACTTTTGGGACAATTCGGTCAATCTGTGTGGCAAATAAAGCAATGAGACCTTCATAAAGTACAACCGGGATAAATGAAAATATAACTCCTATTCCCAATGTAGTTGTTAATACTAAGGCAGTAAATCCATCAATAATCGCTTTTGTATATAACACATCATGGTCACCACGAATCCCACTATCCAATGCCCCAATAATGGCCATTGCTCCAATCACAAAAATTAAGGTAGCCGTAACAAATCCTTCCGAAATCCGTGACTCACCTTTGGAACCAATCTTTTGTTCCAGCCATTTTCCTAGCTTGTTTAGTTTATCTTCCAGCTGAAGTAGTTCACCAATAACAGAGCCAGTAATGAGGCTGATAATGACAATTAAAAAGTTTTCACTTTTAAGCCCCATTTGTAATCCTAACACTATAACGGCTAAGCCGATGGCATGCATCACCGTTGTTTTCATCTCTTCCCGAATACGGTTAAATAATTTACCGACTAGCGTTCCAAAAATAATGAATAAACCATTTACAAGCGTCCCTAATAAAAACATTGGATTTTCTCCTTTTCTTATACCCTTCAAAAATTTTTAGACGTTTAATAGTCATATATGATGAATAAATTTACTAAAAAAAATAAACCATCCATTAGATGGCTTATACGTTTTCCTTTTGCCCCAATAAACCTAAAATGCGTTCTAAATCCTCGTCAGAGAAAAATTCAATTTCAATTTTTCCTTTATTTTTATTCTTTTTAATATTTACTGTCGTACCAAAACGCTCACGAAGAGTATGTTCTTGTTCTTGAATAAAAATATCTTTTTTCTTTTCAGGCTTTTTTGTTTCACGTGAAACATTTTCATTTAACTGCTGAATCAATTTTTCTAATTGCCGTACGTTTAGTGATTCCTTAATTGTTTTTTCTACTACCTGAGAAAGCTTGTTTTTTTGCCTTAATCCAAGTAAGGCACGACCATGTCCCATAGTAATTTTGCCTGATGAAATTAATTCTTGAACAGCAGGAGGGAGGGACAAGAGACGGATATGATTCGCTATATGCGGTCTGCTTTTCCCTAAGCGCTTCGCCACTTCTTCTTGGGTCAGTTTCAGCTTGTCCATTAACGCTTGATAAGCAGCCCCCTCTTCGATAGGATTTAAATCCTCACGTTGAAGGTTTTCAAGGACAGCTAGCTCCATCATTTGCTGTTCTGACAGTTCACGTACTACGGCAGGAATAGACTCAAGCTTCGCTTCTTTAGCTGCACGGTAGCGTCGCTCACCAACCACAATTTCATACCCTTTTATCGTTTTTCTAACAATAATGGGCTGTAATATACCGTGCTCTATGATGGACGCTTTTAGCTCATCAATCGCTTCTTTTTGGAAATGTTTTCGAGGCTGGTAAGGGTTGGGACGCAAATCCTTTAATTTAATTTCTTGGACTATCTCTTCTTTACTGGCTTCCATATTAAAAAATGCATTCAAGCCTTTTCCTAAACCTTTAGCCATTCGAAACCACTTCCTTTGCTAAATCTAAATATACCTCTGCTCCACGGGACTTTGCATCATAGCTTATAATTGGTTCCCCATGGCTTGGAGCCTCACTTAGACGTACATTTCTTGGGATAATGGTTTTATACACTTTATCCTGAAAATATTTTTTTACTTCTTCAATCACTTGAATGCCAAGGTTTGTCCGAGCATCCAACATGGTTAATAAAACGCCTTCAATTTTTAATTCTTGATTTAAATGCTTTTGTACAAGTCTTACCGTATTCAATAACTGGCTTAACCCTTCCAATGCATAATACTCACACTGAACAGGTATTAACACCGAATCAGATGCCGTTAACGCATTGATTGTCAATAAACCTAAAGAAGGGGGACAATCAATAATAATGTAATCAAATTGGTCCTTCACTTCTTCAAGAGCACGTTTTAATCGAACTTCTCTTGAAATGGTTGGAACTAATTCAATCTCTGCTCCTGCAAGTTGAATGGTAGCCGGTATGGCATATAAATTTTCTATTGCCGTTGACTTTATAACATCCTTCGCTTCTACATCATCTACTAAAACATCGTAAATACATTGGTCTACTTCTGCCTTTTCGATTCCTACCCCACTTGTCGCATTTCCTTGTGGATCAATATCCACAAGTAAGACACGCTTCCCAATATATGCTAAGCAGGCGCCCAGATTGACAGAGGTAGTCGTTTTGCCGACTCCGCCCTTTTGATTCGCGATTGCAAGAATTTTACCCACGATGTCACCTACCCTTTAATTCTTCCATAATATAATTCTCAAAAACTTGTATTTTCATTTAGATGACTCCTAAATTGGTCGATGTCCATCTAGTAAAAAAATTTAAATTCCATTCCTATATTTTAACATGAAATAAAAAGGATGTTGTTTTTTTTCAAAAAATAATCCAACAAACCCGTTGAATTTCCCAATAAATAAAAAAGAAGAGTAAATTCAGGCAATTATTTTAATTTCCCTTACAAAAAAGAGCCTGACATCATTGTCAGCCTCTTTATAGATTCCGTTATTTTTATTTTTTCTTTGGAATTCGAATAGTAAATTGATAGAAATCCTCAAATTCTTCTTCTTCAGAATCAAGCGTAATTCCGCTGTCTGATACCATTGATAGTGATTGGCGGATGGTATTGACTGCGATTCTCATATCCTTGCTGAACGCCTTTCGTTTCGGTTTCTGCTTTTCTTTTTTTGGCTGTAATAACTTTGCAACCCGTTCTTCTGTTTGCTTAACGTTTAAATTCTTCTCCATAATTTCCGTTAACAATGCTATTTGTTTTTCCGGATCCTTCAAAGGTATTAAAGCACGGGCATGTCTTTCTGTAATCTCTTTATTTAATAACGCATCTTGAATTGGTTGCGGCAATTTTAACAAACGTAGCTTATTTGCCACTGTAGATTGTCCCTTCCCAAGTCGTTGAGCCAACGCCTCTTGGGTTAAGTTATGAAGCTCCAGCAGCTTTCCGTATGCAATGGCTTCCTCAATGGGGGACAAGTTTTCGCGCTGCAGATTTTCAATTAATGCGACAGAAGCCGTTTCTGTATCTGTCATATTTTTAACGATGGCAGGTACCTCTGTCCATCCTAATTTTTTCATAGCCCGCCAGCGGCGTTCTCCGGCGATAATTTCATATTTGCCAGCAGCAAATTCTCTAACAACGATTGGTTGAATAATTCCATGTATATGAATGGTTCGTGATAATTCTTCAATTTTTTCTTCATCAAAGACTGTTCGAGGCTGGAAACGGTTAGGAACTATTTGATTTATTGGTATTTTCTTAATTTCGTCGTTTCTTTTTATATTCAGCTCTTCTTCTAGCTCTATTGTTTGATCTCCCTTATCGCCAAAGCCAAAAAAGCGTGTAAACGAATTTTTCATCCCCAACACCACCTTAAGGAAACTCCCTTATACTTATTCTCTATTCAAATAGTTTCTTCCTGCCTAGGATAACATTTTTATCCCTAAATTGTTAGTACTGCTAAGCCGCAAATGTAAGAATTACTCAATTGGTGACTTCGCCGGTGTCCCCGGTTTCCGAGGAAATTTTTTCGGTGTTTGTTTTTCCTTTTTAATAACGATGATGGTACGTTCACTTTCTTCAATGGGCAATGTAAAGGTATATTTATTTTCTATTTTCCCACCTAAAGTTGTAATCGCCTTTTGTCCCTTTTTTAACTCCTCTTCTGCATGTAATGCTTTCAATGCTACAAAGTGTCCTCCTACCTTCACAAGAGGAAGACAAAATTCACTTAAAATCGACATTCTGGCGACAGCTCTTGCTGTAACAACATCAAAACTTTCTCGATAAACTGGGTTTACTCCAAAAGTTTCCGCCCGGTCATGAATGAATTGAACATTACTTAAGGATAAGACATCCGCAAGATGATTTAAAAAAGTAATCCGTTTATTCAGTGAATCAACAATGGTTAATTGCAATTCTGGAAAAACAATTTTTAAGGGAATGCTCGGAAACCCGGCACCTGCCCCTACATCACACAAACGTAACGGTTTGGCAAAATCAAAATAAAAGGCTGCTGAGAGAGAATCATAAAAATGCTTTAAATAAACTTCTGGTTTTGAAGTGATAGCAGTTAAGTTTATTTTTTCATTCCACTCAACGAGAGTCTCAAAATATTTTTCAAACTGCACCATTTGAGTACTGGTAAGGGAAATCCCCTTTTCTCTTAGACTAGTTTCAAATTGTTCAACATTCATTAAGAACTCTTCCTCACTCATTTAATCGTTGGCAATTCGTGCAATCCGCCCTTGTTCCAAGTAAACAAGTAGAATCGAAATATCAGCTGGGTTTACTCCGGAAATTCTGGAGGCTTGGGCCAGCGATAATGGTCGAATTTGTTTTAATTTTTGCTTAGCCTCGGTTGCCAATCCCGAAATGGCATCATAATCAATATTTTCGGGGATTTTTTTATCCTCCATTTTCTTCATTCGTTCAACCTGCTGTAATGATTTATCTATATAACCTTCATATTTAATTTGAATTTCGACTTGTTCCTTTACTTCGTCATCTAAATCGACTTCAGATTTTGTGAGTGTTTCCAATAATTCATAAGACATCTCAGGTCGTTTTAATAAATCTGAAGCCCTGATACCGTCTTTTAATTCGCTTCCGCCAATGCTTCTAATTAATTCTTGGACCTCTGGCTTTGGTTTAATGATAACTGAACGAAGTCTTTCAATTTCTGTCTCAATAGCAGCTTTTTTTGCTAGAAAAGCTTGATAACGTTCTTCACTAATTAAACCAATTTTATGACCAATTTCAGTCAATCTTAAATCTGCATTATCATGACGAAGCAACAATCGGTATTCCGCTCTTGAAGTTAATAAACGGTACGGCTCATTAGTTCCCTTTGTAACGAGATCATCGATTAAGACTCCGATATAGGCATCTGAGCGACTTAATATTACCTGATCACGGCCAAGGGCATTTAATCCAGCATTGATCCCAGCCATTAAACCTTGTCCAGCCGCTTCCTCATAACCGGACGTTCCATTTATCTGCCCAGCGGTATAAAGATTTTTAACAATTTTTGTCTCTAAAGTAGGCCAAAGCTGAGTTGGCACAATAGCATCATATTCAATCGCATATCCCGGTCTCATCATTTGTGCATTTTCAAGTCCAGGTACAGTTCTAACAATTTGATGCTGCACATCTTCCGGAAGGCTCGTAGATAAGCCCTGGACATACACTTCTTTCGTATTTCTTCCTTCTGGCTCAAGGAAAATCTGATGGCGCGGCTTGTCATTAAAACGTACCACTTTATCCTCAATTGATGGGCAGTATCGCGGCCCCGTTCCTTTTATCATCCCAGAAAACATCGGTGAACGATGCAAATTTTGATCAATCAATTGATGGGTTCTCTCATTTGTATAAGTTAGCCAGCATGGCAGTTGGTCAGTAATAAATTTAGTCGTTTCATAAGAAAAAGCTCTAGGCACTTCATCGCCAGGCTGGATTTCTGTCTTACTGTAGTCAATGGTATTACTATTTACTCTAGGTGGGGTTCCTGTTTTGAAACGAACTAATTCAAAGCCTAGCTGTTCTAAATGTTCGGATAGCTTGATAGATGGTTGCTGATTGTTCGGTCCACTCGAATATTTTAATTCTCCAATAATAATTTCTCCACGTAAAAAGGTACCAGTTGTGATAACAACGGTTTTTGAGCGGTAAATAGCACCCGTTTTAGTAATAACCCCTTTACATACTCCATCTTCAACAATTAATTGCTCAACCATGCCTTGAATCAATGTCAGATTTTTTTCATCTTCTAGTGTTTTTTTCATTTCATGCTGATAAGCAAACTTATCTGCTTGCGCTCTTAATGCACGGACTGCCGGACCTTTTCCGGTATTCAGCATCCGAATTTGAATTAAAGTTTTGTCTATGTTTTTAGCCATTTCACCACCAAGTGCATCAATTTCGCGGACTACAATCCCCTTTGCTGGTCCGCCAACGGATGGATTGCATGGCATAAAGGCCACCATATCTAAATTGATGGTAATCATTAAAGTTTTAGCGCCAAGTCTTGCCGCCGCAAGGCCAGCCTCACAACCTGCATGACCGGCACCAACGACAATGACGTCATAATTTCCTGCTTCGTATTGCATAATTTCCTCCTTTTTTAGCCCAAATCGGAAGCATTACATCAAACTTTTCCTATTTTCCTAGACAGAATTGCGAGAAGAGCTGGTCGATTAGGCTTTCGTGGACACTATCACCAATAATCTCCCCTAGCAATTCCCATGTTCTTGTTAAATCAATTTGTACAATGTCTATTGGAGTGCCGATTTCCACGCCTTCAATGGCCTCTTCAATTGCCTTTAAGCTCTGGTTTAATAGTGCAATGTGGCGGCTATTAGAGACATAGGTAACGTCCTTTGCTTCAATCGAACCTTCAAAGAATAATGAAGCTATAGCTTCTTCTAGTTCATCCACACCTTGGTCCTCTTTTAGCGAGGTAGTAACCAATTTATAATCACTTGCTAATTCCATTACCCTCTCCAAATCAATTTTCTGAGGAAGATCGGTTTTATTGACAATGACGATGACATCCATTCCTTTAACAGCTTCAAAAAGATTTTCATCCTCTTTTGTCAATTCATCAGAGTAATTTAACACTAGCAAAATTAAATCTGCTTCTTTTAACACCTGACGTGAACGTTCCACGCCAATTCGTTCAACAATATCCTCTGTTTCCCTAATCCCGGCAGTATCTAACAATCTTAGTGGAACACCGCGTACATTGACATATTCTTCAATGACATCACGGGTTGTACCAGGGATATCCGTCACAATCGCCTTATTTTCCTGGACAAGACTGTTTAATAATGAAGATTTCCCTACATTCGGCCGTCCTACAATGACCGTTGATAAACCCTCGCGCAAGATCTTTCCCTGCTGCGATGTCTGTAAAAGTTTCTTTATTTCTTCACGAACATGATTTGCTTTTGGTAACAACATCGTATGGGTCATTTCTTCTACATCATCGTACTCCGGGTAATCAATATTGACCTCAATATGGGCGAGTATTTCCAAGATTTCTTGCCGTAGTCTTTGAATGAGCTTCGAAAGTCGTCCTTCCATTTGTCCTAGTGCCACATTCATTGCCCGGTCTGTTTTAGCACGGATTAAATCCATAACTGCCTCAGCCTGAGATAAATCTATTCGGCCATTTAAAAATGCTCGTTTTGTAAATTCTCCAGGTTCTGCTAGCCTTGCGCCATGATTTAATACCAGCTGAAGCACACGATTCACTGATACAATTCCACCATGGCAATTTATTTCAACTACATCCTCTTTTGTAAAAGTCTTAGGTCCTCTCATTAGAGAGAGCATTACCTCTTCTATCACTTGACCACTATTCGGATCGACCAAATGGCCATAGTGAATAGTATGGGTTGCCATCTCTGATAACTTTTTGCCGCTCTTACTTTTAAATAATTTCTCCGCAATCGGAATCGCTTGATCTCCACTTAAACGGACGATCGCAATTGCTCCTTCGCCCATGGGCGTCGAGATCGCGGCAATTGTATCAAAGTCCATTTTCTTCACCTCACATATAACAATCTATCTATAATAAATGATTTTTTCGTCTCAAAGAAATAGAATACCATAAAAATTCTCCTCTTTGGAGCAAACAAACCTTGACTATCCACAACGAACAAAATTCCTTGTACTATTTTAACTTATCCACATGTGAATAACAATAAAACAAAATACGCAGTAAAAGTTATTCACAGACTGTAATTTCTCTAATAAACTTTCAGGAAGCCAATCTTCCTCGGTTCATTTCACTTTAAGAAAGTACAAAAAAACATCCTATCGATCGATAGGATGTTTAATGTTTCATATCATTTCGTTTTCACTGGAGAGATAACCACATGTCGATGCGGTTCAACTCCATCTGATAAGGTTTTTACTTGTTTATTATCGGCTAAAGCAGTATGAATCACTTTTCTCTCATAGGATGGCATAGGCTCAAGTGCAACATCTTGTCCTGTTTTAATCGCCTTTTGAGCTAAGCGATTCGCTAACTGGATAAGGGTTTCACTTCTTCTGTTTCGATAATCTTCCGCATCCAGTATCACCGTTAAATATTGATCGGAATGGCGATTGATAACCAGCTGTGTTAAATATTGAAGCGAATTTAACGTTTGGCCACGCTTTCCGATCAAAAGAGCAATTTTCTCACCACTTAATATAAAATGCACCTGTTTACCATCACGTTTTACTTCAATTTCAACTGGCGCTCCCATTTGGCTACTTACTTGTTTTAAAAACTTCGTCGCTTCTTCGATCGGATCAAGGCTGAGTGTAACTTTGACTACAGCCGGACGTGAACCAAAAATGCCAAAAATCCCTTTTTTCCCTTCATCGATAATGTGTACTTCTGCGCGGTCTTTCGTCGTTTTTAATTGAGCTAAAGCTGATTTTACTGCTTCTTCGACGGTTTGTCCTGTAGCAGTGACCTGTTTCACTTTTTTGCTCCTCCCGCTTTGCCGGCAGCTTGTGCCTTTAGCTCCGGACCTTTAATAAAATAAGTTTGAACAATCATAAAAATATTACCAATTACCCAATACAATGATAAGGCTGCCGGGAAGTTAAGAGCAAAGATGACAATCATAATCGGCATCATCCAAACCATCATGGCCATTTGTGGATTTTGGTTTGTCGTGCCAGCCATCATCATTTTTTGTTGGATAAAAGTTGTAATACCAGCGATAATTGGCAATAAGAAGAGTGGGTCCTTTTCCCCTAAATCGAACCATAAGAAATTATGCTCGGCAATTTCCCTCGTTCTCATAATCGCATGGTAAAAACCAATTAAAATCGGCATTTGAATTAATAAAGGGAAACAACCAGCCATCGGATTAACCCCATGCTTTTGGAAAAGTGCCATCGTTTCTTGCTGCAGTTTTTGTTGTGTTTTAGCATCTTTAGAACTATATTTTTCACGAAGTGCCTGCAATTCCGGTTGAAGAGCCTGCATGGCTTTTGAACTTTTTGTCTGCTTAATCATCAAAGGCAATATAGCTAACCGAATAAGTATTGTGACAACGATAATCGAAAAGCCAAAACTGCCTCCAAGTAATTCCGCACACTTCACAATGAGCCAAGATAATGGATAAACGATATATTCATTCCAAAACCCGGTACTTTCAGCCGTTATTGGCTTATTTACTTCTGTACAGCCAGCTAAAAGCAGTACTGACATAATCCCAAATATAAGTAATATTCGCTTTTTCAACCAGTTTTTCCTCCTTGCATCTATAATTAAAACTGTTTATGTAAGAATAATTTCAAAAATATTTTAACATGTGATATAGAAACTTGTCTCTTTATAGTAGGAAAATAACTTGTTTTTCATCCTAATTATCGCCTATTTATCTTTCTCTAAAACCTTGCCAACCTTCAGTACATGAGACAGACTTTTTTTTACCTCTGACATATCCATTTCTGCAGCTGGTTTTCTGGCAATAATTACATAGTCATATCCTTGTTTTAGTTGATCCTTGAGTTCAAAAATAGATTGTCGAATATATCTTTTAATTCGATTCCTTGTTACGGCATTCCCCAATTTTTTGCTGACTGATAAGCCGATTCGAAAAGCATCCTGTCCCTCTTTTTCCAATGAATAGACAACAAATTGTCGATTGGCAAACGAACGTCCCTTTTGGAACACCGCTTGAAAGTCTTGATTTTTTTTAATTCTCAACTCTTTTCTCATCTTTAAACACCTTCAGTCGATTTAGAGTCCTACACTTTTTGCTCTAATCAACATTTTTAGCAAACAATCCATATATAACACGTACTAATGCGAAAAAAGACCACTGAGACGTTTCAGTGGTCTAAGCTGATAATACTTTTCTTCCTTTACGACGACGGCGCGCAAGAACTTTACGTCCGTTTGCTGTGCTCATACGTTTACGGAAACCGTGAACTTTGCTATGCTTGCGCTTATTTGGTTGATACGTTCTTTTCATATATGACACCTCCCTAGAGGAATAGCCCTCAATTCATTACAAATTGACAGTCTTATTTATTATAAAGATGTCTGCTTAAAATTGTCAACCTTGTTCCCTCTCATATCTAACTATCAAAGTTTTCCTTTTAGAGAAAATATACTGCTCTTTGATTAACAATTCCCTATGTAAATTCTTCAAAAAATATGTGGATAAAAAATCGACATATTTTTTAATATCCACACAACATATTGACAGGTTTTTCACAAACTATCAACCTGTGGACAATTTTTATTCACACGTTGCGACACTTGTGGATAAACTTTGAAAAACCATTGCGTACCTAACTATTATTTGATATTATATTTGTGTTTTCACTCTTAATAACTTTATTCTAAAATTTCGATATCCACAGAATGTGGATAATGTGTTAGTAAGTTATTCCGAGGTTCTGTAAAAACTTGTCCACAAGTAGTGGATATTGTCGAAACTCCACATTATTTCCTTATTATATGTTTTCCACAATCACTGTTATGCATATTTATAAATTCATAGGTTCTACTCTTTAGATAGTAATATTATTTTAGGATAACTTTTATCGAATAAAATGATTGATAAAAGCAAAACTCCATTAATAATCATATTTTCTAGGGAGTAAAGCGGAAAACACAAAATAGATATTGTTATAGGCTAAAAAAAGGAGGGAAACTAGTTGGAAAATATTGCGGATCTTTGGCATGCAGCACTTGCAAAGATTGAAAAAAAAATAAGCAAGCCCAGTTTTGATACATGGCTAAAATCAACCAAGGCTCATTCCCTTCAAGGTGATCTGCTTGTCATAACAGCCCCAAATGAATTTGCACGTGACTGGCTGGAGGAACGATACTCTAAGCTAATCTCTGGAATTCTTTATGATATTACGGGGGAAGAATTATCTGTAAAATTCATCATTCCGCAAAATCAAAAAGAGGAGGAATTTGATATCCCAACTCCTCCGAAAAAAGTAAAAAAAGATGATGATCACATTGAATTTCCTTCAAATATATTAAATTCAAAATACACATTTGATACATTTGTAATTGGTTCCGGAAACCGTTTTGCCCATGCAGCATCACTTGCTGTAGCCGAAGCACCGGCAAAAGCCTATAATCCGCTCTTTATTTACGGTGGAGTCGGCTTAGGTAAAACACATTTAATGCATGCCATTGGCCACTATGTATTAGATCATAATCCTTCCGCTAAAGTGGTTTATTTATCGTCGGAAAAATTTACAAATGAATTCATTAACTCTATTCGTGACAATCGAGCTGAAAGCTTTCGTAATAAATACCGAAATGTCGATGTCCTGCTAATAGATGATATTCAGTTTTTAGCTGGAAAAGAATCAACACAAGAGGAATTTTTCCATACGTTTAATAGTTTGCATGAAGAAAGCAAACAAATTGTTATTTCTAGTGACCGGCCACCAAGAGAAATTCCTACATTGGAAGACCGCTTGCGATCTAGGTTTGAATGGGGATTAATAACGGATATTACTCCTCCTGACCTTGAAACAAGAATTGCGATTTTAAGAAAAAAAGCAAAAGCAGAAGGTTTAGATATTCCAAACGAAGTGATGCTTTATATTGCTAATCAAATTGATTCCAACATTCGTGAACTTGAAGGAGCTCTTATCCGTGTGGTTGCCTATTCCTCATTAATTAACAAAGATATTAATGCAGATTTAGCAGCTGAAGCACTTAAAGATATTATTCCAAGTTCAAAGCCAAAGGTTATTACCATTCATGATATTCAGAAAGCTGTTGGAGAACTGTTTAATGTGAAACTAGAAGATTTCAAAGCGAAAAAGCGGACAAAGTCGATTGCTTTTCCACGTCAAATTGCCATGTATTTATCTCGTGAATTAACGGATTATTCTTTACCTAAAATAGGAGAAGAATTTGGAGGACGTGATCACACAACAGTCATCCATGCTCATGAAAAAATTTCTAAGCTCCTTCAATCTGATGCCCAACTACAAAAACAATTAAAAGAATTGAATGAGATGTTAAAAATTTAATCATAAAGTGTCTGGCTGCTGTCGACTAGAAGCATAAAGCCACGGCGCTTTTCATTTGTTTAACATGTGAATAACTTTTTTCGATATGTGCACAGTCTGTCCACATGTGGATAGGCTGTCTTTCCGTTAAAAAAAGGAGTTATCCACATGTTAACAACTCCTACTAGTACTTCTACTTTTTTTAAAAAATTATTATATGTATTTCCACTAAAAAATATGCCAAAAACGGAGGATTTAAACATGAAATTTATAATCCAACGAGACCGTCTGGTTCAAAGTGTTCAAGATGTAATGAAGGCTGTCACAACTAGAACAACCATTCCGATCTTAACAGGAATTAAAATTACTACAACAAATGAAGGAGTCACTTTAACTGGTAGTGATTCTGATATATCTATTGAATCATTTATTCCCAAAGAAGAAGAAGGCAATGAAATTGTTGAAATTAAAGAGACTGGATCAATTGTTCTCCAAGCAAAATTTTTTAGTGAAATTGTAAAGAAGCTTCCTACTGATACAGTGGAAATTGAAGTACAAGGTTCACTACAAACAGTGATTCGTTCTGGTAAATCAGAGTTTAACTTGATTGGCCTTGACGCAGAAGAATATCCACACCTACCACAAATAGAAGAAAATAATAAATTCCATATTCCAACGGATTTATTAAAAGCAATGATCCGTCAAACTCATTTTGCAGTATCTACTTCAGAAACTCGACCAATCTTGACAGGTGTAAACTGGAGAATTGAAAATGGAGAATTAACCTGTATTGCAACAGACAGCCACCGTCTTGCCCTCCGAAAGGCAAAAATTGAAGCTGAAAATAACGAATCTTATAACGTAGTCATTCCTGGAAAAAGCTTAAATGAGTTAAGCAAAATTATCGATGATAATAATGAATTAATCGATATTGTCATTACAGAAAATCAAATTCTATTTAAAGCGAAACATTTGCTCTTCTTCTCTAGATTATTAGAAGGAAATTACCCTGATACTTCAAGATTAATTCCGACAGAAAGTAAAACAGACGTAATCGTAAATACGAAGGAATTTCTTCAGGCGATTGATCGTGCATCTCTCCTTGCAAGGGAAGGAAGAAATAATGTCGTTAAGCTTTCTACAATTGATCATGGTATTATCGAAATATCCTCTAATTCACCTGAAATTGGGAAAGTCGTTGAAGAAATTCAAAGTGAGGCAATTGAAGGAGAGGACTTAAAAATATCCTTTAGTGCGAAATATATGATGGATGCTTTAAAAGCTTTGGAAGGAACGGATATCCGGATCAGCTTTACTGGAGCTATGCGTCCATTCCTAATCCGTCCGCTACATGATGATACGATATTACAGCTGATTTTGCCTGTAAGAACCTATTAATTTTAAATAAAATTTATATAAATTTTTTTATATGCCGCCTCACTCTAGGCGGCATTCTTTGCAATTTTATTGTTAATTTTTGAATTAAGGATGAAAATTTAGTAAAATAAAGTATTGAGACTTTACGAGAATTATTAGATGAATGTGGGTGAAAAAGTGCCTGAGAAAATAAAGCTAGATACCGAGTTTATTACATTGGGACAGTTTTTAAAGCTCGCAGATGTGATTCAAACTGGCGGAATGGCCAAATGGTTTTTAAGTGAACATGAAGTGTTCATAAATGGTGAACAGGATCAAAGAAGAGGAAGAAAACTACGTTCCGGAGATATAGTCCAAATTCCTGGCTTTGGGGAGTTTCTGATTACTGACTAATAAAGGACGACTTTACATGTTTATAGAATCACTTGTTTTAAAAAATTACCGGAATTACCCTGAATTGTCGATTGAATTTGAGAATAAAGTTAATGTCATCCTAGGTGAAAATGCTCAAGGAAAAACAAATGTGATGGAGTCGATTTATGTTTTAGCTATGGCCAAATCCCATCGGACTTCAAATGACAAAGATCTCATTCGTTGGGATGAAGATTATGCTAAAATAGAGGGAAGGGTCCAAAAACATCACAGTGCCTTGCCATTAGAATTGGTCATTTCCAAAAAAGGCAAAAAGGCAAAATTAAACCATATTGAACAACAAAAGTTAAGCCAATATGTTGGAAATATGAACGTAGTCATGTTTGCTCCAGAGGATCTCAACCTTGTAAAAGGAAGCCCACAGGTCCGAAGACGATTTATTGATATGGAAATCGGACAGATCTCTCCTGTTTATTTACATGATATGAGTCAATATCAAAAAGTACTACAACAGCGCAATCATTTTTTAAAAATGCTGCAAAGCAAAAGGGAAACAAATCAAACCATGCTTGAGGTTTTAACGGAACAATTTATCCAAATGGCTGTGAAAATTGTTTCAAAAAGATTTGAATTTCTCCAATTACTTGAAAAGTGGGCAAAGCCCATTCATCAAGGAATCTCAAGAGGGTTAGAAACGCTTGAAATAAACTATAAACCGTCTGTTGAGGTATTAGAAGGCCAAGATTTGTCGAAAATGGTAACAAGTTTTATAGAAAAATTTGAAAAGGTTAGATTCAGGGAAATTGAACGTGGGACCACACTTTTTGGCCCCCACCGGGATGATATCGTGTTTCATGTCAATGAAAGAGATGTTCAGACATTTGGATCTCAAGGTCAGCAGCGAACAACAGCACTATCTGTTAAGCTAGCTGAAATTGAATTAATTCATGCGGAAATTGGTGAATACCCAATTCTTCTGTTGGACGATGTATTATCAGAATTAGATGATTATCGCCAATCACACCTATTAAATACGATTCAAGGAAAGGTACAAACCTTTGTTACAACGACTAGTGTTGACGGAATTGATCATCAAACATTAAAAGAAGCCTCTACATTTGTAGTTACATCCGGCAATATTAAGAAAAGTGATTGAGGTGCTATATGTATATTCATATCGGGGAAGATCTTAATATTAGGTTAAAAGATATTATTGCTATACTAGATAAAGATAGCACGGAAAATTCAGAGTCGATGGAAGAATTCTTTCACTATCACCAAAAAGAGGTTATTAACCTGTCCAAAAAAAGAACCAAATCAATTGTGATTACCGTTGATAAGATCTATTTATCCCCGATTGCCTCAGGAACGTTAAAAAAACGTTCCAGCCAAATGTATTTACAAGAATTTTAATATGATTATTTTTTTAAAACTATAGATTCATAAGGCAGAAAGTGCAGGTGAAATAAGTGACAATGGATCAAAAAGCCGTACAGGAACAAGCATATGATGCTAATCAGATACAAGTGTTGGAGGGGCTTGAAGCTGTCCGAAAAAGACCCGGGATGTATATAGGGTCAACAAGCAGTAAAGGTCTCCACCATCTCGTTTGGGAAATTGTAGATAATAGTATTGATGAAGCTCTTGCGGGTTACTGTACCGAAATCAATGTCACAATTGGAGAAGATAACAGCATTACGGTAAAAGATAATGGCCGTGGGATTCCGGTCGGTATCCATGAAAAAATGGGCCGCCCTGCGGTGGAGGTTATCATGACTGTTCTTCATGCCGGCGGTAAATTTGGTGGCGGGGGTTATAAGGTATCTGGAGGACTCCATGGTGTGGGTGCTTCTGTTGTTAATGCTCTCTCTACCTATTTGGAAGTGTTTGTTCATCGTGAGGGAAAAATTCATTATCAAAAATATGAACGGGGAGTTCCAGTTACCGACTTGAAGGTAATCGGAGAGACTGACAAAACGGGGACGATTACTCATTTTAAGCCAGATGGAGAAATCTTTACTGAAACATTAGTATATGATTATGACATTCTTGCTACTCGATTGCGTGAACTTGCTTTCCTTAATCGTGGAATAAAAATTACGATTGAAGATAAAAGAGTGGAAAATAAACATAATGAGTATTATTACGAGGGCGGAATTAAATCCTATGTAGAACACTTAAACCGTACGAAGGAAGTTATCCATGAAGAACCAATCTACATGGAGGGTGAACGGGACGGAATTAGTGTAGAAGTAGCCCTTCAATATAATGATGGCTATACTGATAATATTTATTCTTTTGCCAATAATATTCACACTTATGAGGGCGGTACCCATGAATCAGGCTTTAAAACAGCCTTAACAAGGGTTATTAATGATTATGCCCGCAAAAATGGGCTCATTAAAGAAAATGATTCAAATTTATCAGGTGAAGATGTTCGCGAAGGATTAACGGCAATTGTTTCAATTAAGCACCCAGATCCGCAGTTTGAGGGACAGACTAAGACCAAACTTGGTAATTCTGAAGTTAGAGCCATTACAGACACGATTTTTGCAAGTTCTTTCGAAAAGTTTTTACTAGAAAACCCAACAGTTGCAAGAAAGATCGTTGAAAAAGGTTTAATGGCAGCTCGTGCCCGAATTGCTGCCAAAAAAGCAAGGGAATTAACAAGAAGAAAAAGTGCCTTAGAGGTTTCAAGTTTACCAGGGAAATTAGCCGATTGTACTTCTAAAGACCCTGCTGAAAGCGAATTATATATCGTTGAGGGTGATTCAGCTGGAGGTTCTGCTAAGCAAGGCCGTGATCGCTTATTCCAAGCAATTTTGCCGCTTAGAGGTAAGATTCTCAATGTAGAAAAAGCCCGACTTGACAAGATTCTTTCCAATAATGAAGTAAGAGCTATGATAACTGCTATTGGAACAGGAATTGGTGAAGATTTCGATATTTCTAAAGCACGTTATCATAAAATTGTCATTATGACCGATGCGGATGTTGATGGTGCCCATATTCGGACACTATTATTAACATTCTTCTATCGTTATATGAGAAAAATTATCGAAGCAGGCTATGTCTACATTGCACAGCCGCCACTTTATAAAGTACAACAAGGCAAAAGAGTTGAATATGCCTATAATGAAAAGGACCTGGAACGGATATTTGCTGAATTGCCTAGCCAGCCAAAACCTAATATTCAGCGGTATAAAGGGTTGGGAGAAATGAATCCGGAACAGTTATGGGAAACAACAATGGATCCAGCAAACAGAACGATGTTGCAGGTCAGTCTTGAGGATGCAATTGAGGCCGATGAAACCTTTGATATGCTAATGGGCGAAAAGGTAGAGCCGCGCCGTAATTTTATTGAAGAGAATGCTCAATATGTAAAGAATTTAGATATATAACAAAGGGAAAAAAAGGGTAGAGCTTTCTATCCTCCTTTTTCTTTTTGGTAATCCATAAAGGAGGTACCAAATATGGCTGATACACCAAATTCTCAAATAAAAGAGATTAATATTAGTCAGGAAATGAAGTCTTCCTTCCTTGACTATGCTATGAGTGTTATTGTCTCACGGGCTCTTCCGGACGTTCGTGACGGGTTAAAGCCGGTTCACCGACGTATTCTTTATGCTATGCATGATCTTGGAATACATGCAGACAAACCATATAAAAAGTCAGCCCGTATAGTTGGGGATGTTATCGGTAAATATCACCCTCATGGTGATTCGGCTGTTTATGAAACAATGGTTCGGATGGCCCAAGATTTTAACTATCGGTATATGCTTGTTGACGGTCATGGAAACTTCGGTTCTGTTGACGGTGATGCTGCTGCTGCGATGCGATATACTGAGTCGAGAATGTCCAAAATTTCCATGGAATTATTAAGAGATATTAACAAAGATACAATTGATTATCAAGATAACTATGATGGTGAGGAAAAGGAACCTGTAGTATTGCCAGCAAGATTCCCTAACCTATTAGTAAATGGAACAACTGGAATTGCTGTAGGTATGGCGACTAATATCCCTCCTCACCAGCTCGGCGAAGTAATTGACGCGGTTTTAGCAGTGAGCCGTGATCCTGAGATTACCACACAGGAATTGATGGAGATTATCCCTGGTCCTGACTTTCCTACTGGTGGGATTATCCTTGGACGCAGCGGTATTCGTAAAGCATATGATACTGGCCGTGGCTCCATCACATTAAGAGCCAAGGTGGAAATAGAGCAAAAATCAAATGGTAAAGAAGTTATTATTGTTAAGGAATTACCATATCAAGTCAACAAAGCAAAGCTGATTGAAAAAATTGCTGAGTTAGCCCGTGATAAAAAAATTGATGGAATTACTGATTTACGTGATGAATCCGACCGCAGGGGTATGCGGATTGTTATTGAAGTACGGAAAGATGCAAACGCGAATGTGCTGTTAAATAATTTATACAAACAAACAGCCATGCAAACTAGTTTCGGAATTAACACATTGGCGCTTGTGAATGGTCAGCCGAAAGTGTTAACTCTAAAGCAATGTTTGTTGCATTATTTAGATCATCAAAAGGTTGTTATTCGCAGAAGAACAGAGTTTGAATTGCGTAAGGCGGAAGCGCGCGCACATATTTTGGAAGGTTTGCGTATTGCACTAGACCATTTAGATGCAGTGATAACATTAATCCGTAACTCACAAACGACTGATATTGCACGTGAAGGATTAATGAGAGAATTTAATTTATCAGAAAAACAGGCACAAGCGATCCTTGATATGCGCCTTCAGCGCTTAACCGGATTGGAAAGAGAGAAAATTGAAGAAGAATATCAAAGTCTAGTAAAGTTAATTTCTGAATTAAAAGCGATTCTCGCAGATGAAGAAAAAATTCTCGATATTATCCGTGAAGAACTGCTAGAAATAAAAGAGCGTTATAATGATACACGCCGTACAGAAATTGCCGCAGGAGGAGTTGAAAATATTGAAGATGAGGATTTAATTCCTCGTGAAAATATTGTCATTACTCTAACTCATAACGGCTATATCAAACGTCTTCCTGTTTCCACTTATCGTGCCCAAAAACGAGGTGGACGTGGTGTTCAGGGAATGGGAACAAATGAAGATGACTTTGTTGAACATTTAATCACGACTTCTACCCATGATACAATCTTGTTCTTTACGAATAAAGGAAAAGTATACCGTTCCAAAGGGTATGATATACCTGAATTTAGCCGGACAGCCAAAGGAATTCCGATTATAAATCTACTTGGAATTGAAAAGGGAGAATGGGTTAACGCAATCATACCAGTTGAGGAATTTGTTGATAATTGGTATCTATTCTTTACTACTAAAGATGGGATTTCAAAACGTTCTCCATTGTCATCTTTTGCTCATATCCGTAATAATGGCTTAATTGCTCTAAATCTTCGTGAAGGTGATGAATTAATATCTGTTCGCTTAACAGATGGAAATAAGGATATCATTATTGGAACTAAAAAAGGTATGCTGATTCGCTTTGCTGAAACAGAAGTTCGCTCCATGGGCCGTACGGCTACGGGAGTCAAGGGGATTACTCTTGACAGTGATGATGAAGTTGTTGGCATGGAAGTATTAGAAGAAAATAATGATATACTAATTGTTACGAAAAATGGATATGGAAAACGGACCCCTGCTTCTGAATATCGGATTCAAGGAAGAGGGGGCAAAGGAATAAAAACATGCCATATAACTGAGAAAAATGGAGAGCTTGTATCTGTACGTACGGTAACGGGCGAAGAAGATTTAATGCTCATTACCACAAGTGGTGTGTTAATCCGTATTGATGTTGCGGGAATTTCTCAATTAGGCCGAAACACTCAAGGTGTGAAGCTTATTACCCTGAAGGAAAGTGAAAATGAATCTGTCGCGACAGTAGCTAAGGTAGAAAAGGAAGAGAAGGAAGAAGATCAAGAAAACACAAGTGACCAATAATATTGAAAACCGCAGTATTTCCGAGGGTGGAGAGCTTATTTGAAAGGAGCACTTTAAGTGTTCCTTTTTTTATAAGATTAGAAAAGTAACTCATCGACTTGAAAATGGTTATACAAGTGGCTTAGCGGTGAGACGTCAGCCCTTGGCTTCTCACCATATAATTTTTTAAATTGAATGTAATTGTTTTCCTTTATTTGAGTTGGAAAGTACTATATGAAGGGCAGCAAAAGTGTTTGTTTAATTTTAATAAAAAAAATGAAAAAAGTATGTTGACTTCCACTAGAAACGGTGATATATTAATAGAGTCGCTTCTGAGCGATAAAAAAATTGATCTTTGAAAACTAAACAACCAAAAACGTCAATAAATCACAACATTCGTTTCTATCGAAACGAAGCCAACGTTAATTTTATGAGCTAATCAACTTTTTTGGAGAGTTTGATCCTGGCTCAGGACGAACGCTGGCGGCGTGCCTAATACATGCAAGTCGAGCGGACCAATAGAAGCTTGCT
>NZ_JAAIUV010000016.1 GCF_010975035.1 Neobacillus thermocopriae | reverse complement strand
ATTAAATAGGTCCGGTGGTAATGGCGAGAAGGTCACACCCGTTCCCATACCGAACACGGAAGTTAAGCTTCTCAGCGCCGATGGTAGTTGGGGCGAAAGCCCCTGTGAGAGTAGGACGCTGCCGGGCAAAAAAGAACAACCAATTTTGGTTGTTCTTTTTTTATAATAGTAAAATACCTTTTCTACTTCAAAAAGGGTCAGCAAAAATCTCCTAGAGACGAGACGTTAACATAATCCTCAAACGATCAGTTCACATCCATTTGACTTTTAATGGTTCAAGTTACTTTTGGGAGTAGATTTTATGCTCCTGTATATTGAGATTTTTCATTTCGAATCATTTTTTTGCAATCACTGTCTATATTCTCATTCAGAATCTTCTCTTTCAAACAAAGTACCTCAAAAATTATATTACTCATAAATAGTAGTTTTTTCCCAAGGTTTATACGTTTTACAAGCGCGAGATTTGGAGAAAATCATAAGGAAGTGAATCGTTGCAACTCTAAAGGATTTTGAGTATAATTATAGTCAAATATAGTCAAAGTCAGATGATGGGGGTGGGAAGATGAGAAACATCTCTGATATTATTGAAAAATACTTAAAGCAAGTATTGGAAAAGAGTGAAGAGGATATTGTTGAAATAAAGCGCAGTGAAATTGCCGATAAATTTCAATGTGTTCCTTCGCAAATCAACTATGTCATCAACACCCGATTCACAATAGAACGAGGGTATCTCGTAGAAAGTAAGCGGGGCGGCGGTGGATATATACGAATTATGAAGGTTCAATCACATGATTCAGCCCAATTAATCGATCATTTGCTCTCTCTTGTACAAAATAGAATTAGTCAATCAAGTGCAGAAGATGTCATTGTTAGGCTTGTTCAAGAAGAGATTATTACAACAAGAGAAGCAAAAATTATGCTAAGTGTTATTGACCGTTCCGTGTTATATATTGATCTTCCATATCGAGATGAGTTAAGAGCAAGAATGTTAAGAGCAATGTTAACGTCCTTAAAATATAAATAGGCATCCATTAAAGGGGTGAAAACATGATTTGCCAAGAATGTAATCAAAGGCCAGCGGCACTTCATTTTACAAAAATTATAAATGGGGAAAAAACAGAGGTGCACCTTTGTGAAAAATGTGCCCAAGAAAAGGGCGAGATGTTTATATTTAATGGAGAATCGGGTTTTTCATTTAATAACCTTTTAGCGGGACTATTAAACTTCGATCCTTCTTTCCAAAAACCAAGCCAAAGTCCATTTCAGCCGGAGAAAATTCTCCATTGTGATCAATGTTCCATGACTTTTTCACAATTTTTAAAGGTTGGGCGTTTTGGATGTGCACATTGCTATAAGGCATTTGAAGAGCAGTTAAAACCAGTTTTAAGAAGGCTTCAAGGTGGAAACTGGATTCATAATGGAAAAATACCAAAAAGAATTGGCGGCGGCATTTCCCTTCGCAAACAAATCGAAGAATTAAAGATTGCTTTAAAAGAATCGATTACAAATGAGGAGTTCGAGAAAGCAGCAGAGATTCGGGATGAGATAAGGACACTAGAGAAAAAACTAGCTGCCAAAGGTCAAGAAGGAGGGGAGTAGAAATGTCGCTCGAACGATTTTTAAATCAGACAATCAGCTCATGGATGAGTGAGGAAGGTCCTGATTCGGATATTGTTCTTAGTTCGCGAATACGTTTGGCAAGAAATATAAAGACATATAAATTTCCCACATTATTTACACATGAAGAAGCTAAAAAGATTATTTTTGAAATGGAAGAACTGTTAAGAAACTCTAATTTTTCAAGATTTGGTCATCTGGAGCTATTAAAAATTGATGAAATGCAACCTTTGCAAAAGAGGGTATTAGTTGAAAAACATTTAATCAGCCCACATTTAGCTGAAGATTCTCCACATGGTGCGGTACTTTTATCAGAAAATGAAAAAGTTAGTATTATGATTAATGAAGAAGATCATATTCGAATTCAATGTTTGTATCCGGGACTACAGTTACTCGAGGCCTTAGCAGCTGCAAATGTTATTGATGATTGGCTTGAGAGTCATATTCAATATGCATATGATGAAAACCATGGCTACCTAACAAGCTGTCCGACTAATGTAGGTACTGGTCTTCGAGCCTCTGTAATGATGCACCTTCCAGGTTTAATCTTAACCCAGCAAATCAATCGCATAATCCCTGCAATTAATCAGTTAGGATTTGTAGTCCGGGGAATTTATGGTGAAGGTAGCGAAGCCCTAGGAAATATTTTTCAAATCTCTAATCAAATTACATTAGGGAAATCAGAAGAGGACATGTGCAGAGACTTAATGGGAGTTGTCAGCCAGCTTATATCCCAAGAAAGATCAGCACGGGACGCATTACAAAAAACTTCTAACATACAATTAGAAGACAGAGTGTTTCGTTCGTTAGGGATTTTAACAAATAGCCGAATTATCGAATCGAAAGAAGCTGCTCAATGTCTTTCAGATGTTCGGCTTGGGATTGATATGGGGTATATTACCAACATGTCAAAAACAATTTTAACGGAATTAATGATTTTAACTCAACCAGGGTTTCTACAGCAATATGCAGGAGGCCCTTTAAGACCTCATGAAAGAGATATTAGACGCGCAGCTTTAATACGAGAACGATTAAAAATGGAATCTGAAAAATAGGTGAGGAGTGATAGTATGATGTTCGGCCGTTTTACCGAAAGAGCTCAAAAAGTGTTGGCTTTGGCTCAAGAAGAAGCAATCCGTTTAGGACACAATAATATTGGAACGGAGCATATCTTATTAGGATTAGTCCGCGAAGGAGAAGGAATTGCTGCAAAAGCTCTGAAAGGTCTTGGATTAGGGTCAGATAAAATTCAAAAAGAAGTTGAAAATTTAATTGGCAAAGGGCAAGAGTCTTCACAAATCATACACTATACTCCAAGAGCCAAAAAAGTAATCGAGCTATCTATGGATGAAGCCCGTAAATTAGGACATTCTTATGTAGGAACAGAACATATTCTCCTTGGTTTAATCCGTGAAGGGGAAGGGGTTGCTGCTCGCGTCCTTAATAACCTTGGAGTCAGCTTAAACAAAGCGCGTCAACAAGTGCTTCAATTATTAGGGAGCAATGAATCTGGAGGGCATCAAGGTGGTACATCAGCTAATGCCAATACACCAACACTGGATAGCCTTGCAAGAGATTTAACCGCTATCGCCCGCGAAGGAAGCTTGGATCCTGTCATTGGCAGAAGTAAAGAAATCCAGCGCGTGATTGAGGTACTTAGCCGTAGAACGAAAAATAATCCTGTATTAATCGGGGAACCAGGTGTAGGTAAAACCGCTATTGCCGAAGGTCTTGCCCAGCAAATTGTTAATAATGAAGTACCGGAAATCCTTCGTGATAAGCGAGTTATGACTCTCGATATGGGTACGGTAGTAGCTGGAACCAAATACCGTGGGGAATTTGAAGATCGTTTGAAAAAAGTGATGGACGAAATTCGTCAGGCAGGAAATATCATTTTATTTATCGATGAGCTTCATACTTTAATTGGTGCAGGAGGAGCGGAAGGCGCTATTGATGCATCCAATATTTTAAAACCATCACTTGCCCGTGGAGAGCTTCAATGCATTGGTGCAACTACTCTTGATGAATATCGAAAGTATATCGAAAAGGATGCTGCCCTAGAGCGTCGCTTCCAACCAATTCGTGTCGATGAACCGACCATTGAAGAATCAATTCAAATTTTACAAGGATTACGTGACCGATACGAAGCACATCACCGAGTTTCAATTACTGATGAAGCGATTGAAGCAGCTGTCAAGCTTTCAGATCGATATATCTCTGATCGTTTCTTACCGGATAAAGCCATTGATTTGATTGATGAAGCTGGATCAAAAGTACGCTTGCGCTCTTATACTACACCTCCAAATCTAAAAGAGCTCGAAGTGAAGTTGGAGGAAGTTCGAAAGGAAAAGGATGCAGCTGTTCAAAGTCAGGAATTTGAAAAAGCAGCTTCATTAAGAGATACAGAACAGCGCCTGCGTGAACAGTTGGAAGAAACGAAGAAGAGTTGGAAAGAAAAGCAAGGGAAAGAAAACAATGAAGTTACCGTTGAAGATATTGCAGCAGTGGTTTCAAGCTGGACCGGGATTCCTGTCTCCAAGTTAGCAGAAACAGAAACTGCAAGATTACTTAACTTAGAAGAAATCTTGCATTCGAGGGTAATTGGACAGGAGGAAGCAGTGAAGGCTGTTGCTAAGGCGGTACGTCGTGCAAGAGCTGGATTAAAGGATCCAAAACGTCCAATCGGTTCCTTTATCTTCCTTGGACCAACTGGTGTAGGTAAAACCGAACTAGCCCGTGCCCTTGCTGAAGCAATGTTTGGTGATGAGGATTCTATGATCCGGATTGATATGTCAGAGTATATGGAGAAGCACTCTACATCTCGACTTGTTGGGTCACCTCCTGGATATGTGGGTTATGAAGAGGGCGGACAATTAACAGAAAAAGTTCGCAGAAAACCATACTCTGTCATCCTGCTGGATGAAATTGAAAAAGCACATCCAGATGTATTTAATATTTTACTGCAGGTGCTTGAAGATGGCCGCTTAACTGATTCAAAAGGAAGAACAGTGGATTTCCGCAATACGGTTCTTATTATGACTTCAAATGTTGGAGCAGAATCATTAAAACGAAATAAATATGTGGGATTCAATATCCAAGATACCAATCAAGATTACAAGGATATGAAGGGTAAAGTTATGGAAGAGTTGAAAAAAGCCTTCCGTCCTGAATTCTTGAACCGGATTGATGAAATTATTGTCTTCCATGCGTTAGAGAAGAAGCATCTTCAAGAGATTGTTACTTTATTATCAGAGCAGTTAATTAAGCGATTAAAAGAGCAAAATATTTCCATTGAATTGACAGATGCGGCAAAAGAAAAGATTTCTCAGGAAGGATATGATCCTGAATATGGAGCAAGACCGCTTCGTCGGGCGATTCAAAAGCATATTGAGGATCGGCTTTCTGAAGAATTGCTTAAAGGTAAAGTATTAACAGGTCAGCATGTCATTATTGATATTGAAAATGGAGAATTTACAGTTAAAACAGCTGAACAAACAAGCTTAACTAAATAAGTTAGTAAGTACTGGAAGACATTGCTTGCGTTATGAACAACAATTGGAGGTACACGTGAATATGGAATGATCGTGTACCTCTTTTTTATTCAGAAAGGACGACTTTTATGGCTAAACGGAAAACTAAATTTATATGTCAAGAATGCGGCTATGAATCACCAAAGTGGATGGGAAAATGTCCCGGATGTAGCCAATGGAATAAAATGGTCGAAGAAGTAGAGGTAACCGGTGCAGCGAGAAGGGGGGCATTTACTCACTCTCAAGGGTCTACCATTCTTACTAAACCTACACCTATTACTTCGATTGAAACCGTAAATGAGCCTAGAATTCTAACAGAATTAAATGAATTTAACCGCGTCTTAGGCGGAGGTGTGGTAAAAGGTTCACTTGTATTAATTGGTGGGGACCCTGGTATTGGAAAATCTACCTTGCTCTTGCAAGTATCCTCACAGCTAGCGAATAAAGGCCATTTGGTATTATACATATCCGGGGAAGAATCATTAAGGCAAACAAAGCTTCGAGCAGAGCGATTACACATTGCTTCAAATAATTTATTTGTCTACTCTGAAACAAATTTGGAAGAGATTAATCGGACGATTGATAGTATTAATCCTAGCTTCGTCATCATCGATTCCATTCAAACAGTATTTCACCCTGATGTAACCTCTGCTCCGGGCAGTGTCTCGCAAGTCCGTGAATGCACGGCCGAGTTAATGCGAATTGGCAAAACAAAAGGAATTGCTATATTTATTGTAGGTCATGTAACTAAAGAAGGATCCATCGCTGGGCCGCGGCTGCTCGAGCATATGGTTGACACCGTTCTATACTTTGAAGGAGAGAGACATCATACATATCGTATATTAAGGTCTGTAAAGAATCGTTTTGGCTCGACAAATGAAATGGGAATATTCGAAATGAAGGAATTTGGACTGGAAGAGGTAGAAAACCCATCAGAAATTTTTCTTGAAGAACGATCACGGGGGGCTGCCGGTTCTACTGTAGTGGCTTCTATGGAAGGTACACGCCCTATTCTTGTAGAAATTCAAGCATTAGTCTCACCAACTAGTTTCGGAAATCCAAGAAGGATGGCAACTGGCGTCGACCACAACCGTGTGCCTTTATTAATGGCAGTATTGGAAAAAAGAGTAGGAATGCTATTGGCCAATCAGGATGCCTACTTAAAAGTTGCCGGAGGGGTTAAGTTGGATGAACCGGCTATTGATTTGGCCATTGCAGTAAGTATTGCATCTAGTTTTAGAGATAAGCCGACAAGAACAACAGACTGTATTATAGGAGAGGTCGGTTTGACCGGTGAAGTAAGGAGAGTATCAAGAATTGAGCAGCGAGTTCAGGAAGCGGCTAAGATGGGTTTTGAACGGATTATCCTTCCTGCAAATAATCTTGGGGGATGGACAGGGCCAAAAGGGGTTCAATTAATAGGAGTTACCTCTGTCAGTGAAGCGCTTCGGGCAGCATTAGGAGAATAAAATGAATAAAGTTCTTCCATGGTTTTAAGAGAATTCAAAAAGGATTTTGTATTCATACAAACGAAAACCAACTAAACCCTGGAAAAATATCAAATGGCAATATAGAAAGGTTTGTAAGGAAAATACAAGAGATTCAATGGATCGAAAAGCATGTAATACTGAACGTATTCAACAACAAAATATTAATACAATAGTGTTTTAAGTAATATTCAAAGGGAACATTGTTTCGTTGAACGAAGTTTATTTCAAAAAAATTACATTTTGGAAAAATAATCATGATATCAAGGTTTCATTTTTTCGAATATGTTTATAATTAATAGAAGGAGGAGGTGAAGGAATGTTAAAACGAATTGTTCAAGCATGTTTCCTCATCTTGGGTGGAACACTTGGCATCCTACTATTACCTGATTTGTTCGAACTGATTCATTTGAATGACATTCCAATGATAAATAATTCATATATGACTGCTATTTTAGGTGCTATTATTTTTTATCTTATTACCTTTTGGGCAGTAGATTATGTGTATAATTTTATTAAATGGGCAGAGGATTCCTTAGTGAAAATACCGGTGACAGATGTGTTGTTTGGCAGTGTCGGGTTGATTTTTGGTTTATTGGTTGCCTTTTTAATTAGCTTTGCCCTAAATGCCGTCCAAGTGCCGATACTAAACGCGGCAGCTCCCATTTTACTGACCTTATTATTTGGGTATCTTGGTTTTCAGGTTGGTTTTAAAAAAAGAGATGAACTTTTGGGGTTGTTTGGTAAAGGTAGCAGTAAGAAAAAGACTGCAGAAGAGGAAACAGAAAAACCTGTTATGGAAAATCTAAAAATTTTAGATACGAGTGTCATCATTGACGGGCGTGTCGCAGATATATGTCAGACAGGGTTCTTAGAAGGGACAATCGTTATTCCTCAATTTGTTCTCGAAGAATTACAACATATTGCTGATTCATCAGATGTATTAAAGCGAAATCGTGGTAGAAGAGGATTGGATATACTTAATCGGATTCAAAAAGAACTCGCGGTAAAGGTAGAAATCTATGAAGGTGATTTTGAAGACATACAAGAAGTGGATTCCAAGCTTGTAAAGCTGGCGAAAATGACAAACGGAATTCTAGTAACGAATGATTTTAATTTAAATAAAGTATGTGAACTGCAAAATGTTTCTGTTTTAAATATTAATGATTTGGCAAATGCAGTAAAACCTGTTGTTCTGCCGGGTGAGGAATTGACCGTCCATGTGATAAAAGACGGTAAGGAATATCACCAAGGTGTTGCTTATTTAGATGATGGTACAATGATTGTTGTTGAAGAAGGAAGGGAATATATTGGTAAGAGAATTGACGTGCTTGTTACTAGTGTCCTTCAGACTTCTGCAGGCAGAATGATTTTTGCCAAACCAAAATTATTAGAAAAAGCGCTATAGCATGAACACTACAAAGCGTTATTAGACGCTAGAATTAGAGAGAAAGAATGGGGTTTGATTATGGCTTACCAAGTCATTCTCCCGGCAGCTGGCCAGGGAAAAAGAATGGGTGCAGGGAAAAATAAACTGTTACTTGAGTTGAACGGTATCCCAGTATTAATTCATACATTAAAGGTGTTTGAAGAGGATGAGTTGTGTGATGGGATGATACTTGCGGTCCATCCGCAAGATTTTGAGGAATTTAATGTTTTATTGAAAAAATACAACATTCATAAAGTAACTGGATTAGTTCCAGGGGGGAAGGAACGCCAGTATAGTATATATAATGCTCTTAAGACTGTGACAAACGGGAGCATTATTTTGGTACATGATGCAGCAAGACCTTTTATCCGCAAAGAACAAATCCATCGATTAATAGAAACTGCGAAAAAAACGGGTGCTGCCATTATTGGAGTGCCGGCAAAGGATACCATGAAGAAAGTGCAAGTCGGTACAGTAGTGGAGACTGTCGAACGTTCAAGCTTGTGGGCTGTCCAAACCCCGCAAGCTTTTCGTATTTCACTCCTGCTTGAGGCTTACCAAAAGGCAGAGATGGAACGGTTTGTAGGGACAGACGACTCAAGCCTTGTTGAGCGCCTTGGTCATCCTGTTGCAATAGTAGAGGGAGATTACGATAATATTAAATTGACAACACCTGAAGATTTATACTTTGCAGAAGCGATATTAAAAAAGAGACAAGCACCTGGCACCCTCTAATGGGTACTAAGTGCAGGACAAAAAGGAGTTTTGCTAATGTTTCGAATTGGACAGGGCTTTGATGTCCATCAGTTAACAGAAGGCCGCCCTTTAATCTTAGGCGGGATTACCATTCCATATGAAAAAGGTTTGCTTGGTCATTCAGATGCCGATGTACTATTACATACTATTTCTGATGCCTGCCTCGGAGCGATTGGGGAAGGAGATATTGGGAGACATTTTCCCGATACCGATCCAAACTTTAAAGATGCCGACTCAGCCGAGTTAATGAAGCATGTTTGGAAGTTAGTTAAAGAAAAGGGCTATGAACTGGTGAATGTTGATTGCACTATTATTGCGCAAAAACCAAAGATGGCTCCATATATTGGGCAAATGAGAACTCGAATAGCTGAATTACTTGAAGCAGATGTCGAACAAATCAATGTAAAAGCCACTACTACCGAAAAACTCGGTTTTACCGGCAGAGGGGAAGGAATCGCCGCTCAGGCTGTAGTTTTACTAAAAAAACGGAGTTAAAGTCTTTTTATTACCATATTGATAGAGCGCCCTCAGGAGTATGGCTAATCTAAATTCATTAGAAAGTGAAATACCCAATTGTCAATCAACTCTTAAGTTTAATTGATAAAAAATTAGAAGCTTGGACTTTATCACTAGAATACACAATGGTAAAATAAGCAATTGAAACCATTTAAATTAATTATGGAGGCTATTATGTCAAACGAAATTCGTGTTAGATATGCTCCAAGTCCAACAGGACATTTACATATTGGAAATGCGCGTACCGCGTTATTTAACTACCTTTTTGCTCGTAATAAAGGTGGCAAGTTCATTATTCGTATTGAAGATACGGATAAAAAGCGGAACATTGAAGGCGGGGAACAAAGCCAATTAAAATATTTAAAATGGCTTGGCATTGACTGGGATGAAAGTGTCGATGTTGGTGGTGAATACGGGCCATACCGTCAATCGGAAAGAAACGATATATATAAAACCTATTACAATCAGCTATTAGAAAATGGTCAAGCATATAAGTGTTATTGTACCGAGGAAGAATTGGAGGCAGAGCGGGAAGCACAATCTGCAAGAGGTGAGACGCCGCACTATTCAGGGCGTTGCCGTCATCTAACTTCCGAAGAGCGTGAGCGTTTAGAGAAAGAGGGCCGTCAACCAAGCATCCGCATGATTGTTCCTCAAGGGAAAACTTATACCTTTGATGATATGGTTAAAGGGGTTGTTTCCTTTGAATCAGAAGGAATAGGGGACTGGGTCATTGTCAAAAAGGATGGGACTCCAACCTATAACTTTGCGGTTGCTATCGACGACCATTTAATGAAAATCTCCCATGTGCTTCGCGGTGATGACCATATTTCCAATACACCGAAACAGCTAATGGTCTATGAAGCATTTGGCTGGGAGCCACCTATTTTCGGACACATGACATTAATTGTTAATGAAAGCCGGAAGAAATTAAGTAAGCGTGATGAATCAATTATTCAATTTATTGAGCAATATGAAGAACTAGGTTATCTTCCAGAAGCATTATTTAATTTTATTGCCCTTCTAGGTTGGTCGCCGGCAGGGGAAGAAGAGTTATTTACCAAAGATGAATTTATTAAAATTTTTGATGCAAATCGCTTATCTAAATCACCTGCCCTATTTGATAAACAAAAACTGACCTGGATGAATAATCAATATATGAAAAAGGTAGAGCTGGACAGGGTTGTTGAACTTTCATTGCCACATTTGATTAAAGCAGGACGTGTAAGTGAAAACTTAACGGATGAAGAGCATCAATGGGTACGTAGCTTAGTTGCGTTACTTCAAGAAAAAATGAGCTTCGGAGCAGAAATTGTTGAGCTTTCTGAAATGTTCTTCAAAGAAAATGTGGAATTTGAGGAAGAGGCAAAAGAAGTTCTTTCCGGGGAGCAGGTTCCTGAAGTATTAAAGGCTTTTTCACAGGAACTTGATCAATTGGATCATTTTCAAGCTGATGAAATTAAAGCAGCGATGAAAGCAGTACAAAAATCGACAGGCCAAAAAGGAAAGAATTTATTTATGCCGATCCGTGCGGCTGTAACTGGACAGACCCATGGTCCAGACTTACCTCTAGCTTTAGAACTTTTAGGTAAACAAAAAGTTCAAAAGAGAATTCAGCAAATTATTAGTTAACATTATAGAAAAAATGTAATATATTAAGAGTAACTATTTATATAAGCTAAAGCGTAGATGAGGAAAAGTAGAAAAGTGATGCTTGAAAGAGAGAACCATCATCGGCTGAAAGTGGTTTAAGCCTCTCATTTTTCGAAATGCACCTCAGAGTCTCAAACCGAAAGTGAGAAATCATGAGTAGATTTGGGCGGAACCTTTCCGTTAACAAGAAAGAGTGAGGCTATGAAAGTTAGGTACACCCAATTTATAAAAGATAGGTGTACATAGAGATAGCCTAATCAGAGTGGAACCACGCACTAAGCGTCTCTGTCATTATGGACAGGGACGCTTTTTAATTTCAAACGGCTTAAACTAAGCAATATTTAGGGGGAGGAATGGCAAATGTTTAAAAGGATGAAGGAAGATATTGAAGTTGTTTTTGAACAGGATCCAGCTGCAAGAAGCTATTTGGAAGTGATCCTTACGTATTCTGGATTACATGCAATATGGGCTCACCGTATTGCGCATGCACTTTTTAAACGAAAATTCTTTTTCCTTGCCCGTGCCATTTCACAAATAAGCCGCTTTTTCACAGGAATTGAAATTCATCCTGGGGCAAAAATAGGCAGGAGATTATTTATTGACCATGGGATGGGTGTAGTAATTGGAGAAACTTGTGAAATTGGAGATAACGTAACTATTTACCAAGGGGTTACTCTTGGCGGGACTGGCAAAGAAAAAGGAAAGCGCCATCCTACGATAAAGGATAATGCATTAATTGCTACCGGGGCTAAAGTGCTTGGATCCATTACGATTGGCGAAAACTCTAAGATTGGAGCAGGTTCTGTCGTATTAAAAGAAGTGCCACCAAATTCTACGGTAGTTGGAGTTCCAGGAAAAGTTGTTATTCAAGATGGCATTAGGATCAATAAAGATTTAAATCATTGTGACCTCCCGGATCCGGTTGCTGATCGTTTTAAAGAAATGCAAGAAGAGCTGGACCGGCTAAAACAAGAACTTGCAGAATTAAAAGAAGAAAGGATAAAAGTCAATGGCCATTCAACTTTATAATACTTTGACTCGTAAAAAAGAAACCTTTGTACCGCTTGAAGAAGGAAAAGTAAAAATGTATGTTTGCGGTCCAACGGTCTATAACTATATTCATATTGGAAATGCTCGGCCGGCAATCGTCTTTGATACGGTTCGCCGTTACCTTGAATACCGAGGCTATGATGTAAAATATGTTTCTAACTTTACTGATGTCGATGATAAATTAATTAAAGCAGCAAATCAGCTTGGGGAAGATGTTCCTACATTAGCTGATCGGTTTATTGAAGCCTATTTTGCAGATGTTTCCGCGTTAGGTTGTCGTAAGGCAGATGTCCATCCACGGGTAATGGAAAATATGGACATTATTATTGAATTTATTAGTCAATTGATTGAAAAAGGTTATGCTTATGAATCAGAAGGAGATGTATATTTCCGGACGAGAAGCTTTAAAGAATATGGAAAGCTATCTCATCAATCTATTGATGAATTACGGATTGGTGCCAGAATTGAGGTAGGCGAGAAAAAGCAAGATGACCTTGATTTTGCCTTATGGAAAGCGGCAAAAGAAGGAGAAATTTTTTGGGAAAGCCCTTGGGGAAAAGGTAGACCAGGCTGGCATATTGAATGTTCCGCAATGGCGAAACAATATCTCGGGGAAACTATTGATATTCACGCCGGTGGACAGGATTTAACATTCCCGCACCATGAAAATGAAATAGCTCAATCAGAGGCATTAACTGGTAAGACCTTTGCTCGATATTGGATGCATAACGGTTATATTAACATTGATAATGAAAAAATGTCGAAGTCGCTTGGGAATTTCGTGTTGGTGCATGATATTATCCAAAAACACAATCCACAAGTACTGAGATTCTTTATGCTTTCGGTTCATTACAGGAACCCGATCAATTATAGTGAGGAATTACTGGAGAGTACTAAGGCAGCTTATGAAAGACTGACTACTTCCTATCAAAATTTAAAACATCGAAGAGAATCTAGTACAAATCTAACCGAAAATAATGAAGAATGGTTGAATAAAATTGCGGAGTTACATGGCCAATTTATAGAAGCAATGGATGATGATTTTAATACCGCAAAAGCGATCTCTGTTTTATTTGATTTATCCAAATTGGCAAATTATTATCTGATGGAAAAAAATACGGCTGTAGAAGTAATCGATGCATTTACTAATGAGTTTGAAGAACTATTTACAGTACTTGGTTTGACATTAGAAAAAGAAGAACTACTGGATGAAGAGATTGATGCTTTGATCGAAAAGCGCAATCAAGCGCGTAAAGAGCGTAATTTCCAATTGGCTGATCAAATTCGGGACCAATTAAAAGAAATGAACATCATTTTAGAAGACACTCCTCAAGGCACCAGGTGGAAAAGAGGTTAGTTCAATGCTTGATTATGAAAATACAATAGATGCTAACCAATTAAATAGCCTGGCTCTTGCCTATATGGGTGATGCTATTTATGAGACTTATGTAAGACGCCATCTTTTATATGGAGGGCAAGTTCGTCCGCATCAACTTCATCGTGAGGGAACAAAATACGTGTCCGCAAAAGCGCAGTGTAAGATATTATTTCAAATGATGGATGAACAATTGTTAAATGATGAAGAATTAGCAGTAGTAATGCGGGGTAGAAATGCCAAATCCGGAACAGTCCCTAAAAATACGGATGTCCAGACGTATCGGTATAGTACTGCATTTGAAGCGTTGATAGGCTATCTTTATTTATCGGGTAAGACAGTTCGATTAGAACAGTTGGTCCATCAAGCGTTTAATTATGTAGATCAAAGGAAAGGAGGAACGTTAGGATGAGCCAAGAATACATCGTCGGTAAAAATCCAGTTATAGAAGCATTAAAATCAAAACGGGATATTAACAAAATATTAATTGCGGAAGGGTCATTGCGCGGGCAGATGCAGCAGATTACTCAACTAGCTAAAGAAGGAAATGTGCTGGTGCAGGTAGTTCCGAAGAAAAAAATTGACCAAATAACCGATCAAAATCATCAAGGTGTCTTAGCTTTTGTCGCAGCTTACCAATATGCAGAACTGGATGATTTATTTGCTGCCGCAGAAAAGAAAAATGAACCTCCTTTTTTTCTTTTGTTAGATGAAATCGAAGATCCTCATAATTTAGGTTCTATTATGAGAACAGCAGATGCAGTAGGGGCCCACGGAATTATCATTCCTAAAAGGAGAGCGGTTGGTTTAACAGCGACAGTGGCAAAAGCTTCCACAGGGGCTATTGAATATATTCCTGTTGTCCGTGTCACCAATATGGCCCGTACCATTGATGAATTAAAAGAGCGAAGAGTATGGATTGCAGGCACGGATGCAAAAGGCAAGCAGGATTATCGACAGTTGGACGGAACGCTGCCGATAGGCTTAGTAATTGGTAGTGAAGGTCGAGGAATGGGACGATTAATCCGGGATAAATGTGACTTTTTAATTCGATTGCCAATGGTGGGAAAAGTGACATCGTTAAATGCTTCAGTGGCTGCGGCTCTTTTAATGTATGAGGTATACCGGAAACGGCACAGTCTTGAGGGATAGTCATGGATATCCTGTTAGTGGACGGATATAACATCATTGGAGCTTGGCCAGAATTAAAGGCTTTAAAGGATCGGGACCTACCAGCAGCACGTGACTTACTAGTTGAGAAAATGGCTGAATACCAAGCGTTTTCCGGTTACCGGGTTATTGTGATTTTCGATGCTCATTATGTAAAAGGTATCGAAAAAAAATATAAGAATCATAAGGTAGAAGTTATATTTACAAAAGAAAATGAGACAGCGGACGAACGGATTGAAAAGTTGGCAATTAGCCTAAATAATCGAGCAACACAAATTCATGTGGCAACTTCTGATTATACGGAACAATGGGCGATTTTTGGACAAGGGGCCCTTAGAAAATCTGCACGTGAGCTGTTATTAGAAATGTCTTCTATTGAAAAAGGCATTGAAAGAAAAGTGAAGAAAATTCAAGAAAATAAACCAGTTACCAAGATACCGATTAGCAATGAAATGGCAGAAATTTTTGAAAAGTGGCGCAGAGGATTGAAGTGATTCTCGACTTCAAAAAATTTCTAATGTATAATAGCATTATCTATGCTTGTTCGGTAGGAGGGATCTTAGGGTGAGTGCGGACTTTGGAATTAAAATGAACGAACAACTTTTGGCCATGGAAGACGAGGAGATTGTCGATTTAGTTCATCAAGGGGACAGCGATGCTTTGGATTTTTTAATCCATAAGTATCGAAACTTTGTACGTGCAAAAGCGAGATCCTATTTTTTAATTGGTGCGGATAAGGAGGATATTGTCCAAGAAGGGATGATTGGCCTATATAAGGCAATTCGTGACTTTCGTGAGGACAAGCTTACCTCCTTTAAAGCCTTTGCCGAACTTTGCATAACGCGGCAAATTATTACAGCAATTAAGACTGCGACACGGCAAAAGCACATACCGCTTAATTCTTATGTATCGCTAGATAAACCGATTTTTGATGAGGAATCTGATCGGACATTAATGGACGTACTGTCTGGCGCAAAGGTGCTTGATCCGGAGGAATTAATTATCAACCAAGAAGAATTTGATCAAATAGAAGTAAAAATGACTGAATTATTAAGCGATTTAGAACGAAAGGTTTTGACTCTTTATTTGGACGGCCAATCCTATCAAGAGATTTCTGAGGAGCTAAATCGTCACGTTAAATCGATTGATAATGCCTTGCAGCGTGTAAAAAGGAAATTAGAAAGATATCTTGAACTTCGTGAATTTTCGCTGTGAATTGTATGCGCTACCGAAACCAACAGTTTAAGAACCGAATTTTGTTTCAAGTTGACATATATTAGGGTGCATGTTACATTTTTAAGGATATATTAGGTGGCTGATTATGGGAAAAAAAGTTGTACTTGCATGTGTTTGTTGTGGTTCACGTAATTATTCCACATCTAGTAGTGACACACAAACAAAAAGACTGGAATTAAAAAAATTTTGTAAAACCTGTGGAACGCAAACTAACCACCGGGAAACGAAATAGAGAACGAGCAGTGCTATTTGATAGTTGGGGGTTAACAAGAGATGCAACGCATAACAAAATTCTTCAGTGACATTGTCCGTGAAATGAGAAAAGTAAGCTGGCCAAAACGTAGTGAACTAATTCGTTCTACAGTTACTGTTGTTACAACTGTTGCTTTTTTCGTCGCGTTTTTTGCTGTACTGGATTTAGGAATTTCAGAATTGATTCGTTTAATTCTTGAATAATAGATCGTGGTTCATGGTATAATGAGATTAATAGAGGTAGTTTTATCAAAGACCCGTGTTTACGGGTTTTTTATATTGGGAAAATCTCCGATAAAATGATAGGGAGGGACGGACGCATAAAGTCCGCATGAATGGAAAAGAATTGGTATGTGGTACACACCTACTCTGGCTATGAAAATAAAGTAAAAGCCAATTTGGAAAAACGCGTAGAATCAATGGGGATGCAAGATAAGATCTTTCGTGTAGTTGTCCCAGAAGAAGAAGAAACTGATATGAAAAATGGGAAGAAAAAAGTTGTTAAACGGAAAGTATTCCCAGGGTATGTTTTAGTGGAATTAATTATGACAGATGATTCTTGGTATGTTGTCCGGAATACTCCAGGTGTAACAGGTTTTGTTGGTTCAGCTGGATCCGGTTCGAAACCGTCTCCTTTGCTTCCGGAAGAAGTTGGTGCTATTCTTAAACGTATGGGTGTAGAGGAGAAACGTATTGATGTAGACTTTGAAATCAATGAAACGGTCCGTGTGAAGGAAGGGCCATTTGCCGATTTCACTGGTATTATTGAAGAAATGGATAGGGAAAAAGGTAAGCTTAAAGTTCTCGTTAATATGTTCGGTCGCGATACACCAGTAGAACTGGAATTTTCTCAAATTGAAAAAATATAACAGTAGAATCCTTAACTTATATTTGTAAAAAAACTTGAAATCAAGTTAAAAAAATGTTAATATTTCATAGGTCAGTATGTCTCAGGTTAGGTGCTGGGACAAGACTTTTGATAAGTTCTTTGTATTTATATAAAGACTTCAGATGAGTGGGAGGGGGCTTAGAGGTTCCCCATTAACCACATCACGGACTTTAAGGAGGTGTGTCTCGTGGCTAAAAAAGTAATTAAAGTTGTTAAATTACAAATCCCTGCGGGTAAAGCAAACCCTGCACCACCAGTTGGTCCAGCTCTTGGTCAAGCCGGTGTTAACATTATGGGATTCTGTAAAGAATTTAACGCTCGTACAGCTGATCAAGCTGGGTTGATCATTCCTGTTGAAATTACGGTGTTTGAAGACCGTTCATTTACATTTATTACGAAAACTCCTCCTGCTGCCGTATTGCTTAAGAAAGCAGCTGGGATTGAGTCTGGTTCAGGCCAGCCTAACCGTAATAAAGTAGCAACAGTAAAGCGTGACAAAGTACGCGAGATTGCGGAACTAAAGATGCCTGACCTAAACGCCGCTAGCGTTGAAGCTGCAATGCGTATGGTTGAAGGTACTGCACGCAGCATGGGTATTGTTATTGAAGACTAATCCATGTAACTGTTAATGTGTAATGAAGGGGTTGCGTAGTTTTGAAATACACGCAACCTTTTTAATGGTTAGCTGTGGCGTCAAGAGGATCCAAGCCATTAGTCAATCAATCTTGAAGGATAAAAATCTTTCATACTGGTTTGTCTCATGTCTTTTACCTCTAAATACCAAGGGAAACTTGGTTGATGACGCCTCCGCTTTTTTTGCGTGGGAGTTATTCAACGTTAAAACCACAATTTAAGGAGGAAACAAAAATGGCTAAAAAAGGTAAGAAGTATTTAGAAGCTGCGAAGCTTGTAGATCGCTCTAAAGCTTACCCAATCGAAGAAGCAATTGAACTAGTAAAGAAAACAAATTATGCAAAATTTGATGCAACAATCGAAGTTGCGTTCCGCTTAGGTGTTGATCCTAAGAAAGCAGACCAACAAATCCGCGGTGCTGTAGTACTTCCAAACGGTACTGGTAAAACTCAACGCGTTTTAGTATTTGCGAAGGGTGAAAAGGTTAAGGAAGCAGAGGCAGCTGGCGCAGATTATGTAGGAGATGCAGAATACATCAACAAAATTCAACAAGGTTGGTTTGAATTTGATGTCATCGTTGCAACTCCAGATATGATGGGTGAAGTTGGTAAACTTGGACGTGTGTTAGGTCCTAAAGGCTTAATGCCAAACCCTAAGACAGGTACTGTTACATTTGATGTAGCTAAAGCTGTTAACGAAATTAAAGCAGGTAAAGTTGAATACCGTGTAGATAAAGCTGGAAACATTCATGTTCCTATCGGTAAAGCATCTTTTGAAAACGAAAAGCTTGTTGAAAACTTTACTACTGTTTTTGAAACAATGCTTAAAGTTAAACCTGCAGCTGCAAAAGGTACTTACATGAAGAACGTAACAGTTGCTTCTACTATGGGACCTGGCGTGAAAGTAGATCCTTCTTCAGTTGCAGTTAAATAATTTGTTTGATAAAATTGGTAATTGACAAACAAAAATAGATTTTATATAATCATTTTTGTTGTTTAAATAAACATTTGTACCGTAGACAGCAGGGGCAAACATTGCTTAATAAGCCTGCCGAGGTAGTGCGATAGATAGCTATGACTATTATTTTGCCTCCATGTCTCGGTAGATATGGAGGCTTTTTATTGCTCGGTATAAATGTAGACAATCTACAGGAGGTGTCAAGATGAGCAGTGCAATCGAAGCTAAAAAACAAGTAGTTGAAGAAATCGCTGAAAAATTAAAAGCGAGTGTATCAACAGTTGTTGTTGATTACCGCGGACTTTCAGTTGCAGAAGTAACTGAACTTCGTAAACAGCTTCGCGAAGCTGGAGTTGAGTTCAAAGTTTACAAAAACACTTTAACTCGCCGTGCTGCTGAAGCAGTTGGACTTTCTGGCTTAAATGATGCATTAACAGGTCCAAACGCAATTGCATTCAGTACAGAAGATGTAGTTGCACCAGCAAAAATCTTAAATGAATTTGCGAAAAAGAACGAAGCGCTTGAACTTAAAGCAGGTGTGATCGAAGGGAATATCGCAACAGTTGAGGATGTTAAAGCACTTGCTGAACTTCCTTCTCGCGAAGGCTTACTATCTATGCTACTCAGCGTACTACAAGCTCCTATCCGCAACTTTGCGCTTGCAGCAAAAGCAGTTGCAGATCAAAAAGAAGGCGCGTAAGTTAATCAAAATCGCTATCTAATAAATTGAACGAAAAATTAAGGAGGAAAACATATCATGACTAAAGAACAAATCATTGAAGCAGTTAAAAATATGACTGTTTTAGAACTTAACGATCTAGTAAAAGCAATTGAAGAAGAATTCGGCGTAACTGCTGCTGCTCCTGTAGCTGTTGTAGGTGGAGCTGGCGCAGGTGCTGCTGCTGAAGAAAAAACTGAATTTGATGTAATCTTAGCAAGCGCTGGAGATCAAAAAATTAAAGTTATCAAAGTTGTTCGTGAAATTACTGGTCTTGGACTTAAAGAAGCAAAAGACCTTGTTGACAACACTCCAAAGCCGCTTAAAGAAGGCGTTTCTAAAGAAGAAGCTGAAGAAATCAAAGCTAAACTTGAAGAAGTTGGAGCAAACGTTGAATTTAAGTAATCTTCATAATAAAAAGCTCGCTGCATAAGCGGGCTTTTTTTGGCTACTTTAAAAATGTTCTTATATTTTATTTGTATTCCGCGTGAGGTGGATTCATGTCTGAACATTATTATTCTCGTACACAAAAGGTAGAAAGCGATCCTAAATTTTGGGATTATACTCTTAGAAAACATACGTTTCGCTTTAAAACAGATAATGGAGTTTTTTCAAAAAAAGAGGTGGATTTTGGATCCCGTCTTTTAATAGAAGCTTTCTCTATACCAGAAGTAGAGGGTCCGATACTTGATGTGGGTTGCGGTTACGGTCCCATCGGATTAGCGATAGCTAAGAGCTATAAGAATCGTATGGTGCATATGATTGATGTTAACGAGCGGGCTATTCAATTGGCGGAAGAAAATGCGTCACTTAACAGAATAGATAATGTTAGAATTTATGAAAGTGATCGTCTTTTGAATGTAGAAGAAAAAAACTTTGCAGCAATCTTGACCAACCCCCCTATTCGTGCTGGAAAAAAGATTGTTCATGATATTTTTGAACAGAGTTATGATTATCTAGCTCCGAAGGGTGAACTTTGGGTGGTTATCCAAAAGAAACAAGGAGCACCATCTGCTTTAGAAAAATTAAAAGAATTATTCTCTAGTGTAGAAATTGTTGATAGAGAAAAAGGTTATTTTATTATAAGAACAATAAAATAATTGACTTTATCAAATTGTTGTGGTAGCATTATAAAATGCCATCATAATAATTACCGGATTATTCCTATAAATACTTATTTAAAGTATAAAAGTGGAATAATAAGGAAATGATGACAAAATAATAGGTCAAAATGTGAAATTGCGGTTTTTTTAGAAAAACCCTTTTTCTTTTTGTCTTTTGGAAAGAGTGCGAACTCCTTCTAAAAGATTAAATAAACTTTTCAAAATAACGCTTGATTTGAGGGGTGAATCAGTTGACAGGTCAACTAGTTCAGTATGGACGACACCGCCAACGAAGAAGTTACGCACGAATCAGTGAAGTTTTAGAATTACCAAATTTAATTGAAATCCAAACCTCTTCATATCAATGGTTTCTTGATGAGGGCTTGCGTGAAATGTTCCAAGATATTTCACCGATTGAGGATTTTACCGGTAACTTATCACTAGAATTTATTGATTATAGTCTTGGCGAACCAAAGTATTCCGTTGAAGAATCGAAAGAACGGGACGTTACATATGCAGCTCCATTGCGTGTTAAGGTACGTCTTGTCAATAAAGAAACAGGTGAAGTAAAGGATCAAGATGTATTCATGGGTGATTTTCCACTCATGACTGAAACAGGCACGTTTGTAATTAATGGTGCAGAACGCGTTATTGTTTCCCAGTTAGTCCGTTCACCAAGTGTTTACTATAGTGGAAAAACAGATAAAAACGGGAAAAAAGGCTATACAGCTACTGTCATTCCGAACAGGGGTGCATGGCTAGAGTATGAAACAGATGCCAAAGACGTTGTATATGTCAGAATTGATCGTACGCGTAAACTGCCGGTTACGGTCCTTTTACGTGCACTTGGATTCGGCTCTGATCAAGAAATCATTGAGTTGATTGGTGATAACGAGTATCTTCGCAATACATTAGAAAAAGATAACACGGAAGGTATCGATAAAGCGTTACTTGAAATTTATGAACGCCTTCGTCCTGGTGAACCTCCAACCGTTGAAAACGCAAAGAACTTGTTAATTTCACGTTTCTTTGATCCTAAGCGCTATGATTTAGCGAGTGTAGGGCGTTATAAAATTAATAAAAAACTTCATATTAAAAATCGCTTATTTAATCAACGTTTAGCGGAGACCCTAGCTGATCCTGAAACAGGCGAAATTATTGCTGAAAAGGGAACTTTGCTTGATCGAAGAACTCTTGACAGAATTTTGCCTGCCCTTGAGAAAAATATTAATTTCAGAAGCTACAACCCTGTTGGTGGAGTTGTAGAAGATGAAATTATTTTACAAGGTATTAAAATTTACGCTCCTGGTGATGATGGCGATAAAGTAATTAATGTAATTGGCAATGCCTATGTGGCAGAACCAATTAAGAATATTACTCCAGCTGATATCATTGCTTCTATTAGCTACTTCTTTAATCTGTTACATGGTGTGGGAGACACAGATGATATCGACCATTTAGGGAACAGACGTCTCCGTTCAGTTGGTGAGTTGTTGCAAAACCAATTCCGTATTGGACTATCCCGAATGGAGCGTGTGGTTCGGGAAAGAATGTCTATTCAAGACACAGCGACTATTACGCCGCAGCAATTAATTAATATTCGTCCAGTTATTGCGTCAATTAAAGAGTTCTTTGGAAGCTCTCAGCTTTCACAGTTCATGGACCAAACAAATCCATTGGCTGAGTTGACGCATAAACGTCGTCTATCTGCATTAGGACCTGGTGGTTTGACCCGTGAACGTGCAGGAATGGAAGTTCGGGACGTACACTACTCTCACTATGGACGTATGTGTCCGATTGAAACGCCAGAGGGCCCGAACATTGGTTTGATCAACTCTTTATCAACTTATGCAAAAGTAAATCGCTTTGGTTTTATTGAAACACCATACCGTCGTGTTGATCCTGATACAGGGAAAGTTACGGACCGAATCGATTACCTAACAGCTGATGAAGAAGATAACTATGTAGTGGCACAGGCTAATGTGCGTGTAGGAGAAGACGGTTCATTCTTAGATGAGGAAGTTATTGCCCGTTTCCGTGGTGAAAACACAGTGGTTAAGCGTGACCGCGTGGATTATATGGATGTATCACCGAAACAAGTCGTTTCTGCGGCAACGGCATGTATTCCGTTCTTAGAAAACGATGACTCTAACCGTGCGTTGATGGGTGCAAACATGCAGCGGCAAGCAGTTCCACTTATGCAGCCAGAGGCTCCAATAGTTGGTACCGGTATGGAATATGTATCAGGTAAAGACTCTGGTGCGGCTGTTATTTGTAAACATGATGGTATTGTTGAACATGTTGAGGCACGTCAAGTTTGGGTACGACGCATAAAAGAAGTAGACGGCCAAGAAATCAAAGGGGATCTTGATAAATATCGCTTACTGAAGTTTGTCCGCTCTAATCAAGGTACATGTTATAACCAACGTCCAATTGTATCCGTCGGTGATCGTGTGAAAAAAGGTGAAATCCTTGCTGATGGTCCTTCGATGGAACTTGGAGAATTGGCATTAGGTAGAAATGTACTTGTTGCTTTTATGACATGGGACGGATATAACTACGAAGATGCGATTATCATGAGTGAACGCCTGGTCAAAGACGATGTATACACTTCCATTCATATTGAAGAATATGAATCAGAATCTCGTGATACAAAGCTTGGACCGGAAGAAATTACCCGCGATATTCCAAACGTAGGTGAAGATGCTCTTCGTAACTTGGATGAACGTGGTATCATTCGGATCGGAGCAGAAGTGAAAGACGGAGATCTTCTTGTAGGTAAGGTAACTCCAAAAGGGGTTACAGAACTGACAGCGGAGGAACGCTTGCTACATGCCATTTTTGGAGAAAAAGCTCGTGAAGTCCGTGATACATCGCTTCGTGTACCGCACGGCGGCGGTGGTATTGTTCTTGATGTAAAAGTCTTCAACCGTGAAGATGGCGATGAATTACCACCAGGTGTAAACCAACTTGTTCGCGTTTATATCGTTCAAAAACGTAAAATCTCAGCAGGAGATAAAATGGCAGGACGCCACGGTAACAAAGGGGTAATCTCTAGAATTTTACCAGAAGAAGATATGCCATTCCTGCCAGATGGAACACCAGTAGATATCATGTTAAACCCACTAGGGGTTCCATCACGGATGAATATCGGACAGGTACTTGAACTACATCTGGGTATGGCGGCTAGACAATTGGGAATCCATGTAGCAACACCAGTATTTGATGGTGCACGTGAGGAAGATGTCTGGGCAACCATTGAAGAAGCCGGTATGGCTCGCGACGCTAAAACCGTACTATATGACGGACGAACAGGAGAGCCATTTGATAACCGTGTTTCTGTTGGTGTCATGTATATGATTAAGCTAGCACATATGGTTGACGATAAATTACATGCTCGTTCAACAGGACCTTACTCACTTGTTACACAACAGCCGCTTGGTGGTAAAGCACAATTTGGTGGACAGCGTTTCGGTGAGATGGAGGTATGGGCACTTGAAGCATATGGTGCAGCATACACTCTTCAGGAAATTCTTACCGTCAAATCAGACGACGTTGTTGGCCGTGTGAAAACATATGAAGCCATTGTAAAAGGTGAAAATGTTCCAGAACCAGGAGTTCCTGAGTCATTTAAAGTATTAATTAAAGAGCTTCAGAGCTTAGGTATGGATGTAAAAATCCTGTCTGGTGATGAAGAAGAAATAGAGATGCGAGATATGGAAGAAGATGATGACTTACAGCAAGTCGATACTTTAAACATTGTTCCTGATACACCACAACTTGAATCTGAAAAAGTTGGTTCAAAGGAGTAATTTATTTCGTTTAGAGCGTACTTTTAACAGAATAGCTATTAAAACCAAGCTACACTTGTTTCAAGTGCGCTCTTCTTATAAAGGGTATAACCTGGAATAGAATAGGGAGGTAGGCCCCTTGCTGGACGTTAATAATTTTGAGTATATGAAAATTGGTCTTGCTTCACCGGATAAAATCCGTTCCTGGTCTTATGGTGAAGTAAAAAAACCCGAAACCATAAACTATCGTACGTTAAAGCCGGAGAAAGACGGTCTATTCTGTGAAAGAATTTTCGGCCCAACTAAAGACTGGGAATGTCATTGTGGAAAATACAAACGTGTCCGTTATAAGGGCGTTGTTTGTGATCGATGCGGAGTGGAAGTTACAAGAGCGAAGGTCCGCCGTGAGAGAATGGGCCATATTGAATTGGCAGCACCTGTATCCCATATTTGGTATTTTAAAGGTATTCCTAGCCGTATGGGATTAGTGCTAGATATGTCTCCAAGGGCACTGGAGGAAGTAATTTATTTTGCTTCCTATGTTGTTACAGAACCAGGAGATACTGCCCTAGAAAAGAAACAGCTTTTATCAGAAAAAGAATACCGTGCCTATCGCGAAAAATACGGAAGCAAATTCCAAGCTTCTATGGGTGCGGAAGCTATTAAAAAGCTTCTTTCTGATATTGATTTAGATAAAGAAGTAGATATGTTAAAAGAAGAGTTGAAAACAGCACAAGGTCAACGCCGTACACGTGCGATTAAACGTCTTGAGGTTCTAGAAGCGTTCCGCAATTCAGGTAACGAACCTTCTTGGATGGTGCTTGATGTGCTACCGGTTATCCCGCCGGAACTACGTCCGATGGTCCAATTGGATGGTGGTAGATTTGCAACATCTGACCTTAATGATTTATATCGTCGCGTAATTAACCGGAACAACCGTTTAAAACGTTTATTAGATCTTGGTGCACCAAGTATCATCGTTCAAAACGAAAAGCGAATGCTTCAAGAAGCGGTTGACGCTCTTATCGATAACGGTCGACGTGGCCGCCCGGTAACAGGTCCTGGTAATCGTCCATTAAAATCTCTTTCTCATATGTTAAAAGGTAAGCAAGGACGCTTCCGTCAGAACTTGCTAGGAAAACGTGTGGACTATTCCGGACGTTCAGTTATTGTTGTTGGACCAAACTTGAAAATGTATCAATGTGGTCTTCCAAAAGAAATGGCACTTGAACTATTTAAGCCATTTGTAATGAAAGAACTAGTTGAAAAAGGATTGGCTCACAATATTAAATCAGCTAAGCGTAAAATTGAACGAGTCTCTCCAGATGTTTGGGACGTACTTGAAGAAGTCATTAAGGAGCATCCGGTATTATTAAACCGTGCCCCAACGCTTCATAGATTAGGTATTCAGGCCTTTGAACCAACATTAGTAGAAGGCCGTGCCATCCGTCTTCACCCGTTAGTTTGTACGGCTTATAACGCAGACTTTGACGGTGACCAGATGGCTGTTCACGTACCTCTATCTGCTGAAGCTCAAGCAGAAGCGCGTCTCTTAATGCTAGCTGCACAAAACATTCTAAACCCTAAAGATGGAAAACCGGTTGTTACTCCTTCTCAGGACATGGTATTAGGAAACTATTACTTAACGATGGAAAGAGAAGGCGCAATCGGCGAGGGTATGATATTTAAAGATGCAAACGAAGCCATTCTTGCCTATCATAATGGTTATGTTCACTTGCATTCACGTATTGCAGTTTATGCGGGTTCATTAGGCAATGAAACATTTACGGAAGAACAAAACAATAAGTTGCTTATAACAACAGTTGGTAAACTTATTTTTAATGAAATTCTTCCGAAATCATTCCCTTACATTAATGAACCAACAAAGCATAATCTAGAAGTTGAAACACCTGAAAAGTATTTTGTTGAAAAAGGCGAAAATGTTAAAGAAAAAATTAAAAATATGCCTTTAATCGATCCGTTTAAAAAGAAAATCCTTGGAAACATCATTGCGGAAGTATTTAAACGTTTCAAAATTACGGAAACGTCTAAAATGCTTGACCGTATGAAAGATCTTGGATTCAAATACTCAACTAAAGCGGGTATCACTGTTGGGGTTGCCGATATCGTTGTACTTGGAGAGAAAGAGCAAATTCTTCAAGAAGCACAGGCAAAAGTAGATAATGTAATGAAGCAGTTCAGACGCGGTCTCATTACTGAAGATGAACGTTATGACCGTGTAATCTCCATTTGGAGTCAGGCGAAGGACACTATTCAAGGTAAACTTATGAAGTCCTTGAATAAAACGAACCCAATCTTTATGATGAGTGATTCCGGAGCCCGTGGTAACGCTTCGAACTTCACTCAGCTTGCTGGTATGCGTGGTCTCATGGCGAACCCGGCTGGACGTATTATTGAATTACCAATCAAATCAAGTTTCCGTGAAGGATTAACCGTATTAGAGTACTTTATCTCAACACACGGAGCTCGTAAAGGTCTTGCAGATACTGCTCTTAAGACTGCTGACTCTGGTTACTTAACCCGTCGTCTTGTGGATGTGGCTCAAGATGTTATTGTCCGCGAGGATGATTGCGGTACAGATCGCGGCTTTACTATTCGTGCTTTAAAAGATGGTACGGAAATCATCGAAACACTAGAAGAACGCCTAATCGGTCGTTATTCTCGTAATACGATCAGACATCCTGAGACAAAGGAAATCCTTGTTAGAGAGAACGAGTTGATTACCGAGGATGTTGCTGCTGCCATTGTTGCTGCGGGCATCGAAGAAGTGAAAATTCGTTCTGCTTTCACATGTAATACCCGTCATGGAGTATGTAAGAAGTGTTACGGCCGCAACTTGGCAACTGGACAAGAAGTTGAAGTGGGTGAAGCGGTTGGTATTATAGCTGCTCAATCTATTGGTGAGCCTGGAACTCAGTTAACAATGCGTACCTTCCATACCGGTGGGGTAGCGGGTAATGATATTACACAAGGTTTACCACGTATCCAAGAGATTTTTGAAGCACGTAATCCTAAAGGGCAGGCTGTAATTTCTGAGATTGATGGTGTGGTTGTAGGTATTAATGAAGGCCGTGACCGACAACATGAAATTGTCATTCAAGGTGAAGTTGAATCAAGAACTTACAATGCGCCATTTACTGCAAGGTTAAAGGTTGCTGCAGGAGACCGTGTAGAACGCGGACAAGAATTAACGGAAGGTTCCGTTGATCCGAAAGAATTATTAAAAGTAAAAGATGTACATTCTGTACAAGAATATCTGCTCCGAGAAGTACAAAAGGTTTACCGCATGCAAGGGGTAGAAATCGGTGATAAGCACGTTGAGGTAATGGTTCGTCAAATGCTTCGTAAGATTCGAGTAAGCGATGCTGGTGAAACGGATGTATTACCTGGTACATTATTGGATATTCATCAGTTTACGGATGCAAACGAAAAGGCGTTATTGGAAGGTAAAATGCCGGCAACGGGCCGTCCTGTATTACTTGGTATTACCAAGGCGTCGCTTGAAACTGATTCCTTCCTTTCAGCAGCATCATTCCAAGAAACGACAAGAGTTCTTACGGATGCAGCGATTAAAGGTAAACGTGATGAATTACTTGGCTTAAAAGAGAATGTTATTATCGGTAAACTTGTTCCAGCTGGAACAGGTATGCAGCGTTACCGCAAAGCGGAACCTGTATTAAGAGATACTACTTCCGAAGAGCCAATTACAATTGAGTAATGATTTAGAGGCTGACTATGTCAGCCTCTATTTCAAGAAAAAAATAAATGATTTGTTGACATCTAATTTAGAAGATGGTAATATATCAAAGGTGCTCCTATACACCTGATACTTTGGAGGATGTTATTATGTCTTATGAAAAAGTATTACAGGCGAAAAAGATCATTATAGGAACAAAACAAACAGTGAAAGCACTTAGAGAAGGAAATGTTCAAGAGCTGATTGTAGCGTCGGATGCTGATTCAAAAGTAATTGCACCAGCTGTTACTGAGGCTGAGGAACATGGAATTCCAATTCAGTATGTGGATTCTATGAAAAAATTAGGAAAAGCATGTGGAATTGAAGTTGGTGCTGCAACTGTTGCTATTATCTGTTAAAAACTGTTTTTGTAGATCTGGAAATCTGCAAAAACTTTGTTTTTGCAAAAAAATGAACCACCTGGATGTGTGGGCTTAAAAATAACGAAGGGAGGAAAAAGCATGCCTACAATTAACCAATTAGTGCGCAAGCCTCGTCAATCAAAAGAGGTTAAATCAAAATCTCCTGCGCTAAACAAAGGTTATAATAGCTTTAAAAAATCTCAAACTAACGTATCATCACCACAAAAACGCGGGGTATGTACTCGTGTTGGTACAATGACTCCGAAAAAACCAAACTCTGCGTTACGTAAATATGCACGTGTACGCTTAACAAATGGTATTGAGGTAACAGCATACATTCCTGGTATTGGCCACAACTTACAAGAACACAGTGTTGTTCTTATCCGTGGTGGTCGTGTAAAAGACTTACCGGGTGTGCGTTATCATATTGTACGTGGTGCACTTGATACTGCAGGTGTAAACAACCGTATGCAAGGTCGTTCTAAGTACGGTACAAAGAAACCAAAAGCAGCTAAGAAATAAACAAATTAATTACAAGCTTCTTTGAAAGGAGGAAGACATATGCCACGTAAAGGTCCTGTAGCAAAAAGAGACGTTTTACCTGATCCAATTTACAATTCTAAATTAGTTACTCGTTTAATTAATAAAATGATGATTGATGGTAAAAGAGGTAAAGCACAAGAAATTCTTTACTCAGCATTTGATACCATTCGTGAACGTACTGGCAAAGATCCAATGGAAGTTTTCGAAGCAGCAATGAAAAACATCATGCCTGTACTTGAAGTACGCGCTCGTCGTGTAGGTGGTGCGAACTACCAAGTACCAGTAGAGGTGCGTCCTGACCGCAGAACCACTCTTGGACTTCGTTGGTTAGTTAACTATGCACGTCTTCGTGGTGAAAAAACAATGGTAGAGCGTTTAGCTAATGAAATTATGGATGCAGCAAACAATACTGGTGCTTCTGTTAAGAAGCGTGAAGATACTCACAAAATGGCAGAAGCGAACAAAGCGTTTGCTCACTATCGTTGGTAATCTAACCTTCAATAAAAAAACTTTCATACTAGGAAGGAGAAAGACCCAATGGCAAGAGAGTTCTCCTTAGAAAAGACTCGCAATATCGGTATCATGGCTCACATTGATGCTGGTAAAACAACAACCACTGAGCGTATTCTTTATTACACTGGTAAAATTCACAAAATCGGTGAAACTCATGAAGGTGCGTCTCAGATGGACTGGATGGAGCAAGAACAAGAGCGCGGAATTACCATTACTTCTGCTGCGACTACTGCGCAGTGGAAAGGTCACCGCGTAAACATCATCGACACACCAGGACACGTAGACTTCACTGTTGAGGTTGAACGTTCACTACGTGTGCTTGATGGTGCAGTAGCAGTTCTTGATGCTCAATCTGGTGTTGAGCCGCAAACAGAAACAGTTTGGCGTCAAGCTACAACTTACGGCGTTCCACGAATTGTTTTTGTTAACAAAATGGACAAAATTGGTGCTGATTTCTTATATTCAGTAAACACATTACATGAACGCCTTCAAGCAAATGCACATGCGATTCAATTACCAATCGGTGCAGAAGATCAGTTCCATGGAATCATTGACCTTGTTGAAATGCATGCAGTGTTTTATGGAAATGATTTAGGAACTGAAATCGAAGTTCGCGAAATTCCAGAGGAATATCGTGCACAAGCTGAAGAATACCGCGAAAAGCTAATTGAAGCTGTTGCGGAACTAGATGAAGAATTAATGGAAAAGTACCTTGGTGGAGAAGAAATCACTAAAGAAGAGCTAAAAGCAGCGATTCGTAAAGGTACTGTAAATGTTGAATTCTATCCTGTACTTTGTGGTTCAGCATTTAAAAATAAAGGTGTTCAATTAATGCTAGATGCAGTAATTGATTACCTACCATCTCCAATTGATGTACCAGCAATCAAAGGTCATGCACCGGATGCTGAAGATGAAGTGATTGAACGTCATTCTAGCGATGATGAGCCGTTTGCTGCTCTTGCATTTAAAGTAATGACTGACCCATATGTTGGTAAACTTACATTCTTCCGTGTATACTCTGGTACACTAGAATCTGGATCATATGTTCAAAACTCTACTAAAGGGAAACGTGAACGTATTGGTCGTATCCTGCAAATGCACGCAAACCACCGTCAGGAAATCTCCAAAGTTTATGCTGGAGACATTGCTGCAGCTGTAGGTTTAAAAGACACAACAACTGGCGACACTCTATGTGATGAGAAAAATCTTGTTATCTTAGAGTCTATGCAGTTCCCAGAGCCTGTAATCCAATTATCTGTTGAGCCTAAATCTAAGGCTGACCAAGATAAAATGGCTACAGCGCTTCAAAAATTACAAGAAGAAGATCCAACCTTCCGTGCACATACTGATACGGAAACTGGCCAAACGATTATCGCTGGTATGGGTGAGCTTCACCTTGATATCATCGTTGACCGTATGCGCCGTGAGTTCAAGGTAGAAGCAAATGTTGGTGCTCCACAAGTTGCCTACCGTGAAACTTTCCGTGCAAGTGCACAAGTAGAAGGTAAGTTTGCCCGCCAATCTGGTGGTCGCGGACAATATGGACATGTTTGGATTGAGTTCTCACCAAACGAAGAAGGAAAAGGCTTCGAGTTTGAAAATGCTATTGTTGGTGGTGTTGTTCCACGTGAATACATTCCAGCAGTAGAACAAGGCTTGAAGGATGCTATGGAACGAGGCGTACTAGCAGGTTATCCAATGGTAGACATCAAAGCAAAATTATTTGATGGTTCATACCATGATGTCGACTCTTCAGAAATGGCATTTAAAATTGCTGCTTCTTTAGCACTTAAAAATGCTGCTTCTAAATGTCAACCTGTTATTCTTGAACCAGTTATGAAGGTTGAAGTCGTAATTCCTGAAGAATATTTAGGAGATATTATGGGTTCAATCACTGCACGCCGCGGACGTGTTGAAGGTATGGAAGCTCGCGGTAATGCTCAAGTTGTACGTGCGATGGTTCCGCTATCAGAAATGTTTGGTTACGCAACTTCTCTTCGTTCAGCAACTCAAGGTCGTGGTGTGTTCACTATGCACTTTGATCACTATGAAGAAGTTCCAAAATCAATTTCTGATGAAATTATCAAAAAAAATACAGGTGAATAATTGATTTTCATTTGTATATAAAGTATAACTACTTATGTAATAATGGAAACTGTTAGAATGGACAACCATCTAACAGTTTCCACTAAAAATATACTTAACCTTATAATCCAAAGGAGGATTTTCCAAAATGGCAAAAGCTAAATTTGACCGCTCTAAGCCACACGTAAACATTGGTACAATTGGTCACGTTGACCATGGTAAAACTACTTTAACAGCTGCAATTACTTCTGTTCTTGCTAAACAAGGTAAAGCAGAAGCTCGTGCATACGATCAAATCGACGGTGCTCCAGAAGAAAGAGAACGTGGTATCACAATCTCTACTGCACACGTTGAGTATGAAACAGATGCACGTCACTATGCACACGTTGACTGCCCAGGACACGCTGACTATGTTAAAAACATGATCACTGGTGCAGCACAAATGGACGGCGGTATCCTTGTTGTATCTGCTGCTGACGGTCCAATGCCACAAACTCGTGAGCACATTCTTCTTTCTCGTCAGGTAGGCGTACCATACCTTGTTGTATTCATGAACAAATGTGACATGGTTGATGACGAAGAGCTTCTAGAACTAGTAGAAATGGAAGTTCGTGACCTTCTTTCTGAGTATGAATTCCCTGGAGATGAAATCCCAGTTATCAAAGGTTCTGCTCTTAAAGCATTAGAAGGTGACCCTCAATGGGAAGAAAAAATCGTTGAATTAATGAACGCTGTTGACGAGTACATCCCAACTCCAACTCGTGACACTGACAAGCCATTCATGATGCCAGTTGAGGACGTATTCTCAATCACTGGTCGTGGTACAGTTGCTACTGGTCGCGTAGAGCGCGGTGTAGTTAAAGTTGGTGACGCAGTTGAGATCGTTGGTTTCACTGATGAGCCAAAATCTACTACTGTAACTGGTGTAGAAATGTTCCGTAAACTTCTTGACTTTGCAGAAGCTGGTGACAACATTGGTGCGCTTCTTCGCGGTATTTCTCGTGACGAAGTAGAGCGTGGACAAGTATTAGCAAAACCAGGTTCTATCACTCCACATACAAAGTTCAAAGCACAAGTTTACGTATTATCTAAAGAAGAAGGTGGACGTCATACTCCATTCTTCTCAAACTACCGTCCACAATTCTATTTCCGTACTTCTGATATCACTGGTATCATCACTCTTCCAGAAGGTACAGAAATGGTTATGCCTGGAGACCACATTGAAATGTCTGTAGAACTTATTGCTCCTGTTGCGATTGAAGAAGGAACTAAGTTCTCTATCCGTGAAGGCGGACGTACTGTAGGTTCAGGTTCTATCACAGCAATCGTTGAGTAATAAAAACGATAATAAGCAGCTGGATAAAGATCCAGCTGCTTTTTTTTGTAAAAAATATTTGGAGTGAGTTTTATTACTCAAGTATCACAATATCTATATAAATTTTGGGGATATCTAGATATTTTGTTGGTGGTAAAGTGTATTTTAGGAATTGCTCTTTGATATAACCAGTTTCTTCTATATAATAGAAGTATTTTAAAAAGCAAATATTAGGAACTTATTGGAGATTCAATTTAAGCTGTTGAAAACTAGTATACCAGCCCTTATAATAAATAAAGTGTTCAGCAGCATAAACATAAAAAAATCGTGATAAATGTTGCGTTTACTTTATGTTTTATGTATAATAGACAATGTTGGTCTTTGACTGCGATGATGTGGAAGGTTGCTGACACACCCGGCCGCTTTGCCATGGCGAGTGTGTGGGAAATTTCCACGGAGAATGTCTATTTTTAAAATAGGCGAATAAAGGAGGGAAAATAATGGCAAAACAAAAAATCCGTATCCGCTTAAAAGCATATGATCACAGAATCCTTGATCAATCTGCAGAAAAAATCGTAGAAACAGCAAAACGTTCTGGAGCGGCTGTGTCAGGTCCGATTCCACTTCCAACAGAAAAATCTGTCTATACGATTCTTCGTGCGGTTCACAAATATAAAGATTCTCGTGAACAATTTGAAATGCGGACACATAAACGTCTAATTGACATCGTTAACCCAACACCACAAACTGTTGATGCGTTAATGAGATTGGATTTACCATCTGGTGTAGATATCGAAATTAAACTTTAATTTAATAAATGAACAGAAAATTAGGAGGTGTGACTTACATGACCAAAGGAATCTTAGGAAGAAAGATTGGTATGACTCAAGTATTTGCAGAGAACGGAAACTTAATTCCTGTAACTGTAGTTGAAGTTACTCCAAACGTTGTTCTTCAAAAGAAAACTGTTGAAACTGATGGTTATGAAGCAGTTCAACTTGGTTTTGAGGACAAACGTGAAAAATTAGCAAACAAACCTGAAAAAGGTCACGTTGCTAAAGCAAATACTGCTCCTAAGCGCTTCATTCGCGAATTCCGCGGAAACGACTTAGCAGGCTATGAAGTTGGTCAAGAAGTCAAAGTTGATATTTTCGCTGCTGGCGATTTAGTAGATGTAACAGGAATTTCAAAAGGTAAAGGTTTCCAAGGTGCGATTAAACGCCATGGACAATCTCGTGGACCTATGTCTCACGGTTCTCGTTACCATCGTCGTCCTGGTTCTATGGGACCTATCGCTCCAAACCGTGTAGTAAAAGGTAAAGCATTACCTGGTCGCATGGGTGGAGAACAAGTAACTGTACAAAACCTTGAAATTGTTAAGGTTGATGTTGAACGTAATCTTCTTTTAATTAAAGGTAACGTTCCAGGTGCGAAAAAAGCATTACTAAAAATTAAAAGTGCGGTTAAAGCATAATTACTTCATAGGAAAGGAGGAACATAGGAATGCCGAAAGTAGCATTATATAACCAAACTGGTTCTCAAGTTGGCGAAATCGAACTAAACGAGAATGTCTTTGGTATCGAACCTAACCAAAACGTATTATTTGAAGCGATTATCATGCAAAGAGCTTCATTACGTCAAGGTACTCATAAAGTAAAAAATCGTTCTGAGGTAAGCGGCGGTGGCCGTAAGCCATGGCGTCAAAAGGGAACAGGCCGTGCTCGTCAAGGGTCTATCCGTTCACCACAATGGCGCGGAGGTGGTACTGTATTTGGTCCACAACCACGTAGCTACAGCTATAAATTACCGAAAAAAGTTCGCCGTTTAGCAATCAAATCTGCACTTTCTTCTAAAGTATTAGAAGAAAATCTACTAGTATTAGAAAACTTAGTGTTTGAAACACCAAAAACAAAAGACTTCAAAGCTGTTTTAAATGGTCTTTCTGTAGAGAAAAAAGCACTTATTGTTACTGCTGACCTGGATGAAAATGTAGCACTTTCTGCTCGCAACCTTCCTGGTGTAACAGTTGTAACAGCTGATGGCATCAACGTGTTAGACGTTGTAAATCATGATAAGTTGATCATGACTAAAGCAGCGGTTGAAAAAGTAGAGGAGGTGCTTGCATAATGGATGCACGCGATATCATTAAGCGCCCCGTTATTACTGAACGTTCTACTGACTTAATGGCTGAAAAGAAATATACATTTGAAGTAGATGTTAAGGCTAATAAAACTCAAGTCAAAGATGCGGTTGAAGAAATCTTTGGTGTGAAAGTTGAAAAAGTTAACATCATGAACTACAAAGGCAAATTTAAACGCATGGGTAAATTTGGCGGCTATACAAACAAACGTCGTAAAGCAATCGTCAAATTAACTGCTGATAGCAAAGAGATCGAATTCTTTGAAAGCTAAAATCCAATAAACAGAGGAGGGAAATAATATGGCGATTAAAAAGTACAAACCTACCTCCAATGGTCGTCGCGGGATGACAGTTTCTGATTTCGCTGAAATCACAACTAGCACTCCTGAGAAATCTCTTTTAGCTCCGCTAAAGAAAAAAGGCGGCCGTAACAATCAAGGTAAGTTAACTGTTCGTCATCAAGGTGGCGGTCACAAGCGTCAATATCGTATCATCGATTTTAAACGTAACAAAGATGGCATTCCAGGACGCGTTGCCACAATCGAATACGATCCAAACCGTTCTGCAAATATTGCATTAATTAATTATGTTGATGGTGAAAAGCGTTACATCCTAGCTCCTAAAAACTTAGAAGTTGGTATGGAAATTATGTCAGGTCCTGATGCTGACATTAAAGTAGGTAACGCACTTCCACTGGCTAACATTCCTGTTGGTACAGTTGTTCACAACATTGAGTTAAAACCAGGAAAAGGTGGCCAATTAGTACGTTCTGCTGGTACATCTGCTCAAGTTCTTGGTAAAGAAGGAAAATACGTTTTAGTCCGTTTAACATCTGGAGAAGTTCGTATGATCCTTGCAGAGTGCCGTGCATCTATCGGTCAAGTAGGTAATGAACAACATGAACTAATCAACATTGGTAAAGCTGGACGCTCACGCTGGTTAGGTAAGCGCCCAACTGTTCGCGGTTCCGTTATGAACCCTAATGATCACCCACACGGTGGTGGTGAAGGACGTGCGCCAATCGGACGTAAATCACCTATGACACCTTGGGGTAAACCTACTCTTGGTTACAAAACTCGTAAGAAGAAAAACAAATCTGATAAGCTTATTATTCGTCGTCGTAAAAAATAACGGGATTGAACTACGGTTCAAGGTAAGAACCGTAGACCAATCACGAAGGGAGGTTCATTCATGGGTCGCAGCTTAAAAAAAGGACCATTCGTTGATGAGCATTTAATGTCAAAGATCGAAAAGCTAAATGAATCAGATAAAAAGCAAGTTATTAAAACTTGGTCACGCCGTTCTACGATCTTCCCACAATTCATTGGCCATACGATCGCTGTTTATGATGGCCGCAAACATGTGCCTGTTTACATTACGGAAGACATGGTAGGTCACAAACTTGGAGAATTTGCTCCAACTCGTACTTACAAAGGTCATGCCGCTGATGATAAGAAAACAAGACGTTAAGAGAGGAGGGCATCCTAATGCAAGCTAAAGCTGTCGCTAGAACAGTACGTATTGCTCCTCGTAAAGCACGTTTAGTCGTCGATTTAATTCGAGGAAAGCAAGTTGGTGAAGCGGTATCGATTTTAAAACTAACACCGAAAGCTGCTTCTCCAATCGTTGAAAAGGTATTAAAATCTGCTATGGCAAATGCTGAGCACAACTATGAAATGGACGTAAACAACCTTGTTGTAGCTCAAGCTTTTGTTGACGAAGGACCAACGTTAAAACGTTTCCGTCCACGTGCACAAGGCCGCGCTAGCCAAATTAACAAGCGCACAAGCCACATTACAATTGTTTTATCAGAGAAGAAGGAGGGATAAGCCGTGGGTCAAAAAGTAAATCCGGTCGGTTTGCGTATTGGAATCATCCGTGATTGGGAATCAAAATGGTACGCAGGCAAAGACTTTGCTGATCTTTTACACGAAGATATTAAAGTTCGTGAATACATCACGAAGCGTTTAAAAGATGCTTCTGTTTCTAAAGTAGAAATCGAACGTGCTGCAAACCGTGTAAACATTACTATCCATACAGCTAAACCTGGTATGGTTATTGGTAAAGGCGGTACAGAAGTTGAAGCACTTCGTAAAGCATTAAATCAATTAACTGGCAAACGAGTTCACATCAATATCCTTGAAATCAAAAAAGCCGATATTGATGCAAAACTAGTTGCAGAAAATATTGCTCGCCAATTAGAAAATCGTGTTTCTTTCCGCCGTGCACAAAAACAAGCTATTCAACGTGCTATGCGTGCAGGTGCAAAAGGAATCAAAACCATGGTATCTGGTCGTTTAGGTGGTGCGGATATCGCACGCTCAGAACACTATAGCGAAGGAACAGTTCCACTTCATACACTTCGCGCTGATATTGACTATGCTACAGCTGAAGCTGACACAACTTACGGAAAACTTGGTGTTAAAGTATGGATCTATCGTGGAGAGGTCCTTCCTACTAAGAAGAAAACTGAGGAAGGAGGCAAATAATCATGTTATTGCCAAAACGCGTAAAATTCCGTCGCCAGCATCGTGGTAAAATGCGTGGTAATGCAAAAGGCGGTACTGAAGTAACATTTGGTGAATTTGGTTTACAAGCAACTGAAGCTTCTTGGATTACTAACCGACAAATCGAAGCTGCACGTCGTGCGATGACTCGTTACATGAGACGTGGTGGTAAAGTTTGGATTAAAATTTTCCCACATAAGCCATACACTGCTAAGCCTCTAGAGGTTCGAATGGGTTCCGGTAAAGGTGCTCCAGAAGGCTGGGTAGCAGTTGTCAAACCTGGGAAAGTTATGTTTGAAATTGCTGGTGTATCTGAAGAAATTGCACGTGAAGCTCTTCGTCTTGCATCACACAAACTTCCAGTTAAGTGTAAGTTTGTAAAACGTGAAGAAATTGGTGGTGAATCAAATGAAAGCTAATGAAATTCGTGACCTTACCACTGCAGAAATTGAACAAAAAGTAAAATCTTTAAAAGAAGAGCTTTTCAACCTTCGCTTTCAATTGGCGACAGGACAACTTGAAAATACAGCTCGTATTCGTGAAGTACGTAAAGCGATTGCTCGCATGAAGACTGTGATTCGTGAGAGAGAGATCAGCTTTAACAAGTAGAAACTTGAGAGGAGGTTCACGATAAATGAGTGAACGTAACCAACGCAAGGTTTACACTGGACGCGTTGTTTCTGACAAAATGGATAAAACCATTACTGTTCTAGTAGAAACATACAAAAAGCATCCGCTATATGGTAAACGCGTAAAGTACTCTAAGAAGTACAAAGCTCATGATGAGCAAAACCAAGCAAAAGTTGGCGATATCGTACGTATTATGGAAACTCGTCCACTTTCAGCTACTAAGCGCTTCCGTTTGGTTGAAATTGTAGAAAAAGCAGTTATCATTTAATTGTTCGGATTTAGCAAGATTTCCGAAAGGAGGTTACACACATGATTCAACAAGAATCACGTTTGAAAGTTGCTGACAACTCTGGTGCTCGTGAAGTACTTACTATTAAAGTTCTTGGTGGTTCAGGCCGTAAGACTGCTAACATTGGCGATATCATCGTTTGTACTGTGAAACAAGCAACACCAGGGGGCGTTGTTAAAAAAGGTGATGTTGTTAAAGCAGTAGTTGTTCGTACAAAGAGTGGTGTTCGCCGTCCTGACGGTTCTTACATTCGTTTTGATGAGAACGCATGTGTTATTGTCAAAGAAGATAAGAGCCCACGTGGAACTCGTATCTTCGGACCAGTTGCACGCGAACTTCGCGATAACAACTTTATGAAAATCGTTTCACTTGCTCCAGAAGTTCTTTAATCAAAAATAACAATTGCCTTTAAGGAGGTGCTTACGGATGCATGTAAAAAAAGGCGATAAGGTCAGAGTAATCTCTGGTAAGGATAAAGGTAAAACAGGCGTAATCCTAGCTGCTTATCCTAAGGAAAGCCGTGTTGTTGTAGAAGGTGTGAACATTGTTAAAAAACATTCTAAGCCTTCTCAAGCTAATCCACAGGGCGGAATTATCAGCTTTGAAGCTCCAATTCATGTATCAAATGTAATGCCTATTGATCCTAAAACTGGTAACCCTACTCGCGTTTATCATAAAGTAATTGATGGTAAAAAAGTACGCGTAGCAAAATCCGGTGAAGTATTAGATAAATAGTTTAAATAAGAAGGGAGGTACAATACATGAACCGCCTAAGAGAAAAATATAACAAAGAAATCGTTCCTGCTCTTATGAGCAAGTTCAACTATAAATCAGTAATGCAAGTACCAAAGATTGAAAAAATCGTTGTTAACATGGGTGTTGGTGATGCTGTTCAAAACGCCAAAGCTCTTGACAACGCAGTTGAAGAACTAGCTACTATTACAGGTCAAAAACCACTTGTAACTCGTGCTAAGAAATCTATTGCAGGCTTCCGTCTTCGTGAAGGTATGCCAATCGGTGCAAAGGTTACTCTTCGCGGTGAGCGTATGTATCAATTCTTGGACAAATTAGTTTCTGTTTCTTTACCTCGTGTACGTGACTTCCGTGGTGTTTCTAAGAAAGCATTTGATGGTCGCGGTAACTACACTTTAGGTATTAAAGAACAGCTAATTTTCCCTGAAATTGATTATGATAAAGTAAGCAAAGTGCGCGGTATGGACATCGTTATTGTTACTACTGCAAAAACAGATGAAGAGTCTCGTGAACTTTTAACTCTACTTGGAATGCCATTCCAAAAGTAATCGCTAAATAAGGAGGCGAAAACGTGGCTAAAAAGTCAATGATTGCGAAACAAAGACGTAAGCCTAAATTTAAAGTTCAAGCGTATACTCGTTGCGAACGCTGTGGCCGTCCACACTCTGTATACCGTAAATTTAAGCTTTGCCGTATTTGTTTCCGTGAATTAGCGTATAAAGGACAAATTCCTGGTGTTAAAAAAGCAAGCTGGTAAAACTCATAGTTGTGGAAGGAGGTAAAAATAATGGTCATGACAGATCCAATTGCAGATATGCTTACTCGCATTCGCAATGCGAACATGGTACGTCACGAAAAATTAGAAGTGCCTGCTTCTAATATCAAAAAAGAAATTGCTGAAATTTTAAAGCGCGAAGGTTTCATTCGTGACGTTGAATATATCGAAGATAACAAACAAGGTATTATTCGTATTTTCTTAAAATACGGTCCAAATAATGAACGTGTTATTACTGGTCTTAAGCGTATTAGTAAGCCTGGACTACGCGTTTATGCTAAATCCAATGAGGTACCACGTGTACTTAACGGACTTGGAATCGCACTTGTTTCAACTTCACAAGGTGTAATCACTGATAAAGAAGCTCGTGCTAAGCAAATCGGCGGAGAAGTTCTCGCATACGTTTGGTAATCGATTTTTTGATGAATGGAGGTGCACTAAATGTCTCGCGTAGGAAAAAAACCAATCGAAATTCCTGCAGGTGTAACAGTTACATTAAATAACAACACTGTTACTGTAAAAGGACCAAAAGGCGAGCTTACTCGTACTTTTAATCCTGATATGAACATTAATATTGAAGAGAATGTTATTACGATCTCTCGTCCTTCTGATGTGAAAGAGCACCGCGCATTGCACGGTACAACTCGCGCGGTTATCGCAAACATGATCGAAGGTGTTTCTAAAGGCTTTGAAAAGAGTTTAGAGTTAATCGGGGTTGGATACCGTGCACAAAAGCAAGGTAACAAACTTGTATTAAACGTAGGTTACTCTCATCCAGTTGAGATTGAACCAGAAAAAGGCCTTGAAATTGAAGTTCCTTCAAATACAAAAGTTACTGTTAAGGGTGCTGACAAAGAACGTGTTGGTGCATTAGCAGCAAATATTCGTCAGGTTCGTCCTCCTGAGCCATACAAAGGCAAAGGAATCCGTTACGAAGGCGAATATGTACGCCGTAAAGAAGGTAAAACAGGTAAGTAATGCCGCATAGGTAAACGAAAGGAGTGACGGAAATGATTACGAAGCAAGATAAAAACGCTGTTCGCAAGAAAAGACATGCTCGTGTTCGTGCGAAACTAAGCGGTACCTCTGCTCGTCCACGTCTAAATGTGTTTCGTTCCAATAAGCATATTTATGCTCAATTAATCGATGACACTAAAGGAGTTACTTTAGCAAGTGCTTCTACATTAGATAAAGAACTTAACCTTGAGTCTTCAAGCAATATTGAAGCTGCGAAAAAGGTCGGAGAATTAGTCGCTAAACGTGCGGTAGAAAAAGGTATCACTTCTGTTGTGTTTGACCGTGGAGGATACTTGTACCATGGACGTATTCAAGCATTAGCTGATGCTGCCCGCGAAAACGGCTTACAATTTTAATAGACAAAGGAGGGACATAAAAAATGCGTCGCATTGATCCAAACAAACTTGAACTAGAAGAACGCGTAGTTACGGTAAACCGTGTTGCGAAGGTTGTTAAAGGTGGACGTCGTTTCCGTTTTTCTGCACTTGTTGTAGTCGGAGATAAAAACGGCCATGTCGGTTTCGGTACCGGTAAAGCACAAGAAGTGCCTGATGCAATCCGCAAAGCAATTGAGGATGCTAAGAAAAATTTAATTGAAGTACCAATCGTTGGAACTACAATTCCACATGAAGTTATTGGACGTTTTGGAGCAGGTGAAATCCTCATTAAACCTGCCTCTGAAGGTACAGGAGTAATTGCCGGCGGTCCAGTTCGTGCGGTACTTGAACTTGCTGGTGTTGGTGATATCCTATCAAAATCCCTTGGAACGAACACTCCAATTAACATGGTACGTGCAACTGTCGAAGGGTTAAAACAATTAAAACGTGCTGAAGACGTAGCGAAATTACGTGGTAAATCAGTAGAAGAACTGTTAGGATAAGGAGGGATATCAAATGGCGAATAAACTATTAGTTACCCTCAAAAAAAGCGTCATTGGTCGTCCTCAAGACCAACGCGAAACAGTTAAAGCACTAGGTTTACGGAAACTAAATCAAACAGTTGAGCATCAAGATAACGCTGCTATTCGCGGTATGATTAATAAAGTTGCTCACCTTGTTACAGTTAAAGAACAATAAAAGTTGTTTTCTTTCATAAGGAGGTGCCAATATGAAACTTCATGAGTTAAAACCTGCCGAAGGTTCTCGTAAAGAACGCAAGCGTTTAGGTCGCGGTATCGGATCTGGTCAAGGTAAAACTGCAGGTAAAGGTCATAAAGGTCAAAAAGCTCGTTCCGGCGGCGGTGTTCGCATCGGTTTCGAGGGTGGTCAAACACCTTTATTCCGTCGTTTACCAAAACGAGGTTTTACAAATATCAACCGCAAAGAATATGCAGTTGTAAATCTTGATGCGTTAAATCGCTTTGAAGAAGGTACAGAAGTTACTCCAGAACTTCTTATCGAAACAGGCGTTGTAAGTAACGAGAAAGCAGGAATCAAGATTCTTGCAAAAGGGAACATAGAGAAAAAACTTACTGTAAAGGCTCATAAATTCTCATCTGCTGCTAAGGAAGCGATCGAAGCTGCTGGTGGAACTACAGAGGTGATCTAATGTTCCAAACTATCTCCAATTTTATGCGCGTGGGTGAAATAAGACGTAAGATCATATTCACCCTTTTAATGTTAATCGTGTTTCGAATCGGTGCATTTATACCTGTACCAAATGTAAATGCTGAAATTCTTGCTCTACAAGATCAAATGAGCGCTTTCGGCATTTTAAATACATTTGGTGGAGGTGCACTGCAAAACTTCTCCATCTTTGCGATGGGAATTATGCCTTATATCACTGCTTCTATTATTATCCAACTTCTGCAAATGGACGTTGTTCCTAAATTTACAGAGTGGTCCAAACAAGGGGAAGCAGGTCGCCGTAAGCTTGCCCAATTTACACGATATTTTACGATTGTGCTTGGTTTTATCCAGGCTTTTGGTATGGCTTATGGTTTTAATAACTTAGTTGGCGGACAGCTAATTGAGAATCCTGGTATAGGCACGTATTTACTAATTGCGGTAGTATTAACAGCTGGTACTGCTTTTTTAATGTGGTTAGGTGAACAAATTACGGCAAAAGGTGTGGGCAATGGTATTTCCATTATTATCTTTGCTGGGATTGTTGCTGGCATTCCAACAGTGCTCAATCAGATTTTTGTTCAACAATTTGAAAATGCAGGGGATCAGCTGTTCATACGGATTGTTAAAGTGGTTCTAATTGCTCTTGCTGTTCTTTTAATTACTGTTGGAGTTATTTTTATTCAACAGGCTACTCGTAAAATTCCAATACAATACGCTAAACGCGTGGTAGCAGGTCGTACCCCTGTGGGTGGCCAATCCACTCATATGCCTTTAAAAGTTAACGCAGCTGGGGTTATTCCAGTAATCTTTGCGGTTTCATTTATTGTTACACCTAGAACGATTGCATCGTTCTTCCCAACAAATGATGTGACATTATGGATTAATAAGAATCTGGACTACTCTGCTCCTATTGGAATGATTTTATATGCTGCATTAATTATTGCGTTTACTTATTTTTATGCTTTTATTCAAGTGAATCCTGAACAAGCAGCGGAAAACTTACAAAAGCAAAGTGGATATATTCCTGGAATTCGTCCAGGTAAGAACACGCAAGAATATTTAACTCGCGTTTTATATCGTTTAACATTTGTGGGTGCGATCTTCTTGACAATCATCTCGATCCTCCCTGTGTTTTTCATAAACATAGCGAATCTTCCACAATCAGCCCAAATTGGAGGAACAAGTTTGCTCATCGTTGTTGGTGTTGCACTCGAGACGTATAAGCAGCTTGAAGCACAATTAGTTAAACGTCATTATAAAGGTTTTATTAAATAAAGAAGGTTTAACGGGACCCAAATACGGGCCCCTAAAAACCCATTCTTAAGCACGAGGGGGAATACGTGTGAATTTAGTATTAATGGGGCTTCCTGGTGCAGGTAAAGGAACCCAAGCTGAGAAAATTGTTGAACGATACGGCATCCCTCATATTTCTACTGGAGATATGTTCCGTGCAGCAATGAAAGAAGGAACTGAACTAGGATTAAAAGCTAAATCTTTTATGGACAAAGGTGAACTTGTTCCTGATGAAGTAACAATTGGCATTGTTCGTGAACGTTTAAGTAAAGATGACTGTCAAAATGGCTTTTTACTTGATGGTTTTCCTAGAACGGTCCCTCAAGCTGAAGCATTAGAAAGTCTTTTAGCAGATTTAAATAAAAAGATTGACTATGTAATCAATATTAATGTTGATAAAAGTATTCTAATGGAACGTTTGACAGGACGCCGCATTTGTAAAGAGTGTGGTTCTACGTATCATCTTGTTTTCAACCCTCCTGCCAAAGAGGGCGTTTGTGATCGCTGTGGGGGAGAGCTATACCAAAGAGCAGATGATAACGCAGAAACTGTTCAAAATAGATTAGATGTTAACATCAAGCAGCAGGAACCATTATTAACGTTTTACGAAACTAAAGGTTATTTACGAACAATTGATGGTCAGCAAGATATTAACAAAGTATTTGCTGATATCGAGAATTTATTGCAAGGACTTCGTTAATTATTAGTCCTATTATCATGGCATGCGACTCTCGTTATCTCTCCTAAAACTATGGATGTATGTGAAAGCATTAGGCTTTTCTCTTGTACTAGTTGTATACAGGGCCGAGAGTTGGGCAAGAATGACATGAAGAAATGAAATTCTTCATTAGACAAAAATTACTTGCGGACAAAATACGTACTACATGTTATACTTTAAAGGTTGCCAACAACGTACGATCGAGAAGACACGCTTTGCATTACTAGTCATTAATGACGATATTTCGAAAAGAGAAGGGAGACGAGACCCATGGCCAAGGATGATGTTATTGAAATTGAAGGTAAAGTTATTGAAACTTTGCCAAACGCAATGTTTAAGGTAGAATTAGAAAATGGTCATACTGTGCTTGCTCATGTTTCCGGGAAGATTCGTATGCACTTTATTCGGATTTTGCCAGGAGATAAAGTAACTGTTGAGCTTTCTCCATATGACTTAACTCGCGGAAGAATCACTTACCGCTTTAAATAATCTGATTGCACTCCGTACTACTAAGGAGGTTAGGATAATGAAAGTAAGACCATCAGTTAAACCGATCTGCGAAAAATGTAAAGTAATCCGTAGACGCGGAAAAGTTATGGTTATCTGTGAAAACCCTAAACATAAACAAAAACAAGGTTAATTCTAAGGGAGGTGTGCATTAATGGCACGTATTGCTGGTGTTGATATTCCACGTGAAAAGCGTGTAGTTATCTCTTTAACTTACATTTATGGTATTGGCAAAAAAACTGCACAAAAAGTTCTTGCAGAAGCTGGTGTTTCTGAAGATACTCGTGTACGTGATTTAACAGAGGACGAATTAAACAAAATCCGTGATATCGTTGACAAGCTAAAAGTTGAAGGTGACCTTCGCCGTGAAGTTTCTCTTAACATTAAGCGTTTAATGGAAATTGGTTGCTACCGCGGATTGCGTCATCGTCGTGGTTTACCTGTTCGTGGACAAAATACGAAAAACAATGCTCGTACACGCAAAGGTCCTCGTAAGACTGTTGCGAACAAGAAGAAGTAATCGGCAAAGGAGGTTATTTAAATGGCTCGTAAAACAAATACACGTAAACGTCGTGTTAAAAAGAATATTGAATCTGGTATCGCACATATCCGTTCAACATTTAACAACACAATTGTAACAATTACTGATGTCCATGGTAATGCAATTTCTTGGTCAAGTGCAGGTGCGCTTGGATTCAAAGGTTCTCGTAAATCTACTCCATTTGCAGCGCAAATGGCAGCTGAAACTGCAGCAAAATCATCTATGGAACATGGTATGAAAACATTAGAAGTTACTGTTAAAGGCCCTGGTGCAGGTCGTGAGGCAGCCATTCGTGCGCTTCAAGCTGCTGGGTTAGAAGTAACAGCAATTAAAGATGTTACTCCAGTTCCACATAACGGATGCCGTCCACCAAAACGTCGTCGTGTTTAATTTTTCTGTATAGAAATTGTATTATTTGTCTATAATGGGATATGTTATGAATTTCCCTAATACAGAAAATGCATTCCAGTTGTTGTGCACAAAACGGGAAAGTATACATGGGGGAATTTCGATTAGCGGTGAACTAATCGAGGTTTCGACGTTTTGAAGGAGGGTTATGAATTGATCGAAATAGAAAAACCAAAAATTGAAACGGTTGAGATCAGCGATGATGCCAAGTACGGTAAATTTGTCGTAGAGCCACTTGAGCGTGGATATGGTACCACTTTGGGTAACTCCTTACGTCGTATCCTATTATCTTCACTCCCAGGTGCCGCTGTTACATCGATTCAGGTCGATGGGGTACTTCATGAGTTCTCAACAATTGAAGGCGTCGTAGAGGATGTAACATCCATCATTTTAAACATTAAAAAATTAGCTTTAAAAATCTACTCTGATGAAGAGAAAACACTTGAAATTGATGTACAAGGCGAAGGCCCGGTTACAGCAGCCAATATTACGCATGACAGTGATGTGGAAATCTTAAATCCAGATCTCCATATTGCAACGCTAGCGTCTAATGGACACCTACGCATGCGCTTAACGGCAAAACGAGGCCGCGGCTATACTCCTGCAGATCAAAACAAGAGGGAAGACCAACCGATTGGTGTCATTCCGATTGATTCTATTTACACTCCGGTTTCTCGTGTATCTTATCAAGTAGAAAATACTCGCGTAGGTCAATCGACAAATTATGATAAGCTAACGCTTGATGTTTGGACAGATGGAAGCACTGGGCCAAAAGAAGCGATTGCTCTTGGTTCAAAGATTTTGACCGAGCATTTGAACATTTTCGTTGGTTTAACCGATGAGGCTCAAAATGCTGAAATCATGATAGAAAAAGAAGAAGATCAGAAAGAAAAAGTTCTTGAAATGACGATTGAAGAACTTGATCTATCTGTTCGTTCATATAACTGTTTAAAACGTGCCGGAATTAATACAGTTCAGGAATTAGCAAATAAAACTGAAGAAGATATGATGAAGGTACGTAATTTAGGTCGTAAATCACTTGAAGAAGTGAAAGCAAAACTAGAAGAGCTTGGATTGGGCTTACGTAAGGACGACTAATAATTATATTATTTGTTCTTTTATTAAGCTTATTCAATCCGATTAATGACTTCAAAAAGGAGGGAACCCTTCATGGCATACAGAAAGTTAGGACGTACAAGTGCACAGCGTAAAGCTATGCTTCGTGATTTAACAACAGATTTAATCATCAACGAACGCATCGAAACAACAGAAAGTCGTGCGAAAGAACTTCGCTCTACTGTTGAGAAGATGATTACTCTTGGAAAACGTGGTGACTTACATGCACGCCGTCAAGCTGCAGCTTTTATTCGTAACGAAGTAGCTAATGCTGAAACTGGCCAAGATGCACTTCAAAAGCTATTCAGCGATATTGCTCCACGTTATCAAGAACGTCAAGGTGGTTATACTCGCATCATGAAGCTTGGACCACGCCGTGGCGATGGCGCTCCAATGGTTATCATTGAATTAGTTTAATATATTCTTTAGACAACAAGGGTACTGGACAGTTTAGTAACAAACTTGTTCTCTGCCCTTTTTGTTTAAGGTTAAGGATAACACTTTATGGTGTTTGTAGGGACAACCGACTAACGTTAAAACTTAAATTTATTTAAGGTGAATGTTGTGGTGTTTTGCTTCGAACATACACCTTTTACACGAACCAAGCCAAAAAGAGCGTTATGATGAGCGTATGCTCCAATATTTATATTGGACCGTTTAAATTGTGATAGTGTATACCGGAAAGAAAGTAATGTATTGTTTTTTCTTTGCTGCGTCTCGTCTAGCTCATGCACCTCTTCCCATTCCTGTGAAGGAATTGTTAATGATAGGCAGTTAATATCGGTCTTGCCTGCGGGATGAGGTGCAGGCTTTTTTTGTATATAGAGATATTGAGCTGAGCAGAGAGAGCTGAGGGGGGACGGCAATGACAAAGAAACCAATCATATCATTAAATGATGTTTGTTTTCAATATGACGGACAAGACAACTATGCCCTGCATTCTGTTACTTTTGATATTTACGAAGGAGAATGGCTTGCCATCGTAGGACATAATGGTTCTGGCAAGTCAACAATGGCCAAATTATTAAATGGTTTGCAGTTTCCTAATCAAGGGAAGATTACCGTTTGCGGTTTACCATTAACGGAAGAAAATGTATGGGATATACGTAAACAATTGGGTATGGTTTTTCAAAACCCTGATAATCAGTTTGTTGGGACAACTGTAGAGGATGATGTGGCTTTTGGTTTAGAAAATATGGGAATCCCGAGAGAAGAAATGGTTTTGCGTGTTCAAGATTCATTAAAAAAAGTTAAAATGGAACAATTTCTATATCAAGAGCCCCACCATCTATCGGGAGGACAAAAGCAACGAGTTGCCATTGCCGGAGTTTTAGCCTTGAGTCCGTCCATTATCATTTTAGATGAAGCTACCTCGATGCTCGACCCTAGGGGACGAGAAGAGGTGTTAGAAGTAGTTAGAGATTTAAAGAATGAAAATCGATTAACTGTAATCTCTATTACACATGATTTAGAAGAGGCGGCAAAAGCGGATCGAATCATTGTCATGAATAAGGGAGAGGTTTATCGTGAAGGCACCCCTGAGGAAATTTTTTCGATGGATGAGGAATTAATTAAGCTAGGGCTAGATATTCCATTCTCCGTAAAAATAGGGAAAGCATTTCGTCAAAAGGGAATCGATTTACCGAAACATTATTTAACGGAAGAAGAGTTGGTGACAGAGCTATGGACATCTCACTCTCACAAGTAGAATACCGTTATCAGGCCAATACGCCGTTTGAAAGAATAGCTATTCAGGACGTATCCATCGATATTCCAACAGGGACTTATTTGGCTTTAATTGGCCATACTGGATCCGGTAAATCGACTGTATTACAACATTTGAATGCACTGTTAGTACCAACAGAAGGAACGGTTAAAATCGGTGAACATGAAATTAAATCCCATCAGAAAAATAAAAACTTAAGAGAGGTCCGCCAAAAAGTAGGGATTGTCTTTCAGTTTCCTGAACATCAATTGTTTGAAGAAACCGTAGAAAAGGATATTATTTTCGGACCAATGAATTTTGGGGTATCGGAAAAAGAGGCCAAAGCCCGGGCACGAGAGGCTTTAAAGCAAGTAGGACTTGGAGAAGAAATATTAGAAAAATCTCCGTTTGATTTATCAGGTGGACAAATGCGACGCGTGGCCATTGCTGGAGTTTTGGCGATGAATCCCGATGTTCTTGTTTTGGATGAGCCAACTGCTGGGCTTGATCCACGTGGTAGGAACGAGATCATGGAAATGTTTTATACCCTTCATAAAAAAAGAAATCTTTCTACGATTCTTGTCACTCATAGTATGGAAGATGCGGCGAAATACGCAGATCAAATTGTTATCATGCAGCGTGGCCGTGTCATGAAAAAGGGGACCCCTACTGAGATTTTTTCTTCTCCATCTGAATTAGTAAAAATGGGTCTGGACGTTCCGGAAGTTGTTCGGTTTCAAATGAAACTAGAGCAAAAATTATCGGTTAAGTTGGATAAAGTTTATTTATCCATTGAAGAGTTGTCATCTGCCGTGGCAGAACTATTAGGCAGAGGTGTTCGCACATGATGGAGAAAATGATATTTGGCCGTTATGTACCCATTCCATCTGTTATTCATAAGATGGATCCCCGTTCCAAGTTAATCATAATTTTTCTGTTTGTTGCTATTATTTTTCTTGCAAACAATTGGATTACCTATGCATTAATTGCTCTTTATACATTTTTTATGCTGGGGTTATCTAAGGTTCCATTTCGGTTTCTATATGGTGGTTTAAAGCCGGTAATATGGCTTGTTTTATTTACTTTTTTATTACAATTGTTTTTTACTAAGGGTGGTAATCTAGTTTTCGATTGGGGACCGATCGAAATTTATGAGGAAGGGATTAGGATGGGATTATTTATTTCTCTCCGGTTCTTCTTTCTAATTTTGATAACGTCTCTTTTGACTTTGACAACAACACCCATTGAAATTACCGATGGCCTTGAAACATTATTAACCCCTTTGAAGAAGCTGCGCTTTCCTGTTCATGAAATGGCGTTAATGATGTCGATTTCATTAAGGTTTATTCCTACACTTATGCAGGAAACAGATAAAATTATGAAGGCACAGATTGCTAGGGGAGTAGAGTTTGCCAGCGGCCCGATTAAGGAACGCATCAAGGCGGTTATTCCACTGCTCATACCATTGTTTGTCAGTTCTTTTAAACGGGCGGAGGAGCTGGCGATAGCAATGGAAGCACGAGGTTATCGCGGCGGTGAGGGACGAACGAAATACCGCCAATTAAGCTGGAGAATGATAGATACCTTGCAGGTTGGGTTATTAGTCATATTAACAATTTTATTAATAATATTCCGTTCGTAATGGAGAGAAATAATGCAAAGATACAAAGGAATCATAGCCTATGATGGTTCAGGATTTTCCGGTTATCAAGTTCAGCCTAATAAGCGAACTGTTCAGTTAGAATTGGAAACCGCTTTGGCAAAATTGCATAAAGGTACCCAAGTGAAGGTGACTGCTTCCGGTAGGACCGATGCAGGGGTCCATGCTAAGGGACAGGTCATTCATTTTGATTCTCCTCTAGCAATCCCTGAGGATCGTTGGGTTATTGCCTTGAATTCTTTACTCCCCGAGGATGTCTCCGTGATTTCGGTGGAGAAAGTAGATCATTCGTTTCATGCCCGATTTAGTGCGGTAGGAAAAGAATATCGTTATTTGCTTTATTTGTCAGACAGGCGCGACCCGTTTCAACGGAATTTTGCGGTTCAGTATCCCTACTCATTGAATTTGCAAGCAATGAAGGAAGCAAGTCAATTCTTTCTTGGCACGCATGATTTTACAAGTTTTTGTGCGTCAAACACAGACGTCGAGGACAAGGTTCGAACCATTCAAACCATTTCCATTGAATGGTTGGAAGATAGAAATATGTTAATACTGCGTTTTGTTGGGAATGGTTTTCTTTATAATATGGTTCGCATTCTAGTAGGGACGTTATTAGAAGTAGGTACTGGTCGTTTGGAGCCTGCTGATATTCCAAAAATTTTGGAGGCGAAAGACCGACGATTGGCTGGCAAAACCGCACCGGCTCATGGATTATATCTTTGGAAAGTGTATTATTAAAAGCACTCATCAACTGATTTCATAAAACAACCTATCCTGGTGTAACATTTTCTTGACAATTAGATACCAATTATTTATTATATTATATGTGTGTGTTTTTAATCCCACGATAAGCCCCGGAAAGTCTTCATCGTGATTGAAAATATATGATTAACAAAATTAATTGCACGCTCGGCTTTAATGTTCATTCCCGGAACAGAATCGGACACTAATATGCTCGTGACCGTGCGCAAATAAATATTTTTTATGGATTTAATTAGGAGGGAAACTCATGCGTACAACGTTTATGGCAAATGCCAACAATATCGAGCGCAAATGGTACGTAGTTGATGCTGAGGGGAAGACTCTTGGACGTCTTGCTTCTGAAGTAGCATCAATTTTACGCGGTAAACACAAACCAACTTATACACCACATGTTGATACTGGTGATCATGTCATTATTCTTAATGCATCTAAAATTCAATTAACTGGTAACAAGTTAAATGACAAAATCTACTATCGTCACAGCTTACATCCAGGCGGTTTAAAACAAAGAACTGCTCTTGAAATGCGTACAAACTATCCAGAGAAAATGCTTGAGCTTGCTGTTAAAGGCATGCTTCCAAAGAATTCTCTAGGACGTAAAATGTTCAAAAAATTACATGTTTATGCTGGCGCAGAGCATCCGCACCAAGCACAAAAACCTGAAGTTTACGAACTTCGCGGTTAATGAAGAGGGAGGAAATTAACTTGGCACAAGTTCAATATATCGGTACTGGCCGTCGTAAGAGCTCTGTCGCACGTGTGCGCTTAGTTCCAGGTACAGGTAAAATTGTAATTAACAATCGTGACATTAACGACTATATCCCATTTGAAGCTTTACGTGTTGTTGTAAGACAACCATTAGTAGCAACTGAAACTGTTGGTAGCTATGATGTTCTAGTAAACGTAAGCGGTGGTGGCTACACTGGCCAAGCTGGTGCAATCCGTCATGGTATTGCTCGTGCACTGCTTCAAGCTGATCCAGAATATCGTCCAACATTAAAACGTGCTGGTCTATTAACTCGCGATGCACGTATGAAAGAACGTAAAAAATACGGTCTTAAAGGTGCTCGTCGCGCGCCACAATTCTCAAAACGTTAATATATTCACGTTTCAAGACTCTCAACCAATATTGGTTGGGGGTCTTTTTTTGCTTGAAAATCCACAATTTTTACTTATGGTCATCTACATTATTCATGCATTAAATATATTCCCAAAGAAGAAGAAGGCAATGAAATTGTTGAAATTAAAGAGATTGGATCAATTGTTATCCAAGCAAAATTTTTTAGTAAAATTGTAAAGAAGCTTCCTACTGATACAGTAGAAATTGAAGTACAAGGTTCACGGATAAGAGCTCCTTCAAGTTCACGAATGTTGGAATCAATTTGATTAGCAATATTAAGCATCACTTCGTTTGGAATATCTAAACCTTCTTGAACTTCTAGTGTTGTCTCATTTTATGTATCAGAAACGTATGGATAGATGTTCATGGTTGTGTGAATGTCTGAGTGATCTAACCACTCTATACTCCTTTTATGCTCATTCCTGCTTCAAATGCATGGGATGCATATCGTATATATAGTCATTCTATGAAGGATTTGTTTTTATCCCATTAGAGGAATTCCTAAGGCTAATATATCTTGCATTACAAGGAAAAAATTGTTAATATGATTTATATACCATGTAATGCAAGATATATGTAATGGTATAACCCTTGTATTACAAGTTATTGGAAGCGGGGTGAATTGGACTTGTCGACAACACAGATGCTAAAAGGAATTATTGAAGGGTGTTTGCTAGCTATTATTAAAAATAAAGAAGTATATGGATATGAGCTGGCTGAAAAGCTTGAAAGCTATGGATTTCATTCCTTTAGCGAGGGGACGATTTATCCATTGTTAATGAGGATGCAAAAGGAAGAATTGGTTACTTCAACATTGAAAAAATCAACTGCTGGGCCTAAAAGAAAATATTACTCGCTTACACCAAAAGGTGAAGCAGAATTAGAATTGTTTATTGAGCGATGGAGGTACTTACAAAACAATGTAAATAGGGTTTTGAACAATGAATCCAACACAAATTTATTAAAAGGAGATGGGACGGTTGAATGACTTAAAACTCTCAAATGAAAGTAAAGCATTTTTAGAGAATTTACGCCTCTATTTATTTTCTTGTGGGAAAAACTCAGATGAAATAGAAGAAGTTGTGGAAGAATTGAAAGTTCATTTATTAGAAGCAGAAAAAAATGGGAAGCCCATTGATAAAATTATTGGAAAATCACCGAAAGAATATATGGAGATGGTTTCTAAGGAAATGAGCATTGACTTTCGAAGTTGGATTCAATACATTTGTCTAATTATTTTTGGATCATTTTCTTTTACAATCTTCTCTGATTTATTAGAAGGGAACCTTTCCTATTCTGTGTTAGAGATTGTTGGATATATTATCATTGGAACCATATTTATTACTTTGATCTTTGCTGGATTTAAATATATTTCCACAACAAATCAATCTTCAAAAATTCAAGGTATTAAATTATTTATAATAATGTCACTGCCTCTTTTCTTGTTTATTGGTTTAATTTACTTAAATCAAACCATTCATACTCCTATTATTCATTTTGGCAATACAGCAAGCGTGATTATAGGGGTTATTACAACATTCTTTATCATTGGCATGTCTATTTGGTCAAAAACGTGGATTTTCATTATTTCTTTAGTATTGTTGATAGTACCAAAATATGTATTGAGCTTTACACCATTAAAACATGAAACACAACTAATTATTAGCACATTGATAACCTTTGCTGGGTTTTCTATATACCTTTGGGTATTGAATAAAATAGCAAATAAATAAACATTTTTCATAAATTGGGCGCAATGATTGAATATCGAAAAAAAACTCAGTAATATGATCGTTAAGGATGAAGTATTGCACTTAAGAACCGATCTACTAGAGCAAGAAGCCTAATGTCTCTGAATGAAAATCGAAGTATTAGGCTTTAATTTCTTCGGATTTTAATAGAAGCTATTTCATTTCTCTCTTAAAAACAATTAGTTTAATTTTGAAATCACAAAACACCTTTTCACTTGCTTAAACTCTTCGTATGTTTTTTCATACTCTTTCATTGGATGAATATTTGTTTTTTAGTTTTATTATTCGTTTTAGAAAGATAAGCTTATTGTATTACTAAATTTACAGAAGGATAGGTGGAAAATAAAACAAGCATTAATACTCTCTGTCTACAACGAGATAGAGAGTATTTGGTGCTTGTTATAGCTTTAAGAAGATACGATCTACTGTTTTTGCTGTTTCAGCGTCATATATTCCAATAATGGTATGACAGGATCCACATGTTAATAATTGAACCACCTGGTCTTTATTTTGGAGATGAACGGGTACTAAATGTAACTTATTGACAACATCTTTTCCGCACTTTGGACATAAAGCAGAACTCATCCTATTTCACCTCAATTTAATGATTTTTATTTAAACTTACTAGCTTCATAATACTTGTAGCAGCAAAAGCGGAACAAACTACTATCAGGATTTTCCCGATGTTAAGATCATTTATTCCTAACAAGCATAGAGAAACAATGGAGATGACACATAGTACTAACAAAATTCCATAAAAGTATTTCATTACTGAATCGACCTTTCTTTTTTTAGTGGAATAAATGGTTTAGATTTATTTAACGTATTATTTTTTAGTAGAATAACTTTGTCTCCAAGATGATGAATTAGACTTTCTGAATGTGTAACCATAATGATTGCACGTTCCGAAACGGTAACATATTCTTTAAGCATAAGGATCACGTTTTTCAAGGATTCCTGGTCCCATGAAGAAAAAGGTTCATCGAGGAAAACAATTTCTGGATTCCTAGCCAAATTTCCGATAAAAAAAAGTTTATTACGCATACCAAGTGAATATTCGTCCACTGGTTTATCAAGTGCATCTATCATATGGAGTTTCTCAGCCCATATGTAAATACGATCCCAATAGCCCGAATGATCTTTGACTAACCATAAATTTTCTATTAACTTTAAATTCTCTCGCCCAGTTAGAATGTTATATAATAAAGGAGAATCTGGAATGTAAGCAATCCTTTTTTTATATTCCTTTAAATCGAAAACTTTCTCTTCTTTTAGAAAAAGCTCACCATCAAATTCCACTAACCCGGATAATACTTTTAGCAAGGTAGATTTACCAGCACCATTATTCCCTTTTATTACACTAATTTCCCCAGCATTAAATTTAAAATGAATGTTCTTAAGAATATTTTCTTCTTTAGAATATCCGAATGAAATATTTTCTAGCCTTAATATGGTATTACTAGACATTTAGGAAATTTCCTCCTATTAATATGAGTAAATTTAATAAAAAAAGTGTTGTGCAAAAAACTATACTTACTTTCTTTGAAAAACCGATAAAATTTATAAGCCCGGCAAATAATATGCGAAGGCTCCATATGTTAATAAGAAGGGAAATACAAATAATGAATATTTGTGTTAAAGTATTCTCGTAATAAAAGAGTAAGTTTACACCAATGGAACTAAAAAGAAAATTTAAAGTATTATACGTTAATATTAGTGTATAAAATTTACTAATCTTTAAGGAAGGGTGAAAAAAGATTAATACTAATAAATAAACCAGGGAAAGAAAAAAATTAAATATTAGATAGAATGGGACTGATAGAGCAGTAATAAACGCAAAAGTTAAAAACAAATTACTATTATTTACATCTGGAATCAGTTGATACAGAATGCATGTAACAAAGAACATACCAACAATAAGGATCATAATATTTTTTAATATGATACTTCTATTCGTAATAGCCTCTTTATCCTGTGAAAAAAAGTTGGTTGGATTTAACCACAAGTTCATTTTCATTCCCTCCTAAAGTTTTACATGACTTATGAAATCCTCTATTAAACTTGCTAAAAATAATAAAAAGAAAGCAATAAAGAATAGAGTTAGCCCATCAGATAAAGTCAATCGAAAAAAATTTTTTGGCACTTTATTACGAAAATAATTGAACATGAAACTTCCAGAAAAGCTACCGACTACCGCACATGATATCAAGGCAACCAGCTCAACAAACATATGTGGTAATAATCCAGTAAATAATAGAGTAATCGTATGTTCAGTAAGAGCAATATGAATAACATGACCAATAATGTATCCATTCGATCCGATCACAAGGATCGGAATAACCCCGCCAGACATTAGTCCACCAAATATTAATAGCAATCCTACCTTAAGATTATTGATAAAAATATCCATGTAATTTGCGCTAACAGGTTGAAAATGATGGTTATCTTCAGGGTGAAAAAATACGCCCGAAACAACTCCTAAAAGAAATATGAGAAAGAATAAAACATATAAATGTCCCCAGCTTTTCATTAATCGAGTAACAAGTTTCAAAATATTCTCCTTTCCAGCTTGTACAAACCTTTGTTAATTATCTTTTTGGATACAATTAGATAAATGAGTGCAGGTAAAAAAATAGCTACAAAGTATATGATATGAATAAAAGGAATGTATTGATAAAAAGGAAAGAAAATATTTAAAAAACTAAAAATCAATGCAGGGATTAAGATAATATACCTCGGGACACTTTGAGAACGAATATGTAATTCCTTTTCTTCATATGTACTGCCCACTTCTTGAATATCATCAAAATTAAATTTGGCATAATAGGGTGCCATATATAGTTGAATCATCGGTGAAATGAAATACATGATCAATAAAATACTGATTAAGAGAATGATAGTAAGTAAATTAAAATTTTTGGTATACAGTAAAAGAAAACAAGAAAATGAAAAACTAATGACCATAGGAATCGTCAATACGGCATGAAGCAATCTTATTTTTGCTTCGAATAATTGTTGAATACCTATGGGTGAGGAACGAATAAATTCAATATTCTTTCCTTCAGAACTTAAGAAAAAGATCTGAGGGAATTCACTAACAATATCATAACAGTGCATGATCATAATCATTGCATTGAAAAGTAGCAGTAGTGCAATAAACATTGGATCATTGGTCATGTTTACTCCAATTCCGAGTAATACTCCTAAATAAAAGAAAGATTCAAAGGTATAAAAAATGATGGAAAAAACCCCAGGTGAAATAATCCATCGACTCTTATTAAGGATAATCAGTTCCTTATGAAAGATGGCATTGTGATTTCTATTAAACACTTTGTTAACGATTTTCGTATAAATATATAAATAATCATGATGAAATAATGATTTTTTTATGAATTGGTTATCCCCATATATAGGTGTAAAGTACTTTAATAAGTAAAGCAAAAATATGATTATAACGATTCCCAATATATAAGAAAAGACATTTTCTGATTTGATAAATGATGTGATAAACGTATAAATAGAGAATTGATATATCTTGTTAATAAGTTGGAAGATAAATAAAATAAACTCATTTTTAAATATGCCTAAGAGTGATTCATAAAACTGATCGTTCATAAGTTGATCAAAATAATGGAAATGGGCTCTAAAAGTTTTAATGATAAAGGCCAATGTATGACTAATCAAAAATCCAAAAGACATAAATAAACAAGCATTGAGTAGATAAATCATAAAACGAATAAAACCAATTTTCTTTTGAATCTTATAAATTTGATAGCGGCCCCAACAGATATTTCCGAGTGTAAACATGAAGGCCATTGATAAAATGATGACAATAGAAAATAAAAGAAAAGAAAAAATAGATATGGACATTAACCAATAAAGGAAGATCAGTATGGATAGTAGAAACCCAACATTTTGAAAAATAAGCCAGATCATCTCTTCCGCTATTAGCAGGAAAAAGATCTCTTTATTATTTAATGGTGAAAGAGATAAAAGGTCTCCGTAAATGGGAAAATGTGTTCTTTTATAAGCCAATACCCCGTTTAGTAATGAAATAAATAACAATAATAATAGAATAAAAAGGACAATGATATCGCGATATTCAACCATATAAAAAAGATATTTATGATAGAAAAAATAAACTGCCACAATAGAAAGAAATGTAAAAATTAGATTTTTAATTATTAGGATCAAACTGATTCTTTTAATGTATGGAATTTTTTTGACAATGGCAGAAAAATCTTTTTCTAATCTCATTGTTAAAAATAATTGTAAGAGGGGAATCATATGTGGAAACATAAAAACACTCCGATTTGAAGATTTACATAGTAGAAGGTGAAATGAATGTCATTTCACCTTCAAACTTTTTTACCAAGCTACAAAGGCTTTAGTACCTCTATTTCTTAATTCAGCTAATAGGAAGGCCTTTAAAGTCTCTCTTCCCGCTGCGGCAATTAGCCCTAATCCACCGGAAAGGAAACCTGTAAGTAATCCAATAATGATACTTGCAGCAGCACCCAGATCTAAGTACCAAGCAACAACACTTCCTACTGCGGAAGGTACGCCAAATTCTTTCGCAAGATCAGCGATTGGAAGGGTTCCTAATAAAGCAAAGTAACCAAGCATAATAATTGCAGTTGCTGTAAGTAATACAGGAACCTTAATTACATTTAGACGGTTTGCCATCATATTCACCTCCTTTCAAGCATCAGAATTTTTTCCTTTTTTTGGCTGCCGATAGTTAAATAATAACAAGCAAAAAAAATTTTCCAATACAGAATTATACAAAAAATTACAAAATAATCATTTTTACCCAATTTTCTCAAACTTGTCTTTTTACAATAGTAATTTAAAACTATCTTATTTCATTCAAAATGCCTATTGATGTTTTAAATATCCTCATTATTCCACTTTTTGTATTTGTACCTAATATTTTAATTTAATTGGATTTATTGACAGTAATATTTTTGTAATAATATTATAATATTGTAAATTATTGTAATTTTTTGTGATTATAAAACTTGAGTACTTTAAACAAAGGGGATAACGTGTATGGAGGTAAAATACCAAACGACATCAAGGAAGAAGTGGATTATCTTTGGGATAATCACAATTATCGTCATAGTGGCTGCTCTGAATATCGTGTTATTACAAAAAAAGCCAGCTAAAGCTAATGAATTAAGTTTTGTCAGTGTGATAGAAAAAGAGATGAATACCACGAAGTTAATCGCTGGAAAAGTGGTTCCAGGAGCTATTGAAACTATTTATCCAGACCCAACAAAAGGGAAAGTAGTGGAGATTTTTGTTCAAGAAGGGCAGGAAATCACGAAGGGTCAAAAACTTTTTTCTTATGATGATTCGGAACTATCTTTTGAAATGAAGCAGTTAGAGATTGACAAGAAAACAAGTCAAATGCGCTATGAACAAGTAAATGAAAAAATGAACTCTTTAAGAAAAGAGATAAAAAAAGCAAAGGAAGCTGAAAAAAACAACCAAAATGCTGAGCTTAATGCGCAACTTAAAGAAACAACTAAGAATTTAGAAGCACAATTAAAAGACTTAGAGTTTGAGAAGGAAAGCATGGAGTTGGAAAAAGAAAAATTCAAATTACAAGAAGAACAGTTACATAAGAAACAAAATAATTTAATTGTTTACAGCAATACTGCAGGTATTGTTCAGAAAGTGGCGAAAGATGATAAACAAAGTCTTTCTAGCACTATGGAGGGACAAGGTAACCCGATCGTGCAAATTGTTTCAAAAGAGCCGTATCAAATACAAGGACAATTAAGCGAATTACAAAAGGCACAAATACTACCGAATCAGCCTATAAAAGTTACTTCGAAGGCTGTTGCAGATAAAACTTGGACGGGGAAAATTATAGAAGTCAGTGAATATCCACTAGCACAAGAACTAGTTCAAAGTGCTGTTGGTGCAGATGGATCACAAAATATTTCTTACTATAATTTTAAAGGGGTGCTGGATTCCCAGGAAGGATTGTCACCTGGTTATCATGTAACGATACAAGTGATTCAATCGGCAAAGACTAGAATGTCCATTCCTCGTAGTTGTATTAAAGAGGATGGGGATTCTCAGTTTGTCTATGTCTTAGATGAGAATAAACTACGAAAACAACAAGTAACAACCGGAATAGAAGATGGTAAATGGACTGAAATCCTTACAGGCCTAAAAGTTGGTGACAAAGTAGTCAAAAATCCATCCGATCAGTTATCCGACGGAATGGAAGTGAATTAAGGAATGATAAGTCTAAAGAATATTTTTAAGTCGTACATTCAAGGGGACCTTGATGTTCCAGTACTTCACGATATTAATATTGAGATTAATAGGGGCGAATTTGTTTCGATTATGGGCCCATCTGGGTCTGGCAAATCAACATTAATGAATATTATAGGATGTATTGATCGACCTACATCAGGGGAGTATGTATTAAATGGATTCAATATATTAGAATCTAACGAAAAAAAGCTATCGATGATACGTAATCAATTCATTGGATTTGTATTTCAACATTTTCATTTACTTCCTAGATTGAACGCATTGGAGAATGTGGAATTGCCACTCATCTATGGGGGTATTAGTAAAAAAGAAAGGCGGAAACGTGCGCAGGAAGTATTGGCTAAAGTAGGGCTTGCAGATAGAATGGATCATTTACCTAATCAACTTTCAGGTGGACAAAAGCAACGTGTTGCAATCGCCCGAGCTATTGCAACAAATCCATCATTTATTTTAGCGGATGAACCGACTGGGGCACTTGATTCAAAGTCAGGAGAGCAAATCATGAATATTTTTACTCAGCTGAATAAGGAAGGTACAACCATTATTATGGTAACACATGAGGAAGAGGTGGCGGCTTACACCCCACGCTGCATTTTACTCAGAGACGGTAGAATAACTTCTGATATGAAGAGGGTATTCACATGAGTTGGATGGAAAGTATAAAATTTGCTCTCTCATCGATTCTTGCCCATAAATTACGATCAGCCTTAACGATGTTAGGAATCATTATTGGAGTAGGGAGTATTGTTACCATAGTGGCCATAGGTCAAGGAGGCGAGGCAGCGTTAAAATCTCAATTTGCTGCTTCAGGTAATAATACCATTGAAATTAACTTCATTCCCGATTCAGACGATCCGTTTGCAATGATAACCGATGAGCTTCCTGTTTTTACAGAGGATAACATTTTCCAACTAAGAAAAATTCCTGAGGTTAAACATGTCATAACGACAAATAGTTCAATGGAGATGTTAATGGTAAATGAACAATCGATAAGTACACAAGTTTTGGGTGTGACCGATGAATTTTTTGCTGTAAATTCTATTGAAATGAAAAGGGGAAGAAAGCTGAATGAGGCTGATTTTTCTCAATCAAATAATGTAATTATGATCAATGACGGGGCAGCACAGGAATTATTTAAAGATAGTAAAGTCATTGGTCAGATTCTTGAAATTAAAGGACAGCCTTTTGAAGTGATCGGTGTTTATAAATCGGCAGGTGGACTGTTTGGATTAAGCACTCCAGAAATAATTATGCCGTTAACCCTATGGCCTGTATTATATGGGACGGATGATATTCAAAGCGTTACTTTACAAGTGAAAGATATTAGCCAACTTGAACTTGCTGGTACCAAAGCAGCTAAAATGTTAAACGATGCCAAATCACCAGAGTTGGAAGGAAAGTATGAGGTTTTGAACCTTGAAGAACTACAAAAGAGTATGGCGGGGATTACGAAAATCATGACTATGATTATTGGTGGGATAGCGAGTATTTCCTTACTGGTTGGCGGAGTAGGGGTTATGAATATCATGCTTGTTTCCGTAACGGAAAGAACGAGAGAAATAGGTATTCGGAAAGCACTTGGAGCTACACGGGGTAATATTTTACTTCAATTTTTAATTGAGTCCATGATGCTTACTCTTTTTGGAGGAACGATTGGAATTACCTTTGGTGCTGCAGGTGCATATTTCGTTTCCTTTATTGCGAAATGGCCACCACTTGTTTCGATTGAGGTTATTATTGGCGCAATTTTGTTCTCCATTATTCTCGGAATTATTTTTGGAATCATGCCAGCCAATAAAGCCGCAAAAATGGAACCAATTGATGCGTTAAGATATGAATAGGCTAAATATGAAATTCGTAAATTTGTTTTTTAAACATTTGGTTACAAGTCAGTTGCAAAGTCATTTGTCGTGCACCCCAGTTGTTGAAATAATAATTAGGATATGTTTCAGGGCTCTTTTCCCTTTGGGGAAAGAGCTATTTTTATAGGATAAGAGTAACAATCATTGTAGTTTTAATTTTGTATCAATCTATATTTCTTCCCTACATATTCTAAAAAAATTTTTGACTAACAAACAGTAATCATGTATAATTAATACACACACGCTTTAACGCTTAAAAGCGTTTTAGTAAAAAAGTGAATAGATACCTACAGTAAAAGTAAAAATGTCATTAGCAGCTAATAGAGACCGGATGGATGCTGAGAATCCGGGCGATGGCATTATTGAAATACAGCTGTGTTAAACGGGTATGTTTTGAAAGAGGGCAGGGAGTTATTCTTGCCAATTAGGGTGGTACCGCGGAAAACCTTTCGTCCCTAACGACGAAGGGTTTTTTTGTGATTTACGAATGTAAATTTTTAGTTTGAGAATGACCAGCGTAAGAATGGCTTCTTTTGAACGAAAGCCTTAGCTTATGCTCCAGCCCTCTAGCGGTTAATGCCCTTTGGTCTTCGCCCTACGATAAGTCAACATCGAATCGCCTTCGGTTCTTCTTGAATCTTTATCTCAGTTGGAGCCCTCCATGTCATATGCCGCTAAGCAGGGGGCTTTCGCTTTTCTATATTAAGGGGGGAAAAGAATGATTCAATCACAAAAGGTACTAAACATTCACCCGATTGAAGCAGCATGTATAACGGCTCTATTAATCGGGATGATTGGATACTTAATCATTAGCATGAAAGTAATTCCACATATTGCTATTATGGCTGGGATTGTACTTCTACTATTATATGGAACAGTTAAAAGAGTAAGCTTTAAAGAGTTAGAAGGTGCGATGGCGGAAGGTGCCAAGTCGGGGATTAATGCTGTCATGATTTTCTTTTTTATAGGAATGCTCATCAGTAGCTGGATGGCAAGCGGGACTATTCCGACATTTATCTATTTAGCGGTTGAGTTAGTATCGGGGAAATTTTACTATGCCATTGTTTTTACGGTAACGGCCATTATCGGGTTAAGTATTGGTAGTTCCCTTACTACGGCAGCAACATTAGGTGTTGCTTTCGTCAGTGCAAGCAGTGCACTAGATATATCTCCAGTCATTACAGCCGGGGCAGTGGTATCAGGAGCCTTTTTTGGAGATAAGATGTCGCCATTATCAGATACAACGAATCTTGCATCGAGTGTAGCGGGTGCAGATTTATTTGAGCATATAAAAAATATGGCTTGGACGACCATTCCAGCGTTTATTCTTTCATTTATTCTATATTTAATTCTTTCTCCGGATAATACGGATCAAAGTATCCATCAAGTGGCCATCGTAAAAGAAGGATTACAAAATTTGAATCTTGTTCACTGGTACTCACTCATTCCAATAGTCATTCTTGCTGTCCTGGCTCTCAAAAAAGTGCCAGCAATAGCTACTTTGTCTGCCGGAACCTTATCTGCCCTTATCCTTTCCTTGTGGATCAATAGTGGAGTAGATGTAAATAGTGTGTTGGAGCTGCTTTATTCCGGTTATAAATCGGAAACTGGCATTAAGGAAATTGACTCTATGCTATCAAGGGGCGGCATGGAAAGTATGATGTTTAGCATATCAGTCATTTTACTTGCACTTAGTATGGGAGGGCTTCTCTTTAGGCTTGGCATTATTCCATCGTTACTATCGGTTGTGCAAAATTTGTTATCTCGAGTTTCGGTGTTAATTTGCTCAACAGCTAGTATGGCCATTGCGGTTAATTTCATTTTGGGGGAACAGTACCTTTCTATTTTGTTACCTGGTAATACTTTTAAGGAGCATTTTAAAAAGGCTGGTTTGAAACCAAAGCATCTTTCAAGGGTTCTTGAGGATGCGGGAACAGTGGTTAATCCCCTTGTACCATGGAGTGTCTGTGGTGTATTTCTAGCTACAGTTCTTGGGGTCTCAGTGGTTGAATTTGCACCATATGCATTCTTTTGCTTAGTTTCACCGTTAATTACCGTCATTTTTGGGTTTACAGGTATAACACTTCCTAAAACTTCGACAAAACCTCATTCCAAACATATTCCTATGCGTAGGAGTTACTAATCATCAGAAATCATGTCAATCTTCTATGCATTTAGGATCATGATTTCTTCTGAGGCTGTATAATCTGGGCTACTTTCGTATGGAGTCAGATATACAGCCTCTTTTTTCTTATTCAATAACTCCGGATTCCGTAATCATTACATCTGATTTGACGTTTACTTTTAAGTTTGAATAGCCTGTTTGTTCCCATGTTTTAAAGTCAAATTTTCTTGTTCTACTTTTGACAAAGTGTCCCAATCCAACAGGGTCAATCCCTTTTTCTTGAAACCTTTTTATTAGTTTGGTACATTCTCTCTCAATAGTTTCATTAAGTGACTTTTCTATTTCTTTAATTTCCTTTGTTGTTACTTTTGCACCCGAGTACTCAATTAAAATGGCTCGAATTTTAATGTTTATTCCTACAGTTAACGGTTTCCTGGAAACCAGCCGCATTTTAAATTTTGACCGAATGCTTTCTACGGCGGCTTTTTCTGTTTTCATATCTACTTTAAAAGTCCCTTTACTATAGTTATCCACTAGGAGTTTGAAAAAAAACATTTGTTTAGCGGGTAACGTATCAACAACTCGATCCCCTTTAAAAAGGCTAATGCCACTAATTTCAATTTTGTTTTTTCCAATACTCCTAATCGTAGGGAGATAAGCGGTTTTACCCTTTTGATAATAGGAAGATAAAAAAAGGTGAAGATTAGTTTTTGGTACATCTTTCGTTTCGATGTTCTGGCGGATAAGATTGGATATAAAAATGGCATTCCCTCTTTTGCTATAGTTTCCTTCCAGTATTTTTTTCGATGGTCCTTCTGTTACAGCAAGATAAATATCTGTTCCAATACTGGCATCGCGCTGGAAGGCATCGATGATATCAACGATTCCTTTTTTAGCCATTTTTTCACCAAAAAGAACAACTTCAAGACTCCCTGTTACAATGGGATCAGAGGACTGTCTCTGTATATCCCTTAAAAAATCTCTACTTAAATTGGATGAAGCAGTAAAGACAGTATTGTGGACGGTCTTATCGGGTAAAAAAACGGGTACCAAAGCAGACCCGCGCACTTTTTTGTCAATGTAATCATAACCCGCTGCGGTTTCTAGATTTACATCATCTAATATTTCCTTTTCTACACACCCTGTAGCAAAAATCATGATGATTATTAAGCTCCATAATTGGACTTTTTTCATTTCTTTTTCACCTTTTTAACAAGTAAGACTAGACAAAAGAGAAAAGGGATGTATCCGAAATTTAAAAAAAACGCAATTAGACCGGTATAATCACCTAATTTATTAATTTGTTCACGTGTTTTAAAAAAATTAATGGCAATCAGACAGGCAAAGGAAATGAGGAGGATCCCCTTTTTTTGTTTTAAATGTACCACTCTTTTTAAAAGGCGACTGGCACACCATAGTGCAATGCAAAAGTTAGGAAGAATGATAATATTCCAATTGGCAATTCCTATATACTCAAATCTTTCCACAAACGGCATATGTACCGCTTTCCACATCGTTAGCGTAGGCCAAACATGTTTTTGAAGTTGACCTTCTGAAAAATAGGCAAAGGTAATAATGGTGATTAATGTATACAAAAAAGTAGTATATAAGATACCAAGATGGGCCCATTTTTTTGAACGTTGTGGATCTTTAATATAAGGATAAAGAAATAACAAAATTTCATAACCAAGATAGGTTAATGACATTTTATATCCGGACATTAATAAGTCTTTTACAGAATGATCAAAAATGGGTAATAAGTTTTTAAAATCCGTATAAGGTAAAGTGAATAAAAAGATAAAATTTAAATAAAGTGGGAGAATAACCCCAAAAAAGGCAATACCTGCTACGGTTCTAAAGCCTCCAAAAATGATATAAATGGCCAAGATACAATAAGCAAGAGAATACCAAAAGGTATTAAGGTCAGGAAACATCCATACTTGTATTACCTCTATAAAAGTTCTAAGTATAGTGACAGCCACAAGGGTGAAATAAAATATAAATGGGAAAGTCAATATTTTGCCAAGTTTTTTTCCAAACACAAATGTATGGGCTGATAACATGTCTCCGTTAGTGGTTTCACCTATTTTATACATCATCCAAAGAATAATATGGATACTCAAACCCGTAACCAAAACGGAAATCCATGCATCATACCCTGCATATTTTGCAATAATTCTCTGAAATCCAAGTACTCCAATCCCTACTTGCATGGTATGGAGTAGAAAAAATACTAAAAAGGGTGAAATTTTTCCTTTTTCAGGCACTAATTGTTCCATGTTTATTCCTCCGTAAACTATTCGTCTATATCTTTGTTTTGATTGTTAGTACCTGATGTATGACGAAAAGGGAACTTTGTCCTCATAAATTGTGGCCTTCGAGATTGCTTATTAAATGGGAGCCTAATAAGCGCATCCTTCATATCCGTCACTCTTGGTGGAAATAATGGCTCTAAAAATGGACGATTGAGTGAAGTTAGCCTAATCAAGTGAGTGAGTAAAAAACTAAAACAAATTAATATTCCCAAAAGCCCCCAAAGTTCGGCAAAAAGCAAAAAGGGAAAGCGCAATAAACGAATAGCATTACCCATTTTATAGACAGGTGTGGTAAATGACGCTAGTGCTGCTAAAGCAACAATAATTAAGAGGACATTACTGGTTAGCCCCGCTTCTACGGAAGCGGTACCAATTACGATCCCTCCAACGATACCAATGGTCTGGCCGACTTTTGTGGGTAAGCGAGCCCCTGCTTCCCGCAGCAATTCAATTGTGAGCTCAAGAAAAAGGGCTTCTAAAATAGGTGGTAGCGGTATTTCCCGACGTGAGGTCACCAGAGTATTTAATAAATCCTTTGGGATTAACTCGTAATGATAAGATAATGTGGCCACATAAATCGGCGTAATTAATATGGAAAATGCAACGGCAAAAAGCCTAATTAAGCGAAAAAAGGACGATAAAATCCAGTTAAGGAAATAGTCCTCAAAAGAACTAAAAAATTCAACCAATGTGGTAGGGGTAATTAAAGCATGTGGAGATCCATCCACAATAATCGCAATTTTCCCCTCTGCCAGTACAGCAGCTACTCGATCTGGTCGCTCCGTATCTAAAAGTTGTGGAAACGGAGAGTTTTTATTATCTGAGATGAGCTGAACAATATAAGAACTATCGGTAATGGCATCGAATTCTACATTTTTGATTCGTTCCATCAAGGTTTGAACATTCTCAGGATTTGCGATATTTTCAAGATATAAAATGGCGACTTTTGTTTTTGATATGGTACCAAGTGTTACTTCTTTTTTTATAAGCTCTTTTACAGGAAGCCGTTTTCGAAGAAGATTAATGTTTTGATCAAGGGACTCTACAAATGCTTCCTTTGGTCCGATAACACTAAATTCTATCTCAGGTGTTGTAATGTTTCGGACGATCTCTTTTTGGGCGGCTAAAAAAGCAAAGTTGGAATTATCTGATTCTAGGGTTACTAATACATAGCCGTTAAATAATTTTTGTTCAATCTCACTTTCATCGTTGCTAATTTGTACATCCGCAATAGCAACGATTTTTTTTACATCCTCAATGTTTTCGAGCGGTTTTTCCAACAAAAATGGAAGAGCATCATTCTGGAGAATACTCTCATCAATTAGTGTTGTAATAAAAGATATCGTAAATTTTTTGTTTGTTACCTGATTTATATAGGATACTTGTGTATAATCTTGAGATTTCTTTAGGTATTGTTCTGTTTCCGCTTTTTTTCCCTCTTTTTTTTGTTGCTTAAAAAGCCACCTCATTTCCATCACCGCCATTAAACCTTTTATTTTATCTTTACCTAATCTGGAATAATTATGTTTTTTTCATTGAAAGAAATAGTAGGGGATAAAAATTGGCAATTGAAAACCATTTGGTCTTTGTATTTCTTATCAATGGGGGATAAAGAATAGTCCTAAGAGGTGAAAGAAAGTGACTGTGATAACAACCTTTAAAGAGAAAAGACGTGAAAAGCAAATTAAATACGAACGATCTGTTCTACGGGATTTATCAATCCAGACATTGAAAGAACGGGTAAAACAGTATTTTGGTTCAACAAGAATCTCTTCCGCTTTCATTATCAATACAGGAATGGAAGAAGCTTGTTATGATGTTGCCCTTGAAGCTTATTTGTTAGGGGCAAAGTTTAGCAAATTTGGCTATTATGGGGAAGATATAGAGTCCGTTCGTATGCGCTGTTATAAAGAAGAAAAGCATTTAGTGGATACGTTATTCAATTTTTTATTATATTGGGGCAATGGGGAGGAAGGGGTTATGAGTGAATCCTTGTATTATCTTTGTGAACAATATGTTCAAGTTTGGTGGAGAGAAGGATATGAAAAAGGCTATCGACGATACAAGCTTCGTCTTCATTAACTAAAATAAGGTTGACATGAGATAATTGTCTATCTCCTCATTCATTTCTTTCTGTTCTAAAAATTTTCCTTGTCCCATATAGTTTATTGAACAGGGACGAGCGGGAAGGAATGATTTGGGGTGTTAAATAGCAGATTAAAAATCATCTTATTTTCGGCTGGTTTGTTGGTATTATTTCTGATTTTGCAATATGACTTTACTGAAAATGACTCTTGGGAATCCTGGAATCTTCCATTGTCAGGAAAAATTATTTTATTGGATGCAGGGCATGGCGGACCCGACGGCGGAGCGGGTTCTGGTAAAACGCTTGAAAAAGACATCGCCTTATCTATTACTTTAATGGTTAGAGATTATTTGCAAGAACAAGGTGCTCTTGTGGTGATGACAAGGGAAACGGATACGGATTTGGCTGATCCTGATACAAGAGGCTATAGCAGAAGAAAAGTGGAAGATTTAAAAAAGAGGCTGCAAATGATTAATAATAAAGAAAACGATTTTTTTGTTAGCATTCATTTAAATGCCATTCCTTCCTCACGCTGGAGTGGAGCTCAAACATTTTATGCCCCTCATCATAAGGAAAATGCTCGAGCGGCTAAATTTATCCAAGATGAATTAAGAAAAAATCTTGAGAACACTCATCGGAAAGCTAAACCGATTAATGAAGTTTACATTTTAAAACATGCGAAAAAGCCAGGGGTATTGGTAGAGGTTGGTTTTTTGTCTAATCCTACGGAAAGAGAAAATTTGAAAAAGAAAGAGTATCAGGAAAAAGTTGCAGCCTCCATTTATAAAGGGATTTTGCGATATTTTACAAATGAAAAGGAATTAAAAGAAACCGATTAAAGGATGGAAGGTAGTAGTGCCTTCCATTTTTTTAGGGGAAGAAATTTTATTTTGACTTTAAAAAAAGGGTCTAGTACAAATCATTATCAATAATCGCTTTTACTCTTCTATACGATCAGGCCAACATCGAATGGTTCTCCGTTTTCTAGGAAGGTACGTCGATGATTTTGGTGTGATTCAAATAACTGTATCTATGCCGACTTATGGTATACTTAAATATGGAAACGAATTCAATGAGGCGAGGTGTTTTTGCAATGTTAACAGAAAGCAGTGTACGTGAGATTCTCGGAAGTCTTAAAGAGCCATTTTTACATAAATCGTTAGCTGAATTAGATGCAATAGAAGAAATTAAGATAAAAGAAGAAAAGAATCATGTCAGTGTAAAAATAGGAATTGCTCGGACTGGGACAAGTGAACAGCTACAGTTGCAAACTCAAATTGTCAATTTATTAAAGGAGGCTGGGGCGACAACTGTCGGTATTCGATTTTCTCAACTCTCAGATGAGGTTCTAGCAGCGCATCGGCATGCGGAGCCTGAAAAGGAGGAAAATCTTCTGAACTCTAAAAACACAACCTTCATAGCGATTGCCAGCGGAAAAGGAGGAGTAGGAAAATCAACTGTATCGGTAAACCTTGCTGTTGCATTGGCACGACTTGGTAAAAAGGTCGGTTTGATTGATGCAGATATTTATGGTTTTAGTGTACCAGATATGATGGGAATTACGAAACGTCCCGTTGTTCGTGGCGAAAAGATTATTCCTGTGGAGCGCTTTGGTGTTCAAGTAATCTCTATGGGCTTTTTTGTTGAAGATAATTCCCCAATCATTTGGCGTGGTCCTATGTTAGGAAAAATGCTAAACAGCTTCTTTCATGAAGTCGAATGGGGCGAAATCGATTATTTACTTTTAGACTTACCGCCAGGAACAGGCGATATTGCTCTGGATGTTCACAGTATGTTGCCGTCATGTAAGGAAATTATTGTAACAACTCCTCATCCAACAGCTGCTTTCGTAGCTGCTCGTGCAGGCGCCATGGCTGTGAAAACAGATCACGAAGTATTGGGCGTTATTGAAAATATGGCATACTTTGAAAGTAAATTAACTGGAGAAAAGGAATATGTATTTGGCCGCGGCGGTGGAGATAAGCTTGCCGAAGAACTAAATACTGAAGTCCTTGGACGTCTACCACTGAACCAACCAGACTGGAATGATGAAGACTTTGCACCATCTGTTTATCAAGAAGATCATCCACTTGGGAAATTATATTTAGATATTGCAGAAAAAGTAGTCGGACGTTTAAAAAAATAACGAAAAAACCTCTTCCATTTAGGAAGAGGTTTTTTATGCATATTTTCCACATAACAGGGTGAAGGAGTAACTGCTTTAGCTTTCTTGTTCTTCACCTTCTTTTTTCTCTTTCTCATTTTTAGATGCTTCTGAGGCAGCTTTTAAAAGTAGTTCCTCAATTTTTGCTTTAAAAAGCGGACTATCAACAGTCTCGGTTATTACCTTTTGCAGATGTTCGCGATATTCCTTACTTTTTAAAGCATCTGTCAGTTCCTTCTGAATTTCAGGTTCTTTAAATACTTCAATCATCATTCCTCGATATTCAGGGTCATTCATTAATTCTTTTAATAGCTTTTCATTTTCTTCTTTCATATTTTTAGCAACGCTTTTAGCAAATTTGGGGTCACTAAAAGCTTTTTTCCAAAACTCTGTTGCTTTATCAGAAGTAAGCGTTTGTTCAATAGTTGTGGCGACAACCTGTTGGTCCATAACTAAACTTTCCTTCATTTTATCATCAGACATAACTTCTTTGATTGCTTTCTTCCCATCATCGGTCTTAAGAATATCGACTACCATTTTTTTAGTTTGTTCATAATCAACTTGCCCTCCATTTCCTGACTCCGCAGGAGCACAACTTGCTAATAAAAGTAGGGCGGATAGGAGGAGCGCCGTTCTTTTTCCATTCATGTTTAAGCTCCTTTCAGATATAAATCCTTAATGTTATGATGAAGAAATTTCATAAAGATTATTCGTAGTTCCTTCATTTTATAGATTTTTTATATAGGGATTGGTACAATCATAATGGTATTTAATCTTGCTTTGGAGGTTTATAGTGTGACAAGCCGCAATTGGGTAAAACTGTTTTTGACCACATCCTTAGTTGGCGGGCTCACTACAGCGATTGTAGGATTAATTGTTCGCTGGAGTGAATTACAGCAGTATTTTGTTGAATTTCAACTTCTTGATATGATTTCTGCCATCGTATGGCTAATATTTATGGGGTTTTTAATTAGTGTTATCAGTCAAATGGGCTTTTTTTCTTATTTAACCATCCATCGATTTGGATTAGGAATTTTTAAATCGCCTTCATTATGGAATGGTGTTCAAGTCGTTCTTATTTTATTTGCCCTTTTTGATTTAGTTTATTTGCGATATGAAAATTTTGCTGAATCAGGGGAAAGTGTTCTGACTTATTTATTCCCTGCCTTTATCCTGTTGTTTGTAGGGATTATTACTGCATGGTTGAAAGTGAAACAAACCAATCGACAAGCCTTTATTCCTGCTTTATTTTTTATGATTGTTGTTACAATTGTGGAATGGGTTCCTGTTCTGCGAGAAAACTCAACACATTGGCTTTATTTAATGCTCGCAGCTTTACTGGCTTGCAATGCTTACCAACTTTTAATTCTTCCCAAATTAAATGAAAAATCTCAGGAAGAAAGGCAGAAGCGTGTTCAACATTCCGGTCATAAGGGAAAAAAACCTCGTAAATTAAACAAAAAACCGTCCATTTAATTATCGGACGGTTTTTGTTATAAGAAAAAACGATTTTATCAGCTTTGAAAATCATCTTGCACATTCAAGTTGTGAGAGACTTTGTTGTCTACCTTATGAACAGAGAGTAGTTGAAGCTCATCGTGTTTCCTATATCTTAGTTGGAGACCACCACAAGGAAGGCTCCGATAGCATAAACATCGCACGACCGAAAGTGACAGCTTTTGGGAGGAGGTCATACGCCGCTAAACAGGGCGCTTTCGCTTTTTTAATTTATCTCTTTTGTTTTTACTTCACTGTTTGCAATGAGTTCAGAAACGGTTACGAGTTTTAATCCTTTTTGTTGAATGTTATCAATAATTTGAGGCAATGCTTCTGCTGTTTGTTTGGCCGAGTCAGATGCATGAAGCAGAACAATATCTCCTTTTTCCGCTTTGCTAACATTTTCTACAATTGTTTTTACACCTGGATTTTGCCAATCTTTTGAATCAATACGCCAATGTACTACTGTATACCCATATTGGTTGGCTATTTTTAATGTTCTTTCATCAAAATGGCCGGTCGGTGCACGCAATAGCTTAATATTTTTTACATTTAATTTTTTAAGTGCTTCTTGAGCTTGTAAAATATCCTTCCTAATTTTATTATCTTCTAACTCAGAATAGTCTTCATAGTTATACCCTAGAAGGCCAATCTCATATCCATCTTTAACAATTCGCTCAACAATATCTGGATGTCTCTCAGCCCAAGAACCCGAGAGAAAGAATGTAGCGGATTTTACATTTTCTTTTTTTAAAGTATCTAAAATAGGCTCAGCCTTTTCATCACCCCATCCGATATTAAATGTTAGTGCCAGATCTTTTTCACCTCGATAAATTGCTTTTGGTCCTTCTCTTGTTGAAAAAACAGGTATTTGTGCAATGTTTTCAATAAAGAGGAACCAAGCTGTAAAAAAGGCTGCAATTAAAATTAAAGTAATACTTTTTAATGCCTTCCCATTTACAACATAAAAGAATTTCATTGATCCCACCTCGTCCATACATTCCTGTCTCAAACATATGCTTGGCTTAAAAAAATTATGATGAATGATTTGAATTATAAAATTTCACAAATTGGAAAAAACTACATTAACATATATTTTGCTGGAGGTTACTTATGCTTGGATTTTTAATTAACGACCAAGAGGCTAAAGAAATGGAGTACCTTATTAAACGAGAAATGGATGAAATTTTGTTTGATTTAAGAGATGAACGTATTGATCAACTTGTAAAAAGAGCCATGGAAGAAAGATATAAGATTTTATTTAATTTATTTAGGAGGGTTGCTAGCCCCCATGAATGTTTAAAATATATGAGAAAAGGAAAGAGGGGGAGAAAAAGGTTAAACCCTAACTAGAATTTTTTTCAGTTTTTTTAATTAAAAGGTTGACTTTCCAATTCGACCTTGGTATATTAATAAACGTCGCTGCTGACGAATTAACAACTTAAAAAAACAGTTGACAAGAAAGTCAGTTGATGATATATTTAAAAAGTCGCTTTTGATAGCAAAGTGATTGTTCTTTGAAAACTAAACAACCAAAAACGTCAATAATCACAACATTCGTTTCGTTCGAAACGAAGCCAACGTTAATTTTATGAGCTAATCAACTTTTTTTGGAGAGTTTGATCCTGGCTCAGGACGAACGCTGGCGGCGTGCCTAATACATGCAAGTCGAGCGGACCAATAGAAGCTTGCT
>NZ_JAAIUV010000015.1 GCF_010975035.1 Neobacillus thermocopriae | reverse complement strand
ATTTACGTTTATTTGCACTTGCTTTAACATGCGTAGAATCAATAAATACATGTTCAGCACTAATCAACTTTTTATCAGAAGCTTCTTTTAGAATGCGGTAGAAGATTTTTTGAAATAGATCTGTATCCTTGAAACGTCTTTCATAGTTTTTTCCGAAGGTTGAGAAGTGGGGGACTTTATCATGAAACCCAAAACCTAAGAACCAACGATAAGCAAGGTTTGTTTCAATTTCTTCAATAGTTTTGCGCATAGAGCGAATACCGAAGGTATATTGAATAAAAGCCATCTTAATTAATACAACAGGGTCAATACTTGGACGACCACGTTCAGATGAATACATATTCTCAACTAATTTATATATAAATGAAAAATCAATAGCAGCTTCTATCTTACGAACCAAGTGATTTTCAGGAACCAGCTGGTCTAAAGTAATCATTTCTAATTGATCTCGATTTACTTGTGTATTTTTAGTAAGCATTTCAATATCACCTCGATATTCTATGACATAATTATACAAAAAATGTCGACAAAATCCTTTAAAAAAGGATTTTGTCGACAGTCTGAAAGAACCCAAAGGGTTCTTTTCTTAAATTAAAAACATTACCCTATATAAGAAATAATGAAAGCGATTAACAAACAAATACCTCCTCCTCCAGCCAGTGTGATCGCTCTCTGCTTTATCACCTGCTTTGGCGGGAAAACACCGGGTCTTGCCATATCCATTAAGTATTTACAAGCACCTAATAAAAAGATAGCACTAACAACATAGAAAAATAATGCTGTACTCTTCATTTCATGTCCCCCTGCCAGGCTCAAAATTTCGTAGATGTTGTAACTATTTATATGTTTAAGTGTCCATACCTATGAAAAATTTGACATGCTATTTAAGAAAATCATCTCCTTATTTTTATGTTTAAAACATCGATTATTTTAAGCCAGATATAATGAATAATATGAACATTTTGCAAAAAGTTTTAATATAATTTCTAAAAATTTTGTTAATTCCCCTTTATTAATTTTTATTTTATTGGCATAATGATAATAGAGTAATATAAAAGTAGGTGAATTGGGGATGCCAGAAAAACAATATTCAATGAAGGAAGCGATGCTTTTTAGTCAACGAATTGCGCAATTAAGTAAAGCATTATGGAAGTCAATAGAAAAAGACTGGCAGCAATGGATCAAACCTTATGATTTAAATATTAATGAGCATCATATTCTAATGATTGCCTATCATTTAAATGGCGCATCTATTTCTGATGTAGCTAGATTTGGAGTTATGCATGTCTCAACAGCTTTTAATTTTTCAAAAAAATTAGAAGAGAGAGGTTTGCTGAAGTTTTCTAAAAAAGAGAACGACAAGAGAAATACCTATATCCAACTAACAGAGAAGGGTGAAGAGGTATTATTTAATTTAATGGAAAATTACGAACCAAAAGGAAGTGCCGCTTTTTCAGGTGCTTTACCACTTCGTGAATTGTATGGGAAATTTCCGGATATTATTGAAATGATGGCAATCGTCCGTAATATCTATGGAGATGATTTCATGGAGATCTTTGAACGTTCCTTCCATAAAATTGAAAGCGAATTAATTGAAGAGAATGGAAAATTAAAAAAAGCAGTACCAACTAAACAAGAGCTAGCCTAACTAATGTAGAAATTTGCCTATTTCCTGATACAACAATTTAAATAGTATTTGAGATTTACAAGCTTGGATTCCCTTTTTAGCATTTAGTTTGCTTGGTTAAATAATAAGAATTTTTCAAAAAGCGGATGAAAATGTATATACCATTCCGCTTTTTGCTATTCATTTTCTTGCATAATTGACTGAACTTGGAATAGACTGAATCTATTTCCTCTTTGGAAACACCATGTTCAATAATTAAACGATAAAATTCAAAATGGGGATTATCCACAATCTTTAAAATCAATTACTGATGAAACTCCAATCAATTTTTTTCATCAGTAATTCCATATTGTTCATTACTCTGCCCTTTTTTGTTGCTGTTCTACATTTAATACTTTTATTATTTACCTAATCATTCTTGGATAACCCCTTTGTTTAAAAGGTGAAAAATATACCTCCTTTAATTCAATCAAAATGACTATCTTTTTTGCGGTATTTTTGGTAATCTAATAACATCACTTGAACAAAAGGGAGGGAATCATTGATGATCTCCATTTTTATTGTTTTTGCTGTCTTTATATTGTTTTATATTAATAAGATGACCAGCTCACTTTGCATTCAGAAGGAAATCCCCGAGGAGAACCAACAAAAAGTTTTTCACACCATTAATGTTCTCGTTACCATATTGCTCATTTCTTCCTATATAGAAATTCTATATACATAAAATATAATGCGAATTAGCAACAGTCAGGGAACAAAAAATACAAAATGAAGCGATGAGGCTAACCTCATCGCTTTTTATTAGTTAAATTACCATACCCATGATGCTCCAACGATAATTAACAGGATGAAAAGAACAACAATTAGCGCAAAGCCTGCACCGTAATTACCTCCACCTGACATATACCAATACCTCCTTTTTGCATTTTCTAAGATATACTATTCATCTGAATTCCATTGCGACTAGGCACTTATCTTATTTTTAAAAAGTAAGCTTTAGCTGTTTAGAATGGAAGTAAATGATTAAATTTTTGCAGAGGTTCCCATTTATGTTATAGTAAAGAATGTGGACAAATTTACTATTTAGGAGAGATTCATCATGAAGAAATGGATATTGGCCCTTTCAATTGCTGGCGGGGTTCTTGCATTAAGTGCATGTGGTTCTTCAGAGAAAATTGCAGAAAGTAAAGCAGGAAATGTCACCCAAGAAGAACTATATAACGCTATGAAAGATAAGTATGGAGAGCAGGCATTACAACAGCTCGTCTACGAAAAAGTCCTTTCAAAAAAATATAAAATTACAGATGAGGAATTAAACAAAAAAATCGACCAATTAAAAGAAGACTTAGGTGAGAACTTCGAATTAACTCTTCAACAATATGGCTACAAAAATGAAGAGGACTTAAAGAAAATGATGAAAGTGGGCATGATGCAAGAAAAAGCAGCAATGAAGGACATTAAAGTAACAGAAAAAGAATTAAAAGAATACTATGAAAATTATAAACCTGCTATAAAGGTACGTCATATTCTTGTTGCTGATGAAGCGACTGCCAATGAAGTAAAGAAAAAGCTAGATGGCGGTTCTAAATTTGATGAAGTAGCTAAAGAATACTCAACAGATACAGCTTCCGCTCAAAATGGCGGAGAATTGGGGACTATCAATAATCAAAATGCAGCTCAATATGATGAAGATTTTATTAAAGCTGCCTATGCATTAAAAGTAAATGAAGTAAGTGCACCAGTAAAAACACAATTCGGTTACCATATTATCCAGGTAACAGATAAAAAAGAGAAAGAGTCATACGACAAAATGAAGGAAGAAATTGAGTATGAAGTAAAATCTTCAAAAATTACGAATGATGACATCAATAAAGCGATGAAACGTGAGCTTAAAGATGCAGGTGTGAAAATAAAAGATAAAGATTTAAAAGATGCTCTTGAGATAGAAACTTCAGACGATAAGTAAAATAAAAAAGCGGAAGTATCCTTCCGCTTTTTTATTCGCCCGTAACATTTATCCCTTCACGCATCTTCTTTTCTTTTTCCATGCGTTTCATATAAATTTCACCTTCTCGTTCAATTTCTTCCATTTCCAATTTCCGTTCTTCTCTTCCGGTTTTTATTGCCATCCATGCACTAACTATAATTCCAGCAACTACTGCATAGATCCAAAAAGGTATAGTCAATTTTTTCCCTCCCTTTTATCTGGTTGTCCACTTTTTAATACATCATATTCTATCAATATGAAAATATTCATTTACAAAAAAATAACCCGATATCTCGGGTTATTTGTGAAAGACAGGTTTATAGAATGAACGATTATCCAAGGCAAAGATCCGTTCGGTGAATTCTCCAGGTTTTACCCTTTCTAATGCTCGGTCCAGCATGTTCATCTTTGCATCGAGATTGTCAATATAATGAAGAATCTCTGCTTCTTTTATAAGTGGCGGCTTTGGGCTACCCCATTCTGCTTTTCCATGATGACTTAGGACAAGATGCTGCAGTATAAGAACTTCTTCTCCATTGATACCTAGTTCTTCAGCAGCCTTACCAATTTCATTTATCATGATTGTTATATGGCCCAGTAAATTTCCTTCAAGTGTGTATACTGTTGAAATAGGACCGGATAATTCGATAACCTTTCCCATATCATGCAAAATAACACCTGCATAGAGCAAGTCTTTATCAAGACTTGGATACAAGTTAGCGATTGCTTTGGCTAAATCCAGCATACTAACAACATGGTACGCAAGGCCAGAAACAAATTCATGATGATTTTTTGTTGCTGCCGGATATTCAAGAAAGGCTTTTTGATGTTTCTTAATTAAATGCCGGGTAATTCTTTGGATATTTGGATTTTTCATTTCAAATATATATTGTGTTAGTTTGCTAACTATTTGATCCTGACTTAAGGGAGCGGTTTCCAGAAAATCTTCCAATTTCACTTGGTCGGAAGGACCAGTGCTACGAATCTGGCGGATTCTAAGCTGATTCTTGCCACGATAATTTTGCACATCCCCTTGAACCTTTACAATACTTTGTGGAGCATATATTTTTTCATCCTCTTCATTCACATCCCAAAGCTTAGCCTCTATTTCCCCACTTTGGTCTTGAAGAATTAACGTTAAAAACGGCTTTCCATTACTAGCAATCCCTTTAGTAGAATTCTTTATTAATAGATATAATTCAACTTGATCTCCTACTCCATAATGCAATATTCCTTTAGACATCCTTTCCACACTCCCTTCAACTAAGTAAAAGTATATCATATCCTGTTTCTAACCTACGAAACAATCTGAACAGCACCTTTTTCCAGCCTCAAAATATTTTCATTAGGAAAGAACGATAACAAGTGTTCGTGACAAGTGAAAAACAATATTTGATTTTGCTTAAGTTTATGTAACAGTTTAAAAACAAGTTTTGTTCTTTTTGCATCGAAATTGACAAAGCTATCATCAATTACAATTGGAAATTTATAGTTCTGATATATTGTTACCATTAAAGCAAGCCTAATGGAAACATACAATTGCTCGGTTGTTGCCTGACTTAATTCATCCGCCTCAAACAATGTTTGGTCCTTTCTTTCCACCAAAAACCCACTGCCTGAAGGATGCAGGTGAATCCTATGATAATTTCCATTTGTTAAAAAGGACAAAAATTCCTCTGCTTTTGACAACAAAAGTGGTAAATGCTTATTTTTATATTTTTCAATCGTTTTTGCAAGAATATTTTGGGCAAGAGCATATACTCCCCACTCTTTTGCCATTTCCTCAAGCTCATATTTCTTCTGTTTATAATGATGAAGAATATCGGAATAGATTCCTCCATCTTCAATGATTTGAATTTCGTATTGAACCCGGGACTGTTCTTCCTGCAACTCCTTCCATTGATTGCGAAGAGAATCTATCTCTTTTTGGCAGTCAGAAATTAATTCATCGCAATTACGGATCGCTAAAAAGTTTTCTCTTTCTTGTTCTGAAAGAATGGAGTATTGTAGCTGCCTTTTGAGATTTTCAAGACGTTTCATAAGGTCTGCACGTTTTTCTGCCTCCTCACCTAATTCATAGAATTGAGATACTGTTTCTGCATTTGCCTCATTTAGCAATCGATCATGTTCGATTTTCAAAGATTGCCATTCCTTTTCTTTTTGCTGGTACTCTGATTCAAGGTCAGCAATCTTCGCTTTCCTTTCTTCCATTTTGATCCGTTTCTCATTTTCAGTTTTGAGCTTATTTCGTAATAAATAGGAGATTTTATGTATATCAAGAGTCTCTTCTGACAGATAGCGGTATCCATAATGGCTAAGCTCCTCCATCAGTTTTACTTGTTTTTGATGAATGTTACTTATCCTTTCAATCAATTGATTTTTTTCCCGAATGAATGCTTTATACTGTTCAATTTGCTCAAATGCTTCAAGTAAAAGTGTATTGGCCATCTGTTCAGGAATTTTTAACTCTTTACCAATTGATAATAACTTTTCTGTATAATTAGCAAAATCCGATTCCCATTCTTCAAATTTAACGATGATTTTTTTATAATTCGCTTTCTGTTGCTTCAACTTTAGTTTTAATATCTGTAGCTTGTTGCGGTGCTGGTCATCAAGTTTTAATTTCTCTTCAAGAGAACGAATGTCCTGATACGAGGCTGTTTGGAGTATTTCTATAATTTGTTTTTCTTTTTCTCTTAATTTATTAAGATTGTTTAAGATTTTTATTTCTTTTCCGTTTTTCAAACTTTGAAACATAAAAAATCCTAATATAAGACAGCCAGCCAATCCTATCAATAACAAAACCCATTGTTTAGAAATCATTCCGTATAAGCTTAGAATTACTAAAATCAGCTCAATGGTAATAAATTGAAATCTCAATTTTTCATTTGCAGCTTTTTGCTGTTCAATCGATAATTGATTGAATTGGATTTGTTCTTTAAGGTTATTTAATTCCTCTTCTAGCGCTGTTTTATCATGGTTCCGGAGTTGTTGCTCTAGTTGGGATCTTTCAATCTCAGGAAGACAAAGACTTTCGGTTAACCGAACCTCTCTTTCCAGTGCTTCCAACTCATTTAATTCCTGTTGATGTAAAATATCGAGCTCTTCTTTGACATCGGCCAACTTTTCTCCTTGCCTTGACAGGTTTACTACCTCGTTTTTCATAGAGATATTTGTATTAATAGATTGAATCTCTTCTTCATTTAATGGCAAATGTAATTTTTCTTTAATGGCAGCAAGCTCCGTTTGTACCGCTGTCAATTTTGTTTCATATTGACCCTTTTCAACTGACAACTGTTCGTACAAGGGGATTTGGTCAAGTAATGTTAAAATCACCTGTTCTTCTTTTAATAAGTCACAATCAGGATTAAGTTCCCCTAACTCTTCTCGGACATGTCGAATCCTCTCAGACAAGCTTTTCAGCTCCGCTTCAAGTGGAAGAATAAGCTGGTTTAATTTTTCTAAACGTTCTAACCCACGGACGGGAAATTCAATTTCCCCCAATGTTTCTAACTCTTTTTTCGTCCATTTTTCTTCTTTTGCAATGGACTCTATCCTTTTCCATTCTTTTAATTTTTCTGCTTGGATGTTTCTGTTCTCCAGCTGCTTATTGATTTCAGCCATTTCTTGTTGAAGTTGATCTCTTTTTTGAATTAATGATTCATAGTCCTTCAATTTTGCAGCTGCCTTTTTTAAATCTTGACTTATTTCATGAACCTTCTGTAATTTTTCATTCAAAATTGGTTTCCTTCCGCCTGGTTTAAAACGCATGTCCAACTCTTTTTGTAGTTCTAATTCCGTCTTTGCCAGTTTTTCAGTACCTAAAGTACCTGCGGAAAACAAAAATCGTCCCAAATCTTCTCCTTTCATTTGATGGATATTCTGCAATCCTTGTAAATTAAAAGAAAAAATAGCCTGGTAAAGACTTTTATCAAAATTCCCCAATAAATCGCTTAGTAGTTCCTCTCCGCCAACTTTTCCACTATCTAGAACAACCTTCACATCCCCCGCTGCTTTTCCTTTTACACGTTCAATAACAGCATAGCCATGTTTTTCATGGTAAATTCGAATATTTCCACCATACCTTGTACTATGCTTTGGCTCATAGCGAAGCTCATTTTGCTGTTTCGTCGGAAAACCAAATAAAATACTATTTATAAAAGACATGAGCGTGGACTTGCCCGCTTCATTTTCACCAAAGAAAACTTGAAAATCCGAAAGCGAATCAATTTTAATATTTTCCAATTGTCCATAACCGTATATGTGCATCGAAACAATCTTCACCTCATACCCTCCTTTTTAATTACATAGTAGATCAAGCAATAACTTCTCTGCTCTTACTATTAATTCTCGTTTCTCATCCTCAGATAAAGGAGATAAGTGTTTTTGGCCCAGTCGATGTTCATATAACGAAGCGATTGCTTCATCAACATTTTCAAAACGCTCGATCGTTTCAAACAGATTCCCGTAAAAATTCACTTCCTTCTTTAGCTGTTCTTTATCAATTTGCTGAGATTTGGTGATGTGTATTTCTGCGATCCAAACAAATGATTCTTCATCCTTCTCCTCTTCCAATAGAAGCTCCAAAAGATTTGTTTCCACATTTTTCATCTCGTGCTCGTCAGCTAATTGAAGATTTTTTATATAAAGAGACAAAATGGCTGCTGAATCCTCTTTTCGGTATTTATTTATTTCCTTTTGACATAATTGAAGTAGCTCTTGAAACCGACTCACTGTAGAAGCATCGACCTTTACCTGCTCCCACAAAATATCTGCTGCTTCAATAAAATCCAATTTGGTATCGATCTCGGTTAATGTAACATGATAAAACCCCTTACTCCCAGTTTCCTTTTTATTCCTTCCTTGTATATTCCCTGGGTAAACAATAGGTGGGCTTTCCGCTAAAACAGCTCGCTTATGAATATGGCCTAATGCCCAATAATCAAAGTCTTTTTCCTGCAACTCCTGCACTGTAAACGGGGCATAATTATCATGAACGGTTCCTGATGCTTCATTACCATGAAGGATTCCGATATGAAAATCAGCTCCTTCTTCTTTTTGATATTCAACTATTTTTTTTTCAAAAACATGGCGGGTTGGATAACTAAAACCATAAAGATGTATACGCTCTCCTGTTTTTGTTTGCTGTTTTTTTATTTCCACTTCTCCAGGAAATACGTATACATTTGGTGGCATGTCTAAATGAATCCAAGAACCGTTTAAATGGTCATGATTCCCATGTACAATATAGACAGGTATCCCATTTTCCTCCAGTCTTCTCATTTCTGCCCGAAAGCGTGAAAGGGCTCTAAGGCTGCGGTCCTCTCCATCAAATAAATCACCTGCTAAAATGACAAAATCCACCTTTCGATCGATAGCGGTTTTGGTTAGTTTTTTTAGAGCAGTAAAGGTACTTTCCTTCACCCTAGAAAAAATAGTTGCTGGTAAATGTCTCAACCCTGTCATTGGGCTGTCTAAATGCAAATCTGCCGCATGGATAAACGTAACTTTTTTCATAAATATTTCCTCTCTGGAATTCTTTTCTTTATTGTAGCATGTCAGAAATACGAATGCACGTTCTGGCTAGAAAAGCGAAAGCCCCCCCTGTTCAATGGAGTATAGCCTCCTCCCAAAAGCTACCGCTTTCGGTCGTGCGATGATGATGCTGCCGAAACCTTCCTTGTGGAGGCCTTCAACTGAGATAAAGGAAACACGAAGTGCGAAAGCGATTTGATGTTGAGTTATCGTAGGTAGGTGAGTGAAGGTGTCTCACCGCTAGGGAGTTGGAGCTAGACAATTCTCATAGTCGATAAGATATTTTCTTATTTGTAAGAAAAGCGAAGGCACCCTGGTCAACAGATACATTTTTTACATAAAATAAAAGGGGCTTTGTCTAAGCCCCTCTAATTACTCATTCTTTGTTAATTGCAATGCTTTTTTGATATCCTTAAATGAATTTGATTTCCCATACATTAACACTCCACCACGATAGACTTTTGCACCAAAAATCGCCAAAGCGATAATCGTAACCAAGAGGATGCCAATTCCCAAAATTATTTCCCATAAAGGAACCTCTAGCATTCCTACTCGTAGAAACATGATCATAGGTGTAAAAAATGGAATATATGATGTAACAGTAATAAAGGTGGCATCAGGCTTAGCGAGCCCAAACATCGCAATCATAAAACCAGCAATTACAAGAAAAGTCATTGGAGTGATCATTTGCTGTACATCTTCAATCCGGCTTACAAGTGAACCTAAAAATGCGGCGAGTGTGGCATAGAGAAAATAACCGAGAATAAGGAAAAGAATAGCATAGAAAATCGTTTCAACCGGGATATTTCCAAATCCGAATACTTCAAAGAAACCATCATTTAACGATTTCATATTTTGTTTTAGTGAGAAATAACCAATTAACAAAAATGCTGTAAGTTGGGTTAAGCTTAATAAACCTATTCCTATTATTTTGGCAAACATTTGCTTGATAGGTGAAACACTAGAAATTAAGATTTCCATCACTCTGGAGGACTTTTCAGTAGCAACCTCCATTGCAATCATACTGGCATACATAATAACCGAAAAATAGATCACAAAAAGAAGAATGTAGACAAGTCCCCTCGCTTGATTTAATTCTTCCTCTGTTTTAGCATTTTTTTCTAGGGCGACCTTTTCAATGGATACCGGTTCATACAATTTTTGTAGCTGCTCTGGTGTCAAATTTATTTTTGAAGCAGCAAGCATTGTTTTTAATTGTTGTAGACCAGTTTGTATATCTGTAAACAAAGAAGTATCTGAGAAGCTCTTGGCTTTAAAGATTGCTTCAGGCAACTGTTCTTTATTTAGATGCAGTAATATGACACCATCATAATCTCCATTTTCAACCGCTTCTTCCACTTTTTCTACACTTTTGTTACTTTTAAATAATTTAATCTCTTTATTAATAACAGAGAGCTGTTTCTTAAACGGTTCATATAGCTGACCCGTTTCATCTAATACAGCTACTTTATATCCGCTATCTCCATCAAAAACTTCAATGATTTTGTTAATGTTAGTCATGGCTATTACAATGACTATGGACAATAGGGTCGTAGTAATAAATGATTTACTTTTTAATTTATTTACATACGTATGATGAAGGATGATCCAAAAGTTATTCATAAGAATCACCTACTTTCTCAATAAAAATATCATTCAATGAAGGTTCTTCTAACGCAAATTTCCGAATAAACCCTTTTCCCGCGATCTCAGATAGAATTCTTTGGGCGACATGTTCTCCCTCAATCTGTAATTCCATACCTTCTGTTGTATTTTTCACCTTGACAACACCTGGAAATTGTTTTAGTGCATCCAATGAAAAGTCAGCATGAATGATTAGATTCTTTTTACCGAAGGCCCGTTTAATTTCTTTTAAAGAACCATGAACAACTGGCTTGCCTTTATGTAAGATGCACAAATGCTCACACATTTCCTCAACATGATGCATTTGGTGGCTGGAAAATACAATCGTAGTCCCGCTTTCTTTCAATGACAACACAGCCTCTTTTAAAAGTTCCACATTAACCGGGTCAAGACCACTAAATGGTTCATCTAAAATCAATAGCTTTGGTTTATGTATAACGGCAGCAATGAATTGAATTTTCTGCTGATTCCCTTTCGATAGCTCTTCCACTCTTTTATTTTCATACTCTGGAACTTTAAATCTCTCTAACCACCATCTTAACTCTTTCAAAGCTTCCCTTTTAGACATCCCTTTTAACCTAGCTAAATATATGATTTGATCACGGACCTTTAATTTTGGATAAAGACCTCTTTCCTCTGGAAGATAACCGACAAGATGACTTGTAGAGTAATTTAGTTCCTTTCCATTCCAAGTAATCCTTCCCTCACTCGGATCCAAAAGTCCCAATATCATCCGAAACGTGGTCGTCTTACCGGCACCATTTGCTCCCAAAAAGCCAAACATCTCCTTTTCGGGAATGGTTAGTGACAAATTATTAACGGCAGTAAATGTACCAAATCGTTTAGTTACATGATTTATTTGAAGAACCATTTCTTTCACTCCTTTCATCATATTACTAAATATACCATATGATGGGGTAATATTATTTACTTTACATATTTTATGAATTTATGCAAAAATATTAGTAAGAATATTTAATAAAATCACAAACAACCAATTTAATGGTATATGATCCACTCCCAAATGTTGTCGCTTTTGGTCGTGCAATACTTATACAACGAAGACCTCCTTGTGAAACACTTAATCTTTGAAATAGGAAACTAAAGATCCAGAGTGATTCGATGTTAACTAAATATGACAGAGAGCGACGGGAGCTTGCGGGAAACCATTCTCGAAGTCTAATTTATTTTAATATAAAAGGGGAATGTTCAATGAAAATGTATAAAATAACTGCTTTTGAAGCAAATGGAGAAAAAATTCTAGATGAAACCTTTCAGGCTGAAAATGACGAAGAGGCTAAAAAACTAGGAGAAAAACTATTATCAGAGAAAAACTTATTAAACAAAACCCATCGCTGCACTTCACCATCTGGTAAACTTCTTCTTTTTCATTCTTAATTTTTAGGCTTTGTTGATCATTATTTTTGATATTTAAATCTTATTAAGGTAAATCCCCAAAAATGGGGTTTCCCTTAATCTTATTAAACTAATTTTTTTCTTTTATTGTCTTTGACAATAAAACTAGCCATAAAAAAACTGCCAAATTCTATATTAATCTCATAATTATAAGACCTATATTCCCCACTTGGTCATTGGTTAATGAGAATAGAATAACTCCAAGCATCATTAATGGAGAAGCAATGAACCATCTCCAAACAATTCATTCCTCCCTCACTTATTTTTTTAAAGTTTTTGTTTACTTATTATCAACATTTACCTTAACAGAGACATTTCTTAAAAGTGAAAGAAGCCTAGTGGCTTCTTTCTTATTTTTTATTTTCCAATAAAATTCGGTTTTCTTTTCTCTATAAACGCTTTAATACCTTCCTGATGATCAGCAGTCTGTCTCATTTTAAGCTGGCCATGCTTCTCCAACTCTAGTATTTTCAACAGCTGAGGTCGATTTTTTTCCGCTAATATTTTTTTGGTTTTAATCATTGCCTGAATAGGGCGTTTTAACCACTCGGCTACTCTTTTATGTACCGCTTCTTGTAGGCTATCTTCTGCTACCTCTTGTACAAGCCCAAGTGCAAATGCTTCTTCTGCCGTCATCATTTTTCCTTCCCAAATCACTTGTTTTGCCTTCGTTTCTCCCAATCGTCTCTCCAAAAAGAAATGTCCACCACCGTCAGGAATGAGACCAATACCAATAAAATTCATTGCCAATTTGCTATCTTTGTCCGCTATTATATAGTCTGTACAAAGAGCCAAACTGAATCCTAAGCCGGCAGCAGCCCCATTGATCGCACTGATTGTTAGCTTTGGAAGACTATATAGAGTAATAATCAATTCACTAATATGGTCCATTACAAGATAAAATTCTTTTTCATTCATATTTGAAAGCATTGTTTTAATATCCCCGCCTGCTGAAAACGCACGGCCATTACCGGTTAAGACAACAATATCAATTTCATCCGATTCGCTTATTTCCTTCAACCTATAAACAAGCCCCTTTATCATGTCCAAATCCATCGCATTTAACGTCTCCGGTCGATTCATCACCAATGTTGCCACCCGACCATCAATCTTTACATTCACCTTATCTGTAACGTATTTGATTGACAAAGCATATCCCTCCCAGTACATTATTCCATTTCATTATATATAGAAATAGCTTGAATAAAAAGGAATTTTCTAAAAATATCGAATTTATAATAAAAATAAACCATTGTTAAATGTTTTCTGAACGTATTCCTTCAAAAAAATTAGCTATAAACCTTTCGTCATCCTAGGACATTAATCTATTATATAAGAACAAAAAGATTATAAGATCACACTAAAGGACAGCTTTTGGCTCATCTGTCCGTTATTAATATAAAAGTATAAAAAATAAAATTCTCCTGCTTAATTAAGCAGGAGAACCTTTTTCAGAGAATAACTCTTCCAAAATTTTTATTTTTTCTTCAGTATATGCTTCAAAACTGTCGTTATAAGACTTCGGATCCTTTGGATTGGCAAAATGTGTGATTTTTCCTGTAATAGGATCAATAAACTTACTAGATGCCCCGCATCCTAGCCCAATAATGGACTGTTGCTCCTCCATAATCATAATATTGTAGATACTTTCTTGGTTTGGTAGCGAATATCCAACATTCTCAAGATTGCCTAAAATATTTTTCTGACGATATAGATAGTACGGAACATAGCCATGCTTTTTCGTCCAATCCTGTGCAAGTTCCATCATTTTTTCAACTTCTGTCCGGTCAGCTACCTTGTATTTTTCTTTATTCTTTGTCATTTCGGAGGCCCGCTTGAATGAAAGTGTATGAACTGTCAGAGACTCAGGCATCAACTTTTCTGTCTCGGAAAGAGAATGAGTAAATTCAGGAATACCTTCACCAGGCAATCCAATAATTAAGTCCATATTAATATTGTTCATCCCCATTTCCCGAGCCAAGTGATATTTCTCAATAGTCTCTGAAACAGTATGATGTCTACCGATTGCTTTTAGTGTTTCCTGAGTATAGGATTGTGGATTAATGCTTATACGGTCAATATTCCACTTTTTTAAAATCCTTAATTTTTCCGGAGTGATCGTATCTGGACGTCCAGCTTCGACTGTAATCTCTCGGATTTTATCCACATCAGGAAATGATGTATACATTTCCTCGTATAACATATCCATTTCCTCAGCGGTAATGCTTGTCGGAGTACCTCCACCATAATATACGGTTGTAATCCTAATACCTTTTTCCTTCAACCATTTACCGATCTTTCTCATTTCATAGTGAAGCCCGCCTAAAAAAGAGTCGACGGAACCTTGACGGCCATTAATCGCATAGGCAGGGAATGTACAGTAAGCACACTTAGTCGGACAGAATGGTATACCAATATAAATGCTTACTTCTTGTTTTAGAGAATAAAGATCTGGAACCACTGTCAATTGACGTTCAACAATTTGCTGCATTAGCTCAATTTTTTCATCTGTTATCAGATAATCCTCTTTTAATTGCTTATGAGCCAATTCAACAGGGATCCCTTCCTGTAGTTTTTTATGGAGAAGTTTCGTTGGTCTGACCCCAGTTAGAATCCCCCATTTTTGTATCATTCCGGTCCAGTCTTGTAAAACGGTTAAATACACATGTGAAACAGCGTTTTTTATTTGTTTAAACCGTTCTTTTTCAGTATGAGCAGCATATAATTCTTTTTGGTATTTGGAGGAATAAATTTTTCCATTATGATCCTTTAATTCAGCAGTAACAGCCACATCCTTCTGAATCTCCAGATGAAATTTTATTTGAATATCAGCTTCTTCTGTATTGGCTAATATGATTTGTGATTCCTCAAAAAACAAATTGGCAATCAGTTCAAGCGGACGGTTAAATCTTTCATCGTCCAAGCCTATAATTGAAATTCGCAAAATTTATCACCTTTCAAATTAAACTCCCTTTAGTGTACAAAATCAAAAAAATAAGGTCAATATAAGGAAATAATTCACAATGATAAAAAAAATACTAAGGTCACTCGATCCCTTAGTATCATCTAATAGATATTTTTATAGGATTCATCACTTAAAATAAGAAAATTAGTTTTTAATGATTTTCATTTTTCGTAAAAAATCAATAGGCTGCTGCTTTCTGAAATGTTCTTTGACCATATAAGCTACACCATGTTCATTTTCGGATCGAGTGACCCAATCGGATGCCCTTTTGACATCATAAGGTGCATTCCACATGGATACTCCTAAACCCGCGGCTTCTATCAGAGGGATATCATCTAGGCCATCTCCAATATACACCATTTCCTTTAGCTTAAACCCAAGCTGATTTCCAAGGAAAATTAGACCGTTTAGTTTTGAAACTCCCTCAGGGACAATATCTAATCGTAAATCATCAAGTTTTATACAATTGATTTCTGTAAACATGGCTTCTAAAGCTTTTTTGGCATCTTCCAAGTCTCGATTATTTTCAAAATATACCTCAATCTTTGGAGGGGTAACACGATGATCATGCAAATATTCACTCAGGGATGGAACAAATTGCTGAGAATAAAACATCGGATCTCCCGATGTAAATACAGTTTTCACCAAGAGATTATTGTACAGTTTATGCTTATTCGCCAAAGAAAATTGCTCATGAACGAGGCGAATTTGGCAAGGCAATCCTTCAAGAAATCGTACTATATCATAAGTAATCTCTTCATTTAATCTCTTAACAAAAATCGGATTTTTATCAGTGTTTGAGATATATGCACCCTGATGGGTGATAAGAGGTGATTTTATTTTTAAAGCTCTTGCCACCTTTTTAGCGGAAGGAAAGTTTCTGGAAGTTACGAGAGTAACAAAAATCCCTTTTTGCTGTACATAATCAATCGCTTCCTTTGTAGAACGATGAAGCCTTCCATTTGTTTGCAAGAGTGTACCATCAATATTTAACGCTAGTAAGCGATAAATCATATTGCTCCCCCCTGTTCATGGTGAAATTCCCTTATACTACTTTTATGTTTTTTTACCCCTTAATAGAACAGATGCCATCGATTGATTTCAGCAATATATGGGCTCCCTCCCAAAATCTATCACATTCGGATGTGCGAGCCCAATGCTGCCGAAAGGTTCTCCGAATGAGAGAAAGGAAACTCAAGAAGCTATTTTAATTTGATGTTGACTGACTATAGGCAAAAGGTGCGTTTCACCATGAGGACACATGTCTTTAAATATTCTCAAAGGCAAAAATAATTCTTCTAAACTAAAAAATACTTTCGGTATGGGAACTTTATATGAACCCGAAACTGCCGAAGGGGAGAAAGTAATAGAAATTGACTATCAGTCTATGGTAAATGGACAATCCGTTAATGTTTACATAAACAATCAGCCAATAATTCTTCCGCTGCAGGATTATCTGCAAGACCAAGATTTTGACTCCCCCTTTTTCGCCTGGAACGAAAGTAACTCTCCTAGTATGGGAAGATGTTGACGGAAATATGACAGTCGGTGCGATTAATGAACTGTAAAGGAAGCTTCCATCTACGGGGAATCTCACTGCCGGTTAATGCGGAAGAAACCTAAAGAATATGAAAGGAAAACAGAGAAGAAAATTTATTTTCTTCTCTGTTTTCCTATAGTTTAAAAATCAAAGTTCAATCAGTCAGACCTATTCCTATACCCGCTTTCATCCCTATTGTCTAAACCATTACTTCTAAAATCGTTCGTCTTCCCCTCCACCATTCTACTCAGATACATACAGAACAACTTTTATTATTTCTCTCCTGTAAATGTGATTCCTTTTACAAAATAACGGTTAAAGAATGCGTATAAAATCAAGACAGGCATTGTAAAAACCATAGAGGCGGCCATAATATAGTTCCAGTAGCTGATAAACTGGCCTTTAAATGTATTCAAGCCGAGCGGCAGTGTGAACATTTCCACATCCGATATGACAATGAGCGGTCTCATAAAATCATTCCAGAAGCCCATGAATACGAAAATGGCTTGTGCCGCTAAAGCCGGCTTCGCTAGTGGCAGGACAATTCGAAAAAAAGTTCCAAGTCTCGTTAACCCATCCAATGATGCAGCTTCTTCCAATTCTTTCGGGAAGTTGAGAAAAAATTGACGCATCATAAAAATGAACGTAGCATTGATCATGGATGGAACAATCATTCCCTGATATGTATTCAGCCATCCAAGAGTTTTTAAAATTAAGAAATTTGGAATCATTGTGACCTGTGCTGGAATCATCAGAACCGCCAAAATAAGGATGAACAAACTTTTCTTGCCAGGGAAGCTTAGTCGGGCCAAAGCATACCCTGCCATCGAATTAAATAAAAGATTCAATATTGTTCCTACAATAGCAATAAATAAACTATTAAACAACCATCGCGGAAAATATTCTTGTTGTATGAAAATCTGTTTATAGTTATCAAGCGTAAAATCCTTCGGCCAAAAATTAATCGTTCCTTGCACAATCTCCTCTAACGTTTTAAAGGAAGATGAAACCGCCCATAAAAACGGAATGAGTGTGGTAATGGCATACAAAACAAGGATGATATATAAAATGACTTTTCCAGCTCCATTTTTCTTCATTCTGTTTTCCCTCCTAATGTAAGGTCTCTTCCTTTGAAAACTTTCGCTGCAACAGGGTGGCGATAAGAATAACAATAGCTAATACAAGAGCCATTGCTGCGGCATATCCCATTGTTCCTAAATTTTTGAAAGCATATTGATAGATAAGTAGAACAACCGTTAATGTAGAGTTATTTGGGCCACCCGTGCCTTTGGAGAAAATATATGATTGATCAAATAATTGAAATGTTCCGATAAGTCCCATAATCACGACGAACGATGTAACGGGCTTCAATTGTGGAACCGTAACATACCAAAACTTCTGCCAAAAGTTAGCTCCATCAATTTTCGCCGCCTCATAAACAGAATCTGGAATATCTTGTAAAGCAGCGAGATAAATGGTCATAAAAAAAGGAGCCGTTGACCAAATATTCATGATCATAATCGCAGGCAAGGCTACATTCGGATCTCCAAGCCAGTTATAACCGGGCAGACCAATCATTCCTAACAACTTATTAATTAAGCCGTTTTGATTATACATCCACATAAAAATGAGGGTTAATACAGCAGAAGATGTTAAGGTGGGTAAAAAGTAAACGATGCGGAAGAACTTCTCTCCCTTTAACCCTGCATTTAGCGTCGCCGCCAAGACCAAGGCCAAAAGAGTTTGGGCAGGAACCACAATCACCACGTACTTTATCGTGTTCCAAAGAGCGATTTTCGCCCGATCATCTTCCATCAGCTTAACGAAATTGTCTAGCCCCCGAAAATCATAAGATGGACCACCTAGCAGCTCCACCTTATGGAAAGATAAGAAAATGGCATAGAGAATGGGGGCAATAATGAAAACAGCCAACACAAAGATAGCAGGCAGCATGAATGTGTATCCTTGTCCAATTTCATACAACGTATATTTTTTTCTCTCTTTTTTCATGTTTATCAGCTCCATTATCCTATTTGTTGCAGTGAAATAAAAAAGAAAATCATGCAGTAGTTCCTAAACGAACTATCAAAAGCTTTTCTGAAAGGGCTCGTCCTCAATCCTTGATTTTACTAGATTTTATCATGAGCCCTTTCAGAGGATGAGCTGAAAGGTAAGTTTTATATACCTTTTTGGTCATCTTCTACTACATATATTCTCATTCATTAATTAGGATTTCCTTGTTTGCTTGTTTTTGAGCTTTCTTCAGTGCCTCTCTTAATGGCTGTTGACCTAAGAAGGCACTTAAAAATTGATTGTTAAAGTTTGTTTGGGCAATAGGCAAGTAAGGCCCATCCTGCCATACCGTTGCATAGGAAGCTCCTGCCACCAACGCACCGCGCAGTGGATCGTCTGCAAATCCAAGCTCCTTGGCTACAGATTTTCTAGTCGGCAACGCATACCCTTTGCTCGTCCATGTTTTCATGCCTTCTTTTCCCGTTAAATATTCAATCAGCCTCCATGCCGCCTCTTTATGTTTCGATTCTTTATTCATCACATAGGCAACCGTAAAAGCCATTGTATTCTTCTTTCCAATGGTCGGTACCTCCGCTGTCCCATAGGAGATATCCGGGAATGTATCGGCTAAATATGGTATGGCCCAATTCCCTTCTAAAACCATGGCTGCCTTTCCTTGCCCAAACATTTCAATTCCCGAATCCGCTCCGACCTCATTTGGCTGTGCAGCCGACTTATCGTTCAACCGCATGTCGAGGATGGATTGCAAACCTTCTGATACTTCTTTACTCGCAAAGCTCGCCTTATTATTCGTCATGACCTGCCCGCCTTTTGATTCTGCTAAAAAGTACAATCTCGCTAATTCAGGCATGACGCCAAAACCGTAGACACCGTCTTTCGTCAGCTTTTTTGCTGCTTCCTGCAACTCATTCCATGTTTTTGGCACCTCTACTCCTGCTTCCTCGAGCATTTCTTTATTATAGAAGAGGGCAAGTGTGGAATAATCTTTCGGAAACCCGTATGTTTTTCCATTATGCTGAAAAGCTTGTAGAAGTGGCTTTTCAAAATCTTCCATATCAAAATCCTCTTTCACATACTTGTCCAGCGGCTCGAGCACTCCGGCTTCCATTAAACCAGGTGCTTCAAATGCATCGAGATAAAAAACATCGGCGGCTGTTCCGCCGATCAAACGCGTTTTCAAAACGTCCATATATTGATCGGCAATGACATCATGCTTTACTTTTATATCTGGATTTTTCTTCTCAAAATCACGAATAGTTTGTTGAAGTAATTTTGTTTCAGTAGGATTTCCTCCCCATCCGCTTAACACAATTTCCGTTCTTCCGTCCGCTGTCTTGGAACTCTCCTCCTGACTGCAACCCGACAAAAGGGAAGCGGAAAACAGAGTAACAGCCAAAAACGATTGAAACCACTTTTTCATTACAACTCCCCCCGTTGGCATTATCTCGTTACAATCTTATAACCAGTCGTATTCTCCGTAATATTCATTGTAACCTTGTCGTTTTCTCTCCTCACAATAAGAGACAGCTTGCCGTTTCCAACTTTAATTCCTTCTAAAGAAAGCACATTCATGGATGGCAGAAGGTGTGGACGAATATGGATTTGTTTTTTTGTGCTGTCCGGAAACATGCCTAAGATGGATTGAACGAACAATAATGGTGTTCCTGCCGCCCATGCTTGCGGCGAGCACGCAACTGGATATAAAACTGGCTTCCATTGCTCTTTGGAATAGCCGCAGAACAGCTCTGGAAGACGGTCATATTCAAAATGAGCAGAGGCATCGATCAGTCCTTGAATCACCTCATTAGCCTCTTCCTGTTTCCCTACTTTACTTAATCCTAGTACAATTAGACTATTATCATGCGGCCAAATGCTGCCGTCATGATAGCTCATTGGATTGTAGCCGGCTTCATTCTCTCCCATCGTACGAATCCCGTAACCTGAAAACATTTTTGAAGAGAGGAGTGTCTTTGTAACAGCTTCCACTCGTTCAGAAGAAAGCATGCCAGACATTAAAAGATGGCCTGGATTTGAAGTGATCGTCCCCACTTGCTGCTTGTTGCCGTCAAGGGCAATCGCATAGAAAGAAACATCGTCCATCCAAAATTCATGATCAAATTTCTCCTGTAAGGCTTTGGCCTCCCCCCGAAGCACTGTTGCTTCTTCCACACGACCGACTGCCTCATAAATATCTGCCAAACCAGTCTTTGCTTGATAGACATAACCCTGCACTTCCGAGAGAGCAATCGGTGTATCGGCATAATCACCACTGCGGTGAACAATGGAATCACCAGAATCTTTCCATCCCTGGTTGGCAATACCCTTGCTTGACTCCTGGTGATATTCCAAAAACAAGTCTCCATCCCTATCTCCATACTCATTAATCCACTTTAAAGCCGCATCAATATTTTTCTGTAATTGTCCGATAATCTCGTAATCTCCCGTCCATTTGACATATTCAACAAGGAGAACTAAAAACAATGGTGTTGCATCAACGGTTCCGTAATAAGGCGTGAACGGAATTTGATTCGTGTTAGCCAGTTCTCCAAAGCGAATTTCATGCATAATCTTTCCAGGCTGTTCATCTCGCCACGCATCTTTATTTTCTCCCTGGTAGTGGGCCATAGTAATTAATGTTCCTTTTGCGATCTCCGAATTGAACGGCAACATTTGCAGGGCTGCAATTAGGCTGTCACGCCCGAATGGGACACCAAACCAAGGCAGACCCGCTACCGGGAACTGTCCATATCCAACATCCGTTAATAACACCCTTAAATCGGTTATCCCTCTTTTCACAAGGCTTTCAAGGGGTTTGTAATCAGTTTGGATCGTTGGAACTTTCTCTTCCCATTCTTTATATGATGATGTCAGCTTTTCTAATGCTTTTTCAAATGGAAGTATCTCTTGCTTCCTTTGCTCGCCAATTTGAGGTACAACCGTTATAATGATTCGATCTTCTTGATTATGTTTTAATGAAAAATGGAAAGTGACATGATTGTCTTCCGCTCTCTTCGCTTCTTTGTCCCATGTAATATGAGTATAACGATTAATTTCATCTGCTCCCTTGTACGCCAATGATAATGTATTGTTTTCCAGACTTTGTCCTGTACGATGCCCTACCTTGCCCGTTTGAAAGCCGCGAACAATAAACATGTCCTGAAAATCTGCATCTACCTCCATTTCCAATTCAAAACTAACCGGTTTTGGGTAGTAGTTTTTTACACTCAATTCCTCATATAGCACATCATCATAAATAAAACGCTTACGCTTGATTTGAATTGATTCTCTCCATAAAATCAATTCTCCCTCTTCCTCCATGTGCGGATTTGTGAGAAGGATGGTGGTCAAATGATTTTGATCTGCATCCGATGATAACAATATCGGATCCTTTCCATTTATCCTTATGTCCCATCTGCTTAAGAACCTTGTATCCTTTGTATATAACCCGAGACCATATGTATGATTTTCAGGAATGTTTCCGCTTTTATCCGTTAATAAAAATAAATCGTTTTCTTTCATCACTCTATAATCCATTTCCATTCCTCCATTTTTAACTATCCGAAACGTTTCGGATAAAGTGTAAAAAAATATTTAACTTCCTGCTGAAAAGCAGGAGAGTTAAACACTTCAAATTCGGGTACAGGATTCCCTTTGTACAAGCTTCGTCTCTAGTATACGATGGCGCTTCTTTGCTTTTCCCTCCAGCATGTCCACCAATAAATCCGCGGCTTCATAGCCCATTTCAAACATGTCTTGTTTAATGGTTGTCAAAGACGGCGTGACGTAGGATGCAAGCAAAATGTCATCATAGCCAATAATCGAGATATCGTTCGGGACAACGAGGCCTTGCTCCTGGCAAGCCTTTAACGCTCCCATTGCCATCAAATCACTGGCACAAAAAATGGCTGTAATCTCCGGAGTGGAAGACAATAAAGACAAAACAACTTCCTTTGCCATTTCTTCTTTAAACTCTCCATCTACAATCCAATTTCTTTTTACTTTGATCCCATTTTCTTTCAGAGCTATCTCATATCCTTTTAAACGCTGCTTACTGACAAAAGCCTGGTTAGACCCATTAACCATGGCTATGTTTTGATGGCCTAATTCAATAAGGTGTTCCACGGCTTTTTTAGCTCCTAGCACATTGTCTGTGGTGACATACCCTACCGTGTTCGTTTCTACGGGAATATCCACTAACACACACGGTATATCACTCTCCATGACTTCCTTCAGATAAGGATCATCCAGTTTAATCCCCTGAATGATAACACCGTCAACCTTTCGCTCACGACATAGCTGTGTATACGTTTTTTCCCTTTGGCGTGTGGAATCTGTATTAAACAAAATTAAATCATAATTCCTAACAGAAACGCATTCATTTATCCCGCATAACACCTGAAACGTAAGGTTATCCTTTACACTTTCTCGATTCATGCCCGACACAAGCAGCCCGATCGTTTGGGATTTCTTCATCACAAGCCCTCTTGCAAGTGTATTAGGACTGTAATTAAGTTGTTTAGCAATTTCCAATATTTTTTTTCGTGTTTCTTCATTTACATCAGAATAGCCGTTTAGAGCTCTGGAAACAGTCGTAACAGAAACACCTGCTACTTTTGAAATATCTTTAATTGTAGTCAAGATTTTTTCCTCCAAAACGTTTCGGATAATCTTATAAACCTAACTTTACAAGATTTAGAAACCGATTTCAAGCTTTTTTTAACGGTCTTCTTTGTCGTCATTTTCATTCACTATAACACAGTGGCTTATACAATATAAAAATTCCACTTAATCATTCAACACATCATCATTTCATCAAGAGGCAGATTGATATAGATGATTCTCGCTTCATTTAAATTGAATCATCGTGTTCATGGAATAAGATGATGGAGGTGAAGACAATGAGCAGTCAAAATAATGGAAATATTCAACGTCAAAAAAATTAAAGCATTAACCCGTAAGTTCACGGAAAAGACGTTGAATTTTCAAATGAGCCGAAAAGCACACTTGAAAACAGAGGAAAAATATCCAATATAAATATTTAAAACAAAAAAACGGAGGGCACGCATTCCTCTCCGTCTTCATCAAAAGCTCAATTTTTATATTTGTTTGTATAGTTCCTCCAATGGTTTCATAATCACCTGATTTAATTCACTAATAATCATACTCATTCGTTGTTCTGCTTCCATAAGCTGAGAAATTTTGGCGTTTTGCTGAACCATTCCAACAGTTGCTTGAGCCTCTTGAACCTCCTGATCGGAAATATCCTGCCCCATCATTTGCTTCTGCTGAAGATTCAGTTGAATTTGACGAAACTGATCAAACATTTGTTTTGCCTCAGAATCAGTTGTAACTGCATGATATGCTTCTTTCAATTTTCTATACTCATCACTTTGACGAATCGCCGTTTCTAATGCATAGGCAGAATCATATAAATTAATTGCCATTTTTAATCCACTCCTTTAAGGTACAATTCCTTACAACTATAACAAACTATTCAAAGAAAAGCGAGAATGTTCAAATCACCAACTTTTCCTTTATTACATAAGATACTATACACGAATGCCTATTTATTTAAGTATAAATGAGGAGTGATTATGTCTTTTCCATTCATCCCGCTCATAATGACGGTCAGAAAATCACCAGACAAACAAGATTGTCTTATACAAATGTCCCATCATTTGTATAACCAATTACAAATAAATCAATGCAATAATATTTACATGAAATTAGGAAGGACTACCATTAAGGCAAATATACAAATAATCGAAATGGTTTCCAATGAGATCATTCTTCCTGAAAATATGTTTCACCACTTTAGACTTCCAATAAATAGATATAAATTGAAAGCGAAATATTGTACAGCAGAAAATACGATCCTGTTGGGGCCGGTAATTGGACTCTTGACTGATTTTCACGTCAAAGAAAATGAAGAACCATTTTTTCGGTCCATTCACAGGTTCTGTGAGGAACTACATTATATAGTAAAAGATCACGGTGGATTTTTTTATGTATTTTCTTATGAATCCTTTGATTCGAAAGGATATTACTTTAGTGAGGGAAAATGGCATCCAGCCTCCCTGCCATTACCAGATGTTGTTTACAATCGCGTCCATTCTAGAAAACTGGAACAAAAAGAGTCATTTAAAAAATTCCGCAATGAACTCGAGAATTTGTCCATACCTATTTTCAATGACCGGTTTCTTTCTAAATGGGAAGTATTTGAACAGATAAAGAATGAAAATAAACTTTTAGACTCTATCCCTGATACGAAACTATTTTCAAAGGAGAATTTATTAGAGTTTGCTCAAAAATATGAAACTGTTTTTATAAAGCCGATTCACGGTAGCCAAGGAAAAAATATTATTAAATTAACCAAAGAAAGGGATGACTTATTTTCCATTCAAACCTCCATTAGTCCACCACCAGCGAATTCTAGACAAATATTTACACTAGATCAACTATATCAACAAATTAAATCACTTCAGCAAAATCGTATTTGCATTGTCCAGCAAGGGATTCATTTTCTTCCCTATCAATCTCGTCCACTAGATTTTAGAGTTCTAGTCCATAAAGATTTAAAACATAGGTGGAAAATTACTTCAATTGTTGCAAGAGTAGGAGCAGAGGATGAATTTGTATCAAACATGGCAAGGGGTGGTATAACCATGCGGCCACATGTCGTGTTTCAAGAATCCATGACTCGAAAAAAATCCATGGAAACTATCAAGAAAATAAAAAAACTCGCCATTGAAACGGCTGAGGGAATCAGCAAGAATACTTCAGGAATTACCGGTGAGCTTGGAATTGATATTGGAGTAGACAAAGAAGGTAATCCTTGGATAATTGAAGTCAACTCCAAACCATCTAAATTATTCCATGATGATGGAAAAATTAGGCCATCAGCAAAAGCCATTATTCAATTTAGTACGATACTTGCATTTGAATCCATTTAGGATAAGGAGGCTCATTAAATGTTAGCCCTTGGAATTATGTCATTACACCTAGATAGCGAAGCAACTTATATAACGGAAATGGCAAAACATTCACATTCATGTGGTGTGGAATGCTTTCGTTTTGTCCCTTCTCAAATTAATCCTCATACCCTACAAGTATCAGGTCTTAGATTTGATTCTGAAACCGAGAATTGGAGAAAAGATACTTTCACCATTCCTTCCATTCTTTATGACCGATGCTTCTATGGAGAAGATGAACATTCAAAAAAATGTCTGCCCATTGTATCCTGGCTAAAGAATAGAAAGGATATACATTTTTTAGGATATGGTCTTCCTAACAAGTTGGATTTATATGAATCATTAAAAACTACCGAATTATCTCCTTACCTCCCACATAGCCAATTGATCGAAAAAGCAGATCTCGTTATGAAGGAATTAGATGAAGGAAACAAAATTATTTTAAAACCAGTTAATGGTTCACAAGGATTTGGCATTTATTATGTAAAGAAATCTAATAAGTCCTTTCACGTAAAAACAGAAAAACAAAGAAAGATCATTTCAAGAATTTTTCCTACGGAAAGTAAACTACTTCAATGGCTCCAACCTCTTATTAAAAAGTACAACTATCTTCTACAGCCATATTTGGAATTATCAAATGAGGACCACCAACCATTCGATATTCGCATTCTATTGCAAAAAAATGAACATGGAATATGGAAAGAGCTTGGACGCGGGATACGAATTGGAAATACGGGAGGGATTTTATCCAATTTAAGTGCAGGAGGAACCATTGAAACATTTTCTAATTGGATCACTTCTATTCCGAAAAACAAAGCCGATTATATCCGGTCCGAACTAGACTACATTATAAGTGCCCTGCCCCGTCTACTTGAAGATCAGTTCCCACCGTTGTTTGAAATTGGAGTGGACATTGGTATCGCCAAAAACGGTTCTATTTGGATTCTCGATATCAATTCCAAACCTGGAAGAAAAGTACTTTTGTATACTTTTCCAGAACTAAAGGAGCAACTTTTCAAAGCTCCACTTCTTTACGCAAAACACCTTTCCGAAACAGATCATCAAGAAAGGAAGGACTTTTATGCGAAAACATTATCTCATTGAGTTCGTACAAAATGATCAAATGATCGTTTTTTGTCCACCATCTATTTTTCAAGATAAAGAGCTAACAAGAATTGCCTTTGGTTCTAAATCAGTGGAAGCAGAATTTCTTCCTCACCCAGACAGTGACAATTGCATTGTCATCAATAGGCACATTCAACATGCACTGCAAATTCCGGATTTCAAGCAGCCTTATCATCTTTTTATTAATGGAAATACACTTTTCATTGGTCCACTGGTTGGTATCTTTACAGCAGGTTTTACCGATATTGATGAACAACCGATCGGTGAAAGAACACAGTTTTTTTCTAAACTCTTATCTGTAAATAAAACGGTTGGTGCCCTATCTTTTGTGTTCGGGGAACAACATATTGATTGGAAACAAGGAACTATTGAAGGGTACTTTTATGAAAACAATCGATGGCAGCAACTTGAAGTCCCCTTTCCAAATGTGATTTACGATCGACTTCCTAACCGAAAAAGTGAAAGAATTCCAAAATTAATGAAGGTAAAAGAACGGCTTCAAAAAGAATATCTTATCCCTTGGTATAACCCTGGCTTCTTTAACAAACTAGATATTTATGAAAGACTAGAACAAGATAGCTCGGTTGAAAGATATCTCCCTGAAACTCATCCATTTACATCCTTCTCTATTATTGAAACCATGCTTTCCAAATATGGTCACGTGTTTGTCAAACCGAGAAATGGCAGCCTTGGATTAGGAATTCATCAAATCATCTATGATCGTGAAACAGGTAAATATTACTGCCGGTATCAAGATTCAGAAGAAAGAAATCGACTAAGAAAATTTCCAAGTCTAGAATTATTATTTAAATGGGTATTTAATAACCAGTCACTTGAAAATATGATCGTCCAGCAAGGAATACATCTTATCCGTAAAGGCCGACGTCCCATAGATTTTCGTGTTCATACAAATAAAGATGATACAGGAAATTGGAAAGTAAGTGCCATTGCAGCAAAAGTTGCTGGGCAAGGTAGTGTAACAACCCATAAAAGAAATGGTGGAGATGTCAAAACAATTAATGAAATATTTAATAAAGAAGAATGTAATCTATACACTGAAAAGCTTTCAAAAGCTGCATTGGACTTAAGCACCGTGCTTGAGCAAAATATTGAGGGTATTATTGGAGAGATCGGTTTCGACTTAGGAATTGACCGAAATGGTGATGTTTGGCTATTTGAAGCAAATTCTAAACCAGGCCGGTCGATTTTTAGCCATCCGAAAATGAAAGATTTTGATCTATTAACCCGTAAATTATCTCTGGCCTTTGCAGTTTTTCTGACAGAACAATCCTTACTTCATCCTGAGGAATTGTACAAATGAATAACATACAATCACGACCGCTTATCGGAATTTTATCAGCGCAAAATAAAGATGGATCATTAGCGGGAAATATTCCGCTATTTAAAAAGATTCAAAAAAAGCTTATTTCACTTCATGGAATAAGCTTTATCTTTACTTTGGAAGGGGTTCATCATGATTGGATTGAGGGTTTCATTTATTCCCCTGAACATAATAAGTGGAATAAAGCCTCATTTCCTTATCCGGATGTCATATATAACCGAATTCCGTTTCGAACAACTGAGCAATCCGAACTATGCCAAAAATTTTTTACCTCTTTAAAGGATCGAAAAATCCCGTATTTTAATCCAGGTTTTATTGATAAGTACAAATTTTATCAACTTATGGGTAATCATCCAAAAATAAAAAAATATATACCTGATACTATTCCTATACATGAAAAAACAGAATTTTTTTCCTTCCTTAATAAACATAAAAACATTTATCTTAAACCTGCTCAATCATCCAAAGGAGCTGGAATTTACCGTTTAAATACATCCACTACGAATCAATTGCTATTAGAAGGACGCTCAACACAAAAAACTTACTTATCGTACCAACATTTTTGGGATGTGTGGGGGGAAACTTTAATAGCCAAAAATTACTTGGCTCAAATGGATATCCACTCTGCCGAATATGAAGGTAAACGTTTTGATTTTCGAATCCTCGTTCATGCTGATCCATTGGACTACTCCTTAACTGGTGTTGGCATCCGCCAATCCCAAAGACAAGATATTACTACCCATACCATTTCAGGTGGCAGGATCGTGCCTTATCCATTATTGCAAACGGAGGAACATGATCAATTTATTCAATCGATCATTTCCCCAATCGGAAATACATTGTCAAAAGAGTTCGGTTTTTTTGGTGAATTTTCCATTGATGCGGGAATTAGCAAGGACGGCCGGTATTATATATTTGAAGTCAATTCAAAACCAATGAGTTTTAATGAACCGGAAATAGAAGAAGAAAAAATTGAACGACTATGCCGTTTATTTTATCAGATAACAAATTTTACCTAATTACATTTTTTTCTTTCCTTCCACTGTGTAAACAGGTAAGCTTGAAGTAAAGATGTTACAAACTTGTACACAGGGGGGAATTGGGACATGATCATGCATTTTCAGTTAAAGCCGTTATTTGAGAATAAGAACATTCCTGGATGGAATTTTTCCTTCTATTATAAGAAGGAACGATACACCGGAATTTATCATCAAACTGGAAAAATTGAATGGACGACAAATACCCCGGAACAAGAAGAAATCGAATTTCTGACAAGTCAAATTCATGAACTTATGCTGTACCATGTTTATGAATAATGGTGGATCTTGTATGAAAATGCCTCCATTCTCACAAAATATAATAAGATTTGGGAAAGGGATGGTAATCGTGCAAGAAAAAAATAAAGAGCTTATTAAGGAAGATACAAAATATGAAGGCAGAGACAAAGCCTACTTGGATATAGATAGAATGATAAATGAAGGATTGTCCGGCGGAACTGTTCACATACGTCAGAATGGAACAAATATTGAAGAATCCCATGTATTAGAAAATGAAGAGCCGCCCTATGAAGCGAAATAATTCTATACTACATTACAGGCTGAGCCAATAAATCGGGCTCAGCTTTTTTAATAATTAAAAATTTATTTGTTCCATTTCAAGAATTATCTAGCTCCAACACTCTTGCTGCGATACTCCTTCGGTCTCTTCCCTACGATAAGTTGACATCGATTCGCCTTTCGGCTATTCATGTTTCCTTTATCTCGGTTGGAGACCACCACAAGGAAGGATTCGGTAGCATCATCATCGCACGACCGAAAGCGATAGCTTTTGGGAGGAGGCCATACGAAGCTAAGCAGGGTGCTTGCGCTTTTCTAATGTTATAATAGATCTAAGATAAAAAATGGGGAAATGAATGATGTTAAGAAAGCTATTAACAATATATGAAGACGCGGTTTTGTTTTCTGAACCGCCAGTAAAACCTTCTGAACAGTTTTATATCTTTTATGATAAGAATGAAAATGACTGGGTCGGTATTCCGAAATCTTCTATTTCAGATAAGGAATTCACACTGCTTAAAACACTATACGAATTAAAGGAATTTCAAACCTCCTCTTACTCTACTGTAGCAGGACAGTGGCAGGAATACTTATTTTTAAACGGACCGAGCCCTACAAATAATAACAATACTTCATATCGTTTTATTCAATTTCAGATTTACGGAAATGAACCGGACCAAATAGAACTGGAATCAGCATTCAAAGGTTTTTTTTCTGATGAAGTCATTATTGTTTGGGAAAATCGCAATAAAGGAATCATTATTGAAGAAAAAAAACAAATTTCACTCTCTGAAGATGAATTAGTGACAGCTTCAGAGACTCTCGAAAGTGATTTTTTTGTAAAAATTTCCTTTTTTCTAGGAAAGCTTTATTCCATGTCAGAACAGCTTCGTGATAATTATCAACAAGAGAGAAACTATTTTACATTTGCCTTAGCCATATTGGGTTTCTCAAATCTTTATACATTTGAACGGGTTTTTCCAGCATACTTAGCTTACCATTCATCTTCAGATTTGATGACACCTGAACTAAAAAAAATGTTTGACCTATTTGAACAAGATCCGGATTTATTTTCAACGATACTTATTTTTTTAGAAAATAATTTAAACTCTAGTTTAACTGCAAAAAAACTATATATCCATCGTAATACATTGCAATACCGAATTGATAAATTTGTTGAGCGAACAGGAATCGGATTAAAGGATTTTTACGGAGCTTTTACCGTATTTTTTGCCTGCCAAATGTATATAAAACAACAAAAATAACACATTGAACAAAAAAGCGCTTTCATTTTTTGTGCAGAGTGTCCATATAGATTTTCAGCCAATGCCTGTAAACTGAAAATAACAAAAATTAGGGAGGCTTTCAAAATGGCTGAATTAAAATTAGATCATATTTATAAAATTTATGATAACAAAGTAACAGCTGTTAAAGATTTTAACCTACACATTCAAGATAAGGAATTCATCGTGTTTGTCGGCCCTTCAGGTTGCGGTAAATCTACCACTTTAAGAATGATTGCAGGATTAGAAGAAATCTCAAAAGGTGATTTTTATATTGACGGCAAAAGAGTGAATGATGTGGCGCCAAAAGATCGGGACATTGCAATGGTATTCCAAAACTATGCGCTTTATCCTCATATGACCGTATATGATAACATGGCATTCGGATTAAAATTAAGGAAATTCCCTAAGGATGAAATTGATCGTCGTGTAAAAGAAGCTGCAAAAATTCTTGGTCTTGAACCTTACTTAAACCGTAAGCCAAAAGCTCTCTCCGGCGGTCAGCGCCAGCGTGTAGCACTTGGACGCGCCATTGTCCGTGATGCAAAAGTCTTCTTAATGGACGAGCCATTATCAAACCTTGATGCCAAGCTTCGTGTTCAAATGCGTGCTGAAATTGCCAAGCTTCACCGCCGCTTAAATACAACGACAATCTATGTAACCCATGACCAGACTGAAGCGATGACTATGGCCACTCGATTAGTTGTCATGAAAGACGGCGTCATTCAACAAGTAGGGGCACCAAAAGAGGTATATGAAAAACCGGAAAACGTTTTTGTTGGAGGTTTTATCGGATCACCAGCTATGAACTTTTTAAATGGAAAATTAGAAGATGGCAAATTTATCATAGGCAATCATTCAATTACAGTTCCTGAAGGAAAAATGAAATATCTTCGCGAGCAAGGTTATGTTGGCAAATCCATGATCCTTGGAATCCGCCCAGAAGATATACACGATGAACCAGTTTTTATTGAAGCCTCATCCGGTACAAAAATTAATGCTCAAGTAGATGTTGCAGAATTAACAGGAGCTGAATTAATGATTTATTCAAGCATCGATGGCCAAGAGTTTGTTGCCCGACTTGATTCACGTTCGGATGTAAAACCTGGCGAAACATTAGAACTAGCTTTTGATTTAAACAAAGCTCATTTCTTCGATGCAGATACAGAAGTACGCGTACGTCCATCTAGTGAGATGTAAAATTCGATTTAAACCCTGTTCTTTGGAACGGGGTTTTATTCTCTAATAAACATTACTTCTTCATTTGCACACTTCGGACAGCGATACAAATGTGGACATTTATGGCCAGTAAAGGTGTCCGTAAATCCATCCTCCATTTTCATTAAATCAATATCCATATATGGGCTATAATCATCGTAATAATCTTGAAGCCTACCGCTTTCCAACATAGGTTCTCCACAGTTTGTACATAATACATATACTTCCCTTAATCCATTGCAAACCGGGCAAATGGACATATCAAATCACCCTTTATATTTAGAATATATCCTTAGTTTGTGTTAATGGATTGCCTCTATTACTGGGAATAAATTACCAAACCCAACAATCGAATAAGCCTTTAGAAATAAATCATAATAAAGAATACAAACAACAAAAAAACAAAAATTGATGGTTGAAAGGAAATCTTCATCAAACTGAAGATCATCTAATTAACAAAACAATCAGCTCCTTTATTTGCTAGATGGACAAGTTTTCCTAGTAAAAATCATTAATAATATGGGTTAGGCCAAGGCGGCTTATAATATGGTTCAATTCCATACTAACCCCAAACTTATTAAGAGGAGTGTTAACTACTATGCCTAACAACAACAACTCTAACCAACTTTTAGTACCAGGAGTACAACAAGCACTTGAACAAATGAAATATGAAATTGCTCAAGAATTTGGTGTAACTCTTGGCGCTGACACTACTTCTCGTGCAAATGGATCTGTCGGTGGAGAAATCACAAAACGCCTTGTACAAATGGCTGAATCTCAACTTGGCGGCGGATTTCAACGCTAAGAAAAAGTAAAACACATTATACAAATTAATAATATGGCTTAGCCCCCTCCATTTTGAGGGGGCTTTCATTGTTCCTTATTTTTTTACTATCCCCTTCCTCATTTCGGCTAACTTTATCAATTTTTTAATACAACACAAATTATCACTAGAAATTAAAAATAAAAAAGCTGCGGATATAATGCCCGCAGCCTATGCTTTTAAAATGGTATAACTAATATAATAAGTAAGTATTAAAATACTACCGATTGCAAGTACAACAGAGTAATCTGACATCAATACCCACCCCATCTTCCTTAATAAATATCTATAAACTACCATAACACTTGGTTTATTCCAGTGATAAAAATCACGCCATAGACAAAGTAACATGAACATTTTGTGAACATTGGGATTAAGATTATATATAGGTTAAATCTTTAATTATTTCTAGGGAATAATAGACCTGTCCTTTCGATAAACATATCTAGACAGTCAAAAATTCTTAAAAAAGACATTTCCCTATAAGGATCTAAAAAACGTTTTTAGCCCAGCTATATAATTTTACACATTATTATCATTTGGCTCCCTAATATTCAGATAAGATTCCGAGTAATATAAAAAGAGGATGCCCATTAAAGGTAATACCTTTGAGACACCCTCTTTTCCCTATTAATGTTCTTGGACAACCATTCGCTTAGGCATAGCTGCAATAACCAAAACAACGATTATTGCACTGATTATGAAGCTTGGAAGCATGTATGTTCCATTATATAACAATGAGTAAACGGCAACCGGCTGGCCTTCAGGGGCATATTCACCAAAAAAGACAATTCCAGATATGACATGACAAAAATAGCGAAGTAAGCTTCCTACAAATATTCCTACTACAACATAAACCATCCATTTCGATTTATCCCCTGATTCTATTGCTTTTCTAACGGATCCGGCAAAAACACCAGCAAAGCCCACTACAGTAAAGGCAATAAAATAATCTATGATTGCTTGGAGAATCGTGTAGATTTGTGCAAAACCAATTATGAATTGTAGAAGTCCCAGTAAAAATCCAGTTAATAAACCACCTTTTATTCCCCAGCGGTACGCGATCAAGAATACAGGAACCATAGCGATAGAAATGGAACCACCTTGAGGCCAAATCTTTAATGAAAGAATATTGGCTGCTAAATCCAATAAATAGGCTAATGCAGAAAATACGGCCACTTCAGCCATAAATCGAGTATTACTCCTTTTTTTGACCATAATTAGTCCTCCTCATAAATGTATCAATCTTGATTTTAGATCACATGTTTTTGCATTTTTTAATAAAAAAAGCAATGCAAGACGAAAGGATTTGTCTGCATTGCTAAATTTTAATCGGCAAATCCACATCCCTACGCTAGTGCTAACTAACAGGTTCAAAGGGTCAGAACTCGAACATTCACTCTCAGCCGCATGTCGCAGCCCCCCTTGTGGAACTATTCAATTATTACCATAACGAATATACTATTCTTTTCATCTCTTGACAAGAATCCTTATGGATTTTAATAAAAAAAAAGGATTTTTTCTTTCCTTCAGCGAATTATGTAAGTAATTAGTTATTTCCATAGGGGGATACAACATGTTTACGGGTGAAAAAACAGAATTAATGACTTATTTTGAAAAAAATGAGGAAAAGCTACTGAAAGAATGGGAAAGGCAAATTATTGTGTCGGAAAATGACCCTTTTAAAACAAAAATAACCAAGAACGCTAAATCCCTATTTCATGTTATTCTGAATATTTATCAACGCTCAGAAGACGAAATATTAAAAATCGTGAAAAAACTAGCTAATGAAATTTCAGAAGAAAGAGTAAAAGCCGACATTAACATAGGCGAATTCGTATATAATGTCAGCCTTGGCAGAACGGTCCTCTATAGTTGTATCAGTCAGCTAGATGTTCCATTATCAGAGCTGCAGGAAACAATGAATAAAATCAACTTTTGTTTTGATAAATTCTTATACTATGCCGTTTCGCATTATACAGAAGCAAAAAACAAAATTATTGAAGAAAAGAATATGTTTATTGATTCGACACACCAGGATAGGTTGACTTTACTAGGACAAATGACATCCAGCTTTATTCATGAATTTCGTAACCCTCTAACCTCCATCCAAGGATTTATTCAATTGCTTAAAGCTGATTATCCAGACATGAAATATTTAGAAATTATTTCAAGTGAATTAGATCAGCTAAACTTCCGAATTTCACAGTTCTTACTTTTATCAAAAAAAGAACTGATTGGAAAAGAGAAGGAATTTTTCAAAGTTAATAAACTAATAGATGAAGTGTTAAATTTCCTATATCCAAGCATTTTAGATAGTAAAGTGAAAATTAAGCAGTCATTATTAGGCGATGTTACATTATATGGCTATGCCGATGAAATTCGCCAAGTCATTATTAATATTATTTTTAATGCAATTGATGTATTAAATCATCATAACAACACAAATCCAACCATTGAAATCATTAGCAGTATACATAATCAAAACCTAATGATTGCTGTTTCAAACAATGGGCCAATGATTCCCGAAGAATTAAGAGAATCGATTTTTGAACCATTCTTTACAACAAAAAAACTTGGAACAGGCCTTGGATTGTTTGTATGTAAAGAAATTATTGAAAAACATAAAGGGACACTTTCTTGTGATTCTTCCCCTGAAAAGACAACATTTTCCATAACACTACCGATTAATATTCCATCGCCTGAAATAGAACAGCGAACATAGGAACAAGTCTGATCCCTCTTTCAAATTGGGATCTTTTTTCATCTAAATGTTATACTTACACGCTCATTTATAATTGCATATGCTGTAGTAAAAAAGATTGGGAGTTTTGCCCTTATGTTTACATTAAAAGTTGATCATGAAATTGAGCTTCAACTGTTTCAAATACAGCATGCAGAACAACTTTATCAGCTAATTGAGAAAAATCGCGGGCACTTACGCCAATGGCTTCCTTGGGTTGACAGCATTACTTCCCCCTATCAATTAATGTCCATTATACCTGTTTGGCTCACGCAATTTTCTGAGAACACTGGTTGCAATCTTGGAATTCTTTTTAGAGGAGAACTTGTCGGTTCCATTGGTCTCCATCAAATTGACTGGTATAACAAAATGGCAAGTATCGGATATTATCTTGCGAAAAAAGCAGAGGGTCATGGTATTATTACAAGATCTGTTCAAGCTCTGCTGAGTTATGCTTTCTTCGAGCTAGGATTAAACAGGATTGAAATTCGCTGTGGGATCAATAACCATAAAAGCAGAGCCATTCCCGAAAGATTAGGCTTTCAAAAAGAAGGAATTATTAGAGATGGTGAACTTCTGAATGGTTATTATCACGACATCCTTCTATACAGCATGCTTGCACGTGAGTGGAATAATCGCCCATTAATAAAACGTAACCAGTAACTCTGTTATTAAATTTCGTTAATATAGATGCTTCATTCATATTAGCTATATTCTCCCATAAAATGTAGATAACACTACCTAAAATATCCAGAACGTTTGACTGTACAGTTAAGATTCTTTATAATTATAGTTAATTTATTTTGTTGAGGTGGTAAAATGGGCTGTCTATTGAATGGAAGAGATAGCTAAGCGTACAATGGTTTCGAAGCGGACTAATGATTACTAAACAACTATTATATTAACTTATAAAAAACAGAACGCTCGAATCCAATTACCGCATCTATACGGAAAAGTCACTGGAGGCAATATAATATTAAAGAACGGAAAAAACTCCATTTGCCTTTAGAAGTGATGTAAAGAAACTAGATATAAAGAGGCTAGACGTCAAAGGTTGATAATCACAATCGTGCTCTTTAGAAGCATCACTATCTGTGTGATTTCATCCCGTTTCTTAATCAATTGGATGAAAAGCAATAGAAGTAAATGAACAGTAATTTAAGTCTGCTTAGAACAGCATTATTCAAATGGATTTAGTTAGAGTCATTTGTTATAAAACTAGGAGGTGACACCTTACTCGTTAATTACGAGCTAAGGGCTTATTTGGACATATTTAACTTGGTTTTGATAGCCATTTTAATTGCTTTAACTGCTTTTTTTGTAGCTTCAGAGTTTGCTATTGTAAAAATTAGAAGTTCAAAAATTGATCAGTTAATAGAAGAAGGTAATTCGAAGGCTGTATCAGCGAAGAAAGTAATCTCCAACCTGGATGAATATCTTTCTGCCTGTCAACTGGGTATTACGATCACCGCTTTAGGTTTAGGTTGGATTGGTGAATCAACCATTGAGCACTTGCTTGGTCCTGTTTTTGTTGCCATGCATATTCCAGACAGCGCAACAAAATTATTATCTGTATCTATCGCCTTTGCTTCTATTACATTCCTTCATGTAGTAGTAGGAGAGCTTGCCCCTAAAACATTGGCAATTCATAAGGCAGAATGGATTACACTGACCCTGTCACGTCCGCTCATTTATTTTTATAAGGTGATGTATCCTTTTATTAAGCTACTGAATGGATCGGCACGTCTTGTTTCAAGGATTTTTGGTCTAAAACCAGTTTCAGAAAACGAACTTGCCCATTCAGAGGAAGAGCTTCGAATTATCCTTTCAGAAAGCTATAAAAGTGGTGAAATTAACCAGTCTGAGTTTAAGTATGTAAATAAAATTTTTGATTTTGATAATCGAATTGCTAAAGAAATTATGGTTCCGAGAACTGAAATTGTCTCCTTGTCTAAAGATGACACTTTAGAGACATTTTTAAATGTAATAAAAACAGAAAAGTTTACAAGATATCCAATTATTGATGGTGATAAGGACCATATTATTGGTCTTGTAAACGCAAAAGAGGTTATGACAGATTTTATTGGTATTGAACAACCTTCTCTTCAAACGATGGAAAAGTATATCCGTCCGATTATTCGAGTAATTGAAACGATACCAATCCATGATTTACTTGTGAAAATGCAAAAGGACCGTATGCATATGGCAGTATTAATGGATGAATATGGCGGTACATCAGGGATCGTTACCGTTGAGGATATTCTTGAAGAGATTGTTGGAGATATTCGTGACGAATTTGATATGGATGAAATTCCAGAGATTCGCAAAATCAAAGAAAATCATTATATTATTGATTCGAAAGTGTTAGTAAGCGAAGTGAATGACCTTTTGGGAATCAATATTGATGACGAAGATGTTGACACGATTGGCGGCTGGATTCTAACTGAAAACTATGAAGCAAAAGAAGGAGACAAAATCGTCCATGACGCTTTTTCCTTTAAGATTCTGGAAATGGAAGAACACCATATTAAATATATTGAAGTAACAAAAATAGCAAATGATGAAGAAACAGATCTCAAACAGATCGCATTACCCGAATCAGAGGTCCTTTACTAAAAAACAAACCAATTATTTTGGTTTGTTTTTTTATGCATAGGAATTGAGATAAATGCCCATGCAAGACATTCCTCCTTCGCATACTCTGTCATTAAAAGGAGGGATCAATAATGAATTATTTACTAACACTATTTTTAGCCGTTCTAGCAGGATTTGCTTTATTAAGAGTAGAAGTTGTCTCATTTTTAGATAGTTTAACACCAATTCTCCAAACAATAGGATCAATTGCCATTATTATTTTTTCTTTCGCGCTTCTTTATCACGGTGTCAAAGCTTTATTCGGCAAAGAATAGATTTCTACTTCCAATCAATCATAAAAGACCAGGAAACAAACCTGGTCTTTTTATTATATAGAAAAGCGAAAGTGGCCTGTTCAACGGCATATATCCTCTTCCCAAAAGCTTTCGATTTCGGTCGTGCGATGATTATACCACTGTAGCCATTTTTATGGTGGCCTCCAACTGAGGTATAGGAAACATGCGTAGCGTATCAATGTTGAGTGATCAAGATACGTTGACAACTTGACGCTATAATGTTTATGCTAGAACATTCTCGAAATCGATTAGATACTTGAAACTATGAAAAAGGTCGTTTTCTTTTATCCCCATTATTTAGACTTTAACATGAATAGTTCCTCTTCTGTTCTAGCAATTTTCACAAGATGGGAGTCTAATCTTCGATTAATATGCTGGATTTGGTTATTATGAGTATTTTCTATTCGTTCTATGGCCTCTTTTATATCGGACAAGTCAATTTGGTTCACAGCTACCCGGTGTTCGATGCTGTCCACCTTTTCTAGTCTAGAAAGCCTTTTTTCGATTTGCACAAGAGTTTCATTTAATGTACGAATCAAACCCTTTATTTCATTAACATTTTCTGTTAACTTTATAAACTCACTTTCCATGGGCAATACTCCTTCATTTTGTTTCTATTATCATACCACCGTTTCTAATATGCAGTTGTTACAAAAACAGTAACATTCCTACCTCTCACCTAAAAGCAAATATGCCTATCATTTCAATAATAGAAAAAAATGAATTATTTTTTACATCTTTACTTTAAATAAGAATTTAGTGAAGAAAATCACAGGCAAATCATTCCAAATCAATTAACCTCAGTTATAGAACTATTCCCTATCATTCTAAAAAGGTTGGTGCTGAGCATGTTCATTACCATTGATGAAAAAGCTGTTTCTTGGTTTACCATGGAATTTGATTATACTAAACCATTTCACATTCGCTTATACCCTCAATATGCTGGTTTTGGCGAGAAACACAAAGGCTATAGTCTCGCGTTTTCCACCGAATCACCTACAAATCCGGCCTTCACAAAAGAAGTGAATGGTATCATATTTTATTTTGAAGAAAATGATCTATGGTTTTTTGAAGACACCGAAACTCATTTATCATTTAATCCATTACAAAATGAATTACAGGTAACATATAACGAAACTGCAAATTCATAATGACCTTATGACATCTCCCCTCCCCCATTTTATAAAAAGAACTTTCTCGAATCATATGAAGAGAAAGTTCTTTTTATTTGCTTTTAATGAGATATTTTTTGCTTTTTAAATAAAAATTGAGATAATAACCTATATGTCATTAATAAAAGATAAGGGGTACAATGATGTTGAAAGAGAAAAAAAACACTAAGTATTTGGCAACCTTTTCACTTCTTGTGATGACAGTCGGTTTCCTTGCCACCATACCAATGCCCTCATCAATTTGGAAAATAATTCTTCAAGGTGGGTTTGAAGCTGGACTAGTTGGTGGTCTTGCAGACTGGTTTGCCGTTACAGCCTTATTCCGGCATCCGCTGGGACTCCCTATCCCACATACAGCTTTACTGCCAAAGAATCGCAGTAAAATTGTTGCCAAAATTATCTCCATGTTAGAAAATGACTGGTTAACTAAAAAAAGTATCCATGAAAAAATTAACTCTTTTCAATTTACTGAGAAACTATTTGATGTAGTTGAAAAACAAATTCATACAGAATCAGTAAAAAGAACAATTATCGGACTTGCGAAACATGCAATTAATGAAGTTGATACTAAAAAACTTGCACCAATTATTGCTAAAGAGTTAAAATCACAAATTAACTCAATTGACATGAAGCACTTTATTCCAATACTGATCGACCAAATTAGCTTAAGAAAATATGATGAGAAAACATTAGATTTTATCCTTAAAGAAATTGATGACTGGGCAAGAAAAGAAGACACAAAATACAGACTTGGGAAAATAGCTGTCAACATGATCGAAAATATAAAAGCAGATGGTTTTATGCAGTTTGCCTTAAATGCATTCAGTAACCTAGTAAACGAGGAAAAATTGGGAGATATTATTCAAAATCTCATTTTAAAAGGTGTCGATAGTTTTCGCGACCCCTCTAATCCAAACAGACAAACACTAATGCTACATATTCATCAAAAACTGCAAAGTTTAAAAACCGATGAAAAAATTTATGAAGAACTGAACCGATTGAAATCACAGTTACTTGAAAAATGGAAAGTAGAAGAAAAAATTATCGAGTTTTTGGACCTGTTGAAGCAAAAGGCAATAGCTTTTGTTGAGGAACCTGTATTCTATGATGAATATTTTCTTCCTTTATTAAAAGATCAACTAAATGAAATTCAAACGAATACCGAAAAGATAGAGCAATTTGAAGTTTGGATGAAGTCACAAATATCCGATTTTGTTGATAAAAATCATTCAAAAATTGGCAAACTAGTCAAAGAAAACCTGGAAAAATTAGAAACGAAAACCTTAATTACCATGATTGAAATAAATGTAGGTAAAGACTTGCAATGGATTCGAGTCAATGGAGCTGTTTGTGGGTTTATCATTGGACTTGTCTTAGTAGGAATTAAAGCCTTATTCTAAATGCAATTAAAAAGCACCTCGGTCAAGGTGCTTTTTTTCATACTTTACACCTATAAATTCTCCATAATCAAACATTTTTCTTCCTAAAAATCTAAGTTCTACTTTTTTCCAATCCTACATATTTACTACTATAGTCACTATTTTTTTATGGGAAATGGAGGTTATAAAATGGGTGTTAAGTTTATTAAGATTTCTGTTTGTTACTTTGTCATTGGTGCCTGTATCGGAATGTATATGTCCATGACGGAACAATTTACTTTGACCCCTGTTCACGTTCATATTAATTTATTGGGCTGGACGGCCATGACGCTCGCTGGACTCATTTATGTCGCCTTTCCTGCAGCTGCCGAGACAACATTGGCAAAGGTTCACTACTGGGTCCATAATATCGCCTTACCAATCATGATGATTGGTCTAGCACTATTCGTTTCCGGTGTAAGTGCAGCCATTCCTGCTGTTGCCGCAGGTGGATCATTTTTGGTCTTTGGAATTATTGTTTTTGCTATTAATATCTTAAAATATGTGAAAAACTAAAATACGGACAAAAGACTCATTTTACAATATTATCATTTTATATTCGCTCTCTCCTAATATACGAGAACGCTGCATAATGACTGCAGCGTTTTTTTTCAATTTCCATAAGGTTTTATGGTGAAGTTCAATGAAATATTTTGTAAAATGAAACAAACAGCTTCATTACGATGGAGGTATTTTTTTGAGTTCAAAACTGCATGACCCTTTTAAAACATCTTTTGACAGTCTAGATGAATATGCAGATCTTATCAGTCAAGTGCTAAAATGCCCAATTACGATTGAAGATGCTAACCATCGGCTTCTTGCCTATAGTACACATGACGAACGAACGGATCCTGCCAGAATTTCAACCATCATTGGCCGAAGGGTACCGGAGAAAGTCATTAATCAGTTATGGAAGGAAGGTACGATCCCTACTTTACTAAAAACCAAGGAACCTATTCGTGTGAAAAATATGGAAGAAATTGGTCTGAGTCATCGAGTCGCAATCTCCATTTGGAAACAGGATGAGGTATTAGGATTTATTTGGGCTTTAGAGATAGATCAATCATTAAAGGAAGAGGATTTAGCTCTTTTAAAAAAAGCAGCAGATGCCGTGAAAAATAAATTACTGCAACTGCAGACGAGAAAAAATAAGAAAGAAGAACGCTTTCAGGAATTTTTTTGGAAACTATTAACCGGTCACTTAAAAGACCAAGAAGAAATTCTTGAGCATTTCCATGCCCTACAAATAAATCCTCCAGCTACATTTGCCATACTGGTTTTTCAGTTTAAGAAAAACATTTCTAGTAAAGAAGAACAATGGATTTCCTATTTACTACAGACCAATCAGCGCATAAAAATCTTGCTATACACGATTGACTGCAACCAATTGATTGTTTTAGTTTCTACGGACACTTTTCAAAATCCATTCTCTGAATTGGAACAATTTGTACAGGTCTTTGTAGAAAAAATGAATGAACGATATGGAATCAAAGACATTATTTCTGTTTTTAGTAGTATTTATGAAGATTATCAATTAATTGGTAAAGCCTATGAAGAAACACAATCTGTATTAGCGATTAAAAATAAATTTCCTTATGAAACAAAACATATTTACAATTATCACAAACTCGGAATTTATCAATTTTTTGATTTACTTTTAGAAAAAAGAAAAGTTGAACCTTATGAAAACTACTCCTTAAAAAAGCTTCATGAATATGATCAAAAACATAATAGCCATCTCGTTAAAACATTAGAGGTCTATTTAAACAATGATGCAAATATCAATGATGCGGCAAAAGAGCTCAATGTTCATGCCAACACTTTAACCTATCGCTTAAAACGTATCGCTGAAATTGGAGAAATTAATTTCAAAGATCCAAATCAAAAAATGATGCTTTATTTGGATTTAAAACTAGAAAAATATAAGGGGATTTGATCATTTGTGAAAATCCCCAAAATGTATAATGATTTTTCTCCTTTCTTAACAAAGAAATTCTTCACCAAACATTATATACTTAAAACATAGTAAAATTTTGTTAAGATATTGGGAGGAATTTGGATATGATCATTGGGGTACCAAAAGAAATTAAAAATAATGAAAATCGGGTGGCGCTTACCCCTGCAGGAGTTGTTTCTTTTGTGAATGCAGGACACTCAGTCCTAATTGAAACGAATGCAGGAATTGGAAGCGGTTTCACTGATGAAGCTTATGAAAAAGCTGGCGCTCAAATTATTAACAGTGCTGAAGAGGTTTGGAAAAAATCAGATATGATTATGAAAGTGAAAGAGCCTCTTGCTAGTGAATATCAGTACTTCCGTCAAGGATTAATTTTATTTACCTATTTACACCTTGCAGCTGAACCTGCATTAGCGCAGGCTCTTAAAGATAGTGGCGTAATTGCGATCGCTTATGAAACAGTGTCTGTTAATAAAACCCTTCCACTTCTTACACCGATGAGCGAAGTCGCTGGTCGTATGGCTGCTCAAATTGGGGCGGCATTCTTACAAAAAAATAACAGAGGTCAAGGCATTCTACTTGCCGGTGTACCAGGTGTAAGCCGAGGAAAAGTCACCATTATCGGTGGTGGAATCGTAGGTACCAATGCAGCCAAAATGGCAATTGGATTAGGAGCGGACGTAACAATTATCGACTTAAGTGCTGACCGCCTTCGTCAATTAGATGATATCTTTGGAAATCAAATCAAAACGCTTATGTCAAACCCATATAATATTGCGGAGGCTGTGGCAGAAGCCGATCTATTAATTGGTGCCGTTCTGATCCCAGGAGCAAAAGCGCCTAAATTAGTAACCGAAGAAATGGTTCGGACAATGAAACCGGGTTCCGTCATTGTGGATGTGGCGATCGACCAAGGAGGAATTGTTGAAACGATTGATCACGTAACCACTCACGATAACCCAACTTTCGAAAAACATGGAGTTATTCACTACTCTGTGGCCAATATGCCTGGAGCAGTGCCTAGAACTTCTACCATTGCTTTAACAAATGTTACGGTTCCATATGCATTGCAAATTGCTAACAAAGGTGTTTATAAAGCGATTGCTGAAAATCCAGCATTAAAGCTTGGTGTGAATGTGGCCAATGGTGAAATCACTTATGAAGCTGTTGCAAAAGATCTTGGTTACCAATATGTAACGGTTGAAAAAGCTTTGGAAAAAGAACTAACTTCACTATAAGATAAAAAAACCCCTCTGGAATATTTCTAGAGGGGTTTTATGTTGGAAGCAATAGATAACTTGGCTGTGAAAAAAGGAAACAATGGCACTTGCGGTTGACAATATTATCCATCAAAAACATTATCGCTTATCTTTTAAAAAACCATCCTGTACAAACCAGGATGGTTTTTTGATTTATAAATATTTCCGATGGACTCCTTTGCCATCATAAGAAAACAGCATGGTTCTTTCCTCTACAACCGTCTCCATGTGAACAGGTCTTCCCCATAACTGATAAATATATGGGAGTACCTTTTCAAGGTATTTGACGTCAAGTTCAATCCCTTCATACCAATGTTTCAAGTAAAGCTCGCCATTTTTCATATAATCACCGTCATTCACAGTGATATAAGGAAATCCGCCATTCACTCGCATGTTCACTAATTGGTCACGGACATTTTCCCATTGTTTGTCGACAATTTTATAATCCCGACCCTGCTTTTGAAACAGATACATATCCTCACGCATCACTAAATCTTTTGTCAAATAATTTCTCAAAAACGAAATATCAGATTCAATTTCCCGAACCTCAAAGATTTTCTCTCTGCCAGACCCTGGCTTTACTCCTCTTCGTTTCATTTCCTCGTCAGGATTGTTATATCTTTCCTCAATATCTTCAAATATCTTCAATCCAAGATAATATGGGTTAATGCCTGTTTTCGATGGCTGAACAACGCCTGCATTTAATTTAGCGAACTCAATAGCTTCACCACTTGTCAGGTTCATTTCCCGTAAAATACGTTGATGCCAATAAGACGCCCAACCTTCATTCATAATTTTTGTTTCCAGCTGTGGCCAGAAATACAGCATTTCCTCACGCATCATGGTCAAAATATCGCGTTGCCAATCTTCAAGTTCCCTGCTATAGGTTTCAATAAATAATAGCAAATCTTTTTCAGGTCTTGGTGGGAATTTCTTTTTACGAGGTGGTTTTTTGGTGACTTTTTTATTTCTCTCATCCAAGCTCCACAAGTCATCATAAGGGGTGGAAGGCCGCTCCTCCTCTTCCTCCTCTATATCATCCATTGTCCAAGCCAATTTAGGTCTCATTAACGAAGGGTCAATATGTTCATCAATCGATAATACTGCATCTAAAAAGCGCTCTACTTCCCTTTTTCCATATTGAATCTCATATTGGTGAATTCGTTCAGCCGTTGCTGCCATACTTTCTACCATGTCACGCTTCGTATTTTGAAAACGGACGTTATTTTTAAAGAAGTCACAATGAGCTAATACGTGAGCAACAATAAGTTTGTTTTGGATTAAAGAATTTGAATCTAATAAAAAGGCATAACAAGGATTTGAATTTATCACAAGCTCATAAATTTTACTAAGGCCTAAATCATAGTGCAGTTTCATTTTATAAAATTGCTTTCCAAAGCTCCAGTGTGAAAATCGGGTCGGCATCCCATAGGCTCCAAAGGTATAAATAATATCAGCTGGACAAATTTCATAGCGCATTGGATAAAAATCCAGCCCAAAACTGCTAGCAATTTCGGTGATTTCACTTATCGCGTATTCGAGTGCTTTCTTTTCTTGCTCATTCATTAGCCACTCCCCCTTTTCCTCTTACCACAATGTATGAAGAAAAAGGAGGAATGATGAAACAAGAACGAAAAAACAATAGACAGCTAATTCATTATCGTTTTTGAGACTCAACTGTTAAATGAACCAGCTTTTTGCTACTGAGATCATGGGTTACCTTAACGATTACATAGAATGGTTGCTGATTTTCTTGAACTTGAAACCGAAAAGAATCGATTACATTCGTTCCACTTAGCTTTTCCCTGCCTAAATATTCATATTCCTTAACCTCATCACCTGGATACTCAGCAGCAACAACAGCTATGGCCATTCGCCCATACTTTTCATAATCCGGTTTTTGTGCTAAACCATATTGATGATGGGTTACCAAACTTAACAAAATCAGTATTGCGGCAAAATATTTCTTCATCCTTATTCCTCCTATCGTTCTATCTTGAATATTTTTCTCCAATTTTGAATCCATATAAGTCATTTAATGTATTTTTTTTGCTTCCTTTGCCAGCACCAAACCAACACGTTGGTTCCTTTTCCATTCTTTATGGAAAACAGAAAGCGGTGGGCTTGTTTCTCCAACAAGTGGACTTATTTCAATTGTCATCGCCGGTTTATGATAACTAGTAATAAACCAGTCAGTAAATCCTCCTCCTATTGCATCTTTATCGGGCTTTGCCAACTTATAGCCAGTTACTTTGGATATTTTCTTGGCAATGGCCTTGTCCCTTTTAAGGTGTTTTCCATTTTTATAATTCCAAAAAATCTCCTGTCCTGCCGTATGATAGGCAACTGCAATAGAAGGGTTAATTTTATTTATAAAATTTCTTAACGCGATTACTTCGCGGGCTTCAAATGGCTTTTTTCCTTTATAATATTTATAATAGGGGATAGATGGTTCATTTTTCAGCTTCTTCCATCCCGCTGGATACTGTCTATTTAAATCAACTCCTTTTGCATTTGCCTTCCAACCTTTGAAATCAATATACCCGTCATTCATGATCAACAATTCTTTTTGTATTTCTGGAGGAAATCCTTCGATTCCATTCTGTTGAATAGTAACCCCATCAGGATTTAACATTGGAATAAACCAAATGGACACTTCGTCTAATGTAGCCATTGGCAACGAGCCGATACGTTCATTATGTAAATAAGCTTCAGAATAGTTTTCCAGCATTTTCATTAATAGCAGACTAGTTAGCCATTCCCTTCCATGATGAGCACCAATCAAAACAACGTTCTTCTTCCCTTTTCCCACCTTAATGCCCCAAATTTTTTGCCCTAAATGTGAAGTTCCAATTGCTTGAATTTCAACGATCTGACCATACTTCTCATCTATTTTTGCTATATCTTGCACAAGTCTTTGATACGAATATGCCTTATTTGTTTTTACAATTTGGGCGTGTACAGGTTGGATCACTAAAAACATGATTAGTAAGAAACATGAAATAATTTTTGTCATAATACCTCACATTGCTTGATATTTATTCAGGTAAAAGTTGAAAACCTCTTTATCACTTTTGTGTCAACATTTTCTGCGTTTCGTACATTTTTAAATGTCATACACTAAAAACAACTCCTAGTAAGGAGGAGAAGTTCAAAATGAATAGACTGGATTATGACCGAGCGTTATATTATACACATCGGTCTGAGTGGGATAATTTGCTGATTTTAATGGTGCGGACAGAAGATCATTTTTTATCAAAGAAAATCGAACATTTCCTGCATGCCTACAATTTTGAACATGACTACAGTATTATTGAGAAAAAACTAAATAGCCTGCTTCGTTATATTGACCATGCAAATGAAACACTGGAAAACGATTCAAATGAGATTCCGTTGTATAGTCTTTCCTGAAAATTCAAGTGAATTCCATAATTTCAAAGAAAAAAATTTACAACCGGACCAAAGAATTCCACCAAAAAAACACGGCTTCCACCATATTGAAGCCGTGTTTCATATATATCCCTAATATTGAATACATCCTTTTAGTATTGAACCTGTTTCATTTTGTCATCTACCAATTCCATAAATTTTTTTTCAATGGTTTGCAATTTGTTTCTGCTCTCTTCAAGGGTTTTACCATTTACTCCAAAGTAAAACTTAATTTTAGGTTCTGTGCCTGAAGGTCTTAAGCAAATCCATGACCCATCTTCGAACAAATATTTTAACACATTGGATTTTGGTAAATGAATTTTTTCTTCGCCACTGTTCGTTACACGAATACCCGCTAAATAATCTTCCGTAGATGCTGCTTTTAATGCCCCCAATGATTTTATTGGTTCGTTGCGGAAAGAAGCCATTATACGTTGGATCAATTCTGCGCCGTCTTTTCCTTTTAAGGTTAAAGAGCGAAGTCCTTCCTGATAATAGCCATATTTTTCGAATACTTGCATCATACCTTCATAAAGAGACATTCCCTGCTTTTTGTAATACGCACAAACTTCCGTAGCTAAAAGCGCCGCTTGAACAGCATCTTTATCACGGGCAAAGTCACCAATTAAATAGCCATATGATTCTTCATATCCGAAAAGAAATGTATGTTCTTTCGATTCTTCATATTGCTTAATTTTTTCAGCAATGAATTTAAAGCCTGTCAATACATCTACTGTTTCTAATTGATAGGCAGAAGCAATATTCCGGCCTAATTCTGAGGTAACAATTGTTTTCAAAACAACGCCATTTTTAGGCAAAGTCCCTTTTTTCTTTTTTTGAGATAACAGATAATCCAATAGTAAGGCTCCTGTTTGATTACCGGTTAAAACAACATACTCGCCTTCATGGTTTAATACGGCAATACCTAGTCGGTCCGCATCCGGGTCAGTCGCAATTAATAAATCCGCTCCAATTTTTTTTCCTTCCCGAATGGCCAGTTCAAAGGCAGCATGTTCTTCTGGGTTTGGACTCTTTACTGTTGAAAATTCCGGATCAGGAAGCTCCTGTTCCTTTACAACCGTTACGTTTTTATAACCAAGAGCCGCTAAACCAGCACGGACTGGCTTATTCGCTGTTCCATGTAGAGGTGTAAATACAATTTTAATGTCGGTTTCCTCAGCAAGTTTTGGATTTTCAGATACCGTCTTCAATTTTTCAATATAAGCTTGATCGATTTCTTCACCAATGGTTTGGATTAATCCTGAAGCTCTTAATGTTTCTTCGCTTTCCACTTTTATGACTAACTCATTCTCAATTTCATTTACCTTCGCAATAACCTGATCCGCAGCCTCTGGTGGCAATTGTCCCCCATCTGAACCATATACTTTATACCCGTTATATTCCGGCGGATTGTGACTGGCAGTGATTACGATTCCTGAAAAAGCTTTCAAATGCCTTAAAGCAAAAGATAGCTCAGGTGTCGGTCTTAATTCATCAAAAATATATGTTTGAATTCCTCTTGTTGCTAAAGTCTTAGCTGCTTCAAGGGCAAATTCAGGAGATTTGTGGCGTGAATCAAAAGCAATGACAACACCACGTTTTTTGGCTTCATCCCCATGTTCTTCTATGTATGCTGCTAGGCCGGCAGATGCTTTCCGGACGGTATATATATTCATACGGTTTGTACCGACACCAATTTCCCCACGCATTCCGCCGGTACCAAACTCCAAGTTCTTATAAAAAGCTTCCTCCAATTGCTTTTCATCTTGCTTTAGCTTTTCTAGCTGATTTTTTAATTCAGCGTCTAATTCTTCAAACTCCATCCAGTTTCTTGCTGCTAATTTCCAATCCATAAGAAGTTCCCCTCCAGTACTCTAGTCACTTATAATCTTTCTAAGTTACCAGCCAATACTCCTTTAAAAATTTACGAATATTTACCGACAATTTTCGCCATCCCTTGGGGGATACAGGTGCACCCTCTATATTACCTCAAAATTCCATTGAGAAGTAGCTAAAAATAAAAGCTTTTTCCATAGTACTCAATGTAACAGGAATTTTTATGAAATGATGATTACAATTTATTGATTAAACAATTATGGAGGTATGTAATTAATCGATTTAATATATTCTGCCGTATGGGAATGGATAGTATGTTGGGATATGAATTAAAATACCCTACGAGATTTAAAGACAATCATATAAATCGTGCTTAAGCTAAAATGAATGAGCATGATCATTTCCACTAATGTTTGTTATTGTTGATCGAATTAATCATAAAAAATGACAGTAGAAAGACTAGGGAATTGTATTCCCTAGTCTTTTTGCTTTACTCATTTTATTGTGTATGACGTTACTAACTATTTTCAAAACCATGCATATGAAGGTATTATTTAAAAATTTCTCTCTGAAAAGAACCCGTAACTTTCTTGGGCTTCATTTTTATATAAGCAGTTCATTATCTGCTTTCGTATAAATACTAAGCATAGGATTTTTCATGTTCTTTGCTTCTACAAACTGATCAAATTCAAATGGAAAATAAAGTCCAAATTCTTGTAGATTTGCTACATTTTTATTAAAAATAGGTGCATATTGTTCGTCCAGTTGGGGTGATTCAAGAATGGATATTAAAGTTTGTATACTAGCCATTACTTGGAATGCATCTTTTAATGTTCCAATCTCTTCGAAATGCTTTTTGGAGGTGTGTAATACCTTTAAGCGTTCAAATTGATGAATTTCATCATCTGTAAAATAAAGAGGAAAAATATTCGAATAAATATACCTCACAAGCTCACAAATTTCCTCTTCTTGACTTGGAGTCGAGGCATATACAATTTTCACTATTAAACCCACCTTTGCCATCACTATAATCTGTCGTATTATATATGTAAGAATAACATAACTATGTTAGATGTAATGGTGGTAATTAGTGGATAACTAAAAGGAGAAGAATATGCTAAATACAATTCGTTTGGGAGAATGGTTTCAGATCATTGTCCCTAAAGAGTGGGAAAACATAACAATAGATCATCTATTTCGCCATGTATGGGAAGCACCTAAAAAGCTGATCCATACCTTCCGAATGGAGAAAAAAGTCCAAATTAATGGAAAAGAAGCTAATTGGACCTTACCTCTAACAGCCGGGTCCAAACTTCAGATACAATTATTTGAAGAAGAAGAAATACTACTTACACCTTGGTTTCGTTCCATTGATATTTTATTTGAGGATGACCATGTCCTCGTACTAAATAAGCCGCCTTTTATGAATACTCATCCGAATGATCGAGAGACCGATACGAATACACTTATGAATGCTGTTGCTTTTTATTTGCTATCAAAAGGTGAAATACGAAACATACGGCAAATTCACCGCTTAGATCGTGATACATCAGGTGCCATATTATTTGCAAAACATCCATTGTCAGGTGCTGTATTCGACAAACTCCTTGAAAAAAGAAAAATTAAAAGGACGTATTTGGCACTCACTCACGGACTATTTCAAAACAAAAATGGCTCTATTAATGCTCCAATTGGCAGAGATCGTCATCATTCGACTAGAAGAAGGGTATCTCCAACGGGTCAACCTGCCATCACCCATTATCAGGTAGTAAAAGAAGATAAACAACAAAACCTTTCCTATGTAAAATGTTGGTTGGAAACCGGAAGAACACATCAAATTCGAGTTCATTTAAGTCATCTCGGTCATCCTTTAATTGGGGATGTATTATATGGCGGACAACCTATTGTAAAGCGACAAGCACTTCATGCAGTAAAATTAGAATTTCTTCATCCATTTACTTTAGAGAAAATCGTATGTCATGCACCTTTCCTAGACGAAAAACCAATATTTAAAGGAATCAATATTTATGATGTGTAATCAGAAAAGCGGAAGCGCCCTGTTTAGCGGCGTATAGCCTCCTCCCAAAAGCTATCGCTTTCGGTCGTGCGATGCTAATGCATCTGCAGCTTTCCTTGTGGTGATCTCCAACTGAGATATAGGAAACACGAGGAGCCGAAGGCGATTCGATGTGGACTTATCGTAGGGCGGAGACCGAAGGCGTCTCGCCGCTAGGACAATGAAGCGAGACAGTTCTAGAATTTGAAAATATAATTACTATTCTAGTTATAAAAGGCCTCCCATTTGGGAAGGCCTTTTTAGACAGTCATTTTTATTTAGCTTTTCTAAAAGATCTCATAATAAAGCTTACTAAAAGGACAAGTACCGCTGCTCCGATAATAGCAGGTATGATGGCAAAATCAGCCACATGTGGTCCCCAATCTCCTAAAATCCATGTCCCAAGCCAAGCTCCAACGAAACCTGCAATGATATTACCAATAATGCCTCCAGGTACATCTCTTCCTACGATTAGGCCAGCCAACCAGCCAATAATACCACCAACGATTAATGCCCAAATAAAGCCCATTTTAGAACACTCCTTTTTTCATTCATAACTGTTCATAAGCATCTGAGCGATTCAGACAATGAAAACATGTCTGTAGACATAAATTACCCTAAATTTTTTTTTTTACTCATGTCTTTTACATTTTTTCACTAACGGCTCAACAATTAGAGGCACTGTATAAAAAGAAAATCATGGGAAATAGTACAAGGTATATATTATGGTTAATTATTTGAAAATTCTAATGTTAAGTTTTTGTAAAATTGATGTCGAAGTTATTTCTTTTTTCGACAAATTTCAATAAAATTAATTTCGTTCAATTTACTTGTTTGGGACAAAAATTTGGAGGTAATTTTAATGGTTTTTAAAAAAAAGGATAAGTTTGCAGTATTACTGCACAATATTTCAACGAATCTTAAAGAAGGTGCCAACTTTTTTACGGAATATAAATTAAAGGATATTAGTGATTTAAAGATCTTTTCAGAAAAAATGAAAGAAATTGAGTCTAAAGGGGATTCATTCGTTCATGAGGTTATTAAAGAACTAAATGACGCTTTTATTACACCAATTGAGCGTGAAGATATTCTCCACCTTGCCATGACAATGGATGATGTATTAGATGGTTTAGAAGCAACCGCCGCACTATTTGAAATGTATTCCATTACTCAAGCGGACGATTATATGATTCAATTTGTTAACGCCATTCAGACTAGTGTTCATGAAATTGATCATGCAATTGAGCTATTATCCAATAAAAAACTTCTTCAAATTAGAGAACATGCCATTAAGATTAAAGATTATGAATCACAATGTGACCATGTATTAAGAAAATCCATTAAGAACCTATTTAATGTCGAGAAAGATCCAATTCGAATTATTCAATATAAAGAAATTTACGAGAATCTTGAGGATATCGCGGATAGCTGTCAAACCGTTGCCAACACACTAGAAACCATCATTATGAAAAATGCTTAAGGAGTAATCAGATGGACTTAGTTTTCATTCTTACAATATTAATCGTTGTCTGCGCGCTTGCATTTGATTTTATTAATGGATTTCATGATACCGCCAATTCTATTGCGACATCAGTATCCACAAAGGCACTAAAGCCTCGGCAAGCCATTTTATTAGCAGCAGTCATGAATTTTGCTGGTGCGATGACTTTTACCGGAGTAGCTAAAACGATTTCCAAAGATATTGTCGATCCTTTTACACTATCAAACGGAACGGTTGTTATTTTGGCTGCATTATTAGCAGCTATCTTCTGGAATTTGCTTACTTGGTATTACGGAATACCAAGTAGCTCGTCCCATGCCCTTATTGGTTCCATTGCTGGAGCAGCATTAGCTGCAGAAGGGTTAGATTCACTTAATTACAGTGGTTTTATAAAAATCATTGAAGCACTTATTTTCTCACCTATTCTGGCATTTACAATTGGTTATATTATCTACAGTATATTTAAAATCGTATTTAAAAACTTTAATTTAACAAAAACCAATCGTGTATTCCGTTATTTTCAAGTGGCAACAGCAGCATTACAATCATTTTCACATGGTACAAATGATGCCCAAAAGGCAATGGGAATCATTACGATGGCTTTGATCGCTAATGGATACCAAACCAGTAACGATGTTCAATCATGGGTTCAATTATCCTGTGCGCTTGCTATGGGTATAGGTACCTCTGTTGGCGGATGGAAAATCATTAAAACAGTAGGCGGCAAAATCATGAAAATTAGACCTATCAACGGGGTTGCTGCTGATTTAACAGGGGCTGCAGTCATTTTTGGAGCAAGTGCTTTGCATGTTCCTGTAAGTACGACACACGTAATCTCTTCCGGTATTCTTGGTGTAGGTGCTTCACACCGCTTAAAAGGTGTTAAATGGGATACCGCTCAGCGGATGCTCGTCACATGGGTCATCACCTTACCAATTACAGCATTTATTTCAGGAATTTTCTATTTTATTTTAAATTTATTCTTTTAATAAAGAAACCAGGGACAAAAATCCCTGGTTTTTTTACATAATAAAATCCCTTTAGTCAATCAACGGCGTATTGCCTCTACCAATCGATTGTTATTGGATAAGCCACAAAAGCCATCGTTTAAACTCTCCGATTGAGAGAAAGGAAACACTATAAATCGAAATTTATTATATATGGACAGATGGTTAGTGAGTCTGAGTTCAGTTCTAATAAAAAAACCACCATCAATGGTGGTTTTTTCTTCCTTAATAGCTGCTATTAGAAACTTCACCTTTGCAAATAGCCACACCAGAACTTGCCCCAATTCGATTTGCACCAGCTGCAATCATCGCTTCCGCATCTTCACGACTTCTTACACCGCCGGAGGCTTTAACACCGATATTTGGACCTACTGTTTCACGCATTAAGCGTACATCTTCAACAGTTGCACCGCCAGTAGAGAATCCAGTGGATGTTTTCACAAAATCTGCTCCTGCTTTTACAGAAAGCTCACATGCCCTTTTCTTTTCTTCATCTGTCAAAAGACAAGTTTCAATAATAACTTTAACTAGAGCTTTTCCTTTAGCCGCCTCAACAACAGCACGGATATCCTTTTCAACTAATTCATCTTGTTTATCTTTTAAAGCCCCGATATTAATAACCATATCAACTTCGGTTGCTCCATTCTCAATAGCATTCTTTGTTTCAAATGCTTTTGTCTCAGGTGTTGTTGCCCCAAGAGGGAAACCAATAACAGTACAAACCTTTACATTAGTACCTTTAAGAGCTTCAGCAGCCGTTTTTACCCATGTTGGATTCACACAAACAGAGGCAAATGAATACTCTTTTGCTTCTTCTGCTAATTTAATAATTTGGTCTTTTGTTACATCAGCTTTTAATAATGTATGATCAATCATTCCTGCAATATTTTGACTCATTATGTTTAACCTCCAATTTCATTAAACCAATAGTTATTTTACTAATATATTAACCAAAATAACTATATCAAAGCAGATCAATATTTGTAAATAAACGAATAAAGAAAAGTAAAGGATTGTTTTTGTTTTTATGTAAAACAAAATTATTTAGTACATTCATCCCATATTTTATAGAAATTATCATAATTACTATAAAATAACAAATACTATTGAAACCCATCCCAATAACAAGGAGGTTAATTATGAACAAAAAATACTTTCTTCTCCTATTAGCCGTTTTTTTCATTTTTTGGCAGTTAATCCCTCCATCAACGTTTGCCAAAAAAAATTCCTCCACGGAATCCATCATTAACCTTCGCTTGATTGCAACGACAGATTTGCATGCTGATTTAATAAATTTTGATTATTATCAATCAAAAGAAAATAACCGGATCGGTCTAGTAAAAACGGCTACGTTAATCCACGAAGCTAGAAAAGAAGAAAAAAACACTTTGCTTTTTGATGTTGGTGATCATTTAAAAGGGAGTCCGATTGGAGAATATCTTGCACGAATTAAAGGAATTTATAATGGGAAAACACACCCCGTTTATCGTGCATTTAATCATTTAAGATATGATGCGATTACAATTGGAAACCATGAATTTAATTATGGATTAAAATTTTTAAATGCAGCTTTAAAAGGGGCGAAAATGCCTGTAGTCAATGCCAATATACGTTCTAAAAAAACGAATAAACCCTATTTTAAACCTTACGTTATTTTAAAAAGAAAGATAGAGGATCAAAATGGGAAAAAACATACATTAAACATTGGGGTAATTGGGTTTGCGCCTCCACAAATCATGAAATGGGATAAAGCCAATCTTGAAGACAAGGTTTACGCAAAACCTATCGTAGAAACAGCCAAGGAATTTGTCCCAAAAATGAAGAATGAAGGAGCAGACATAATTATTGCATTGGCTCATACAGGTATCAGTGCCGAACCTTATCATCCCAATACCGAAAATGCTGTCTACTATTTAACGAAAATACCTGGTATCCACGCCATTCTCTCCGGGCATTCACATCGTGTTTTTCCAGGACCTGCTTTTAAAAAACTTCCTAATACAAATTTAAAAACAGGGACGATAAACGGAAAACCTGTAGTCATGGCGGGAGCTTATGGCAACCATCTTGGTATCATTGATTTAAGAATGATTAAAAAAGCAGGAAAATGGCGGGTAACAAAAGGAATCTCTAAAGTTAGGCCGATTGCGAATAAGAAAGGAAAATCCCTTGTACAAACAGATAAGAAATTATTTGAATTGTTAAAACCGGAGCATCAAGAGACGGTAAATTTGATAAAAAAATTGGAAATTAACAAATGAATGTAAGCAATTAAAATATAAAGGAGAAATCAAAAATGAAAAGCAAGAAAATAACCAAAAATAAATTAAGTTACGAATCTGATGGAAAAATGGGAGAGCAAAATGAAAAGAAGAAAAATCGTAATGACCAACCTGAATTTTTTAATTTCACACAAAATAGTGAATAAAACAAAATACATGGCTTCTGAATCTAAAAGCTTCCATTCATGGAAGCTTTTTCATTTAACACAAAAGGGAGATTTGCATTATTTTTAATCATTCATTTTTTGAAAAAATATAAAATATTTTGTAAAATTTATTGTATCTTACCAAATTAATAAGTAAAATTTTCCTAAAGCCTTATTTGGACGGTGAGATACATGGAGATTGCACAACATCTTTTTACAAATCTTTCCATAATCATTATCTTACTTTTTATTTGTATTATCTTTCTTGAGAAAAGAAAAAAATTTCCCCTGCCTAAAACTGCAATTATCATATTTTCCATCGTTCTAATATGGATTTGCATTCAATTCTCCTATACCCCTGTCTCATCTGCCAGGTATGATTTAAGATTAATTCCAATCGTTATTGGCAGTCTTTATTTTGAAATTGGGCCAATACTTACTGCCGCTGCTATAATTATTCGAAGCTTTTATGGAATTGATACGGGATTTTTTCAAACTGTCGCTCTTTACATACCAGTCTCCATTCTTTCATGGTGGTTAAATCCATGGTTTTGGAAACAGTCTTCCACTCGTAGAGTGATTATTTCCGTTTGCTTCGGAATGGCAATTGGCATCACTTCAGTCATATTAATGGCATTTAATAACACAAATATAAATTTGTTTGATGCTTTTATTGCATACCTTGTGATCCCTGCATTTGGGCTCGGTATCATTTCACATTGGATTGAATTTGTCTTAGTAAATGTGGAATTGAAGCAACAGCTAATAAAGGCGGAAAAACTAAAAGCAGTTGAGCAAATGGGAGCTGCTATTTCCCATGAAATACGAAATCCACTTACTGCTGCAAGTGGCTTTGTTCAGCTTCTTCAAGATGATTACCTTCCAAGACACAAAAGAAAAGAATATTTAGCCATTGTTCAAGAAGAGCTTTGTTCAGCAGAAAAGGTTATACAGGATTATTTAACCTTTGCGAAACCATCCATGGAAAAATATGAAGAACTTAATGTTAAAAAAGAATTAAAGCAAATTATTAGTATCTTAAAGCCACTATCCAATCAATATTCAGTAGAAATTTTAACTGATTTTTCGCTTATCGGTACGATTAGAGGAGATCAGCAATTATTCCGTCAATGTTTTGTTAATGTCATTAAAAATGCGATCGAAGCCATGCCAAATGGAGGTACACTAAAAGTAACAACTGAATATCGTCAAAATTCTATTACCATCAAAGTAAAAGATACTGGAATTGGTATGACTCCACAACAAATTCAAAGACTTGGTGAACCATTTTACTCAACAAAAGGGAAAAATGGAACAGGTTTAGGGATGATGGTGGTATACAGTATTACCCGTGCGATGTCCGGTTCCATCTGGGTAGAAAGTGAAGTTGGTGTAGGGACCACTTTTTACTTTAAATTTCCTGCCTATACTTTTAGTATGAAGGCAGCCAATGAAAAAACCGACGGTATAAAATGACCGCCGGTTTTTCTATGTAATAATTTGTTCAGCAATACTAAATCAGTATTGGGTGTATTGACTAAAAAACCGGCAAATGTTAAGCACTTGCCGGTAGAAGAAGTTCACATTATTTTTGGATAAACATTTGTGTCCAATGTTTCCCTGTAGGTTCATAACCTACCCCGATATGTGTAAAGTTAGGGTTGAGAATATTTTTACGATGTCCTTCACTGTTCATCCAAGCATTTACAACTTCTTGCGGTGTTCTTTGTCCTTGGGCAATATTTTCACCTGCAGATTTATACGTCACACCTTGGTCCCTCATCATATCAAACGGAGAGCCATATGTTGGACTTGTATGAGAGAAATAATTATTTTGCTGCATATCTTCTGATTTTTTTTGCGCCACACTATTTAATTTGGCATCAGCTTTTAAAGCAGGTAGACCATTTTTACGGCGCTGTTCATTTGTTAAATCAATAACCTGCTGAACGTACTGGCTAGCTGAGCCTGTTGGTGCTTTCGTTTCTGTTTGTTTTTCTGGTGCAGGTTGTGCAGCCTTTGGTACTGCTGTCTGTCCTGACGGCACCTGTGCTTTTGGTTGTGGTACTCTATGTTGGATTATACCAGTATTTTCTTGTCCAGGATCTATACGGATAAATTGATACTTAGCATCCTGTATTAAAACCGCCTTAGTGTGCGGGTACTGATTGCTATTCATGCTTGTATGATAAGCAGAAATTAAATCGTCATCATCATGGATTCTTCTGTTCCTGTCATTTTCATTAAACAGATTTACATCCCAATCCGGTTCATTATTATTGTTATTTGTATAATCCTCTGTCAGTAGTCCATTGTGGTCAATGAAATCATCCCTGCCATTTTGGACATTTAACATATCATTATCTCGGTTATTATTGTATCCTACTCGATTATCGACATTATCATTATCATTGGCATTACAAGCCGCCAACCCTACTGTGATTAAGGCCGCAGCAATCACACTAATAGATCGTTTTATCAATGCCAATCCCCCCTTTTAAATTTGTGTTGCTTTTATATTTTTAATATTTTTCGTAAAAGTATTAATGGAAATAATCGACGTTACAATAAAAAAAATCCACCGATTACTACTCGGTGGACTAATGCTTATTTACCTTTTCATTTGGATCATAAATTTATAACGGTCAGCACGATAAACAGATTTTACAAATTCGACAGGGGTTCCATCCTTTAAAAATGTGCTCCTTTGAATAAGCATGACTGGTGACCCTTTATTAATTTTTAGAAGCTTTGCTTCATTTTGGCTTGCTATTGACGATTCAATCGTTTGCGAAGCATAATCAATCTTTAAGTTTAAGTGCCCTTCTATATAGGCATACAATGATTGCATGACAATTTGTTCAGTTAGACCTTTCACAAGATTGGCTGATATATAATTGGTTTCCAATGCCATTGGTACTCCATCTGCCAAGCGAATCCTTTTAATTTCGTAAACAGGGGCATACTCCGAAATTGACAATTGTGTTGCCACTTGATTAGATGCTGGAACAATCTCAAAATGAATTAATTCACTCCCCGGCTCCATCCCTCTTGCTTTCATATCCTCCGTAAAACTGGTCAATCCTTGAAGAGGCTGTTCAATTTTACGCTCCGCAACAAAAGTCCCCTTGCCTTGAAGACGATAAAGATAGCCTTCATTTACAAGTTGAGTAAAAGCTTGTCTAACTGTCATACGGCTTATTTTATATTTTTCAGCATATTCCCTTTCAGGTGGTAGAGCATCTCCTGGTTGTAGTTCTCCTGTTTCAATACATCCTTTGATTTGCTCAACAAGCTGAAAATAAATGGGGATGGGGGAATTTTTATTAATCATTTCTTAATACACCTTTCTGTCAAAAATCTGCAAATGAGCGGTCTTTATGACAAGTTAAGAATGCATCTTAAGTCCAGCAACCGCTGCTTGATCTGCAATAATTGTAACATATGGGTGATTTTTCAGAATAGATGCAGGAAAACTTTCTGTCACTTCCCCGTTCCAAAGCTTATGCATGGCATCATTTTTGGACTCACCGGAAACTAAGAGTAATATTTCCTTACTCTTCATAATGGTGGCTATTCCCATCGTTATTGCTTTAGTAGGTACCTCTTCCTCGTTGTCAAAAAATCTTGCATTCGCTTTAATAGTAGACGGAGCTAAATCAACAACATGGGTATTTGATTGAAAGGATGTCCCAGGTTCATTGAACCCAATATGACCATTTTGACCAATTCCAAGTAATTGCAGGTCAACGCCGCCGTGTTGGGTAATTAATTGCTCATAACGAAGACATTCGGCTTGGATATCCTTCGCAACGCCGCTAGGAATAAAAGTATTATTTTTATTTATATCAAGATGATTAAACAATTTTTCATTCATAAAGTAACGATAGCTATTTGGATTATTGCCAGAAAGACCAATATATTCATCCAAATTAAATGTAGTTACCTCTTGATAAGAGGTTCCATTCTTTTGATGATCTTCAATTAAAATTTTATACGTACCCACCGGAGTGCCGCCGGTTGCTAGACCAAGATTGATTCTTGGATAGTTCCTCACTTTTTCAATAATATATTCTGCCGCTTTTTGGCTCATTTCGTTATAATCTTTTACCTCAATTAATTTCATTTGATATCGTCCTCCTTGTGAAAGGCCACTTCACCACGACAAATCGTCATAAAAATTTCTCTATTATGATCAAGAATGACGATGTCAGCATCTTTCCCTTTAGCGATGCTTCCCTTTCGGTCATAGATGTTTAACTGTTTGGCAGGATTCACAGAAGCCATTTGTATCGCATCCTCAATGGAACATCCTGTATAATTTAAAATATTTTTGAATGCTTGCCCTAATTTGAGAATACTACCAGCCAATGTGCCATCTTCTAATACAGCTTTTCCATCTTTAACGGTAACTTCTTGTCCCCCTAAATCATATGTTCCATTTTTTAAGCATTTTGCCCGCATTGAGTCTGTAATTAAAATAAGACCTTCACGTTGCTTTTGTTGATAAGCCAGTTTTACCATTTCAGGCCGGACATGCACCCCATCTGCTATAATTTCTGCCTTTAATTCATCATGTAAAAAGGCGGCTCCTACGACCCCTGGTTCTCGATGGTGTAGTCCTTTCATTTGATTAAATAGATGAGTCACATGATTCGCGCCTGCTTCAATTGCCTCAACAACTTGTTCGTATGTGGCATCTGAGTGTCCAATAGAGGCAATAATCCCGTTTTCTTTTAAATAGCGAACCATTTCCAATCCATTTGGCTGCTCCGGTGCTAATGTCACCAACTTAATTGAATGGTTAGAAAGAGCCAGCCATTCCTTTAAAAAAGATACATTTGGGTCAATGATATGATGAACAGGCTGTGCACCTGCTCTTTTCGCATTAACAAAAGGACCTTCCAAATGAATCCCTAAAACTTCTGCTTTTCCTTGGTCAGCCTGTGTTTTCATATATTCCCCAGCATTAATTAATGCTTTTTCAATTTCTTTTCGTTCTTGGGTTATGGTTGTCGCTAAAAAGCTAGTAGTTCCTTCTTTGGGAAGTGCGCTTGCCATCGTATCTAATGCTTCCTTCGTCGCATCCATTGTGTCGGCTCCATTTACTCCATGAATGTGAACATCAATAAAACCTGGTACGGCAATAAACCCACTCGGAACCTCAATTATTTGATAATCTTGATCATTTTCAAGATCAGATAGTACCCCGACCTCAATAATTTTTTTATTTTTCATTATTATATATCCGTTTTCTATAAAACGGTCTTCCGAATAAATTTGAATATTCTTTATTAAAATAAGATTATCTTTTGGGATCATTTTTCTATACTTCCTTTCCAATGATACCTACATATTAGCATTGAAGTAATCTAGTTGTCTATACCAATTTACTTTATTATATATTAATTTAAACTTAATCATCACCTTTTTTAATACAAACAATCGTATTTTTTATTAGCAATCAAAAAATTGGTATAGACATCTATAAATGTGTTGTGTATTATGTTAGTTGATAAGCGCTTTCAGATTGATTTATTTTTATTAAAGGAGAGAACACTTCTATGCTAGGGTTTTTACAACGAATTGGGAAAGCACTTATGCTTCCTATCGCAGTGTTGCCAGCAGCAGGTTTATTACTTCGCTTCGGACAACCGGATTTATTAGATATTCCTTTTATTGCGAATGCAGGAAATGCTATTTTTGCAAATTTAGCACTAATATTTGCGATTGGTGTCGCAATGGGGTTTGCTAAAGATAATAATGGTGCTGCTGCCTTATCAGGAGCTATCGGTTATTTAGTTTTAACAGAAGGTACAAAAGCTATTGATGAAAATATCAATATGGGTGTTCTAGGAGGTATAATTACCGGTATCATTGCCGGAAGCTTATACAATCGCTATCGTGATGTCAAACTACCAGAATGGTTAGGATTCTTTAGTGGCAGACGTTTTGTTCCAATTGTCACTTCCGTTACTATGGTTATTATTGCTGGTGTTGCAGGATTTGTATGGCCTCCGATCCAAGATGCAATTAATGGGCTTGGAAATTGGATCATTGGTTTAGGGGCTATTGGTTCAGGTATTTACGGATTTTTAAACCGACTTCTTATTCCATTAGGTCTTCATCATGTGTTAAACAGCTTATTCTGGTTCCAATTTGGTGAATTTAATGGTCAAGAGGGAGATATTGCCCGCTTCTTTGCAGGTGATCCAAATGCAGGCGGTTTTATGACTGGTTTCTTCCCAATTATGATGTTTGGTCTTCCTGCAGCTGCCTTTGCAATTATTGCTGCAGCCAAACCTGAAAAAAGAAAAGCCGTTTCCGGTATGTTTATTGGATTAGCCTTAACTTCTTTTCTTACTGGTATTACCGAACCAATCGAGTTCTCATTCATGTTTATCGCCCCTCTATTATATGGGGTCCATGCCGTATTAACAGGATTATCGATGTGGGTCACCTCCATGCTCGGAATTAGAGACGGATTTACTTTTTCAGCAGGTGCCATTGACTATTTATTAAACTTTAATATTGCAGAAAAACCATTGCTTTTATTAGTAGTAGGACTAATTTATGGAGTTATTTATTTCGTTCTTTTCTATATATTAATTAAAACCTTTAATTTAAAAACACCAGGTCGTGAAGGCGAAGAAGAAACTATGGAAAACGCTCCTACATCGGATTCTACTAATATGAGTAAACATGAAAAACTGGCTTATCACTTTATTAAGGATATTGGTGGTAAAGACAATATTTCAAATATCGATCATTGTGCGACTCGATTGCGTTTGTCGATTAAAGACATGGATAAAGTAAATGATGCAGCTTTAAAGGCACATGGAGCAAAAGGCGTAATGAAATTAAATAAAACAAATTTACAAATTATTGTCGGAACCGAAGTAGAGTTTGTGGCAGACGCTATGAAAAAATTGGATCCATCATCCGTTCATTCAGAGGAAACTACCGAAACAGTATCCACCCCTCTGCAGGGACTTCCGACCTTATCTGACAAAGAGTTCGTGATGCCTATTGAAGGGGAAATCATTGAATTAAGTGAAGTGCCAGATCAAGTATTCTCACAAAAAATGATGGGAGATGGATTCGGTATTATTCCAGCGAAAGGATCCGTTGTATCACCTGTCGACGGTGAAATTATCAATATATTCCCAACCAAACATGCGATCGGAATTAAATCAAAGCATGGTTATGAAATTCTTATTCACATTGGAATAGATACGGTCCATTTAAAGGGGCAAGGCTTCAAAGTTCTAGTTAATGAAGGAGAGCTAGTCACTAAAGGAAAAGAAATACTCACATTTGATTTAGAGTTGATCAAAAAATCAGCTCCTTCGACAGTGACTCCTATTATTTTTACTAATTTAACTAAGCTAAATATGAAAAAACAAGGAAAAGTAACTCAAGGTCAAAGCGGAATCCTTTCCATTGAATAGAAAAAAGCGGCAGGTGAATAAAAGGCACCTGCCGTTTTTTATACCAATACTTCAGAATTCTCCTTATGAAAGAAAGTTTTCATGGCGTGGAAAACATCTGCTTTTTGTTTAAGAATATAATAACGGAATCGCTCATCTTTGATATTCTTGTAAGCCGACATGAGGGTAGAATGGCGATTATACTGATTAACTTCACCATAGCCGAACATGTTAGATACTTTCATTAATTCTTCTACTAATTTCACACAACGCGCATTATCCGATGTAAGGTTATCTCCATCTGAGAAGTGAAACGGATAGATGTTAAATTTTCTTGGATTATATTTAGAATCAATAATTTCAAGTGCCTTACGATAGGCCGATGAACAGATCGTTCCCCCACTTTCTCCTTTAGAAAAGAAGTCTTCTTCTGATACAATTTTTGCTTCTGTATGGTGGGCAATAAACTCAATATCCACTGTTTCATATTTCGTCCGCAAGAAACGCGTCATCCAGAAGAAAAAGCTTCTTGCCATATACTTTTCCCAAATCCCCATAGATCCGCTTGTGTCCATCATCGCGATGACTACGGCTTTTGAATCGGGCTTTACAACTTCATTCCACGTTTTGAATTTCAAATCTTCTTTATAAATTGGATGAAATCCCGGTTTACCTCTCATGGCATTCCGTTTAAATGCCGCCATCATCGTTCTTTTCTTATCGATATTGCCCATTAACCCGGTATTACGAATATCGTTAAATTCGATATTCTCAACAAGATGTTCCTGCTCCTCTTTTTTCTTTAAGTTCGGAAGCTCTAATTGCTTAAATAAAGCTTCCTCAAGCTCCATTAAGGATACCTCAGCCTCAAAATAGTCTTCTCCTGCCTGATCGCCGGCTCCTTGCCCTTTACCAGGGCCTTTCTGAGCACTGGATCCATCACGTGCCACTACATCACCGATTTGACTGTCACCATCACCTTGGCCCACATGTTTGTTTTTGTCGTAATTATAACGAATTTTGTATTCATCCAAAGAACGTATCGGAATTTTTACCACATCTCGTCCGTTAGACATAATAATGCTTTCTTCTGTTATTAAGTCGGGTAAATTATTTCGAATCGCCTCTTGAACTTTTTCTTGATGCCGCTGCTGGTCATCGTATCCTTTACGATGGAGGGACCAATCTTCTTTTGAAATCACAAACTGATGGTTATTGACAGACATTATAAACCCCTCCTTTTAACATTTTGTCATGAAAGATGCACATAATTTTTTATAATACATACAATATCGCGAATGGAAAAAATACGAATAAAGATGGATTACTTTATCCTATGCATATTCATAGAATAATTTACAAATAATTTCGATAATTAGTTATCTGCCTATAAGGTTGGACAATCTTTTTTTCGTATTCTAAAATGTGCTAATGTCGTCGATCTAGAACCTGATTAACTATTCTCCGCAAGACAAGCTTTCCTCCCGAGAGCTGGTACACATCACGTAACGATGCTAAAATCTTGCTACCCTTTACATTTTTGAAAAAAACAGACCGGCAGAGTTTCCGCCAGTCTTATTTCCATTACCTATTCAATAAACTTCCTACATAACGCAATAATTCATTTGCTGAAGTGGAATTATAGCCATATTCATCAATCAGTCGAGCAACTACCTCGTTAATTTTCTTTAGCTGTTGCTCATCTGGTGTTTTCGTAGATGTCGTTATCTTCACAACATCCTTGAGATCGGCAAACAATTTCTTTTGAATAGCCTCTCGTAAGCGATCATGGGAATTATAATCAAAACGCTTGCCTTTTCTTGCATAGGCGGAAATACGGATAAGTATTTCTTCCCTAAATGCTTTTTTAGCATTTTCTGAGATACCAATTTGTTCTTCAATAGAACGCATAAGCTTTTCATCCGGATTGATTTCTTCACCTGTTAAAGGATCGCGTAACTTAGCTTTGTTGCAATAGGCCTCCACATTATCCAAATAATTGTCCATTAATGTTTTGGCAGATTCTTCATAAGAATATACGAATGCTTTTTGAACCTCTTTCTTTGCAATGTTATCATACTCTTTTCGAGCCAATGAGATAAAATTCAAGTAACGTTCACGTAACTCTGGTGTAATGGACGGATGTTGGTCTAGCCCATCTTTCAGTGAACGTAATACATCCAGTGCATTAATGGAAGGTACTCCTTTGCGAATAATCGTAGAGGAAATCCGGTTAATGACATAGCGTGGGTCAATTCCGCTCATTCCTTCATCCGGATATTCTTTTTTCAATTCAGCGACATCAGCAGAGTTGTACCCCTCCACATTTTCACCGTCATACAAGCGCATCTTCTTAATGAGGTCAATATCAGCTTTTTTAGGTTCTTTCAAGCGTGTAAGAATGGTAAACATGGCTGCCACTCTAAGAGTGTGTGGAGCGATATGAACATCAGCAACATCACTTTCTCGGATCATTTTTTCATAGATTCGCTCTTCTTCTGACACTTTCAAGTTATACGGGATTGGCATGACGATAATCCTAGAGTGAAGCGCTTCGTTTTTCTTATTGGCAATAAAAGAACGGTACTCTGTTTCATTTGTATGTGCTACGATCAGTTCGTCAGCACTAATGAGAGCAAATCTTCCCGCTTTAAAATTTCCTTCCTGTGTTAAGGATAATAAATGCCACAGGAATTTCTCATCACACTTTAACATCTCCTGAAACTCCATCATACCCCTGTTCGCTTTGTTAAGTTCACCATCAAAACGATAAGCACGCGGGTCTGATTCGGAACCATATTCGGCAATGGTTGAAAAATCAATACTACCTGTTAAATCAGCAATGTCCTGAGACTTAGGATCGGATGGGCTAAAGGTTCCAATCCCTATCCGCTTATCTTCCGAGAAAAAGATACGCTCTACTAGAACATCTTCAATTCTTCCGCCATACTCCTCCTCCAAACGCATCATATTCAGAGGTGAAAGATTCCCTTCAATTCGAATACCGTATTCTTCATAAAAGTCTTGTCGCAAATGATGGGGAATTAAATGGAGTGGGTCCTCATGCATGGGGCATCCCTTAATTGCAAATACTGCACCACGGTCTGTTAGTGAATATTTCTCTAACCCTCTTTTTAGCATAGTGACTAGGGTCGATTTTCCTCCGCTAACAGGACCCATCAGCAGTAAAATCCGTTTTCGGACATCCAGTCTTTTGGCTGCTGGGTGAAAATACTCTTCCACCAGTCTCTCCAATGCTTCCTCTAAACCAAATAATTCATTACTAAAGAAATTATATTTCTTCGTTCCATTGACTTCTTCAATTCCCGCATCTTTAATCATATTATAGACACGAGAATGTGCAGACTGTGCAACCCATGGCTTTTCTTTTAACAATTGTAAATAATCAGCGAACGTCCCTTCCCAACGAAGTTTCTCTTCTTCTTCACGGTATCTTTCGATTTTTTTTAAAATATCCATAAGGCCCTCCCCCTGTAGTTAATCAGAGACGATTAATATACTTTATGCACTTGGGCAATTGAACATGCATCCCGATGTTGGATTACTCTGTTTCTTTTGTAAAACTCAGTTTATTACGATGATTCAGATAATAGAAGTAAGAAATGGAATTTTTTCTTCTTACCCTTTTCATTTTGTTAACTTAGGCTATAATAAAACTATATGTGTATAAATGAAATTCAATAACAAGGGGGCAATACATAATGGGTACGTTCCTAATCCTTTTAGTTATGGTCGCATTTTTAGCAGCAATCTTCACTTCAGGATATAACGACAAACCAGGTTCTAATAAATAATTTAAAAGAAAAAGAAAAGCACCCTATTCAGCGGTGAATAGCTTGAAGGTTCTCCAACTGAGAAAAAGGAAATACGATGAGTGAAGCAATTCGATGTTGACTTATCGTAGGGTAGAGAGCAAAGGAAGGGTGCTGAAGCTAGACAACTCTTGAAGTCGAACATTACTTTCTTATCTCTTTACAAAAGGACTGCTATTCTAGCAGTCCTTTATTTATTAATCATAAAACCCCTCTTTCCCACTCGTATTCACTTGAATAATGCTGATGGTGGAAGTAGCCTTCTGCCTTGCTTTTAAAAATTACTAAATGTGCTCATCCTTTTTGAAATTCATATTTCATTTATTCATGTCTTTCCTAGTACAAATAAAGAGGCCCTATACTTCTAGGCCTCTTTTTATTTATTTTAAATTTGGATAATTTTGTTGACGTAATGCCTCATATATAAGAACGGCAGCTGCATTGGATAAGTTTAAGGAACGTACTTTATCTGTCATTGGGATTCTCAGACAGACATCTTTATTTTTTTCAATGACATCTTTAGGGAGACCATTCGTTTCCCTGCCAAAAATAAAGTAATAGTCTTTGTTTAAGTCACTATAATTTAAGGAAGAATGCGGTCTTTGTCCGAATTTCGTTAAGTAATAATATTCTCCGTCTGCATTTTTTTCATAAAATTCATCTAAGGAATCATAATAGAAAATACGAACAAATTCCCAATAATCTAGACCGGCTCTTTTTAGTGTTTTGTCATCCATTGAAAAGCCCAATGGACGGATCAAATGAAGCGTAGTATCTGTAGCCGCGCAAGTGCGGGCGATATTACCTGTATTTGAAGGGATTTCTGGCTGATATAAAACAATGTGCAATGACATGAATTTCACCTCATTAAAAGCTCTATCAGTTATTATACCACTCTCACTCCCCTCATCAAGCAGGCTCATCCATCCACAATCGTATAAAATTTATATTTTATATTTGGTGTGTAGGCAGATGAATCTTCATAAGCCCAGTATCTCATTCGGCTATTATAAGTATGTGCATTGACTAAAGGCATATTGTATGCATCCTTGGCAACGACGATCGTATTATGATTAAATCTGCCGTCGCCTTCAAAATCATAGCAAATCACATCCCCATACGTTAATTGATCAGGACTGCTAACTTCTTTCGCTCGTAAACCGATTTTGGAATTTGCCAAATAATTTTTTAACGAATGTGCTACAGCCCAACTATAACTCCAATTGTTATTTTGCATCCACCAACCATTCCCTCGGTTTGGGTAGCCTCTCATAGGAGCCCCGCCTGCATGTAAACATTGAGAAATAAAATTGGTACAATCATTTTCAAATTTTTTATATGCTGGATTATAGCTATTCCACCAACGCTCAGCATATTGTACGGCTTTAAGACGATCATATTTAAAAACTATATGGTCACCTTTTGTAACACGTTCTATGGAATCCCTAAAGGTATCTTCTTGAAAATCTAGTGCTGGAATCTCTTCATCTGAGATAATGGAATTTTTATATAGTTTAGCTAGTCTTTCTTCTACCTCTTCCTCGATATAGAAATTTCCTTTTTGTTTGATCAAATAACGATAATGAGCGAGATATTTTACTTTTTGAATACCATCTTGATCAGATTTGTCTATAATTTTTCCTGTTGCTTTTACCTTAACAATTTCAGCCGATCTTTTTGAACAGGAATCCAGCTTACGTTCCGCCTTTGGAAAAAAATCCTTGTATTCTCTATTCGAAAGAACAAACTGCTGAACTCTATTTTCAAACAACTCTTGAAGTGATTTATACATTTGTTTCACTCCCTTCACTCCATACATATGAAAGGATGAAGAATTTAACATCAAAGGAAGGTTAAAAATAAATTTTGTCGTCTATTCGAAAGCCGAATATTCTTTCCCCATTAAAAAAAGAGCGAATCTCTATTATTCGCTCTTTTCGTCCTTGTAAAGACTTAATCCCTTTTCAATTTCTATTAGAACAACCGGATCCATTTCCCGTTCTTTTGCTTCCTTTAAGGCAGTAAACGCCTCTTCTCCACCAATTTTTCCTAGTGCCCAAGCTGCCGTTCCTCTAGACACCACACTAGCTTCTTTCTGTAATACATCCACTAGATCTGGTACAGCTGATTTGTCCTTAAAATGGGCCAATGCTAACATTGCGTTCCGTTGTATCGGTTTCTTCCCTCTCCAAGCTCCAGCCAAATATCCAAACTTTGATTTAAATTCTCGATTGCTTAATTTCAGGAGTGGCTTCAGCAATGGCTTCACAATCTCTGGGTCGGGCTCCATCTCCTCATGAAAATGAAAGTTTTTACCCTTATTATACGGGCATGCGGTTTGACAAGAGTCACATCCATATAGGCGGTTGCCAATTTTTCCCCTAAACTCATCTGGAATGAGTTCTTTTGTCTGTGTTAAATAGGAAATACAGCGTTGTGCATTAATCTGTCCTCCTTGAACTAGTGCACCGGTTGGACAAGCTTCTAAACATTTTGTACAGGAGCCACATTGGTCTTCCACTGGCGTATCGGGAGGAAAAGGAATATTTGTAATCATCTCACCTAAGTAAACATAGGAACCAAACTCAGGAGTAATAATGGCACAGTTTTTTCCACTCCATCCTATGCCAGCCCTTTCGGCCACAGCCCGATCAGAAAGCTCACCAGTATCAACCATCGACTTTAAACGAGCTTCTGGTAGCTTCGATAAAATAAATATCTCAAGTTTTTGAAGCCTTTCCCTTAGAATATGATGATAATCCTGTCCCCAAGATGCACGTGCAAACATCCCCCGCCTCATCCCTTTTTTTCCTTCAACCCGATCTGTCATTTTTGAAGGATAAGCAAGGGCAATAGAGATGATAGATTGAGCCCCATCTAACAATAGTCCTGGCGTGACTCGCTTTTCAATATCCGGCTCTTCAAATCCTGATTGATAGCCTAGTTCCTGTTGTCGTATCAAGCGATTTTTTAATTCTTTAAAAGGTTCTGCTGAAGTAAACCCTATTTTATCAATTCCTATTTCTTTACTATAGGCAATGATTTCTTGTTTTAATTGTTGAACGTCCATCATTTACCTCCCTTCACTTAGGTTGATCTATATATCAAATGTTTAATTTTTTTAGGTTGCACATCTATCTATGATAAACTATTTTTAGATAAATTTGGAGGTGGAATCGTTGGAAATTCAGCTTTCATCGGAAATTACTAAACTGATTCCCCATTTTAAATTAGGGGTAATTGAATATAAGAATATTACTATTGGAGATTCACCGCAAATGCTTCGAGGGAGACTCCAGCTTTTCCAAGAATCCATTTATTTTGATTTAGAAGGAAAAAGTGTAACTGATCTTCCCGGCATTCAAGAATGGAGAAAAATCTTTAAATTAATAGGGAAAGATCCAAACCGTTATCGCCACTCAGCCGAAGCTTTGTATCGTAGAGTGCATAAACAAAATTATCTTTCTTCTGTTCAAAGTGCAATTGATTTAAATAATTTCTTCTCATTAAAATACCAGGTACCAGTGGGTATTTATGATTTGGATTTACTCCAAGGACCAGTCAAAGTGCGCATTGGCATGGAAGGTGAGGAATACATAGGCTTGAATGGGAGGAAAAATTCAGCGGCACATCTTTTATTGACATCCGACCAAAAAGGGCCATTTGGAACACCCTTCGTCGACTCCGAAAGAACAGCTGTAACAAATACAACAAAAAACGCCTTACAAATCGTTTATATAAGACCATCTACAGATTACACAAATGCTCATAAAATGACAGAATCACTCATGAACATGTTTGTTCAAATACATGGAGGAGAAGCTTCCTATCAAATAATTGGGTGTCTATAACTAGAAAAGTAAGCCCCCACTACTTAGCAGTGTATGGCCTAGAGCTCTCCAATTGAGATAAAGAAAATAGGATGAAACGAATGGAGAATCGATGTTGACTTATCGCTGAGTAGGTAGAATAGGCGTTTCGCCACTAAGGGGCTTGCTATACACAGTACTTGAAATCAAATATACTTTTTAACCAATAAAAAAACGCAACATATCGTTCTTTTTCGAAACAATACACTGCGTTAGTTATGTATGGAGCGGGTGATGGGAATCGAACCCACAACAACAGCTTGGAAGGCTGTGGTTTTACCACTAAACTACACCCGCATTTTATATAAATTTGTCAAATTAAAGAACCAATAATTTATCAACGATTATTATAATACATAGAAATGCCATGGACGTCAAGAGTAAATTGCAGGTTTTTGTCGAATTTTTTAAGAAAAAATGAAAGCTGTCATTTGCTACTAAAATTTCTACGGGAACAACGTCAAATATAAAGAGCACTAAATGTGCTCTTTTATTGTTAGCTATTTTAGCCAGTTTTAAATGGTTATATAACTGGATACTGAGAAAAAGGCAGCATAGCCTAGAATCATTAAAATCTGAAAAACAATTCCAACAATACTACAAATAAACCCTACAGTTGCTAACGCTTTGCCACTTTCATTTGTATTATTAATCTGTTTTACAGCTTTCCTTGAAAAAACGATTCCAATAATCCCTAAGATCAAACCAATAAAAGGAATAAATAATGATAAAATACCAACTGTTATAGAAACTACTGAACTATTATTTATTTGATTTTGTACTGACATTTCTTTTCCCCTTTTTAGATAATTTTACCATTTTTATCAAACTTGGATATAAACTATCCTTATTTTTTAAACCTTTTATTGGTGAACTCTTAGGGGATTCACATACATTAAAAATTTATATTCGGGTACCGACAAAGTTTGATCGATATTACAATCCACTTTTGTAAACCTAAAAGGATGAATCATATATAGAAATTACCTATATTGAGAAGCACTATTTCATCAAAATAATCTCTTTACAAACTAATGACCAAGATTAATAATATTAGAATTATATTAAAGTTCAGTATTAACTGAATCTCTCCTAAATAGTAAGTGTTTATTAATCAAAATCAATTTCTTCTTCTACTTTTAGTATCCTTCCTGATCTCGCCAAAATTTCTACTTCAAATAACCTATTATCTTCTGTTAATATGAAGACTTCATAAACTAAAACACCATTTTCTAAATCCATATCTACGTGTAGAATGGTCCCTGGCACACGATTAAGGGCAATTTCTTGAGCTTGTTCCTTTGTAATTCTTTGTCTATACATAGATGATGGAGTGTGATAATAATAATTTCCATACATTTGTAAATTTCCTCCCCAACGAAAGTTCAACTCATTTATCCATATGTACTAGACAAATTTTTTGTGTATATTCCTAACCATTATTTGTAGTGATAATTCTTAATAATAGAACAATTATCCATACAGTGATTTAAGTCAAACTTGTTGATAAATAATTGTTGAAAGTTGTCTCTTTCCAATTAATAAAAATTATGATTCAATTAGAACGTAAAAGTATATAATTGGAAATAATGTTTGGGTAATTTAATGTATTGGAAACTAAGGAATCGAAACCCTAGAACTTTCACAAACATTTAAGTTGTGAAAGTTCTAAAATAAACAATATTGTTTTCAAAGCAAAAAAACATTACTTCATTAAGAAGTAATGCCTATTACACTTATTTATCAAACTGTCAACTCATTCATATTGTTTTTTTGAAAAGAAGGATTTCTTAGATAATCCGTTATAGAACTCTTTCTTAACTGGTATTGATCCACTCATCTTCTTAATGGAATTGGACATCAATTTTATTTTTGGTGTTTTGAGTTAGTTTTGGCATTCTTACTTCAAGTACGCCATTTTTGTAAGTGGCCTTAACTCCTTCACTTGAAACAGGACCAGGTAGTGAAACAGTTCTATGAAAACTACCAGTATAGCGTTCTTTTCTATACATATTCTCTTCTTTTACTTCGTTCGTTTTATTCATTGTGCCACTAATGGTTAACATATTGTTTTCAATATCAATGTTGATGTCCTCTTTCTTTTCAATGCCAGGAATATCACAAGTGGCTATCACTTCATGGTCTGTTTGGTGAACATCTACCCTAATGTTTCCAAGATGGTTTTCATGAGTAAAATCAAAAGGGAAGTTAGAGAAAAAACGATCAAAGTCTCTCCTTACATTGGCTAATTGTCTAAATGGATCATAAGGTGTTAATGCCATAAGTACAGCCTCCTATGTGATTTTTTTTACTTTTGTATTATGTACTCTTAGCTGTAAGTTATTCGCATTAACAAGTTAATCCTTATTACTGAATTACTCATTCTAAAAACAACATAAGGAACTCCCCTTCAAAAAAATATTTTGCAAATGAATAGGTTTACCCATTTCTATTCATTTGGAATCTACGTGCGGCATTTATAAAATTGTTAGCTGCCCCCTCACAAGAATTCAAATATATATGTGCATAGCTTGCCACGACATTTTGTTGATGAAAACCGTCCATATACTCACGCCCATCACTGGTTTTTGCAGTATAGAAATCCGATAAAATCTCAGAACTTACGACCCGAGACTGGTGAAACTCCTGACCTCGAATAACCGTTCCGGCACAACCGAGTAACGAATCGTGACGTGTTGTCAGCTCGATATATCGAATTTGCAAATATGACGAGTCCATAACAAAATCAACGGGTAAAACACCACTCATTGAGTAGGTTTTTCCGTCAAATCCAGTCAGCGAACGCCCGAGATAAATCAGGCCTCCACATTCGCCGAAAATCGGCATTCCTAATTTAGCAGCATGACGCAGCTGCGTAGCCAGATTGACGTTATCCTCGAGTTCACGAACGAAACTCTCTGGATATCCCCCACCAAAATACACTGCATCCGTATCAGGAGGCAACGTGTCTCCCTTGATTGGAGAAAACTCTACAATTTCAAATCCTGCCTCTTTCAGAGCTAATAAATTTTCCTCATAATAAAAACAAAACGCAGCATCACGTGCGACAGCTAAACGAGCAGATTGTGTTCGAATTACTGGCTTCGAAAATGACAATTTTGAAATTTCATTTACTTTTAACTCCAGTCCAAAAATCTTATCGACATCCATTTGCTTTGCGACGTGATTTAAGTCGCTGTTATCATCGAACTCTGTATTCTCATATGTGGTAATAAGCCCAAGATGACGCTCGGCCACTTCAAGGGCTGGGCTATTACATATGGTAGTTACTACTTGGTTCCAACGTTCCACACCGATAGCGTCCTTGATTAAGTTTTTATGAACTTCACTACCAATGTATCCACATCGGTTTAGAATATATCCAGCAATTTTCATATGAGGGTCAAATGTTGCCACTCCATCCATTATCGCTGCGGTCGTGCGTGTCATCCCGTATACGTCTATAACCACGACGACAGGTATGTCGAGAATTTTAGCGATATGTGCGGCACTCCCCTCATCTGTACCATTCGCACCATCAAACAACGCGCCCATTCCCTCAATAACTGCGATGTCCGCTTTTTGGCTCCACCGTGAGAAAGTCTCGCGAATTCCAGCTTCCCCCATCATCCAATAATCCAAGTTCACGGATGGCTTGTCAACAATTGCAGTGTGATACATAGGGTCGATGAAATCTGGTCCAATTTTAAACGGCTGAACATTCAATCCTTTTGCTTTAAGAGCGGCAAGCAATGCTCGTGTCACTGTCGTTTTACCCGCTCCACTATGCGTGGCTGAAATAATAATTGCAGGCGTTTGATTGTTTGGTTGCATCTCTTTTCTCCTTATTGATCGTTCCTTTACTTACTACGATATATATAATTATCTAATACAGGTTGAAATGATGCTAGTATAGTTTCATGGACACAACTAAGTTAAGTTTTTTGTAAATCTGACCATACTAGGTATAGAAAGGTTGTGTCCAAATGGTAAACAAAAATACAGGTAAAAAATATAATGCGGATTTTA
>NZ_JAAIUV010000014.1 GCF_010975035.1 Neobacillus thermocopriae | reverse complement strand
TCTTGCCAAAGGCACCGCTGGGTAGCTATGTGCGGAAGGGATAAGTGCTGAAAGCATCTAAGCATGAAGCCCCCCTCAAGATGAGATTTCCCATAGCGTTAAGCTAGTAAGATCCCTGAAAGATGATTAGGTTGATAGGTCAGAGGTGGAAGCACGGTGACGTGTGGAGCTGACTGATACTAATCGATCGAGGACTTAACCAAATAAAAAAGTGATGGTATTTGCTTTTGGCGAACTCGTTCTTCTTGACTTCTTCTGCATTATCTAGTTTTGAGGGAATGAAAATTTCCTCTTGCAAAATATGAAAAAGTCATTATAATAAATTAGTGTCGAATGCATGGTCTGGTGGCAATGGCGAGAAGGTCACACCTGTTCCCATACCGAACACAGAAGTTAAGCTTCTCAGCGCCGATGGTAGTTGGGGCGAAAGCCCCTGTGAGAGTAGGACGCTGCCAGGCTGTAAATCATTCCGCAGTAGCTCAGTGGTAGAGCTATCGGCTGTTAACCGATCGGTCGCAGGTTCGAATCCTGCCTGCGGAGCCATTTTATTTTTTCAAGAAACTTAGGTTTGCTTCCATAGCTCAGCAGGTAGAGCACTTCCATGGTAAGGAAGAGGTCAGCGGTTCGAGCCCGCTTGGAAGCTTCTCTAATTAAATTATACGGCCCCTTGGTCAAGTGGTTAAGACACCGCCCTTTCACGGCGGTAACACGGGTTCGAATCCCGTAGGGGTCATTATTTTGGAGGATTAGCTCAGCTGGGAGAGCATCTGCCTTACAAGCAGAGGGTCGGCGGTTCGATCCCGTCATCCTCCACCATTATTATTTTTTATTAAAATATATGCCGGCTTAGCTCAATTGGTAGAGCAACTGACTTGTAATCAGTAGGTTGGGGGTTCAAGTCCTCTAGCCGGCACTGTTTTTGGAGGGGTAGCGAAGTGGCTAAACGCGGCGGACTGTAAATCCGCTCCCTCAGGGTTCGGCGGTTCGAATCCGTCCCCCTCCACCACTTATATTTTTTAATAAGTTGGATAGAATATTAAATGATTTAATATTGGGCTATAGCCAAGCGGTAAGGCAACGGACTTTGACTCCGTCATTCGTAGGTTCGAATCCTGCTAGCCCAGCCAAATGAAGTGAGCCATTAGCTCAGTTGGTAGAGCATCTGACTTTTAATCAGAGGGTCGAAGGTTCGAGTCCTTCATGGCTCATATATTTATTTTAATGCCCCAGGATATTGAATCCTAGGGTTTTTAACTGTGATAATGCGGAAGTAGTTCAGTGGTAGAACACCACCTTGCCAAGGTGGGGGTCGCGGGTTCGAATCCCGTCTTCCGCTCCAAACAATGGGGCCTTAGCTCAGCTGGGAGAGCGCCTGCTTTGCACGCAGGAGGTCAGCGGTTCGATCCCGCTAGGCTCCACCATGACATAACACTACATATTATTAAAATAAAAAATTTTAAGGGGGTATCCATTTCTGGATACTCCTTTTTTGTGTTCTATATATTTGATATATTATGATCTTGATCTTCAAGTATCTTTTTTGAACGAATTTGCTGCCAATTTTCCATTTCTCATATTCCTCATCGTATATATATACATATTTTTGTAGAGTTGAGTCATAGGTTTGAAAGCGGTTAAAATATAGGTATAGTACATATAGGAGGAACAACGATAATGAAAAAGAAACTATCAATTATTGGGATGCCTATGGACTTAGGACAAATGCGTCGAGGAGTGGATATGGGACCGAGTGCAATCCGATATGCCGGAATTAATGAAAGACTTAAGCCGTTTTTTGACGAAATACATGACTTAGGGGATATTGCGATTGGCAGACCAGAGGTTATTGTTGATCAAGAATCGAAACTTAGAAACTTAGATTTAGTTGCTGAAAAAAATGCCTTGCTTGCCGAAAAAGTAGACGAGGCCGTTCAAGCTGGATGGTTCCCATTAGTTCTTGGAGGTGACCATAGCATTGCAATTGGTACTATAGCAGGTGTAGCTAAGCACTATAAAAATCTTGGCGTTATTTGGTATGATGCTCATGGTGATTTAAATACTGCTGAAACTAGCCCTTCTGGAAACATTCATGGAATGCCGTTAGCGGTTAGTCTTGGAATCGGTCATTCAAAATTAACTGAAATTGGAGGATATACACCAAAGATTAAACCAGAGAACGTTGTCATTATTGGTGCCAGATCACTAGATGAAGGCGAAAGAATTTTAATTAAAGAAAAGGGAATTAAAGTTTACACCATGCATGAAATTGACCGCATGGGAATGGCGAAGGTGATGGAGGAAACGATTGCATACTTGAAGGAAAGAACGGATGGTGTGCACCTTTCACTTGATTTAGACGGATTAGATCCAAGTGAGTGCCCGGGGGTTGGCACACCGGTGATAGGTGGTATTAGTTTCAGAGAAAGCCATTTAGCAATGGAAATGTTAGAAGAATCCAAAATTATTACTTCTGCAGAATTCGTTGAAGTAAATCCAATTTTAGATGAAAAAAATAAAACAGCATCTATAGCTGTTGGTTTGATGGCTTCCTTATTTGGAGAAAAACTTTTATAATCGTCTTAAGCAGCTGCTCAATGCAGCTGTTTTTTTATAAGGTTGCTCTTCGCTCTAATATAATACAACATAATACACTTATCTCTAATTATTTATTAGAAATTATTGCTAATTTATTGTTAAAATTATAGTTATTGAGAAAAAATTTCGTCAAGAAACGAAACTTTTCTGCTATCGATTCGTATTATCGTATAGTAGCATTGGAGCTGAGGAAACTTAAATGGAAGCAATAATAAAAAAAAGAATAAAACAAGTTATTAAAGGCGACCAAGATGCATTCGGAGAAATTATTGAAATATATAAAAACAGCGTCTACCAATTGTGCTACAGAATGCTAGGAAATCGGCATGAAGCTGAAGATATGGCACAGGAGACGTTTATTCGAGCCTATGTAAATATAAAATCGTTTAACCAAGATCGGAAGTTTTCCACTTGGCTATTCCGAATTGCTACCAATCTTTGCATTGATAGAATAAGGAAAAAGAAACCTGATTATTACTTGGATGCGGAAGTGGCTGGAACGGAAGGTTTAACGATGTATTCTCAGCTTTCTTCTGAAACACAGCTGCCAGAAAAGGAGCTTGAGAGTTTGGAACTTCAAGAAACGGTACAAAAGGAAATTTTGAAACTCCCCGAAAAATACCGTTCAGCCATCATATTAAAATACATTGAAGATCTTTCGTTAAATGAAATTAGTGAAATTTTAGACCTTCCGATTGGAACAGTCAAAACAAGAATTCACCGTGGACGGGAAGCTTTGAGACAACAATTAAGGTATGTGTGAATAAGAGGTGAATAGGAATGTGTCCAGAACATATTATAGAACTAATGCACGAATATTTGGACGAAGAAATAAGCCCTATTAAGGAAAAAGAACTTAGAGAACACCTCAAAAGCTGTAAAGAATGTGAAACCATTTTTCATGAATTGGAAAAATCTATTGCTTATGTTAAAAGCATTTCAAATTTACAAGCACCAGAACATTTCACTGCAAATGTGCTTGCTCGACTTCCAAAGGAAAAGAGGAAGGTATTGATGGGGCGCTGGCTAAAACAGCATCCATTCCTTGCTGCCGCATCCCTGTTTCTTGTATTAATGACAGGAAGTGTGCTTTCTACCTGGAATCAAGAGCGCGAATTCTCCGTATCCAAACAGGAAAATTTAGTTGTTAAAAACAATACAGTCATAGTTCCCGCAGGGGAAGTAGTTAAAGGCGATGTGATTGTTCGGAACGGGACATTGAAAATTGAAGGAGAAGTTCAGGGAGATGTCACCGTAATCAATGGGGAGCAATACCTTGCTTCCGCCGGGCATGTGACGGGAGATATAGAGGAAATTAATGAAGTTTTTGATTGGATTTGGTATCACATAAAGAAGACGGCGAAAGAGGCTACAGAATTGATGGAAAGATCGGACGCCAAATAGATGACAAATCACTCAAGATTGAGTGGTTTGTTTTTTTTGCCTATCAACATATAATAGGTTAAAAGGTATTTTATGTTATAATATATGAGTTGCCATTTCATTTTTTAGCATACGTTACGGAGGAAAAACCATGCCGTTTGCCGATTGGACATTCTGGAAGTACATATCAAGTGTTGTTGATATTCTGGTTGTATGGTATGTCATTTATAAATTAATAAATCTAATAAGAGGGACTAAGGCAGTTCAGCTATTAAAAGGGATTCTTGTGATATTGATTGTTCGAGTAGCCAGTGATTTTTTTGGACTAACCACCTTGAGCTGGATGATGCAGCAAGTCATTACTTACGGATTTCTTGCGATCATTATCATTTTTCAACCCGAATTGAGGCGGGCGCTTGAGCAATTAGGTAGAGGGAAGTTCTTCTCAAGAAGCACAAGTGTTGTTGATAATGAACAGGAAAAAACAGTGGAGGCTATTATTAAAGCTACAGATTATATGGCGAAACGCCGGATAGGTGCGTTGATTTCGATTGAAAGAGAAACAGGCATGAGTGATTACATTGAAACAGGAATTGCTTTGAACTCCCATATTTCATCTGAACTGTTAATTAATATTTTTATCCCAAACACTCCTTTACACGACGGAGCTGTGATTATTCAAAAAAACAATGTAGCAGCTGCAGCATGTTATTTGCCCTTATCTGAAAGTCCCTTTATTTCAAAGGAATTAGGAACGCGACATCGGGCAGCTTTGGGCATTAGCGAAGTAACAGATAGCATTACTGTAGTGGTTTCTGAAGAAACAGGAAATATTTCACTTACCAAAAATGGAGAGTTACATCGAGATATAAAGGTAGAAGGATTAAGAGAACTGCTTACTGATGAGCTTCTTAATCATAATAAACCGAAACAAGCTTCTTCAGCTCGTTGGAACTGGAGGGGAAAAAGCAATGGATAAATTAATGGATAATCCTTGGTTTATTAAGGGGCTTGCATTAGTTCTTGCTATACTACTGTATTCATCCATCGATCATCCGGGAAGGAAGTTAACCGAGTCATATGTGCCAGGTGAGGAGGCAGAAGAAACCATTAAGGATTTTCCGGTGACGGCCTATTATGATACAGAAAACCTGGTGGTTTCAGGGATCCCAGACACAGTGGATATTACCATCAAAGGTCCCATTACACATGTTCAAACGGCTAAAGCTTTGAGAAACTTTGAAGTTGTGGCTGATTTGACTAATGTTAAGATTGGAAAGCAAAGGGTGAAGCTTGAGGTCAGAGATCTTTCTGATAAATTAAAGGCAGAAATCAAGCCAAAATCGGTAAATGTGACGATACAGGAAAAAATAACAAAAGAGTTTCCTGTAGAAGTGGAATTTAATGCAAATCAAGTGGAAGATGGTTTTTCTTCAGGAAAGCCTTTGTCTGAGCCTAAAAAAGTGAAAATAACTGGTGCAAAAAGTGAAATTGACCGAATTGTTTATGTCAAAGCTGTACTTGAAGTAAAAAATGTATTGAAAGAAACGATAACAAAAGAAGCGCGTATTCAAGTTCTTGATAAAGACTTAAATAAATTGAATGTAGTTGTAGAACCTGAAACGGTTAAAGTAACCGTTCCAATTAAACAAAGTGTTAAAACTGTGCCTATTAATGTGGTAAAGAAGGGAACTCCACCAGCCGGTGTTACGATTCAATCCATTGAGCTAGATCAGAATGAAGCAGTCATTACTGCAAGCGAGGAAGTGTTAAAAAAAGCCGATAGCGTGAGAGTTGAGGTTGATGTAAGTAAAATTTCAGATAACACAACTCTTGAATTGCCAGTCATCATTTCTAATGGGATAACAAAAGTGACACCGCAAATGGTAAAGGCAACGGTCACGGTTTTAAAAGAGAAAGAAGAAGAGAGAGAAGAAGAGAAAGAGAAAGAGAAAACAGTTTCAGGGGTTCCCATCCAAATACAAGGATTACCCCAGGAATTAAAAGCTCAGATTACAGACCCAGCAAATAAAAGGATAAATATAGTGGTGAATGGGCCGACCAATAAAATCGATGAAATTGATCCTAATGACTTTCGGGTATATGTAGATTTAACAAATCTCCAAGAAGGAAGTCATCAAGTAAACATTCATGTGGAAGGTCCCCCAGATATTAAATGGGAGCCGGAGAAATCTTTAGCAAAAATTACGATAACAAATAATGTATAAAGTGCAGCAATATTTATATTGAAGGAGCGAATCTAATTATGGGAAAATATTTTGGTACCGATGGTGTGCGCGGAGTTGCTAATACAGAATTAACACCGGAACTGGCTTTCAAGATAGGTCGATTTGGTGGTTATGTTTTAACCAAAAATCAAGCTCGTCCAAAAGTACTAATTGGACGTGATACACGAGTTTCTGGGCACATGCTTGAAGGTGCACTTGTTGCAGGTTTGCTTTCCATTGGAGCGGAAGTAATGCGACTTGGTGTAATTTCAACACCAGGGGTTGCATATTTGACGAAAGCTCTGGGAGCACAGGCTGGTGTCATGATATCTGCGTCTCATAATCCAGTAGCTGATAATGGAATTAAATTTTTTGGGCCGGATGGTTTTAAACTCTCGGACGAACAAGAGCAAGAGATTGAAGAATTAATGGATTTACCTGAGGATAAATTGCCACGACCAACCGGTGCGGATCTTGGGCAGGTAATGGATTACTTTGAAGGAGGTCAAAAATACCTTCAATATTTAAAAAATACTGTGGACGAAGATTTTTCCGGCATACATGTTGCACTAGATTGTGCGCATGGAGCTACATCTTCCTTAGCACCACATTTATTTGCTGATTTAGATGCAGATTTAACGACAATGGGTGCTTCTCCTAATGGATTAAATATAAATGATGGTGTTGGTTCAACCCATCCGGAAGCTCTTGCAAACTTAGTCAAGGAAAAAGGGGCAGATGTAGGTCTCGCTTTTGACGGTGATGGGGATCGTTTAATAGCCATTGATGAAAAAGGAAACATTGTCGACGGGGATCATATTTTATACATATGCGGAAAATATATGAAGGAACATGGGCGTTTGAAGCATAATACGATTGTCTCCACAGTCATGAGCAATCTTGGTTTTTATAAAGCGATTGAAAGTCAAGGTATTCAAAGTGTACCAACGGCGGTTGGCGATCGTTATGTCGTAGAGGAAATGAAGAAAAATGGCTTTAATCTTGGCGGTGAGCAATCAGGTCATATCATTTTCCTTGACTATAATACAACGGGTGACGGATTATTAACGGGTCTTCAGTTAGTAAATATTATGAAAGCAACGAAAAAGAAACTTTCTGAATTAGCCGATGAACTAAAAAAATATCCTCAGAAGCTTGTTAATGTAAGAGTGACTGATAAGCATCAAGTGACCAATAATGAAAAGGTTAAAGAGGTTATTCAGCAAGTGGAAGCTGAAATGGAAGGAAACGGTCGAATTCTTGTTCGTCCATCAGGAACAGAACCACTTGTCCGTGTTATGGCCGAGGCACCGACAGAGGAGCTTTGTGAGTCCTATGTAAGCAGAATTGCTGCTGTAGTAGAGCAAGAAATGGGATTGAAAGACGAGTAATCACAGTCTAAAGAAGCGGTTATTTATAACCGCTTCTCTTTTTTATAAGATACTATCTGTGTGACTTCCGAGAATGGTCTAGCTCCAGCCCCCTAGCGGAAAGACACTTTCGGCCTCCGCCCTACGATAAGTCAACGTCGAATTGCCTTCGTCTCTTCGTGTTTCCTTTATCTCATGGAGGCCACCACAAGGAATACTTCAATAGCATAAACATCGCACGACCGAAAGCGATAGCTTTTGGGAGGAGGCTATACGCCGCTGAACAGGGGGCTTTCACTTTTCTAATAACCAAATTGATATTGATTGCATATATTATAGTATATGTTTATTTTGTTGTAGTTAAACCTTTACATTTTTTCCATATCTATTGACGTACTCTTTCTATTCATGTAGTATTAACTTGCTTTAGTATATTTTAAAGCATTCTTTTAGGAAGGAGGGCAGTGGGTAGGTATTTCTTTTAAAAGCGCCTGGACTAACCATCAGAGGTTTGGTTAGTTGACGAGGAGGAGGTTTATCGAGTTTTCGGCGGATACCTCCCGGTTGAGCGCACAACCGATAATTCCTTCTTTAAAACACAGGGGTAACTCTGTGCACAAAGGGAAGGATATGCGCATATTCAAATTCATAATTGAACAGGTATTGAAAGATACCTAAAAAACGGAGATAAGGGGGCAAGTATGCCTCCATGGTTCTTGCCCCCTTTAGTAGGGAGGAACTAAAAAATGTGCGGAATAGTTGGTTATATTGGATATAACGATTCAAAAGAAATTTTATTAAAAGGTTTAGAAAAGCTTGAGTATAGAGGATACGATTCAGCAGGAATTGCTGTTAGAAACGAAGAAGGAATTCATGTTTTTAAAGAAAAAGGTCGTATAGCAGATTTGCGTAACATCGTGGATAAAAAGATTGTTGCCCCTGTTGGGATCGGACATACACGCTGGGCAACACACGGTGTACCGAGCAAGGTCAATTCTCACCCACATCAAAGTGCATCTGGACGTTTTACTTTGGTTCACAATGGTGTGATCGAGAACTATGACCTGCTAAAGCGTGAATATTTGGCTGATGTACCATTTGCAAGTGAAACGGATACAGAAGTAATTGTGCAGCTAGTTGAAAAATTTGTAAATGAAGGAATGGAAGTGTTAGAAGCATTCCGCAAAACACTGAAACTTTTACATGGTTCTTATGCGATTGCTCTATTAGATGAACAAGATGCAGAAACGATTTATGTGGCGAAAAACAAAAGCCCGCTTCTAGTTGGTCTTGGAAAAGGCTTTAATGTAGTGGCAAGCGATGCAATGGCGATGCTTCAAGTGACAAATCAATTTGTCGAACTAATGGATAAAGAAATTGTCATTGTAAAAACTGACAAAATTACCATTCAAACTCTTGAAGGGCAAGTCATTAATCGCGAGCCATATACTGCTGAACTTGATGCAAGTGATATTGAAAAGGGAACCTATCCTCATTACATGCTAAAGGAAATTGATGAGCAGCCAGCTGTAATGCGTAAAATCATTCAAATGTATCAAAATGAGCAAGGCCAACTTGCTATTGACAGTGAAATTATCAACGCAGTAAAGAATTCAGACCGTATTTATATCATTGCTGCGGGTACCTCTTACCACGCTGGTCTAGTTGGAAAGCAACTAATTGAGAAAATGGCGAAAATTCCTGTGGAAGTTCATATTTCCAGCGAGTTTGGGTATAATATGCCACTTCTTTCTGAAAAACCATTGTTTATATTCATTTCACAAAGTGGTGAAACAGCAGACAGCCGTGCCGTTCTTGTACAAGTAAAAGAGATGGGCTATCCATCACTAACCATTACAAATGTACCTGGATCTACTCTGTCTCGTGAGGCAGATTATACATTATTATTACATGCTGGCCCTGAAATTGCAGTTGCCTCTACAAAGGCATACACCGCTCAGATTGCTGTGTTAGCAATTTTAGCAGAAGTAACAGCTAAAAGCCGTGGTATGGAAGTAGGCTTTGATTTAACGCAAGAGCTTGGCTTGGTGGCTAATGCGATGGATGTCCTTTGTGATTCTAAGGAATTGTTTGAAGTGATGGCGAGAGAATTCTTCGCTGTTACTCGTAATGCCTTCTTTATTGGTCGTGGCATTGATTTTTATGTTGGCCTAGAGGGTGCCTTAAAGCTGAAGGAAATTTCCTATATTCAAGCAGAAGGCTTTGCCGGAGGAGAATTAAAGCATGGAACGATTGCTTTAATTGAAGAAGGAACTCCTGTCATTGCACTTGCGACCCAAGAAAGCGTCAATTTAAGTATTCGAGGCAACGTGAAAGAGGTTGTTGCCCGCGGAGCAAATCCATGTATTATTTCCATGAAGGGTCTTAACATGGACGAAGATAGCTTCGTTATTCCTGAAGTACATGAATTATTAACACCACTTATCTCTGTTGTACCATTACAATTACTAGCTTACTATGCCGCATTACACCGTGGCTGCGACGTTGACAAACCACGTAACCTTGCGAAGTCTGTCACTGTTGAATAAGTAAGTGAAGTTTTATGGAATGTGAGTTGTAATTAATCTTTTCACAACATGTAATTAATAGTGACACTGATTTTTACCTTGATATAGCGAAAATGACTTGCTGTATCAAGGTTTTCTTTTTTATTCTGAGTTATTTAAAATAATCATTGATTATAAAAATTACTATAAAATTACAAGCTTTCTACAACATATGGGGGATATAGGTTATGGAATTCAAGCAATAAATCATCGTTATAAAGTATTAGGTGGGAAACCTAAAGTAATTGCAGATGATAACAAGTTAGATATAGCAGATAAATTGAAAGTTATTTTTGGAGATAATTATATTGGCCATCCTCGTCTAAAAAAATTGATTATTAAGAATGCTATTTCAGATAAAGATTTCTTAAATGGTATAGAAGAAGCGGTTACATTTGAAATAATATTCAATTATTAAATTGTACACATTAAAAAAGAAAAAATTGGATAGTTGAAAGAATAAAATTTCCTGTATCAATCTATCCATTTTGTATAACCTATGAACTTTTTTACTCTGTTCTAGCTGCTATTTTTATACTTTTAATTTATTTATCTTTTGTTTCACTTTTACAATACATAAAATTGTAATGAAATACAGTGCTGTGCTAAAACCAATGATGAACGCTGGACGATAAAAAGAAAGGACAATTCCCGAAATAATCAGTATTGAAATCAGTAATATTGTAAGATTTCGAAGTAAATTCTTATATGCTTCAATTTGAAATTCATTTTCGGTATAGATTTCAGTTAGTTGATTGCCATTTTCTAATGTACGAAAATAATGCCACTTTCCATACTGTGTTACATATTCCCATCCCGTTTCTTCGAAAATCATCTTGTATTCCTTTAAATCTTCATCACTGGTTGCCTTATAATCAAGCTTATATATGTAACGAGTTGGTTCAATCTTTTTGAATGTATATAAATATTTGTACGATATTAAAGCCCATCCTTTTCTTGCCATTTCATTTAGCCACTTTTCTTCCTTGTGATCTTGCCAAGCCCAAAAAATTCTAAAGACTTTTTTCGTTTTTGTCATTCAATTCCCCCCAATTTTTTCAACAATAAGCCTGCTCACTTCAACTAAATTGTTTAATCGCTGCCATTCAAGTTTAACAACTTCTTTACCAAGGTCAGTTAGAATGTAGCATTTTTTTCGATCGTCACCTTCATCCGTTTTCTGAATAAGCTTTTCTTTTTCTAATTTGCTTAACGCACCATATAACGTTCCAGGACCTAACGTCACTTCACGGTTACTTATTTCTTCTACCTTTTGCATAATTCCATATCCATGAAGGGGTGTAATGAGTGAAATTAATATGTAATAAGTCGTTTGTGTTAGTGGTAGGAATTGTTCTGGTGAGGTTCTTTTCATCATTTTACCTCCAAATTGTTTGAGAAAATATTGGTAATAAGTATTATAACATAGTTGAATTTTTCACTAAGTATAGAATAAATATTAAAGCCTTTATTTAACAAAAAATAACATTTATAGTTGTAATTTTCATTTATAAATGTTATTGTATCGTTGTAAGATATATCGAGTTACGTAATAACGAGAGACGATATATATTGTTTTAATTTTTTGTGGGGGTTTAAATAAAATTTCATGGAGGGTGTCCCAATGTCAACGTTACTATTTGGTTCATTGTTAATAGCATTTTTGATTTTGATTTATCCATTATTAGATATTAAGTACACAAAATCATTAAAGGAGAAAAAGGATTCTGAGTCTAGATTACGATATTACAAATTTGCAATCGTGTCAGAATGGTTGGTTGTTTTTGTAATAATGGTATTTGTTCTAATATCTCCAAATATTAATTTTAAAAGTATTGGTTTAACATCATCAGATAACTTTGAGTCTTTTTTAGGAATGATTTTTGGATTCCTTATAGGTGTTGCCATTTTTGTATTTATCCTAATGAAAATACCTGTTATTAAAAAAAGACAAGAACTATCATTGGGTAGTATAGATTTTTTGTTGCCAGTAACGAAACTTGAAAGAACATGGTCCATTTTTGTCGCTATTACAGCAGGAGTATGTGAGGAAATTATTTATCGTGGCTTTGTAATGCACTACTTATCAAGTCTTCCTATAGAGCTTGAACAGATAGCTGTCATCATTATTTCAGCAGTAATTTTTGGTGTTGCTCATGCATACCAAGGTTGGAAGGGTATCATTCTGACTGGCTTGATGGGGTTTGTATTTGCTAATATTTATGTGAAAACAGGATCTTTGTTGTTCCCAATCCTTTTCCATATAATCATTGATATGCGCAGCTTTTTATTTGTGAAACCATTATCGAAAGAAACTTAACCATCAAAATAAAATGCAAATTTATTTTATTTAAATTAATAATCAGGCGCGATTCTTCTATTTATACGATTAGAGAATGATGAATAATACAGAAATGAGTAAATTAGGTATTCTATTCTGATTCTTTTTTTATATCAGTAAACATAGAATGGGTATAAATTTTAAACAACTTTAAAACCACCTATCAAATTGATCGATAGTTGCGAGATAAAATTAAACAACTTTATTATTTGAACACATACTTATCTCTATAAAAATTAAGGTTATATGAATATACTTAAGCTGAAGGTTTTCCGGTCATTTCCGGTAGATCTTTGTTTTTTTTGCAAATTAAGTAGTCATTTAATCATTTCAATCAAAAATCAATTTATATCCAATAGTTTTTTCAATTCTTTTGTCTTTAATTCTGTATCCTGTAAGGGTTAATTTTTCTTTGTCATAAGATTGGTATTCATTCCACTGTTTTTTCTTACTCATTAGAATCGAAATGTCCTCAGTTAAATATTCCATATTTGTCTATTATGGATCATAAACTTTTTATCAAAATAAATTCCTCTTCCCCATGTTAAAAAGTCCGTACCTACTGCTAAATAAGTGAGTAATGAAATGATAAGCGGAGTTAAGAGCGTGAGGCACAATATGTATACCTTCAAGATTCAAGCGTATATTTATTTGAATTAAATATATAAAATATAAAAAAACGGGCTGGATCCAATCGTGATTCAGTCCGTTTTATATTTTCAATTATCCTTCAATCCATTGTCTGATAAGAATTCAATTGTACTTCCATATTCCCAATCTCTGTACATTTTGTTACATCACTATATAAAGCTGGGGGATTTTCCATCCTTTATCGTAAGGTTCCTAACTGCTTAAACTGTTAATCTTATCGCTCTCCCATCTATTTTGGGGTAAAACTTTTCAATTTTACTACCCTTTTTCCTTATTCTTTACTATATAATGGAATAATTTAATAACATTAACGGAATATTTGATACAGGTAACAATAGAGAAAAGAGGGGTAATGACCTTTCAGTCAATCATATTAAATTTCAAATTTTTATAGTCTTAAACATGCTTCTTCATCAATAGTTACTTCAAAGAAACTACACCACATTAAAGTGCCTACTTATCATTTTCATACTCATTTGGCAAAATGGGTTTGGTTGAGCTCAACAAAATTTAAAACAAAATATTCACAACAGAAGGTCATCGAATTAGGTCCTTGGGAAAGACATGGTGAACATGTTGTTGACGGTATCCCAATCGTTATAAATATGGGAGAAATTTGACAAGCATATGAAGATTATAGAAACGGTACTTTTTTGTATTAATCTAATAAAAGAATAAAGAAAGATGGGATAAAAGATGAAAAAAAATGTCTTATTAATTATCGCTTTATTTATTGCTTCGCTAAATTTACGTCCAGCCATTAACTCAATCGCTCCTTTACTTGAGAGCATTAGAAGCGATCTCGGAATGAGTGCAGCTGTAGCTAGTCTATTGACCGCCATTCCAGTGCTTTGTATGGGTATTTTTTCTCCGGTCGCTGTAAAAGCTGGGGGGAAATGGGGAATTGAACGGATCATAGGCTTATCGCTTGTAATTATTGGGATTGGTACTGTTATACGTTTGTTCACGAATTCTGTATTATTTCTAGTCACAACAGCTTTCATTGCAGGTATCGGTATCGCTTTGATAGGTCCGCTGTTGTCTGGCTTCATTAAACAGCATTTTCCTAATCATGTACCTTCTATGGTTGCAGTATATACCGTAGCTCTGACTTTGGGAGCCGCATTCAGTTCTGCACTCTCTACAACGCTAGAGAATAGCTTCAACTCCTGGCAGATTTCCCTTGCATTTTGGGCAATTATAGCATTCGTAGCTGCTGTTATCTGGTGGTTGTTTGTTAATCAACAAGTCAAAAAGTCAGCTCACACTGCTACTGCAGGCACAAAAGTTCAATTGCCGTGGGGGAACGGTAAAGCATGGATTCTTACATTGTCCTTTGGTCTGATGGCTATGTTATTTTACTCAATTACTGCATGGCTACCTCAAATTATTGAAGGAATGGGGTACACTAAAAATTATGCCACAATTGCATTAACAATTTTCGTAGCTGTGCAAATACCAGTTAGCCTAGTGCTTCCAATTTTGTTAAAAAGGTTCCCCTCCCGTCGTTTGTGGTTGGTAGTGGAATCCATATTAGAACTTGTTGGACTTATTTTACTCGTACTAAATGTTGAACCATTGGTAGCTTCTGCATTGATAGGTATTGGAGCAGGCGGATTGTTTTCTTTAAATCTTCTTCTGCCAATTGATGCTACAGATAATGCCCACGAAGCAGCCTCTTGGTCAGCCATGATACAATCTGCAGGTTATGTAATTGGTGCATTAGGTCCTATCATTCTTGGTTGGATTCATGACGCAACCAACAGCTTTGTTTCTGCAGTTTTTGGAATGATTGTGATTGTTCTAATTATGAGTATTTTTCAATTTACAGCAACCGCAAAAAGAAGGGTTAACACGTTCAAGGAGAAAGCGCAAGATAGTGGTGGAAAACAGTACATCGTTTAAGCGAGTCATAATTCAGATTGAAGGAAGAGGAAGGTTTAAACATTGGACATTGAACTAGATTTTGGATAATTATTCCTTTATTTGTGAAAACACCTAGTTAATCCAGTGAAGGAAGCTAGGTGTTTTCAGTTTTTTATTTACTTTTCCATTCATTCATTTTTTGTTTTTTACGAAATGTATGCTTTGTTCCCCATTCGTGCATTGCGTGTAAGATTGGTTCCAAGCTCTTGCCGTACTCGGTAATCGAATATTCCACTTTAGGAGGAACCTGTGGATAGACAACACGCTGAATAATATCTTCGTTTTCTAGCTCACGTAATTGATTGGTCAGCATTTTTTGTGAAATACCTGGTATACTTCGTTTTAACTCACTGAACCTTTGAGTACCATTCTTCAATAAATACAATAAGATAATGGGTTTCCATTTTCCGACTAATATGTCTAAAGCATCTTCAACACGACAAGAATTTGGTTCTATATTCATTTTAATTACCCCCTTTAGTATCGTTTGGTATACTATACCACTTTTATAAGTGTATTTTTTTATTCTTTCTTTACTGATTATAATAGCATTGTGGTCAGATATGTAAAAAAGGGGGGAAGTGGAGAGCATAAAGACGATAAAAGTACAGGTATCAGAACGAACTGTTTCGATATCAAAAATTGATTGCCCCAGCTTGACTATGAAAATATCTCTTATAAAAAGTGGGCAAAACTATCTCCAATTCTAAATAAAAGCACCAGTAATACAATGGAATGGGATAAATTCCACTATACTGGCGCATTTCATCTTTTTATTTAGCTGTTAGTTCACTTTCAGTTACCCATTTATGATTAGTCACTTTTTCTCCTGTTGTAGATATGTAATCAACCATGTAGATGGTCGTTCGTTGAGCCGAGTCAATTACCGCTTTGGCTCCCTCCATGCCTTTCATATGGTCTGCCTCAACAGTTACTTCATCACCTGGTTTATATGGTTGATCGCTAGCATCTTTAATCTCTTCATGGATAATCCATTTATGGTTTGTTACTTTTTCTCCACCAGTTGTCGGTGTATAGGAAATGGTATACACAGTAGTTTCGTAAGCACCAACAATGGTTGCTTCTGCCCCTTTCATGCCCTCCATGTGGTCAGAATTTATGATTGCTTTACTTCCAACCTTAAATTGGGGGGTTGTAGCCTCTTTTAAACCTTGAGGGACTTCACCTGAACCTGAATGATTCATATCCATCCCTTCATGGTGCATTTCCGTCATGCCTTCATTTTTTGGAGAGTTCAATTTCTGCTTTTGCTCTGTTTTATCATCAGCTTGATTTTTATTGGAATGTTCACTGTTATCATTGGAACATGCTGCTAGAAATAAGGCAACGAACACGGTTAGAAGAAATAAGATTGTATGTTTTTTCACTATTATTCCCTCCCTAATCTTGTTTCCTAGTAATAGTACAACAAAAATGTGCAGAATTTGTGCAGAAAGTCAAAATCCAAGTAAATTATTAGCTATTATTAATCTCAATATTGATAAGGTTGATAAAGTTTGAGAGGGAGAAGGACCAGCTCCAGTTTATATCCGATCGGATGGAAAATATGCATTGGTTGCCAAGCAAGGTACACTTGAAAATCCAGCAAATAGCGTATCCTAAATGGATCTAAAACCAAAAAAGTGGTCGCAACAATTAAGGTTGGGATGGAGCCAAATAGAATTACAGCAATAAATGAAAAAGGGTGTCAGCTACTGACATCCTTTATAATTAATGTACTTTCTGTTCTTCACTTGATGGAAGAGACTTCCTATTGTTTCCTCTGAAGCTATGAATCAATTTATGTTTTATTTTTTTTAAAAAGATAAACAAATATGATAAAAACGGTAATGAACGCTAATATATATTTTAGAAGAGAAGATGATTCCAATACTTGTTTAATAGAGTAGGCTTCAATGAAGATTCCTGGAAGCATTCCTAGGGAACTTGCCATAAAAAAGGTAAAAATACTTGTTTTACTAATAGCAGCTGTCAAATTAATTATGCCAGATGGAATTAAGGGAATAATTCTCAAAACTAAAATAATGACAAAAGAGTCCCATCCTTGTGTATTCTGAAGTTTTATTAACCATTTGTTTTTGTTTAATATGGAGGGATTTAATGATTTAATTCCTTTTCGATACAACCAAAAGCTAAACACTGCTCCAACACATTCGCCGATGTAAGAGATCGCTAAACCGGTATGAAAGCCAAAAAAGGTGATATTTGTAGCAGTAATGAAAATACTTGGTATCACGCCTCCTATACAGATGACAATGTTAATGATGATACTAACAAGAATTCCATAAGGTCCACTTGAAGTTATTAAATCTTCAAACACACCAGTCATTGCTCACCCTCAGTACTCCATTTGTATCCGACTCCCCAAACAGTTTTTAGGTGCTCATCAACTGGGAAACCGACTTGACGAAGCTTTTCTCTTACATTACGGATATGGGAATCGATTGTTCGATCTTCCACATCCGAATTATAATTCCATATAGTTGTAAGTAAATGGTCTCTGGTGAAAACTTTATTAGGGTTACTGATAAAGAGAGCTAATAAAGAATATTCCTTCGGTGTCAATGAAATACTTTGTTTTTCAAATGTGAACTCATAAGCTTCTTCGTTTAAAACTAATCCTTTAAATTTCAAAATGTCCTCTTTATCATTTTTCGTTCTTCGCATGACAGCTTCCATTCTTGCTAATAATTCTTTTTCATTAAAAGGTTTTGTAATATAATCGTCCGCACCGATTTTTAATCCTTTCACTACTTCCTCTTTGTCATCACGGGCAGTAAGCATGATAATAGGTATGTCTGATGTTTCACGGATTTTTGCACAAGTTTGCCACCCATCCAAATCAGGCATCATAATATCTAAAATAACTAGATCTGCTTGTTCATTTTCTAAAAACTCGGTAGCGTCTTTTCCAGAGTGTTTTTTTACACATTTGTAGCCGTGAGGGGAGATGTATAATTCTAATAAGTCAAGCATTCTTTTCTCATCATCTACTAGTAAAACAGTTCTCATTTTAGTCCTCCTTCAAAACAAGTGTAAAACAGGTTCCTTTTCCAACTTTACTTTTAACGGAAATTTCTCCTCCATGTGCTTCTACTATTTCCTTAACAATAGCTAATCCTAAACCGAATCCTCCTGTCGCTCTTGAACGGGATTTATCTACACGGTATAAACGATTAAATATATATGGTAAGTCCTCTTTTGGAATTCCTATTCCTTCATCTTCAATGGAAATGTGGATGCTATCGTTCATTTTAAAAGCTTTTATTTGAGTTGTTGAATTTTCATTGGAATACTTAAGAGCATTATCTAAAAGGTTAAGAAAAACCTGATCAAATCGTATGGGGTCGATTGAAAAGTATAGGTTGTCTTCACAGTCTAACTTTAATTGGATTAGCTTTTCCTTAAACGCAGGTAAGACCCTTTCCATAATAGATTGTAAATATGAACAGATATGAACCCTTTTCCTATCGATGGAGAAAGCGTTCTGATCCAACCTTGCTAAGTCAAATAATTCCTTTACTAACTGTTCGAGATGTTCGGATTCTTCATGGATAATATTGAAATAATGTATCCGCTCCTTCTCCTCGAGCGATAGTCTTCTACCTATATCGGAGTAGCCTTTAATATAGGTTAATGGTGTCCTCAATTCATGAGATACACTAGCCAAAAATTCATTTCTTTCTTGTTTTAAATGATTCAGGTCATTAGCTAATGTTTGAATAGATCTTGATAACTCACCAATTTCATCTTTTGACATGTTAGGTAATGATACAGAAAAGTCACCTTTACTTAGTTTCTTTGTTGCATCATTCATTGATATTAAAGGCTTTGTTAGAGCTCTTGATAAAAAGAAAACCGTAATCAACATAAAAAACAAGATGAGAATAGAGGCTAATATAAAATGTTTGTTTAACTGTGAAATCAATGTTTGCACTTGATCGGTGCTTTTAAACATGTACACATACCCTTTTATCCCATTTTCTCCGTTAATAGGTGATACAGTTGCTATATATTTTTTTCCTTTTAAATTTGACTGCAATATTTGTCCGTTTCTCGGTACATTATGGATAGGTTGGTTGATTATTCTCTTTATGTTGGAATCAATAGATACAGAAGATTCAATAATTTCCCCCCTGGAATTTTTAATTACTACCTCAGTATCTGTTTTGGACTCCATTAGGGCAATATGATGAAGAGTGGAAGAGTCCGATGAAATTTCCAAAACGTCACGATGGCTATTTCCTCTTTCTTTTAGTGAATTAAGCTCTTGCATTGCACGAGACTCTATAACATGGCGATGTAAGTACATCATAGAAGTAGTTTCAATGATTAAAATACAGATAAAAAACCATACTCCCAATTTTAGAGAAATTTTCATAATGAGCTCCTGATTATTTTTTTAGAAATAGTTTATAGGAGAAATGTGTAGAAAATATGTATATGATCAACCTTGTATATTTTAAAAACCGGTAATTTATTACGCTACAAAAAAGCATCGGATGTTCAGAAGGTATTAAGCCAAGTTTCTATTAAGACCATAGACCAGTGTTAGGCTATTCATATGACGGATATTGATTTTCTATCAGACAATCTGGCAAAGTTGTACATTTAAAAATAGCGTGATTCTTCTCTTTTGCACAAATAGAAACACTATTTTCTTTATCGTTTTATATACAGGAGTGGAGCCATTGTTGAGATAGAAGCAAATGTTGCAATGGTATTCTTTTTAAAATTCTATTAACAAGTTTTATATAAAATCAATATAAGGAAAGCTTTCAACAATCTTTTTAAGGTTTTCCATTGAAAATTCAGGATTAGATGAAGTTATGACGATTTTAAATAAACGTTTGATTAGTGTAAAAATAGCATGAAAATGGTAGAAAGATGGTCGTTTAATAGGAATAAATCATATTTTGGGGAATGGTGGACTTTTTCCTGGGAAATTCATAGGCAATTTTCGACAAGCTTTTATCAGGATTGGATAGGCAAATACTATTTTCTAAGCAAAATTATATGTTGTAAACAAACGATTGATGAGTACCATCTTTACTAAATATAGATGGAAAGATGTCGATTTGCGTAATTTTTCAATTCTACCTTACACTAATCGTTTCCACGGAATTAGAGCCTCCCTAGAGTTTAGGTAGTTAGCATGTTTAATCAATTGTTTAATGGAATAAGAAATAAAAGGAGATCGTGTGAAAAGAGATTGCATTGGCAAAGTTACGGTTTTCAATAATAGAGTAGGACTAAATGGAATAAACGAAGAGAGGGATGATCCTAAAGGCATAAGGAGTCAAGGAGCGGTTCTTTAGCAAGGGAATGATTTAGGAATTTTCAGTTCCTCTTAATTTTAAAAGAATGTTCCGCTTCGAAGAGGAAAATATGGGTGTTTTGAAAACATTTACATGCCTTTTTACCCCCATTAGAATAAAGGTATCCGGTGAAGAAAAAATTTTGTTTTATTTTAATGGAAGAAGGTGATCATACCTGGAAATTAAATGATACCTACTGATAGATTTTGAACCTTTTATGAATCCCTGATATACTAAACAGATTGTTATTTTTTTAAAGAGGGTAATCTAATAATACAGGCGATATTGAATAGAAGGTGTCGATCGACAAATGCAAAACATTCAGCTGAATAATAAAGAAATAGGGATACTTCAATACTTATATAAAAATCAACATGACCGTCTTTCCAGTCAAATGATTGGCAATCATGTGAATATTTCTGATAAAACTGCTCGAAAATATATCAATCATTTAAAAGAGGTTGTAGAGAAACACGGTGCAGTCATTGATATGAAGAAAGGTCATGGGTATTCATTAACAATAAAAAATAACAATCTATTTTATCAGTTTCTAGAGCAAATTAGCGATAAACATACGAGTATGTCAAATGTTTATTTCCTAACTGAAAATGCAGATCGCGAACGATTTATATTAAATAAATTGTTAATTGAAAATAGAACAATCACCATTAGTGAACTTGCTACTGAGATGTTTGTTAGTAAATCAACGGTCACGAAAGTTCTATTAAAAATCAAAGATAGACTTCATCATTATAATCTCGAAATTGACTATAATGCAGACGGAGAATTAATCATACACGGTTCAGAATTAGAGAAACGACGCTTTATTTTAAACTATTTTTTTTCCCGGGAGTCGTTTGATAAATTTATGGATTTTGAACCAATAAATTATAAAAATAAAGGGTTTACCGTTGAGACCTTGTTTATCATTGTTCTGGAAGAATGCCGAAAATATAAGATTCAAATTTCAGACTACCTATTACAAAATCTAGTTCTCCATTTGGCATTAGCCATAAAGCGGATTGATGATGGATATACCATACAAGATTTTCCAATCGACCCAGAGCTTGATTTTGATAAAGAATTATTTGTTGCCGGTAAAATTGTTCAACGAATTGAAAATACCATTGCCATTCAATTTCCAGTAAATGAGGCTAATTATATTGCACTGCACCTCAAGTCAAAAGCAAATCAGCCAATCAAAAGCGTTGAAATGGCTACTGACATGGCGCCGTTACAAGAGCAATTATTGGCTGCTACTATGGAACTGAAAGAAAAAGAAGGTGTGAAATTAAAGGTCGATCAAAAATTAATTATGGGGCTAAAAACACATTTTAAACCGTTACTAACTAGACTGCAAATGGGCATTGAGCACAAAAATCCACTACTTGAAGAAATTAAGAGCAACTATGCTGGAATATTGGATTTAACGAAAAAATACTTTGCCAAAATGCCTGTATTATCTCCATATGAAGTCGATGATCATGAATGGGCCTATATTGTGTTACACATTCTTGCTGCAATGGAGCGATATAAGCGAAACCATAAACTAAATGTTATCGTTGTTTGTTCTACTGGATTGGGCAGTGCTCAAATGTTGAAGAATCGGTTGGAAAATGAGTTTATGGGCTATATCCATATTGTTGATGTAATTAGTTACTACCAATTAACCGATCAACATTTGGAAGATATCGATTTAATTATTTCAACGATCGATATATCGGTTAGCTTCTTTAATGTACCGGTCATTAATGTGAGTGTTTTTTTAAACCATAAAGATATTCAAGCAATCAGTAAATATATTGATAAAAATAAATTGAAAGACGTAGAGTCTATCCAACTGTATACTCCCGCTATGGAAATGGAAAAGCGATTTGATAAGTTTTTTCATCCAGATCGGTTTATGGTTTTTACTGATAGAGTCAAACGGGAATATATTTTGGAAAAGATGATTCGTGCGTTATCAGATTGTCATTCAAGTGAGTTTATTGATGACATGCTCAAAAAAATGGAAATCCGGGAGACTTTTGGGTCAATTGTATTTGCTAAAGAAGTAGCGTTTCCTCATCCAGTCAAACCGATTGGTGTAAATAGTGAAATCGTTGTCAGTGTCATACCAGATGGTGTGGAGTGGGATAAAGACCATTCACAAATTAAGTTAATTATATTGATGTCACCATCAAAAGTGGAAAATGAGGGTCTTAATATGATATTTAATGCTCTTGCTACTTTTATTGAAGATGATGAATTGAAGGAACAATTATTTCAAAATCCTGACTATGAGATTTTTAAAAATTTATTAATGTCAGTCGTTCAAACAAATCTATAAATGAGTTTATTTTCCCGGACGATCGTTTTTGAGCAATATGTGCAGAAAGGATATTCAGATTAACCCAACTTGTGGATATTTGGTGCTAATTTTATTCGGAATATTGCGATATTATTTGCACCCCTCAAACAATAATTTAAAAAGATAAGGTTTAAAAATAAAAAGAAAAGGAAGATTACAATGTCGTCAGGTGTGTTTGATAAATTAATCAACTCACTAAATAAAGTTGCTGAAAAAGTAAACAGCATTAAGTATATCATTGCCATTAAAAATACTTTTGCTGCATTACTCCCAGTCATTATTACGGGTGCTTTCGCAACATTGTTTTCATCAGTTATATTTGATGCAGAAAATGGGTTAGCTCAAATTTCTGCTTTAAGTTTTTTAGAAAAATTTAAACCGATTTCAAGTACAATTAGCTATTTTACATTAAATTTTTTAACTATTTATGCGGTGTTTCTATTAGGGATTGAGGTTGCCAAACTCAATAATATCAAAGGGGTCTTCCCGGGTATTATTGCTGTAATGTCCTATTTAACGGTAAATCCAACATTCTTTAAATTAATTCAAGAAGATGGTTCTAGCATCATTGTTCAAAATGTATTGGCTAAACAGTATACCGATACCAAAGGTTTATTCCTCGGTATTATCGTATCAATTCTTTCAATTGAATTGTATCACTGGTTAAGTAAACAAGATAAATTAAAGATTAAATTACCTGAATCTGTACCGGCAACAGTTTCTAATAGTTTCTCATCATTAATACCAACCATTTTTACTGTTGCTATCATTGCTACTATTGGCTTTGCTATTGAAGCTTTAACAGGTATGTATGCTTTTGACATTATTTATTCCCTTGTACAAAAACCTTTAGAAGGGCTTATCCAAGGGTTACCTGGCGTACTAACCCTCATGTTAATTGCTCAAGTTTTTTGGGTCATTGGTATTCATGGTATGCAAATGGTAAAACCAATTCGTGAACCTTTATTACTTTCGGCTATTGCTGTAAATACGGCAGCATTCGAAGCGGGTGAAGAAGTTCCCAATATTATTAACATGCCTTTTTGGGATATTTATATGACATTTGGTGGGTCGGGTGCGACCTTAGGTTTATTAATTGCTATTTTCATAGTAGGAAAACGAGAAGATTATCGACAAATTGCAAAATTATCGTTTGTCCCGGGGATTTTTAATATTAATGAGCCATTGATTTATGGCTTGCCAATTATGCTCAATCCGATTCTTGCCATTCCATTCATTATTACACCGTTAGTAACGGGAACAATTGGATATTTTTCAACATTATTTGGTTTTGCTGGGAAAGCTGTCGTCATGGTTCCTTGGCCAGTTCCACCGGTTCTAAACGCATTTATTGCAACAGCTGGAAGTATTGGTGCTGTTATCACACAAATTGTTTGTATTCTTGTATCCATATTAATTTATATCCCATTTGTAAAAATTGCTGATCGAAGCGCTAGAGAGAAAATGGATAGCGAAGCTGCATAAGGGGATTTTACTTCGCAACACATACGACACAGATTTTATTAAATAACGAATGAAAAGGAGATATTGATATGAGCAAAATTAACATTATTTTAGTATGTTCTGCAGGTATGAGTACTAGTATGATTGTTTCAAATATGAAAAAAGTGGTTGCCCAAAAAAATATGGATGTGTATATAGAGGCTATTCCATCAACGGAAGCAGAAAATTATATGGAAACGAATGATGTAGATGTTCTTCTTCTCGGACCTCAAGTTCGCTATTTAGAAAATAGACTCAAGGAATCTACCAAAGATACAGGTATCCGTGTCGATGTGATTAACCCACAACACTATGGAACATTGAATGGTGAAAAAATTTTACAACAGGCTCTAGACTTAATTAAAGAAAAATAGGTGAATGGTTATGGAGACAAATATTGAAATCATTATGTCATTGATTATGAATGCAGGAAACTCGAAAAGTTATTCTATGGAGGCCATCAAAGCTGCCAAAGAAAATGATTTTTCTTTGGCAGCAGAAAAATTAAAAGAAGCAGAAACAGCTATAAATGCAGCACATAGTACGCAAACCTCCTTGTTAACAAAAGAGGCAAACGGTGAGAAAACAGAAATAAGTTTACTGTTAATTCACGGTCAAGACCATTTAATGAACGCAATAACCTTTCTTGATATGGCTAAAGAATTTGTTACATTATACGAAAAAGTGAGTGGCTTTTCAATAAATGTCAATGAAGGAAATTAATAAAGTTATTTTTTATATGGAATTTGTTGAAAGGTGATTATATATGATTCATAAAGAGTTCTTATGGGGTGGTGCTTCAGCTGCCAATCAGATTGAAGGAGCGTATTTAGAGGGAAATAAAGGTTTATCGAATATTGATCTACTTCCTTATGGTGAATATCGATTACCTATTGCTAGAGGAGTACGAAAATATTCTGATGTACCGGAAGGATTGTATTATCCGTCCCATGAAGCGATTGACTTTTATCATCATTACAAAGAAGATATTGCTTTGCTAGCCGAAATGGGATTCAAATGTTTTCGTTTTTCCATTGCCTGGTCTAGAATTTTCCCAACTGGATTGGAAGATGAACCGAATGAAGAAGGGCTTCTGTTTTATGAAAGTGTGATAAATGAATTATTAAGATATAATATCGAACCAATTGTAACCATCTGTCATTTTGATGTGCCTAAAGGGTTAATGGATGAATTTGGCTCATGGAAGAGTCGCCGAATGATTGATCGATATGAGAAATATGCAGTTGCACTGTTTAATCGTTTTAAAGGAAAAGTGAAATACTGGATTTCCTTTAATGAAATCAATATGTTACTGCACAAACCGTTTACTGCAGCAGGTGTAACCATTGACGAAAATGAAAAGCGAAACCAGGTGATTTTTACTGCAGCACACCATATGCTCGTTGCGAGTGCGTTAGCGACTAAACGTTTACGAGAGATTGATCCTGACGCTCAGATGGGCTGTATGTTAGCTGCTGGAGAATACTACCCATATAGCTGTGCTCCAGAAGATGTTCGGGTGGCGCAAATTGCTAATCAAGAAACTTTCTTCTTTATTGATGTTCAAGCTCGAGGGGAGTATCCTCGCTGGGTAATACAAAAATTTGAAAAAGAAAATATTCATCTTAATGTGACGGATGAAGAAATACAATTATTAAAAGAGAATACAGTTGATTATATTTCCTTTAGCTATTATGCTTCCAGAACTTCTAAGGCAAATACGGAAGGTGTGGATACGAATACGGGGAATGCGGCTGGCGGTGTCGTAAATCCACACCTATCCCGCTCAGAATGGGGCTGGATGATAGATCCAATCGGTTTTCGTATAACGATTAACTCCATATGGGATCGATATCAAAAGCCATTATTTATTGTTGAAAATGGGATAGGGGCTAGAGACAAGGTTGAAGTGGACGGGAAAATTCATGACCAATATCGAATTGCTTATTTAAGTGCACATATTAGAGCATTCAAAGAGGCAATAGAAGAAGATGGGATTCCTATTCTAGGTTACACTTTATGGTCAGCTATTGATCTTGTTTCCTCTTCTGAAGGTCAAATGGAAAAACGTTATGGTCTTATTTATGTTGATAAAGATGATCAAGGCAATGGGTCATTAAAACGATTAAAAAAAGATTCCTTCTATTGGTATAAGAAGGTTATTGAAACAAATGGAGAAGAACTTGAATTGGATAATTTCCAAAAGTAAATAAAACTTGCTAATTTAATAGTTACACATCTTTTGCCAAACGCTATGAGTAGATAAATATCTGAAGGTTTACCGGTCTCCGGTAGACCTTCTTTTTTTATATAAATCGGTAAGGTTCTAGAGGTAATCTATTTTTAAAAGTAGCACTTTCAAGTTGGATTACGACCTAAGTAGAACACATGCCCTATCCCGTGTTTAAGGTAATGTTTTTAGATACGTAATTAAAAGGGATGTAAGATCATAGTGGGGGAAAGGAAACATCAATTTTTTGATGGAGAAATAGTAGAAGGGAACGTAAAAAAATGGGAGTGATTTCCATTAAAAAATAGACGAAGAATGTGTTGACTCTTACCTTAGAGGATACTTTATTATAACAACCATCGAGAGGAGCAATAGAAATGTATACAGTTCGTGATGTGGCAAAAATCGCTCATACAACAGTTAAAACGTTGCACTATTATCATAAAATCGGACTTTTGGTCCCGGAACAAACGACAGAAGCCGGCTATCGTTTATATGGAAAAAATGATTTAGAACGACTACAGCAAATTCTATTCTACAAGGAACTGGATTTTTCTCTCAAGGAAATTAAACAATTACTAGACGGTAAATTAGATAGAGAGAAAACGTTAATCCACCAAAAGGCATTATTGAAACAACGAATTGAACATTATCATGAACTAATTAAGACAATTAATCTCTCGATTAAAAGTGCCAAAGAAGGAGTCGATTTAGATATGGATACGATGTTTAAAGGTTTTGAGACAGAACAAGAATGGCAAGAAGCATTGAAAGAACAAAACGAACATCTAAAAAAAGAGTATAATGTGGACTTATCCAATCAGATTATTAATGTAGAATCAATGAATGAGCTTGCCCTTGAAGCACAGTCATTTAATAAAGATATGATACGATTTTTCCAAGAGGGGTTTGCTCCAGGACATTTAGCTATCATGGAACGTGTAAAAAAGCATTTATCCTTTCTAAAAAGAAAGGGACTTCCATCATCCCCTCAAGATTTTCTAAATCAAACCAAGTTTTTTATTACGGATGATTTCCATAGAAACATGTTAGAACAACAACAAGTAGGTTATAGCTATTTTCTACATGTTGTGGCAGAAAACTTTTGTCATCAATTTAAGTAAATATCTATATATGTGATTTCCCATAAAAGAGACTGTCGCTGATGTTCCTAAAATGGAGTGTGCGATTATTTTTAAAAAAAAAAGCCATAAAATCACTTGGGGTGCACTATGTATTGTTCAACCTGTATTGTGGAAAAAGTAAATATCATATGGCCTTATCGTTTTTTATTCAATAATTCTTGCCTTGCAAAAATGGATAAATTTTATTACTTATGCAAGTTTTGAAGCTTCCCGTCGTTTAAAAACGGATGCGACTTTCCTGTTTAGAGAGTTGCATCCGTTTTTCAATGGGTGCTTTTAGAAAGATATTAGCTAGCATGATTTTTATAGTTTTCCTTTTATTGACGTGGTGCAAATAACATGACCGCAACACCTATTAAACATATGAATGTACCTACCCAATCGTAGATGTCGGGTGTTTTTTTTATCGATCCCCCCATCCCCATAAAACAGAGAGAACAATAAATATTCCACCGTAGGCAGCGTAAACTCGTCCAAAGGATGGAAAGGTTTGAAACGTAGCAATAACACCGTATAGTGCTAATACCATTCCTCCAACTATTCCCCAATAATATGGCCTACCTTCTCTTAACCACAACCAAATCAAATAACCGCCACCTATTTCAGCTAATCCTGTGAGTAAAAACAAAATGATTGCATGGATTATTGAAACCACTTCCTAAAAATAGTAGTATTTAGAGCAAATGATAACATCTTCTTATAATATTTTCTTGAAGTTCTAATGGATTCGTAGTCATATACTTCATGTAATGGAATGAGGTTATTAGATAGATTTTATACCAAAGAATGGTTAAATCTATGTCGATAGAATACATCACTAAGGCAATTTACATAAAAACGAAGTAATTTTGGAGGTATAAAATGAAACCGAGAATTTCAGTCATAACATTAGGTGTAGATGACTTGGAAAAGTCTTTAAAATTTTACCGGGATGGGCTAGGGTTACCGACAGAAGGAATTGTAGGACAAGAATATGAACATGGTGCAGTTGCATTTTTTGACTTACAATCCGGTTTAAAACTTGCCATTTGGAAAAGAAAAGATATCGCATATGACACAAATTTAAAACAGACACCAATAAGTCCAACGGAATTTACGATTGGTCACAATGTTGAGAGTAAAGACGAAGTGGATAAAGTAATGGAACAAGCTAGGAAGGCTGGTGCGGTGATTACAATTCCAGCACACGATACATTTTGGGGAGGATATTCTGGATATTTTCAAGATCCAGACGGACATTTGTGGGAAGTTGTATGGAATCCAGCTTGGGAATTTTCGAAAAAAGATAATATCTAATATCCTTTTTACATAATATTGCAATAATACAACAATAAGATTAGTTATAGCATTTTCTATCATAAAGGAGATTTTAAAAAGGATTGAAAATAGATTTTGAAATGATCGTATCCCTTCTGTGTAGAAGGATAAAGATATTTATGCTACATAGGAGGGCTATTTTGTCTAAATGAGAATCATATTCCATTAACTATGCAGTGGATTTTAAAGTGTAAACTGATTATAAATATGGAGTTTCCTTTCCTCTTTAATTTTTTTAAGGAATAAATACACTTTTTCTGTTTTTTCATTTAAAAGTAATGGTTTTTAGATTCCTGTTCTTAATGAACTTTTTAAACCCCTATTAGGACACAGTTTGAATAATTCTATATCTAGAGATATAGATGATGTAAGGATATTCACAACCTAGGATAGTTGTTACTATAAATTATGCAATGTATGATATTTAAGCAGAACTTCGTTCCCAATTATGCAACTTTAAATAATACTATGGAGGAATAAACATGGATCAACATTCTTACATGCTTATCATGATGATTGCTTTAATAATACTTAGCATATTTAAAATGATTCGTCGAAACATTGGTTGGCAACCATTAAATCAAGGACTTATGTTGTTTAGAATTGTATTGTTTTTTAGTATTGGTCTAATCTTTCTTGTTGAGGGAGTATTTCATCCAATAAGTTTCATTTCTGATGTTGTGGGAATACTTTTAGGAAGTATCCTAGCTTTTTATAGTGTGTCCGTAACACATTTTGAACAACGTGAAAAACGTCTGTATTACCGTCCGAACATTTGGATAGGTAGTATTGTTATCTTATTATTTCTTGTTCGTTTTATTTATCGATTTTATGGTATTGTTACCGGAGGCGCCCTTGATTTAGTTCAACAAAAGCAGGCAAATGGAATTCAGAATTTTAGTTCTGTTTTAGGGAATTCTTGGACTGCTGGACTTATGTTGATTATGTTTGCTTATTATAGTATTTACTATATTTTATTGTTAAAGAAACAAAGGGAAACTTCTAAAAATGCATGAATGTAATAAGGAGTTTTATGATGATGTTTGATGAATCACATCAAAAGGAAAAAAAGATGATTAGTATATTAGTCATCTTTTTTCTCATGTTTTTCAATCATTTTTTTATTGGATCCTTTTCAAAAATTTTATTTAATACCTGTGTTTGGATTACATATTCCTTGATCCTATTATTCCCTAGAACATGGTGGACGAAGAAAAAAATTGTGTTTGCTGTGGGTATTTTGTTAATTGAAACAGTAGCAGGAGTATATTGGTTACACGAATTACTCCTTATCTACCTTCTTGCCATTATTATATTTTACTTCACTATATTGTCATCTTTATCCAAAGCACCCGTTCCAATTATTGTGTCTCTTTTTTTATCCGCTTTATTTTATATTCGATTTGGGAAAGAAAATGCATTTAGTATTATATCTTTCATCTTATTAACAATAGTTCTTTACATTGCGATTAAGCAGCGTCTTCAAAGAAATGAAATGTATAGGGTAAATAAACAGCAATTGGAGGAATTACAGTCTGCCTATGAACAATTGCAAGAAGCATCGGTTACATCTATGAGATATGCAGTTTTGGAGGAGAGAACAAGAATAGCAAGAGAAATTCACGATGCTGTTGGACATAGTTTGACCTCACTAATTGTTCAAATGCAAGCATTAAAATATATGATTAAAAAAGATCCTAATCGAGCAGAAAAGTCGATCGATGAAATGTTAGCAGTTGCCCGTCAAGGACTTCAAGATATTCGGACATCAGTTCATTCCTTGGCAGATAATCAATTGATTTCGGGGATTACTCCTTTAAAGGCATTGTTATCCAGAATGAAAACCTCTGCCTCGATCCAATACGAATTTCATTCTAATCTAAATGAAGAAGAATTAAATTCTTCTATTAATGAACTATTATTCAAAACTCTTCGAGAGGCAATTACTAATATTATTCGCCATTCCCAAGCATCTTTTGTCACCGTCAGATTGAATAAAGTACCTGGTAAAGTGATTATGAAGATTAGGGATAATGGAAAATTAGAATCAAAAGATGGAATTTTTGAGGGATTTGGATTAAAAAGTATGAGGAAGGCAATTGAGGAAAAGGGTGGAAAAATGAGCTATTTGATTTTAGAGCCTAATGGATTTGAAATAACCGTGGAAATTCCTGTCGATAATCAAAATGAGAATGAGGGATAAAGATGCAGGATGAAGAAAAAATCAGAGTTATGCTAGTAGATGATCAAACGATGATACGACAAGGTTTTGGATATGTCATCCGTATCCAAAGTGATATGGAACTTATCAGTGAAGCCTCTGATGGGAAAGAAGCGATTGAAAAGGCTTGCATATATCAACCTGATGTAATTTTAATGGATGTGCAGATGCCGATTTTATCGGGAATAGAAGCAACAAGGGAAATTATCAAAAAATCTCCACATACAAAAATCGTTATTTTAACCACATTTGATGACCAAGAATATATTTATCAAGGCATTCGAGCAGGAGCTGTCGGATATTTGCTTAAAGATGCTGAGGTAGAAGATATGCTGGAGACGATTCGAGCTGCCTATAGAGGAGAGGCCGTTTTTAAAACCCCATCGGCAGCAAATGTCCTATCAAGGGTAGCAAATAACAGCTTCGTTTCTAATCAACAGCAAGAACCATTACTATTAGAGCCATTAACAATGCGTGAAAAGGAAATATTGCAAGAAATGGCATATGGACTGAGAAATGATATGATTGCCAAGAAGCTAAACATTGCTGAAGGAACAGTAAAGTCACATGTCCATCGAATTTTGCAAAAGTTTGGCTGTGAAGATCGCACCCAAGTAGTAGTGATGGCGATCCGAAATGGGATGGTAAAATAAAGGAAAGAAGTCTCATTCGAGACTGCTTTCTTATTAAGTTCTTAAAATTTATATAACAGCAAACGTATCATGTTTCTAAAGTTTGGTATCATAGCCATAGTATAATATAGGAAACGGGTTTTAAGCGGAAGTTTATGCACGTATTTAGATTGGAATATAGATAAGTTTGCAATTCTGTTCCAATTGGAATCCAATGTATCTACATCATTTATGTGATCCACGGTCCATTTGTGCACAGCTCCAGTTGTTTCTTTTAGGCTATCTTTTCCGGAATGGACAGCAAATGAGCTCATTACATCGAAGGCAATTTGCCCTTGTGGAAAATAGTTTGTTAGTCGGTTTAGTAGTACTTTAACTTCATCCTGACTAAGGTACTCTAATATTCCTTCAGCAATAATCATTGTGGGACGGTTATTCGGTATTTTCTCTAACCAGTTTGGATCCGTAACTGAAGAAGGGATCATCTCGTAGCCTTTTTGATTGGAGAAAAAGGACTTACGCAATTCAATTACCTCGGGAAAGTCAACATCAAACCATTGAATGGTGGATGGCAGGTTGATTCTTACTATCCTTGTATCTAGACCACAGCCAAGATTAAGTACTATTGCGTCGGGATGCTTATTGATAAACTCCTGTAACCATGTATCCAATTGTTTTGCTCTGATTACCATCATTTCGTTACCAAAATGACTAACCTTTTCAAAATCGTAGTCAATCATTTGCAGAATATCCGCTGCCTTATTATCTTGAAGAATGGAATGTTTGGAAAAACTATCTTTGGCTTTTGCTTGTAAAGTAATTAGGAGTGTCTCCATTTCTTTTGTTAAATTGATTTTATGATTCTTCGTGAAATCCATAATATTGTCTCTCCTATAGTACTTATTCCCTCATTTTATTCAACAGTATATTTACCTTATGAAGGGCATACTTTAAATCCAATTGTTCTTCTGTATTTAGCTTATTAATATTTTCACTAAACTTTTGATAGATCTTTCCCCATTTTCGATCTTGAATCTCTTTTCCTTTTGGTGTTAAAGAAACTAACACGGCGCGTTTATCTTTTTGATCTGGGGATTTGATGAGATATCCTTCCGCTTCCAATTCTTTAATAACATTTGTCAGTTGCTGCTTAGCTACATGAAGACCATAACTTATTTCTTTAAGTTTTAATGGCCGATTCTGCATGTACAGATATTCAATTACATGGTTCTGCATATGGGTTAATTCTGTCGAATCTTTGTTTAATTCCCTAAAATTTTCAAAAACATTAGGTATTAAAGACATATATTCTTTTGCTATTTCTTCAATCATGTAAAATTCCTTCCTTTTATATAGTATATATATTATTACTTTTATTTAATTTATTCAACATTAATATTTATTTTTAGTAAATCTTTATTTACTAATGACCACAGGATTTGTTTACTCCTTGAAAGTGACCTTTAGTGATAACGTACTCTACCTTCTTCACGCAATGAGGAATCTTCATATTAATTTTGACTAACCTAAGACTTGGAAATGATGTAAAACTATTATCAACTTTACCAAAAATGATTGACTATATTGTGTATTGGTTTACCAATAATGTAATAGGAAATGTATAGTGTAACCATGTATGGAAAACGCTTTAACTAAATACGGTTTACGAAATATGTAAGCTAATGTAAACTGTTTTCAAACCTCATAGATTATTTACATTATCGAAATATAAATGTTTATCTCCCAATACAGGAAAAAGTAATAGGAGGAGTCTAGTATGACAAACGGGGATCATCATAAGAAGTTGACACTAGAACAACGTGAAGAATTATTAAAAGTTTTGAAAGCTCGATTTGAAAAGAATATGCACCGCCATGAAGGTCTGGCATGGGAAAAAGTCCAAGCAAAGCTGGATGCAAAGCCTGAAAAACTATAGTCACTCCACGAAATGGAAAGAACCGGAGGAGAACCAGATGTTGTGGGGTATGATCAAAATTCTAACGAATTCATTTTTTATGATTGTTCAGCAGAAAGCCCTAGTGGCCGACGGAGTGTTTGTTATGACAGGGAAGCATTAGAATCAAGGAAAAAGCATAAACCAGAAAATAGTGCTATGGATATGGCTGCATCTATGGGTATTGAGATTTTAACGGAGGAACAATATCGGGAACTGCAAAAACTTGAAAGCTTTGATAAGAAAACATCCAGCTGGGTGAAAACACCTGACAAAATTAGAAAGCTTGGAGGGGCAATATTTTGTGATCGACGCTATGACACCGTCTTTGTCTACCACAATGGAGCAGAATCTTACTATGCTGCAAGAGGTTTCCGCGGCTCGCTCAGAGTCTGAATCCGACTCTAAAAGTTAAATGTGAGAACAAATCTTTTATAAACTTTTTCAACGCCTCGGCACGATTCTGTAATGGGAGTCGTGCCTTCCTATATGTGAAGAACAACGAATAGCATCAGTACTCCTTCTTATTCATTTTTATTAAAACTCGCATTCTAAATTTATATGAAGACATCCTTCCTTTTTACATATAGATTGTATCTTTCTTTGAGTTGTATTTGCGGTTTTTATCTAAATGATTTTTCCTTTGTAAGCAAATTAACGTCCCTTTACTCTATTTCATGTTAAAATCTAGTAATAAGAGATAGAATAATAGATAAGGGAGAATATTGATGAAATCTTACTTACTTAAGTTAGGGGTATTATCGAGTATCTTATTCCTTGGTTGGCCAACAGAAAATGTTTCCGCTGCTGGAGTAACTTGGGCATCTAAATGTGAAGCATTTGGTCAAATAAAACCAAACCAAAATCCTTCTACTCAGCAAATTAATTGTTTACTAACGAACGCAGCATTAGAAGTAAATATTCCTCCAGAAGTTGTCAAGGCTATTGCTGCTCAGGAAAGTGGCTGGAAACAATTTAAAGATGGAAAGCCTCTAGTGTCTTCGGACGGCGGGATTGGCATCATGCAGATTACGAATCAATTAAACTATGATCAAGAGAAATTGAAAACAGATATAACTTACAATATCCAAGCAGGTGTCGAAATTCTACAGAAATTCTACCAGCGAAAGGACTTGCCAAAAATAAAGGGGGCAGGACCTGAAGTTATTGAAAATTGGTATTTTCCAGTAATGGCGTATAATGGAATCAAACCTGTAAACAGCCCGCTTTATAAAGATGGAAGCGGCAAAAATAAGGAAGCCTATCAAGAAAAAGTATTTTCCGCTATTGAAAAAGATAGCTTTTTAAGTGATACAAGATTAGCAGAATTCCCATTTAGTAAGGAAGATTTCTTATATGATACTAATAGTGACGAGAATATTATTTTCAATAAACTGAAGTATATTATTACTGATCAGATGCATGCCTCTAACTATCATTTTCAAAAAGGAGAAAAGGTAGTTGTTACGAAGGATAATGCAAGATTACGAACAAATATTAATACGACAACTGGTTCTAGATTATTAGCGAAGAATACGACTCTAATTATTGATGGGGAATTTATCTATGATCAGTATAATCCGGGTAACCAATTTGTCTGGTATCCGGTTACAGCGGAGGATCGAAAGTTTGCAGGTTATATTTCCTCTGCTTATATCATGGAAAAATTAGAGGCACCTACTGTAAATCCAGTAAATCAACAGGATAAATTTGTAATCGGGAAAGCTCCTTTTTCCAATGTATTGATTCAAATCCTGAATGGAAAATACTTGGTTGGAAGTGCGGAGTCTAATGCAGAAGGAGAATTCAAAGTAGCAATTCCTTCACAAAAGGTAGGAACTACTCTAACTATCACTTATAAAGATCATTTGAATAGGGTGAGTGAACCTGCAAGCATCAAGGTTCAGACACATATCCTGAATGGCTGGGTCGATCGGGACGGGAAAAAATATCATTATTCTTCGGGAGTATTAGATACTGGATGGTTCAAGGAAGGGAACCGCTGGTACTATTTTGATGAAAATGGTGTAATGCAAAAGGGATGGATCCTCGATAAAGGCCTTTGGTACTATTTAAATCCTAACGGTGTTATGCAAACCGGTTGGCTAAAAGAAGGATCGAGCTGGTACTATCTTGGTAGCAGTGGAGTCATGAAAACTGGTTGGTTGAAAGATGGATCGAGCTGGTATTATCTTAGCAGCAGTGGAGTCATGCAAACCGGCTGGATAAAAGAAGGATCGAGCTGGTACTATCTTGGTAGCAGTGGAGCTATGAAAACTGGTTGGTTGAAAGATGGATCCAGCTGGTATTATCTTAGCAGCAGTGGAGCCATGCAAACCGGTTGGCTAAAAGAAGGATCCAGTTGGTATTATCTCAGTAGCAATGGTGCCATGCAGACAGGGTGGCAAAAAATTAATGGAAAGTGGTATTACTTCTATTCAAATGGAGTTATGGCATATAATACATGGATTGGAAAATATAGATTAGGACCTAGTGGAGCCATGTTGTAGATAGGTTATGATTTTGGCCAGCTTCTTTTAATAAAGAAGTTGGCTTTTTATATTTTGAAAACTGAATCTTTAACAAAATTTAGTAAAATTTTCGTGTTAAAAGTTTTTTCAAATAGGGAGTAGAAGCATGTTATTTTTCAGTATTAATTGGAATGTATCCATTCTGGATAAAAAATACACAGAAAAGTAATTGTCGAGATTAAGCGGTCAATCTCTTTTTATCTAAGAATAAAAACTGTTCGTATTTTTTTGTCTCTTTATAGTTCAAAAGTACTTAAATTATGTCAACAATCATTGTGACAAAATGCATTTTTGTATAAATTGATAGCCACCTGCAAACGCTTTAATATAAACTTGTAAAGTTTAATCGATTTGAAAGGAGTACGTATCGATGAATACTTCAGATAATGATAGATCTAATGTTAAAGTTAAGATTCAGAGATTCGGAAGTTATTTGAGCGGTATGGTAATGCCAAATATCGGTGCTTTTATTGCATGGGGGCTTATCACCGCTTTGTTTATTCCTACAGGCTGGTTGCCTAATGAAGATCTTGCTAAATTAGTCGGTCCAATGATCACTTATTTATTGCCTCTATTAATTGGTTATACAGGGGGTAAAATGATTCACGATGTTCGTGGTGGTGTCGTCGGTGCCACTGCTACGATGGGGGTGATTGTCGGAACCGATATCCCGATGTTCCTAGGGGCCATGATTATGGGACCAATCGGGGGTTATGTGATCAAAAAATTTGATCAATTGGTTCAAGGGAAAGTTAAATCTGGATTTGAAATGTTAGTTAATAACTTTTCTGCTGGGATTTTGGGCGGAATTTTAACAATCCTTGCTTTTAAAGGGGTTGGCCCTGTAGTAGAAGCAGTAAGTAAGACATTAGCAAAAGGTGTTGAAATCATTGTTGATGCAAACCTGCTTCCATTGGCCAATATTTTAATAGAACCAGCAAAAGTTCTTTTCTTAAATAATGCAATTAACCATGGAATATTAAGCCCATTAGGAATTGATCAAGCTGCAAAAGCTGGAAAATCTATACTATTCTTATTAGAGACAAACCCTGGTCCAGGATTAGGTATTTTACTTGCTTATTGTTTATTTGGCAGGGGAACAGCGAAACAAACTGCTCCTGGTGCGGCAATTATTCACTTCCTTGGTGGAATTCATGAAATTTACTTCCCGTATATTTTAATGAAGCCAGTACTCATTTTGGCAGCTATCGCTGGTGGTGTAAGTGGTGTATTCACGTTTAATCTTTTCAATGCGGGCCTTGTAGCAGCTCCTTCACCAGGTAGTATTTTTGCTCTGCTTGCAATGACTCCAAAAGGTAACTATGTAGGGGTATTGGCAGGTGTACTAGTAGCAACAGTGGTTTCTTTTGCAGTAGCTTCTCTTATCTTAAAAACAAGTAAACAAACAGAAGAAGATTTATCAGCTGCGACAGCAAAAATGGAAGAAATGAAAGGGAAGAAAAGCTCTGTTTCTTCAGCCTTAACAGCTACACAGGAAGCTGTTAACTCAGATAAAGTGAACAAAATTGTGTTTGCTTGTGATGCAGGGATGGGATCAAGTGCAATGGGAGCTTCTATTTTAAGAAACAAAGTACAAAAAGCCGGATTAGATATCACGGTTATTAATACAGCAATTAACAATCTTCCAGACGATGCCGATGTTGTTATTACTCATAAAGACTTAACAGATCGCGCAAAAGCAAAGCTTCCAAATGTCACACATATCTCAGTTGAAAACTTCTTGAATAGTCCAAAGTATGATGAATTAATCAATTATTTAAAAAATAAATAAACGTTTTTTAAGTCCGGAGTAATGTCCGGACTTTTTCTTTATTAAAAAATGGCAACAATCCCATTGACTAATTCATATTTTTCTTAAGTTGTTTTAAGGATTAGTGAGGAATATCATTATAAGTGGCAGTATAAAATTAAAATTTTGGCAACATGATAAGAAGGATAGATAGGAGTAGAATTCCATTTATCGGAGTGAGCAATATGTATATTTCTGCAAGGGAACGGCAGATTCTTGATATATTACTAACTGCCAATCATGAAGTTACAGTTAAGGATCTCGCAGAACAAATAGGTGTAAGTGGTAGAACGGTTCACAGAGATTTAAAAAACGTAGAAGATATTTTAAAAGAATACGGGCTTATCTTAAAAAAGAAATCAGGTGTAGGTATTCAAATTACGGGTGATAAAGCAAAAATTCGAGAACTGGAGTTGTTTTTATTTAATCTATCTCATACAGAATATACACCTGAAGAGCGGCAAACGATCATTTTTTGTGAGTTATTGGAATCGAATGGACCCGTAAAACTTCTTGGTCTTGCTAATGATTTAAATGTGACCATTGCAACAGTTAGTGCCGATTTAACCAAACTTGAAGAACGATTACACAGCTTTGGTTTAAAACTAATTAGAAGAAGAGGTTACGGTGTTGAAATTGAAGGGGACGAGAGCAGCAAAAGAAGTGCAATGAGTCATTTAATCTCCGCTTATGTGGATGAATCTGAAATACTTTCCTTTGCTAGAGAACATATACAGAAACGATCGACCCAGCACATCAACACCATTTCTGAAAGGCTACTAGGAATTGTAGAGAAAAATAAATTAATTATCGTTGAAAAAATTGTGGATTCCATTATTCAAGAATTGCCCTATTCAATGGCGGATAGTGCTTATATTGGTTTAGTTGTTCACTTGGCACTTGCTATTGAACGTCTACAAAAAGGGGAAGGCATTGAAATTAACAAGGAATACTTGGAAGACCAGCAGTCAACGAAAGAATACAAATTTGCCCAAAAAATTGCCAGGCAATTAGGCCAGGTTTTTGATATTAACATTCCTGAAGCAGAAATTGCTTATATAACTATGCACTTAAAAGGTGCTAAACTCCGGTATGACAATGAAAACTTTATTGAAGATTCTAGTTTACAAGTTGCCATTAAAACAAAAAGTCTAATTGAAATGGTAGGTAAGCTTACAGGTACCGACTTATCAGACAATCGTCCGTTATTTGAGGGGCTTGTCGTACATTTAAAACCTGCCATCTATCGTATGAAACAAAAAATGGGGATTAACAACCCATTATTAGACAAAATTAAACAAGATTATAAGGATTTATTTTTGATTGTTAAACAGGCAGCTGATGAAGTGTTTAAAGATCTTAATGTGCCAGATGAGGAAATTGGCTATCTTGTAATGCATTTTGGCGCTGCATTGATGAGTGCGAAGGATTTTTCCAATCTGAAAACATTAATAATTTGTTCTAGTGGAATAGGTACTTCGAAGCTGCTTGCAACGCGACTTCAAAGAGAATTTCCTGAGATTAAGGACATTCAAAATGTCTCTGTCATGGAATTTAAAAAAATGAATCCAAAGGATTATCATTTAATCCTATCTACCATTCCGATCCCTGGCTATGATTCGGACTATATCGTTGTCAGCCCTTTTTTAAACAAAGATGAAATTGATAAAATTCGTTTTTATATCAATGAACACAAAATTATGAATGGATCCGAAAAAAATCTGTCTTTCGCTCGCAAACATTCTACAGAGAGAAAGTCTAGCGATCAGCTAATTGTAGAAATGAATAGTATAAAAGATTATGCAGATACGATAGCTACTATCCTTAAAGGATTTGAAGTAATTCATGCAGCTGATTCGGAAACTGTAACTGATATCATCCAGCAAACATGTTCAAGGTTAATGGAAAATCAACGGATTCAAAATGCCAATGAAGTCGCTGAGGCAATTTTTGAAAGAGAAAAACTTGGGGGATTAGGGATTCCTGAAACGTCAATGGCTCTTTACCATGCTAGGTCCGTACATGTCATAAAACCAACCTTTGTTATCAATTATACGGATTCGCCAATAAAAGTCATCGGTATGGACCAAAAGGATATGGAAATCAATGTTCTACTATTCATGCTATCCCCTGTGAAAATATCTGAAAAGTCATTAGAAGTATTAAGCTATTTAAGTTCCCTATTGATTGAGAGCCAAGAAACGATGGATATTTTTCAGTCACATGTTTACAGCCGTATATCGGCTTTGCTAACTGTAAAATTTGATCAATTTTTTAATGATAAAATTGAAGAACTAAGGAGTGTTTTTTAATGTCAAAAGCTATTTTTACAAAAGAAAATATTTTACTGAATGAATCTGTTGCTACAAAAGAAGAAGCAATTAAATTAGCAGGAAGCATTCTTGTTAAAAACGGGTATGTAGACGAAAGTTATATTGAAAAAATGTTACAAAGAGAAGAGTTAACTTCCACTTATATGGGGAATTTTGTGGCTATTCCTCATGGTACAGAGGATTCCAAACAATTTGTGAAAGATTCAGGAATCTCTTTTGTACAAGTTCCAAGTGGTGTTGATTTTGGCGGAGGTAATATTGTAAAAATTTTAATCGGCATTGCAGGAAAAGGCGATGAGCATCTAGATATCCTTTCAAAAATTGCAATTGTATGTTCCGAAGAAGAAAATATCACCAAGTTAGTAGAAGCAAAATCTGCAGATGAAATTTTAGCGATCTTTGAAGGAGTAAACTAATATGTTAGCTGTTCACTTTGGAGCCGGAAATATTGGCCGAGGATTTATTGGGAATTTATTATATCATTCTGGTTACGAAACATGCTTTGTGGATGTCAACGAAGAAATCGTTCAGCTTCTTAATGAACGAAGAGAATATCGGGTGGTCATTGCTGATTCTTCACAAGAAGAAGAGGTAGTTAAAAATGTTAGGGCAATTAATAGTAAACTGCATCCGGAACAAGTAGTTGAAGCAATTGCCGAAGCGGATATCGTAACGACTGCTATCGGTCCAAATATTTTACCTTTGATAGCAGGATTAGTGGCTGATGGATTGCGTAAACGTTTAGAGAAGTCTGATAAGCCTCTTAATATTATTGCTTGTGAAAATATGGTGGGAGGCAGCTCACTTTTAAAAGAAAAGGTTTTTGAACAATTAACAAGCGATGAAAAAGCACAGTTTGAAGTACGTTTTGGGTTCCCGGATTCTGCTGTTGACCGAATTGTTCCAAACCAAGTGAATGAAGATAAACTAATGGTCAAAGTTGAGCCGTTTTACGAGTGGGTTGTTGAGGAAACAAAAATAGTAGGGGAGAAACCGGACATAACCGGCATTACCTATGTGCCAGAATTAGTTCCTTATATTGAACGGAAGCTGTTCACAGTAAATACAGGACATGCATTAGCCGCCTATTTTGGGTACTATTATGGGGTAGATACCATTAATCAAGCGATGGAAAAAGGACAGATCCATGATTTGGTCTTAGGGGCACTGAAAGAAAGCGGTAAAATGTTAGTTGAAAAATACGGTTTCAGTCAGGAAACTCACGAACAGTATATTCAAAAAATTATTGGTCGTTTTAGTAACCCATATATTGTAGATGAAGTAACAAGGGTGGGACGTTCTCCGATCCGAAAGCTTGGCCCGAATGACAGGTTGGTCAGCCCAGCTAGACAATATTATGAGTTATTTGAAAGTCAGCCTATTCATTTATTAAAAGGAATTGCAGCTGCTCTATTATATGACTTTCAAGGAGATGAGGAAGCTGTACAAATTCAGTCAATGATTAAGGAGCAGGGGCTGGAAGCTGCCATTGAGAAGTATACAGGACTTGATTCTGCTTCAGCTATATTCAAGGGCATTGTTGAGCAGTATAATCAATTAAAAAATGAAAAATAAGAAAAGAGTAAAACCCAAATTTTTCAGCGTTGGATGATGTCCAACGCTGTTTTTTATAGACTTCTTGGTTGAGTGTTAGTACTTTTGTTCTTCTTTATAAGATCAATTAACATTAAATTGCCTCATCCCAAAAGGGAGGAGATTTGGTTTTAATTTGGGCGCTTACGTTTAAAGATCTTCATGGCAAACAGTGAATAACAATAAAAAATAATATTGAAATGATAAAAATTTATTGTAAAACGATAAATACCGTGGTAAAATTCAAAATGAATGAATATAAAAGAGGTGCTAATGATGAACAGAGGATCCACACTCTTTTTAAAAATTGCGGTATTTCTTATGGGGGCTCCAGTTTTTACTCTGGGGATAGTTGGGTTATTTTGGTTACCTAATAATCCTGTCAATCCAGCTTATACTCATATTCTTTATCCAATCGTAATTGGTATGTATGTTTCAGCAATACCGTATTTTACTGCATTGGTTCAGGCCTTTAAACTTCTAATGTTAATTGATAAGAACCAGGCATTCTCTGAGTCTGCTGTTATAGCTCTTAAGATTATTAAATACTGTGCCATGACTTACAGTGGCTTGTATGTAATTATTTTGCCATTCGTTTTTCTCCTCGCCGAACGGGATGATGCACCGGGTGCTATTTTTATCGGAATGGTTCCTATCTTTGCTTCTATGGTTATCGCAGTCTTCGCTGCTGTTCTTCAAAGACTTTTAAAAGAAGCCATTGATATAAAATCAGAAAATGATTTAACAGTTTGAGGTGAAAACAATGGCAATTATCATTAATATTGATGTGATGCTGGCGAAAAGGAAAATGAGTGTAACCGAACTGTCAGAGAAGGTTGGAATCACAATGGCGAACCTTTCAATTTTGAAAAATGGAAAGGCAAAGGCCATTCGATTATCTACTTTAGACGCCATTTGCAAGGCTTTAGATTGTCAGCCTGGGGATATACTAGAATATCGGAGTGATGATGACACCCAAGATTAAAGAATTCAATTCATGGGATCAATCATATAACTTGTTCGTACTGGCTGGGAGTAGTCCCAGTCATTTTTATTTCTTGTTGTTAAGTTTTACCCCTTTGCTTTTTATGAAAAAGGTATAACTAGGATGTTTGTCTTTTGCCTTTTGTCGCAATCGTATTTATGCAAAAAGTATATCAGGTGGTAACATTTTTTCTTTTTGCTTAACTTGAACAGATATGATAAAGGGTAGTCTTCTGAAAACTAGCCATATGTTAAAGGAGTAAAGGAAACGAATAGCTTGACTGCCAGGTTGCAGAATACTTTTTTTATGAAAAGCTATTTACATTTGAATAGCTTTATATATTTTAATGTAAAGACAAAAGCCTTTTTATGGGTAATGATAACTGCTACTACTAAGGAAAAATGGATATTAACATTTAATCAAACAAATCTGCAAATTCAAGATTAGACATGGACATAATTATTCTAAAGGACCTATTTTCCTAGACACTACTATCTAGAATTTTAAAATTCTGTGTCTTTTTAGGATTTTTTAACCAATAATCTTGCATAGGTTAGACATGTTCGTTTCAATAGTAGTGAAGGGAGTTGGGAAAATTGATTTACGACCTCCAAGACTCAATAAAAGATAAAGATTTACTATTGAAAGAGTTAGCAGATATAAAGTTTGCTTTAGATCAATCCTCCATTGTTGCCATAACTGATGAAGATGGAATTATTACTTATGTAAATGAAACATTTTGTAAAATATCTAAGTATAGTAAAAATGAATTAATAGGAAAGACTCACAAAGTGGTTAACTCTGGCTACCATACTAAGGAGTTTTTTAAAGATATGTGGAATACAATTCAACGAGGTGAGGTATGGCAGGGGGAAATTAAAAATAAAGCGAAGGATGGTTCTTTTTATTGGGTAAAATCAACCATTGTTCCTTTTCTAGATAATGAAGGGAAACCTCATCAATATATTTCCATACGACAAGACATTACAAAACAGAAAGAAATAGAAGAAAAGAACCTTTATTATGTTCATCATGATGCATTAACTGGTCTTCGCAATCGTCGTTGCTTTAATAAAGATTTATCGAAATGGATCACCGAAACGGAGCAAATGGCACTGCTTTTTTTAGATTTGAATCGTTTTAAATTTGTCAATGATACGTTAGGGCATAGTATTGGTGATCAAATTTTAAGAGATGTTGCCAAACGATTATCGGATCACTTGAATGGAAAGTCCGAATTATATCGGTTTGGTGGCGATGAATTTATTATTGTAATAAAGGACCGTACACCTGATGAGGTAAGAACATTGGCGAATGAAATTATCAAGCAGCTTGAAGAACCGTTTTTTCATGAAAAGGAAAAATTGTATCTAGGAGCTAGTATAGGAGTTAGTTTTTTTCCCGATGATGGAAATGATATTGAAAGCCTTGTTATTAAAGCTGATATGGCGATGTATAAAGCAAAAAAAGGGGGAGGACATTTCGTTCAATTCTATACCTCTGATATTTATGAAGAAATGACGAAAACCATTCATTTAGAAGCAGAATTAAGGCAAGCTCTTGAAAAAGAACAATTTAAGCTCCACTACCAACCTCAGGTAGACATTAGCAGCAATAAGATCATTGGAGTTGAAGCATTGATTCGTTGGGAGCATCCAGTTTTAGGAAATATATCTCCATTCGAATTTATCCCTATAGCCGAAGAAACGGGATTAATCGTTCCAATCACTGAATGGGTTTTACGTACTGCTTGTCGACAAAATCAACGTTGGCAAGAAGCGGACATATCTCCATTTATAATAGGAGTAAATATATCATCTAGTTTAGTAAATAAAGATTTAGTCCCAATGGTCAAACGCATCTTAAAAGAGACAAAATTAAAACCAGACTATTTGGAAATAGAACTAACAGAAAGTATTATGCAAGACCCGAAAATCACACTGCCCATTCTAAAAGAGTTAAAGGAATTGGGAATTCGGATATCTATAGATGATTTTGGTACTGGTTATTCTTCTCTTGCTTATTTACGCCAACTTCCAATAGATCGTTTGAAAATAGATAGGTCCTTTATTGATGAAATGAAAAAGGATAATGGTGCAATTGTACAAGCGATCATCGATTTAGGGACTCGATTATGTCTTAATGTAATTGCGGAAGGGATCGAGACAAATGAACAGTTAGATCTTCTTACCCAACTTAATTGTAAAGAGGGACAAGGTTATTACTTTAGTAGACCTTTATCAAGCAATGAAATTCTTCCAGTATTGCAAGGAACTAACGTAGTCAATAATAATTGATGTTGAAGGAAACAATTTACTCAAGTTGTGGGTGCCTTATATTTAATAAAGAGGGAAAGTAAAATCCTTTACTTCGACAACTATCTAGCGTAATCACCCATTCAGCGAGACGCCTTCGCGCATACCTCATAACGTATTGCATTCCATTCTTTTTGTTTCTTTTTAATCAGTATAATTACAACTAAGCATCGTATGGGGTTGTCCAGAAAGTTGAATTTTTTGACTCTGGATGCCCCTTTTTCTGTTTCAAAACATGAATATAACAAGATTTCATTTTCTCGAAAAACCCTACTAGACTAATATACTGCTTCCTATAGAGCTTGCCCTTTTCTGTTAGATACGAAAGAATGTGAACCATTACGAGAACTGCTTACTAGTGGTGACACTTTCGTTTTTCCTTTATCTCAGTTGGTGGCCACCACAAGGAGAGCCCCGTTAGCATAAACATCGCACGACTGAAAGCGGCAACTTTTAGGAGGAGGCCAAACGCAGCTGACCAAGGGGCTTTTTTCTTTTCTATGAAACCTAATAGTTTTTTAGTACGTAGAAATAATTGGTAATATTTTTTTCTGTATTATTTGAGGCGAGGAGATGCTTATGTATTTTGAAGTGCATGAACCCCAAAATTGGTTATCAAAGGATGCCGTAAAAGTTTGGCTCATAAAAGAAACGATTTCTAATGTCACTGGCTTTTTGGTGCTTGGTATCCTGCTTTATCTGGACTATCGTTTTTCTTGGAAAGATTGGATTGGCTGGATTCTGATCGGTTTGATACCGCTAACTGTAATAGGTGCAGTTTGGTCTTGGATAAGCCCGTATTTCCTATATAAAAGTTGGCGTTATGATGTCGATGAAGAGTTTTTACAACTGAAATCAGGGGTATGGAATGAAAAGCATCAGCTTGTTCCAATGACAAAAATCCAATCGGTGGCTACTATTCAGGGACCTTTGCTCAGAAAATATGGACTTTGTAAAGTGGCAGTTGAAACGATGGGGTCATCTCATGTTATTCCAGCCCTCTCAAAGGAGCAGGCAATCAAGTTACGGGAACAAATTGCTCAATATGCCAAAATCAAGGAAGTGGAATCATAATGAGAACGAAACGATTTCATCCACTTCTTATGGTATTTGAGGTATGGCAGCTGTTAAAGAATACTTTTTTCATTTTTATCTTTTTATTTATTATGAAAGCGAATTCGCATTCTCTTTATATAAAATATGGTAGAATCATTTTTATCATTTTTCTAGGTCTAGCTTTACTTTATATTGTTTTAAAATGGATAACTCATACATACGCACTGGATGATCGGTCCTTTCACCTTTATCAGGGAGTTTTGAGTAAAACGGAACGGACAATTCCCTTTTCAAAAATTCAAAATGTTACTCGTCATACTACATTTTTTCATCAGCTTTTTCAAGTGACGTCTATTAGATTTGAAACAGGGATGAATGGTGAAGATGCAGCTGTTAAATTTGATGTCGTTTCCCAAACAGAAGCCAAACAAATGGAAGAACATATGGCCAGAGCTTTGCGTGGAGGTGTAACAGATTCTGAAATCATTGAACAAATGGAAGAAGATCCAAATTCAAGTAGAATCATTCACTTTAAACCGACGAAAAGGGATGTTTTTAGAGCTAGTTTTACTTCTTTTAGTTTTTTTGTGATAATCCCGATTTTGACCTCGTTTTATTTGAAAATAGATGAAATTTTTCATGTTAATATAGAGGCGGAAGGGATTTTTTACAATATTATTAGCTCCTGGTGGCTTTTGACCATAATTATTATCGTATTTATTATCATTTCTGTGGCTTTTGGAATGGCCTGGACATTTTTTAAATACGGTAAGTATGAGATCTCCTCCGATCAGGATCGAATTTATATTGCTAAAGGTATCATTGAGGAGACAGCCTTTTCCATTGCAAAAGATAGAGTACAAGCAGTTGAAATTGAACAGTCTTTTATGAAACGATGTCTCGGACTGGCTGAAGTTAAATTGACAAGTGCTGGAGGCCATGAAATAGGAGAAGAAAAATCAGAAGTTAACTCTCTCTATCCTTTTCTTCCGAAAGAACGGGCTTATGAAATGATTGATGAAATTTTACCGGCATACAGAATTACCCCACAAATGCAACGGCTTCCCAAAAAATCTTTATGGGTTCGATTGTTAAGGCCGTACTGGATTTGGGGGATTGTCACGATCGTTCTTTATTATTTTAAACCTGAAGTATGGGGAGTAGAGCGGGCTTGGTGGTTGATATCAGCCATCTTGTTGTTTATCAATATTGCTCTTAGGTGGATTAATTTTTTGAATACGCAATATGTCTTACATGATGGTTTTATTCAGCTAAAGACAGGTAGTTTGACTACTTCTTTATTTGTTACTAAAAGAGATAAAGTCATTGAAATTGAAATTACCCGTAACATATTTCAAAAGTGGCTAGGTCTTGCCTCTATAGAAATGGTGAATCGTTCTAAGCCAGTTAAACATAGTGGAATAAAGGATGTACCTGTAGAATTTGCAGATGCTTTTTACCAGTGGTATTTAGGAAGGAAGTTGGATATTACGATTGAGTAAGGCTCCTCGTCTACGTTTCATCTGAAGAAAGTTTCTTAATGTACGTTTAATAAATGGAATTTATAAAAAGTATAAGAGGAAATTTGTGCTATTCATTGAATAAATTTATAAAGGGCATTGTCCCGATTTTATTGAGAGGAGAGTTTGCGAACAATGACAAAAAAAGTGCTCATTTTAGCAGGAGATGCAGTTGAAGTGTTAGAAATCTATTATCCTTATTTTCGCTGTTTGGAAGAAGGGTATGATGTGCAAATTGCTGCACCATCAAAAAAGAAGTTGCAGACAGTAGTTCATGATTTCATTGGTTGGGATACTTACACAGAAAGCAAGGGATACTTAATTGAATCGCATGTGGCTTTTGAAAATGTCAAACCGGAAGAATATGACGGTCTGATTATTCCAGGAGGAAGAGCACCGGAGTATATTCGTCTCAATGAAAATGTTCCTAGGATTGTTGCGCACTTCTTTGAAACCAACAAACCAGTAGGGGCAATTTGTCATGCAAGTCTCGTTCTCAGTACTGTGCGCCAGTATTTGGAAGGTCGTGAGATGACTGCCTATATTGCCTGTAAACCAGATGTGGAAGCAGCAGGAGCGACCTATATAGAAAACCATCTTCATGTAGAAGGAAATTTAGTTTCCGGTCATGCATGGCCTGATCTTCCAGGTTTTATGAAAGAGTTTATTAAATTATTAAATCATTAATAATATGAAACAAAAAACGGCGGGGGTTTATTAACTCCCGCCGTTATATTTATGCTGTTTCCTTTGAACGATCTTTTTCTAATAATACGATGATACCTGGTAATAAAATTCCTCTGATTAAGAAGGTGTCAAGTAAAATTCCAACCGCGACAATAAAGCCGAAAACGAATAGCAACTCAATAGGCTGGGTCATTAACACAGCAAAGGTTGCAGCTAGAATAATACCCGCAGAAGAGATCACTCCGCCTGTGCTAGAAACAGCAATTTCAATTGCCTTTTTAACAGGATGCTTTCTTCTTTCTTCTTGGAATCTGGAGATGAGTATAATATTATAATCAATTCCGAGAGCAACCAAGAAGACAAACGAATATAATGGCACGCGGTTTGCAATAGAATCTATGTCAAAGAATAGCTCGGTTAGGAACATACCTAAACCTAATGCTGCAAGAAAAGAAACAAGAATGGTTCCCATCATGTAGATTGGCATTTTGAATGATTTTGTTAGGACAATTAACAACAAGAAAATTAATAAGGTTTCAAGTAATACAATAACAATAACATCTCTATTATTGATTGTTCGGTCATCAACCTTCGTAGCTGTTTCTCCGGCGAAATACAGGTTTCCATCAAGGCCACTATCTTCAGTGATTTGATCTGCATGATCAATGATTTTTTCTAAAGCGTTTATCGTTTTTATAGAGTACGGGCTTTCTTGGAAGGTAAGGCTATAATTTACCACTTTGCCGTCCTCTGTAATACCGTTTATTCGAACATTGCTGACTAATGGCTGATCCGTGAGAGCAGTTTTTAATGCTTCTTGCTTCTCAGTGGAAACCGTCTCAGAACTTTCGAATATAACAGTTGTTGGTGCAAGGTCACCTTTTTCGAATTTTTTCTCTAAAATTTCATAGCCTTGACGTGAAGGCATATCTTCCGGAAAAGATTTCATCGTGTCAAACTCATATTTTAGATTAAACATATTAGCAGCAGATAAAACCAAAATGAGCCCAATCACTGCTACGGATAGGCCAGGTTTCTTTACAACAAAGCGGCCAACCTTGCTCCAAAATGAATGATTCTGAATAGATTCTTCTCCAACTTTTGGGATTTTTGGCCAAAAAGATTTTCTGCCAAATAGGGTAAACAAAGCCGGTACAAGTGTAACCGAAGCTAGCATGATGATAACCATAATGGCAGCAAAGGTGGGAGCAAAGTTGTTGTAATCGCCAAATTTGGCAAAAAACAGTACCAGCATGGCTGCTAGAACCGTTCCCCCGGAAAAGAAGACTGGCATACCCGTTTCTCTCATGGCAGCTTTCATGGCAGTAAATTTATCTTGATGATTTTTTAGCTCTTCACGATAACGTGAAAATACGAATAAAGAGTAATCAATTACCGCAGCAAATAATAGAATTGAGCCGATAGAAATAGTTTGGTTGCTTAATTGTAGACCAGCTTTCCCCATAAACCCAAGAGTTTGCATGACCACTTGATAAACAAAGACTGCTGCAATAAGTGGAATCATTGCCAATAACGGAGAACGATAAATGATAATTAATAGAACAAGAATTAAACCAATTGTTGAAAATAATAGGACAAGATCTGCCCTTGAAAATAGGTCTAGTGAGTCAGTTGCAATTCCAGCAGGACCTGTCACATACAATGTTAAATTGGATGTTGAGTCTTCTACGGTGTTAATAATTTTTTCTTTAACCTTTTTGATTTCTTTCGTTTCTAAAGAAGCATCAAAAGTTAACGGGATGATTGCAGTCGTTTTGTCGTCTGAGAAAAAGCTCGCTGCTGCTTGAGGCGGAATAGAAGAAAGTGGTACCACTTGATCTATTCCATTGATATTTTTACTTTCAATTTTATCTACAATAGATACTAATTCTTTATACTCCAATTCACCTTTATTGGATTGGAAAACCAAAATGGCTGGGGTTCCGTCATTATTAGGAAAATATTGGTCCACTTTTTTTTGGGCAAGGACCGACTTGGCATCTTCAGGAAGAGAATCAATTCTGGATACCTCATAATCCTTAGCATTAGGGGCAAAGACACTCAAAACAATCGTAATAATGAACCAAATGGCTAAGGTCGTCCACATCCCTTTTTTGGTTGCAACCCAATCTGTAAGTTTATTGAGCAAAGATTTCATGTTTTTCTCCCTTCATAAATTTCTAAAGTAACAATAATGTCACTTTAAATAAAAATTGATACTCATAATACCATCATTATCTTTTAAAGTGACGGTAGTGTCAATTTAATTATTTGTGAACATCCCATTTTTGATAATCTCCTTGATCGACTCTATCCACTGCTTTTTTGGGATGTTAGCATGATTAGGAATGGTAATTGTATGGAGAATAAATCCTAAAATTAAAGGATCTGGTATTTGAGCTTTTATTTTTTTTTCCTTCCTGCCTAGATCAATAAAGCTTTGTAAACAATCGTACATGTGTAAATGAAGTGCCTCTAGTTTTTCTTTGTTTTTCGCAACTCTTTCACTGATATTTGCAGGGATTTGCCGGCCAATATTAATAAGCTTTGTAATTTCTGTATCACTGAAAATAAGATTTAGCAAAAAGTCAAATTGAGCTTCAAAGCTTTCATATTTTTTCATATGATCTAATTTAAGAAGGTATTCATTCATTTCAGAAATCATGTATTCTGTAATTAATTCTTCTTTGTTTTCAAAGTATTTATATATAGTCCCTCTTGAGACCTCTAATCGGTCTGCTAATAAACTAACAGTAAATCCTTCATAGCCATGAATTAGCAGAAGCTGTCTTGTAGCTAGAAATAAATCTTCAGTTGAAAATTTCCGTTCTCTCGCCATCTCGTTCACCTCACAATGTTTCTATTATATTTGAATGAGGGATATATTGAAACTTATTAAAATAATGTGGTCTGTGTTATATAGAAATTTCTCCTCTAGATCAAATGTCTCCCGCCATTAAGAGAATTCAATTCATACTCCATCTTAACTCTTTCCTTACTCCAGTATTTCTTAAAAGTACGCTTTTAATCAAAGGGTTTTAATATAAAAGAGTACTTTTTCCATTGTTGTATAAACTGTTAAGACTGACAAATAATTTATTGGAATGTAGCATACATTTATTTAAAGCTACTTTTCATCGGAGGGCACATCATGGATGTTATTGTGAGGCGTGGAGACTCTTTATGGTATTATAGCCAACTGTTTCATTTGAATCTTCGACTCATTTTGGATTCAAATCAGGAACTGCAACCAAACCAGCTTTCGGTTGGACAACGGATTCGTATTCCCGGTTTTGTTGCTCAGGATTATCAGGTTCAGCCTGGAGATTCATTATGGTCGATTGCCCGTAATCGTAATTTATCGCTGGACGCGGTTCTGCTAGTAAATCAAAATATAAATCCAAATCAGCTGCAAGTTGGCCAAATAATAAAAGTGCCAATAAGAATTACTTGGAGATTGGTCCAGGGCAGGCAGTTTTACGATTATACCAAAATGATGAGAGATATTAGACGGCTGCAATCGGTCTATCCATTTATGCAAGTAAATACAATAGGTGAATCAGTTCTTGGTAATGATATCCCCGAACTGTTGATCGGAAATGGGACAAAAAGGATTCATTATAATGCTTCATTTCATGCGAATGAATGGATAACAACACCAGTATTAATGACTTTTATTAATGATTATTTATTATCTTTGACAAATCAAAATTTGATTCGCGGTATTGTCACTTCCCGATTATATGAGCAAACTTCTTTATCCATTGTTCCAATGGTGAATCCAGATGGGGTGAGTCTTGTTATTAATGGACCGCCAGAACCAGAGCCCTGGAGAAGTAGGGTAGTAGAATTAAATAGAGGTCGAACCGATTTTTCTGACTGGAAGGCAAATATTAGAGGGGTTGATTTAAATGATCAATTCCCTGCTAAATGGGAAGAAGAAAGAGCGAGGAATCCTGATGAGCCAGGTCCGCGAGATTATGGGGGGGAACGGCCTCTCTCAGAACCTGAAGCAGTTGCGATGGCAGAGTTAACCCGCCGACGAGATTTTGCAAGAGTATTGGCATTTCATACTCAAGGGAGGGTTATTTACTGGGGATTCGAAAACCTCGAACCCCCTGAATCTGAGATTATTGTTAATGAGTTTGCTAGGGTCAGTGGCTATGAACCTGTTAAAACGATTGAAAGCTGGGCAGGTTACAAAGATTGGTTTATCCAAGACTGGCGTCGTCCAGGTTTTACAGTTGAACTTGGTAGAGGAGTCAACCCATTGCCGTTGACACAATTTGATGAAATTTATCAGGATGCTTTAGGAATATTCTTGGCAGGTCTTTATATGTAGACTTTTCTTTAGTTATGGAATGAATTATCAAAAGAAAACTATATTGTTATGAACTCCTGGTTGATATGTCAGCTGGGAGTTTTTTAGAAGAATATTTTCATATTAGTAACAGTGGTACGGTTTGTAATAATATTCCTTTGGACATAATGGATAGCAAATATGTCCTATAGGGGGATGAAAAATGGATAAATTAATTAAAATATCTGATCTCTTTTGGGAGGGCATTAGTCTTTCTCGTGTTTCAAATAAAAATATAGTACGTTTTTATCTTGTATTTGTTATTATGGCTTTTTTATTTGAGGTGTTTTTAATGGTATTATGGCTCGGTACAAGCATTTGGAGTTATTCTTTCGGATACCGACCAAGTTTTGAGTTTTACATTGCCTTTGGAGTGTTGATTATAATGATGATCATTACAGTTCATTGTATTTGGAGTATATTTTCCTCTAAGAATAATTAAAATGTTCTTTTAAAGGGTGAAACATGAGCTTTTGAGTAAGGTAAGTGTCTTTTAAAAGAATTGAACGTAAATTTTAACTATGTTTCTAGCTCGTGCATCTTAGAAGGCTAAATATTGATTTTTCTTCCTATCTTACATCGATCTCCTTCGTTTCTATGTATTAACTTTACCCTAGTTTAATCACATAATCATTTAGCTATTTCATCGTATTAGTTAGTGGAATATATTCAGTTTATAAATTTAACGAGTTTAGTGATGTAACTAATTTTAAGAAAATAAAATTTTTTCAAGGATCTGGGTAAAGGTCCTTTTTATTTTGATAACAAAATGATATCATAATGATATAAGGAAATCGTTCCAAAAAGGAGTGGTAAGGAATGAAAGAGAGAAATTTGTTTAAAATAAATGGGTTTATCGGGATTGTTCTATTACTGTTAGTTGGGGCAGTAGCATTATTTGGATTTAGACAGTTTATTTTTACTGGGAATTTTCTTTTCCTATTCATTACGGGATTATGTGCCTTGATTTTGCTTCTTTTGCTATCAGGATTTACAATTATTCAGCCCAATCAAGCTAAGGTATTCACATTATTTGGAAGTTATCTTGGCGTTATTAAACAGGAAGGATTTTGGTTGACGATTCCTTTAACGATAAGAAAAACAGTATCTTTAAGAGTTATTAATTTTAACAGTGATAAATTAAAAGTGAATGATTTGGAAGGAAATCCTATTGAAATCGCTGCTGTTGTCGTCTATAAAGTAGTTGATTCAGCAAAAGCTGTTTTTGATGTGGAAAATTATAAAGACTTTGTCCATACGCAAAGTGAAACTGGATTACGTCATATTGCCAGCCAATATCCTTATGATAATATGAGTAATGATTATGAAATTTCATTACGTCAGCACTCCGATGAGGTAGCAGAAGAGTTAACAAAAGACTTACAAAAGCGGTTGGAGTTGGCAGGAGTAGAGGTTATTGAAGCCAGAATTATGCATTTGGCATATTCCAGTGAAATTGCTCATGCGATGTTACAACGACAGCAAGCCAGGGCGGTGCTAGCGGCAAGGAAAGTCATTGTTGACGGAGCGGTATCGATGGTGAAATCGGCCATTGACCAACTAAGTAAAGAGGGAATTGTGGAACTTGACGAAGAAAAGAAAGCACAAATGGTGAATAACTTAATGGTTTCAATCGTTTCCGAGAAGGGGAGCCAGCCGGTAATTAATACAGGCACGATTTACTAAGGGTTGTGATGATGTGGCCGAAAAAAAAAGATTTTTATTGCGCATTGACCAAAAAATTTATGATGCATTAGAAAAATGGGCACAAGATGAATTTCGAAGTGTTAATGCGCAAATCGAGTTAATTATTAAAAAAAGCTTAAAGGAATCCGGAAGACTGAATGTCGAAAAAAAGAATGACTAAAAAGCGGAGGTATTTGTATCCTTCGCTTTTTTTTAATAGTTGCTGTTAGTGCCTGCCATAGTTGAAACAGGAATAAGCCTATGCTACAGTAATAGTAAATGTTTTGACCAGAAAACTAATTTAGTCAAATGAAGGGTAGGCGGTCATAGTGGCACCTGATAGAAGAAGGATGATTATTGAAGCAGCAACCAAATCTTTTTCATTATTTGGATATAAAGCGACAACGATGGATCAGGTAGCAAAGCTTGCAAATGTTGGAAAAGGGACCATTTATACATTTTTTAAAAATAAAGAGGAACTATTTGAAGAAATTATCTCTACACTCGTGAAAGAAATGATAGCGGAAGCAGAGTCAGTGATCAAACCGGATATGCCTTTTACAGAGAACGTGCATCAAGCACTTTATCGAATCTTAGAATTTCGTTCCCAGCACCAGCTCATGATTAAACTTGTTCAAGAGGAAAAAGAAATGGGAACATTAGCTGTTTCCGAAAAGCTACAGCATGTGGAAAATGAGATTATTGCATATTTAAAACAAAAAATTGAAGCAGGGATTGCGAAAGGATCCATTCCACCAGCAGATTCGGAAATAGTAAGCTTTTTATTGTTAAAAATGTATATTGCCCTCGTATCAGATTGGGAGAAACATCATGAACCCCTAACCTCTAGGCAAATCGCTGATATTATGAAGGGATTTTTATTAAAGGAATGAAAAGAGGACATCTGCCGTCCTCTTCTTCCTTATTGTTTTTTTCTTAAGTTTTCTTGTGCCATTTTGACGAGCTCGCGCACCATGCTGCCGCCTAATCGGCCTCCTACTTTTCCTGCTTGTTCGGATGTTAGCTGGCCATTGTATCCCTTTTTGAGTGGAACTCCAACCTCTGTAGCCGCTTCAAACTTGGCATTCTCTGGACTTGAGGATTGAACAACCTTTGCTTTTAATTGATCCATTGCTTCTCGAGCTTCAGGAACGAGAATTTTATTTCTTCTGGCCATTTGACTCCCTCCTTTCCCTTATTATTTCCCTTTCTAAAAAATTCATTTGAGGAGCTGGATAAATGTTAAAGTATTCAGTATAATAGCATGTAATAAATAAGAAAAATTCAATGAAAAAGAGAGTAATTATCTAGGAAGTCTTAGCGAATCGGGGATGGTGAAAGCCCGGTATGGAATGGATAATGAAGCGCACTTTTGAGAAGCATGTCTGAATTTTAGTAGGGCGTGCCGGAGTATGCTCCGTTATAAAGTCAAGCTGGTTCATTTTGAACAATTAGAGTGGTACCGCGGGAATAACTAACTCTCGTCTCTTTTTAAAGAGGCGAGAGTTTTTGTTTTTAATTAACAAAAAGGAGGTCGGTGTGGATGTATTTTAAGAAAGAGCTCGCTGAGATTTTATTTGATGCGTTGGAGGGAGAAATTCCTGTTCAAGACTTGGAACGTCTGATTGAAAAACCAAAAAACAGTGAGCATGGGGATTTGGCGTTTCCATGTTTCACGTTGGCAAAAGTAAAGAAGAAAGCCCCGAGTCAGATTGCACAGGAATTAAGCGGAAAAATCCAATCGGATACATTTATAAAAGTTGAGGTTGTCGGTGCTTACTTGAATGTATTTTTAAATAAAAAGCTAGTGGCGGAGCAGGTTATTAATGAAATCATCGCTCAAAAAGGCGACTATGGATCACAGAAGGTTGGTCAGGGTGGAATTGTCACCATTGATATGTCTTCTCCCAATATCGCCAAGCCGTTTTCTATGGGGCATTTGCGCTCAACCGTAATCGGTAACTCCATTTCCCTTATTATGGAAAAATGCGGTTACAAGCCGATTAAAATCAATCATTTAGGAGACTGGGGTACTCAGTTTGGTAAATTGATTGCGGCTTATAAACGTTGGGGAGATGTAGAAAAGGTAAAACAGAACCCGATTAAGGAATTATTAGCGTTATATGTTAAATTCCACGAAGAGGCTGAGGGGAATCCAGTACTAGAGGATGAAGGACGCGCATGGTTTAAAAAGCTTGAAGAGGGAGATATAGAGGCGTTATCCCTATGGCAATGGTTTCGTGATGAATCGTTAAAGGAATTCTCTAGAATTTACGATTTAATGAATGTGACATTCGATTCTTATGCCGGTGAAGCCTTTTACAACGATAAAATGGACCGAGTCGTGAAAATATTGATGGAAAAACAGCTTTTAACGGAATCCGATCAGGCTCAGGTTGTTCTGCTTGAAGAGGAACAGCTTCCTCCATGTTTAATTAAAAAATCAGATGGAGCTACCCTTTATGCCACACGTGATTTGGCTGCGGCCCTTTACCGTAAGGAAAATTATCAATTTGTTCAATCATTATATGTGGTTGGGCATGAGCAAAGTCTTCACTTTAAACAGTTGATTGCGGTGCTAAAGAAGGCAGGCTTTGACTGGGCAGAGGAAATGGTTCATATTCCATTTGGAATGATGTTAAAGGATGGAAAGAAAATGTCCACGCGCAAAGGTAAGGTTGTCCTCCTTGAAGAGGTGTTAAAGGAATCCATCGCAATAGCGCGCAAAAATATCGAAGAAAAAAATCCAAATCTTGTTAACAAAGATGAGGTGGCGAAACAGGTAGGGGTTGGCGCAGTAATATTCCATGACTTAAAGAATAATCGGATGAATGATATTGAATTTTCTTTGGAAGAAATGCTCCGTTTCGAAGGAGAAACAGGACCTTATCTTCAATATACGTATGCCCGGGCTTGTTCCATTTTACGAAAAGGGAACTGGCAGGTAACATTAACAGAGAAGTATAAAGCTTCTTGGGAAAAGGAATGGAAGGTTGTAAGCATGTTAATGAATTTTTCCAATGTGGTTAACCGTGCTTGTGAAAATTACGACCCTTCTCAAGTGGCAAAATATATTGTTGACCTAGCACAAGCTTTCAATAAATATTATGCGGAAGTAAAAGTACTTGAAGAAAATGAGGAGCGCTATGCTCGTTTGGCACTTGTCTATTCCGTGACGGTAGTGATTAAAGAGGGCTTGCGATTATTAGGAATGGAAGCACCGGAGGAAATGTAATGCCTTTTGCTTAACCATTGGATGATTATGGTATAAAATAAAGCTGTAATTATGGTGAGGGGAGCGGGAACAAATGAGCGAATTATTGTACAAACATTTTGAGACAACAAGAAGTTATTTTCTTAAAAATGTGGAGGCTTTGGAAGAGAGTATAGTAGATGTCCAGCCTGAAGGATTTAATAATACTTTACATTGGCAAGTTGGTCACGTATTAACTGTGACGGAACAATTTATGTTTGGCTTTCCAAAAAAATCAGCTCACTTACCTGAAAATTATTTAGAGTTATTTGGGAATGGGACAAAACCAGCTGATTGGCAAGAGGACGTACCTTCTGTTCAAGTTTTGGTTGAACAGTTGAAGGATCAACTCAAGCGCTTTAAAGAAATTCCAGCAGAAAGTTTCCAAACTAAATTGAAAGCTCCGATCCTTGGTCAAGAAACTTTTGGGGAACTTGCAAACTTTTCTATCTTCCATGAAGCCATGCATTTAGGGCAAATTCAATCTATGAAGCGCCTAATTCAAGGAATGCAGGCAAAATAAATGAAAAAGACGTTTCTACTTATTGTAGAAGCGTTTTTTATTCTATTTGTAAATGATTTGGCCTATAATTGAATTTTTCTGATATACATCCTTTGGTATAATAGGGCTAGTATTATGAATAGGAGCGTTTATCATGAGTCTTTATTTTGCATCCTGTAAGGCACCTTTTGGAAACATATGGGTGATTGCGGATGAAAAAGGTATTAGCAGAATCGAACTGTTTGAAGAGGATTGGGTTCAATTTTTGGAAAAAAATCCAGATATACAAGAGGGTTCAAAATGTTGTAATGAAGCCGTCCGTCAATTGGACGAATACTTTTGCGGAAAGCGGAAAGAATTTGATTTGCCCCTTTCAATAGAAGGAACGGCTTTTCGTAAACAAGTCTGGAAAGCACTTCAACAGATTCCCTATGGAGAAGTGAGAAGCTATTCAGAAGTGGCTGAAATGATTGGGAATCCCAAAGCAGTACGAGCTGTCGGGCAGGCGAATCGGTCAAATCAAATTCCCATCATTATCCCGTGTCATCGTGTCATAGGGAAAAATGGTCATTTAGTCGGATATGCCGGTAGTAACACACCCATTAAAAAATTACTTTTGGAGATAGAAGGTTACCTTCCTTTTAATAAATAAAGTAAAAAGTTTGTAAAAATCTAGTAAGAAACGTACATTTTATTAGGATTTGAGCAATCAGTACAGTATTTAAAAGATCGTGGTTCATTCATATAAGGAGGTTATGAACAACCTTTTCGTCCGCCCCTTGTTCTAACGCTCTTATAGTGGTACACGGTGAGATAAAAGCCTGGGAGATACTATTTAACAGTTATCCCTAGGTTTTTTTGTGTCATTTTTTCAAAGGAGTGAGGGAAATGAATTTTCATTGGATGAAGGTGTTTTTTGCTGCATTTTTCGAGGTATTTTGGGTAATTGGTTTAAAACATGCTGATGATATCTGGACATGGTCAGGGACAGTTGTTTCGATTCTAATTAGTTTTTACGCACTAATAGCTGCTGGGAATAAGCTTCCGGTTGGAACGGTTTATGCCGTTTTTGTTGGTCTAGGAACAGCTGGAACCGTCATTTCTGAAATTCTCTTTTTCGGAGAACCGTTTGATATAATAAAAATTCTATTAATTATGGTTCTACTAGTTGGAGTCATCGGATTGAAGTTCGTGACGAAAGAACATAACGAGAAAGGAGCGAACTCATAATGGCGTGGATTTCATTAGTTATCGCAGGTTTATGTGAAATGTTTGGTGTGGCGATGATTAATAAAGTAAATAGGGAGCGAAATTGGAAATCCTATCTATTATTATTAGCGGGTTTTGGTGGGAGCTTCCTATTTCTTGCCTATGCAATGAAGGATTTGCCGATGGGAACGGCTTATGCCATTTGGACTGGAATCGGAGCGTCTGGCGGAGCCATTCTAGGAATGTTGTTTTACGGAGAATCAAAGGATTGGAAGCGAGTGATCTTTATTGGGATGGTATTAGGGGCCGCAATTGGATTAAAGCTTGCGTCCTAAATGAAAGCTTATTATTAAGTAATTTATTTGTTCGTGTGATGGAATGTTTAAAATTGATTGATAAAACCTTTTATTGAAAACATATTCTAAATGAATAGCCTCCATTGGTTAGATTTAATCTAACCAATGGAGGCTATTTTTCTTAATCTGTGTTTTTTCGTGTTTTTTTGAATAAAAAATAAATAGCTCCAAGAACAACTGCGGCGATAATGATAGGCATTACATATGGCTTGGCATATTCTTTAATATGGGACCAGTTGCTACCTAACACATTTCCTAAGTAAAGGAAAAGAATCGTCCAAGGAATAACCGCCGCAATAGTATAGATGGTAAATTTCCACGCTGACATTTTGGCAATGCCTGCTGGGATAGAAATGGCGTGTCTAACGACTGGAATAAACCTTGCCGAAAAAATGACGCCTGCTCCGTATTTTTCAAACCAATGTTCGGCAATATCAATATGTTTCTTTTTTATTAGGACATATTTTCCGTACTTTTCTAAAAATGGGCGACCACCGTAATACCCTGCCCAATATAAGAAGAGTTGAGCTAGTGTTCCACCAACAGTACCAGCGATAACGGCTCCAACCCAGCCGATTTGTCCTTGAGAGATCATAAATCCCCCATATCCTAAAACGATTTCACTTGGGATAATCTCAATCATAAGCCCTAATGCGATTCCTAAATAACCCATTTGCATTAAAAATTCTAGTACAGTATAAATAAACTCTTTCATAATACACCTTCATTTATGTAAATATCTTAATCTATCTTATAATAGTTTGTTTTATAAAGAAATATATATAGCCTTTTTTCTAGAACCTTTTTTAAGGAAATAAAGGCAGCGGCTATGCCAGCTTTAAGTTAAGAATTTATTGAGTTTTCTGATGAAAACATATATGAGCGATGATGATATCGGATGCTGTACACAAGTCCCATGGCAAACATATTTCCCATGAGTGAGCTGCCTCCATAGCTGATGAATGGCAGAGGAATACCGGTAATCGGCAGTACTTGTATAGTCATGCCAATATTTTGAAACACATGGAATGTGATCATGCTGATGATGCCGGTACATACATACGTATTAAAATGATCGTTCGTATCTAATGAGATCTTAATCAAATGATAAATTAGTAAAAAGTATAGGCTGATGACTACACTGCCGCCAATAAAGCCGTATTCCTCGCCAATTACACTAAAAATGAAATCGGTATGGGCTTCGGGAATATATACTTCACCGTTTTTAAAACCCTTCCCTGATATGAGCCCAGAGCCAATCGCACTCAATGATTTCATTAAATGGTAGCTAGATCCTGAGCTATAGGTTACAGGGTCGATCCAAGAATATATACGATAGAATTGATAGGTTTGAACATGAAGATACTTCTCAAGAATCTCCGGTTTATTTAATACTAGATAAAAGATGACTGCAACGAGTGATGCGCCTGCTCCGTATAGACTAACAATAATTTTCCATGAAATTCCTGAAACGAGGATAAGCCCGGATAAAATAGAAATGATGACTAAGGCCGTTCCAAGATCTTCCCGAATGATTAATCCTAGTGGTACGGCGGTTACTAATCCTAACTTGAGTAATAAAAGAAAATCAGTTCTTAATGTTTTTTCGATAACTTTTTCTTGATGGGATACGGTTAACCGACTTAATGCTAATATCAAAAAGATTTTCACAAACTCCGATGGTTGAATCGTCCCAATACCGGGAATGACAAACCAGTTTTTGGACCCATTTCTTTCGGGTGCGATACTTTCAGGTGCAAGTGCAAGGGTAACTAATAAGAAAATACCAAATCCATATAATATCCAGGCAAGCTTTTTATATTGATAGCTATCGATAAAAATAGTAATAGATATAATTACAGCACCGACGATGTACCAGAATACCTGCATGATAACAAAATTTTTGTCGCCATATTGTCCAGTGGCTTGAGCACTGTAAATGGCTACACAACTAATTAGAAAAAAAAGAAATAATAAAAGTGTTAATGTCCAATCAAATCGATCCGTTTTTATATAGTTATTCATCGACCACACCCGATTTTTTACCTTCATGATAATTTTAGATTAGCAAATATTGGTTTATCCTACAAACTTTAAGGGAAATAATAACAGGCTCTACTTTACATAACGATTATTATCAACAAAAGGTTTCAACATTACATGAGATGGTTTATAAATAACGTGGCAATTCCAAAATAGGTTAATAATGAAAAAATATCATTTAAGGTTGTGATTAACGGTCCTGAAGCAACGGCTGGGTCAATTTTTAAACGGTAGAGAATGATTGGGATGATCGTTCCGGCTAATGTACCAATTATCAATGTAAAAAACAGTGAACTGCCAACAACAAATCCTAAAATCATACTTCCTTGCCAAATATAGGCGATAATGGAGATGAGAATGGCACACGTAAGACCAATCGAAATTCCAACGCCAAGTTCACGGGCGATTAATCGAAAGATGACTTTTTTATTAATATTATTATAGCTAAGCCCCCTAACTACCACTGCAAGGGATTGGGTTCCGGTATTCCCAGTCATTCCGGCTATCATCGGCATAAAAAACGTGAGAGCCACGACCTGCTCTAAAGTACTCTCAAAACTTGAAATAATTCTGCCAGAGATAACACCGATAAATAAGAGTAAAATAAGCCAGGGCAGTCTTCTTGCAGCTGCAACTAGTGTTTTTGTATCAAAATCAATCGATTTCCCTGTTGCTGAAAGTTTTTCAATATCTTCATTCGCCTCTTGAATTACGACATCAAGGACGTCATCGACAGTAATAATCCCTACTAAAACATGATTTTCATCCACAACTGGTACGGAGATAAAGTCATACCGCTCAACGGTTTTTGCGACTTCCTCCTGGTCTGTGTTTACCGTAACATAGATTACACGCTCATACATAATATCATTGATTTTCTCGTCCGGCTCAGCAAGGAGCAAATCACGGTAAGAGACAACCCCGGCAAGTTTCCGGTCTTCATCGATGACATATAAGTAGTTTAAGGATTCTGCGAATTCAGCAAAACTTTTTAGCTTATCGACCGCTTCACGAACCGTATAATAATTTCGGATCCAAACAAAGCGGTTGGTCATGATTCTTCCTGCTGTTTCCGGAGGATATCTTAAAATGCCTTTTACCGCACTTGATTCCTCCGCTTTCATCTCTGATAAAAGGGAGTCTATTTTTTCGGGGGATAGTTTATGGAGTAAGGTAGCTAAATCGTCATTATCCATAAGGTCAAGAACCTTGGTCGCTTTCTCTATGCCAAGTATGTTTAATAAATCAAGTTGCTCGTCTTTATCCAACTCTTCCATTAGGTCAGCAAGAAGATCGTATTTTAAATTTAAGAGAAATCGCCCTTTGTATTTTTCCGGCAATTCCTTATAAATTTCGGCAACATCATAGGGCTGGAGTTCGTCTAGAATGGTTTCTAATTCGCTTTTATTATTTTCTAATAAGGTTTCTATAATAGATTTCCTAATTTCTTCTTGCGTCATATTTTTGATCATATTAGCACTCCACTCCTTCCCAAGCATATTAATATTGTTTTTTATCAAATCATAAAATGAAAATGATTGTATACAGAAATATAGTCCATAGTAGTATATGTCATTATGGAAAAATATCAAAAGGAAGAAAAATGACAATTTTATCATTCAAAAAATTCATTTGTAAAAGAAATGAAATAAGCTATTTTACCTATTTTTTGATAAAATGAGAACGTATTGGCTTTTCTTGTGTTTCCAGTTTTATGGAAAGGTTTTTGTGCATAGTAACAATGTATGTGATCGGAGGAGTTTGGCGTTGAAAAGGCATCATCAAGACATACGGGATCTTATATATGTTCATTTAAATCAAACAGATCAGTATGTAATTTCTTGTGGAATTGAATTTACTGAATTTGTTGCTGTTTTTTCTGATTCATTAAATCACCTACTACTTTTAAAGCATGGATTTGATGATGCTGAATTTAATATGCATACATTGCTTGAATACTGTCCGGAAGACCAAATAAGCAAATTGGCAGCAGAGAATGTTTATAGTTATGGTGACTTTTGTTGGATTGATTTTCTTGAAGAAGATGTGTTAAATGAACTATCAGGACAGGAAATGGCAGAATTATTGTATTTAGCCCACCATAAACATCATTTAAAGATACCTTTTTATAATAAACTTGGCAACCGTTTTGTTTATTTAGCTCATGATGATGGCTGGTTTAATAAAATTTATTATCGAAGTTTTAAAGATTTCTTTCTCCTGCTAAGCGAAGTGATCTCTTCAAAGTTAGGGGATTTGAAACCGGAGAAGTCATTACTCGGTCTACGAAAAAAACGAAATTATACACCGGTGAACAAGGAGATTCTTCTTTCACTAACACCATTTATCAAAGAGGGTATTTGTATTTCATTAAGAGATGCAGATGTGCAGCGTACTCGCATTGAGATTCCAATATGGGTAATAGGCGACTTTGATAATATGGACGACATGTATGAAGAATACCTACAGATGGCTCATGAATCATACCATGCCAAAATCATTTTTGATAAAAAAACAAAAGAATGGAAGTTAAATGTTGTTTAAATCTCTCCAAAAAGGAGAGATTTATTTTCTGAGGTAGGTCTATTTACATAAAAAAGGAATATAACAAAATTCGTTTATGATTGTTTTCAGGCAAGCTGTACGATTCATAAACTAAATAGAAAAAATTTATGAAATAGAGATGCTGAATTTCCTTTCCTGACAAGTAAAGTGATAAAATAAAACGTGAATGAGAAGATGGAGGTTTTCCTATGAAAACAAAACTTGGTTTGTTATATGGCGGAAAATCCGCTGAACATAAAGTGTCATTACAGACAGCTCTTGCTGTTATTAAAGCATTAGACCTTGAAAAATTTGAAATACATCCGATTTATATAAATATTGAAGGTCAATGGATTAAAGGGCCGCAACTGACAGGTCCTGTAGAAACAGTGAAAGAACTTGAATTTTCCGCTGGTACATCCTTATCACCTGTCTCATTGGCACCGACATTATTCCAAGCGTCAAAAGAAGAAGCTCCCTTGGAAGTTATTTTTCCGCTGCTTCACGGGCCAAACGGGGAGGATGGAACGGTACAAGGACTGTTGGAATTAATGAATCTTCCTTATGTTGGGAATGGAGTGCTAGCTTCGGCTGCGGGAATGGATAAGGTAATCATGAAAAATATTTTTGCGCAAGCTGGTCTTGCACAAGTAAAATATGTTTCATTTATTAAAAGTGAATGGGAAAAAGCGAAGGAGGAAGCTTGTTCGAAGGTGGAAACCGAGCTCGGTTATCCTTGCTTTGTGAAACCAGCCAATCTTGGTTCTAGTGTTGGAATTAGTAAATGTCGTAATCGGGCAGAATTGGAAGAGGCAGTTGTTGAAGCTTTTCAATTTGACCGGAAAATCATTATTGAAGAGGGAGTTAATGCTCGTGAAATTGAAGTTGGCCTCTTAGGAAATGATGAGCCTGAATGTTCAATAGCTGGTGAAATTGTACCGAAAAAGGATTTCTATGATTATAAAGCAAAGTATGAAGATGGTGATACAGCACTCATTATTCCTGCTGATATTACGGAGGAAGAATATCAGCAAATTAAAGAAATGGCGATTCGTGCATTTAAAGCACTAGATTGCTCCGGATTGGTACGGGCTGATTTCTTCTTAACTAAGGATGGCAAAGTATTAATTAATGAAGTCAATACAATGCCAGGATTTACCCCGTTCAGCATGTTCCCATTATTATGGAAGCATTCAGGAGTAGAATATCCACAATTAATTGAACGATTAGTTCAGCTTGCTCAGGAACGTCATGCTGAAAAGCAACAAATCAAACATACATTTTAATGAAACGTTTCGGTAATTGTGAAATAAAATTGGCAAACAATATATCTAATATTGACACGGCTCACTTTGCCGTGTCCGTTTTATATATATCAGATAAGGAGGGGAACTTGACATGATTAAACGTTCCTTGAAGCAAATTGCAGAAATGATTACAGTAAGAAATGATTTCAAATCAGTGGAAGACGTTATGATTAATGGAGTCACGATTGATTCGCGTAAAATTGAGCCGGGGAATTTATTCGTTCCATTGCGCGGAGAGCATGTTGATGGACATGATTATGTGGAGGAATCAATCCGTAAAGGAGCAGCTGCTGCTCTTTGGCAAAAGGATGTACCAAATCCACCGCTTCATTTGCCGATCTTAATTGTCGATGACTGTCTCAAAGCCCTCCAGGAATTGGCACGTCAATATCGAAAGGAATTGCCTGTTAAAGTGGTTGGCATTACAGGTAGCAATGGAAAAACAACCACAAAAGATATAACTGCTGGATTGCTATCTTTACAATATAAAGTGCAAAAAACGGAAGGGAATTTTAATAATCATATAGGTCTTCCTTTAACCGTACTCGGATTAGAAGAGGATACAGAAATTGCTGTTCTAGAAATGGGGATGAGTGGTAGAGGGGAAATTGAATTCCTCACAAAACTTGCCTGCCCTGATGTGGTTATTATTACAAATATTGGAGAATCTCACCTGTTGGATCTAGGCTCGAGAGAAAGCATTGCGGAAGCAAAATTGGAAATTTTACAGGGATTAAAAGAGGATGGTTTAGCTATCTTGCATGGTGATGAGCCGTTATTAATGGAAAGAATCCAGATGTTCAAAGGGAAAATACAACTAAAAACCTTTGGTCGAAGTGAGTCAAATGATTTATATCCAACACAAATTACTCAGCTTGAAAATGGCAACAGTTTTACAATTAATGCAACAGATACAGTGTTTCAGCTTCCTATTTTGGGAACACACAATATTTTAAATGCTCTTGCTGCCATGTTGGCTGCCCGTTATTTTTCCATTTCCTTTGAAAAAATGAATGAGGGTTTCCGTTCCATGAAGCTAACTAACATGCGAATGGAGTTAGTGGAAGGCAGTCAGGGAGAGAAAATTATTAATGATGCTTACAATGCTAGTCCAACTTCAATGATGGCAGCTATTGAATTGGTGGCAAACTTGCATGGTTATACCAAGAAAATTCTAGTCCTCGGTGACATGCTTGAGTTGGGGCCAGAAGAAGAGGAATATCATCATCAAATCGGATTAAGGTTAGATCGGGATAAAATCGACCTTCTCTTTACTTATGGAAATCTAGGAAAACATATAGCCAATGGGGCAAAATCCGTTTTAGGGAAGCAGCGAATTTTTGCATTTACAGATAAAGAGGCTTTAATTAAAGAACTAAAACAGCATATTACTCCTAGCACTTTAATCCTTGTAAAAGCTTCTCGTGGTATGAAATTAGAGGAAGTTGTTAAAGGTTTACAAAAATAATTGGTGGTAAGTAATACAAATTTGGTTCCATTTGATGTGGTGATAAGGGATGATTAGCTGCATAAATGTATGGATTAAAGGGTAGTTTGTACCCATTAGTTTTATTGCATAATATTTTTATTAATGGTATGATTATCACCAATATGTCTAAAAGGTAGTTATAAAAAGGCATACTCCTTTGGAGAATGTCTTTTTTTTGGTAAAATAAAGAGGTCATTTGATGCGTTTCGGAAGAATAGATTCAGCATTAGCAATAAAAAATATTGTCAAATAGATGAAGGAGAATGAAAAACATTGACAAGGTTTGAAGATTTAGGCATTAGCCAAGCAACATTAAAAGCTGTCCTCCGTATGGGTTTTGAGGAAGCGACCCCTATCCAGGCGGAAACGATCCCATTGAGCCTACAAAATAAAGACGTGATCGGGCAGGCTCAAACAGGAACCGGAAAAACAGCAGCCTTCGGAATTCCGTTGGTTGAAAAAATAGATACAAGTTTAGAAGCTATACAAGGAATTATTATTGCACCAACAAGGGAGCTTGCTATTCAAGTTTCAGAAGAGCTTTACAAAATTGGTGCGGGGAAACGTGTGCGAGTATTGCCAATTTATGGTGGTCAGGATATTGGAAGGCAAATTCGTTCCTTAAAAAAATCTCCACACATCATTGTTGGTACACCAGGTCGGATTCTTGACCATATAAAAAGAAGAACCATTCGTTTAGATCAGATAAAGACCGTTATTCTTGATGAAGCCGATGAAATGTTGAACATGGGCTTTATTGATGATATTGAAACCATTCTTGCAGGAATTCCGGAAGAACGACAAACATTGTTGTTCTCCGCAACTATGCCGGCTCCGATTCAACGAATTGCAGAAAAATTTATGAAGGATCCTCAAATTGTCCGAGTGAAAGCGAAAGAGATGACGGTCCCTTCTATTGAACAGTATTATTTAGAGATTCAGGAAAAAAACAAATTTGATGTACTAACAAGACTTCTTGATATACAATCACCAGATTTGGCGATTGTTTTTGGACGGACAAAACGCCGTGTGGATGAATTATCAGAAGCATTGAACTTAAGAGGATATACCGCGGAAGGAATCCATGGTGATTTAAGTCAGGCCAAGCGTTTATCTGTTCTTCGGAAGTTTAAGGAAGGATCTATCGATGTTCTTGTCGCAACTGACGTGGCCGCACGCGGATTGGATATTTCCGGAGTTACTCATGTATATAATTTTGACATACCACAAGATCCGGAAAGCTATGTTCACCGAATCGGCCGAACTGGCCGCGCTGGAAAAACAGGTGTAGCAATGACATTTGTAACACCGCGCGAAAAGCCATATTTGTTTGTTGTTGAACGAACAACTAAACGGAAAATGGAAAGAATGAAGCCGCCAACTCTTGACGAGGCGTTAGAAGGTCAGCAACGGGCTGTAGTGGATAAAATTTTGCAAACGATTGATTCAAACAATCTGCAATATTACAAAGCGGCAGCGGAAGAGTTGTTAGAAACTAATGATGCAACGACCGTTGTAGCAGCTGTATTGAAGATGCTGACTAAGGAGCCTGATACAACTCCAGTTAAGCTAACGGAAGAAGCGCCGCTTCCTGTTAAGAAGGAAAGAAAGTCATTCGACCGCGATCGCCGCAGAAGAGATGATTTTCGTGGATATAACTCCGGAGATCGCAGAAAAAAAGCATCAATGAAAACACGAGGAGAAAGAAGACCTAGCACGAAGCAGAAATCAAAAAGCTATAACCATTAATTCTATTTAAAAAGCATGGACTTTTGGGTCTATGCTTTTTTGTTTTGAGATAAGAAAAAGGTTCTAACTATAATATATTTCTACCGTTAGAACCTTAATGGTGAGAGACCTTCTTATTTCTTCCTACGATCAGTCAATATTGAAATATCTCCGGCTCTTCGTGTATCTTTTACCTCGAGTTAGAGTATGTAATAAGGTAGTTTATTATAGTAAAAGCATCGCATTGACCGAAAGTGGCCGTTTTTTTTAGGTGATTAACCGCTGACACCAGACCCGGAGACATTGAATATGAAATAAAGATGGAGAAGCTCATTCATTTGATAGCTCCTTGCTCTTTATTTTTTTGAAAGGGCGCCAAGCAGGAATCCGCCAAGTAGACCAAATATATGAGCGGTAATATTAATGTTAGGCTCTACAAATGTCATAACTAAACTAATGACAGCTAGGGTAATAATGATTTGTGAGTTTTGCTTGGAAAGAATATTTTTTCGAAAAACAATTATGGCGATATAGTAGCCGAATAGACCAAAGATTGCTCCGCTTGAACCAACATGGGTGTAGGTCAATGGTTCGATAAAAAGGGTGGCGATATTGGCGATCAGCCCTGAAACAAGGTATACTAGCAAAAATCTACTGCCACCAAGCATTCTCTCAAGTCCTGGGCCAAATAATATTAAGGAAAAACTATTAAATAGTACATGAGAAAATCCGCTATGCATAAAAATGGGTGTAATAAGTCGCCAATATTCTCCATTTATTATATAAAGGTTAACACCTGAAAAGTTTTCAATAAACCATAAGTTGGGGAATATTGGTAAAATGGTAAACAGGTATAAGGCGATATGTATACCTACTATGATAGAAACAATCGGGTAAAATCGAATAAATTCGCGAAAGCTTTCCGTTCTTGTAAACATTGATTAACCTCCTCTCACTAACTATCATAGACTTTATTTCTACCTTGTACACTATTATGCAATTAGAAAAATAAATAGAAGGAAGGATACGATGATTAAAGGAATCGGCATTGATATTATTGAACTATCTCGGATTGAAGCTCTAATAAATAGACAAAAGAAATTTGTTGACCGGATTTTAACTGTTAGTGAAAAGGCAAGATATGAAGAGTTACAAGACAGAAGAAAGATCGAGTTTTTAGCGGGAAGGTTTGCAGCCAAAGAGGCCTTTTCTAAAGCGATAGGCACCGGGATTGGGAGAGAGTTGTCGTTCTTGGACATAGAAATCTCGAACGATCAGGCTGGAAAACCGATTATTGCTAAACCAGCTATACGGGCGCATTTGTCTATTTCCCATAGCCGAGATTATGCCGTCGCCCAAGTAATAATTGAAGAGGAATGAAATTTTTAAAAATAAAACAGCTTGGGCATATTCCTAATCCTTGTCTCATATATTCGTAGGGAAAATGGGAGAGACAAGGTCAGCTACGGTTATTTTGAAAAACAAATGACTTGAAATTCAAGGAATTTGTTTTGAACCCTGCCTGAACCCTGCTTTTCTCTTCTCTACATGGAAATGAAATGAGACAAGAAGGGGCTGAAGGAATGAAGAAAAAGTTGTTGCTGCTGATGACAGGGCTGATGGCCATCTTTTTACTTGCAGCATGCGGTTCCAAGTCACAAGATGATGTGGTCAAGGAGTTAAACGGAAAACTCGAGGACTTATCTAGCTATAAGATGAAGGCAAAAATGACGTTGAGAATGGGTACTGATTCACAAACGTATGATGTAGAAATCTGGCATATGGATCCTTCTTACTATCGTGTGAATTTAAAGAACGCTGAAAAAGATCAAAGCCAAATGATATTAAGAAATAAAGAAGGGGTGTTTGTACTGACACCCGCACTTAAAAAGAGCTTTCGTTTCCAAAGTGATTGGCCTACCAATAGCAGCCAAGCGTATTTATACGAATCATTAATTAAAGATATTGTTGCAGATAAAGGGGCCAAGTTCTCTGCAACAAAAGAACATTATGTGTTTGAAACAAAAACACGCTATCAAAACAATAGTATGCTCCCAGTGCAGGAAATTAAATTAAATAAAAAGGATTTGACACCTGCTTCCGTTAAAGTAATGGATTCAGATGGGAATGCTCTTGTCACTGTAAAGTTTGAAAAGGTTACATTTAATGCCAGCTTTGACAAGGACGATTTTGATATGAAGAAAAACATGACTCGCGCTGACCTCGATATGCCAGCTATGGCAGACGAAAAAGATCCATCCTTTACGGTTAAATATCCTACTTATGAAATTCAGGGTACAAAGCTAACGGGAGAAAAGAAAATGACAATCGAAGACGGTAAGCGGGTTGTTCTCACTTATGAAGGAAAAGAAAAATCCTATACTCTTGTTCAAGAAAAAGTAAAAGTAAAAGAGGCATCCACATATCCAACTTATGTTGAGGGAGACCTCGTTGATTTAGGGATTACCATTGGAGCAGTAACAGATAACTCTCTCACTTGGACATATAATGGAGTAGACTATATGATTGCTTCGAATAACCTAACAAAAGAAGAAATGATTGAAGTAGCGAAATCTGTTCAAGGAGAAGCAGTGAAGTAGACTCTTTTCATAGCAGGCTCTTAAGGGGCCTGTTATTTTTTTATGGTATAATAAATAACAAATAATTTGGGGAAGTGGAAGTCAGATGGAAGAAGTGGAATGCTTTTATAGAGATACATGGGTGGAAGTGGATCTGGAACGAATTACAGAAAATATACGATCCATTCAGAGTCTTCTCCCTCAAGGCGTGGATATGATTGCGGTGGTAAAGGCAAATGCCTATGGACATGGTGATATCCAAGTGGCAAAAACAGCATTAGAAGCAGGGGCTACCTATTTGGCAGTTGCCTTTTTAGATGAAGCAATAGCTCTAAGAAATAATGGGATCAACGCTCCAATTCTTGTATTAGGCGCTAGCCGTCCTCAAGACTGTCAAATCGCGGCAAGGAATCATATTACCTTAACTGTTTTTCAAAAAGAATGGCTCGAGGAAGCAAAAAATTATTTAAAATCTGAAGACAGAATGAAAGTTCATTTGAAAATAGATACTGGTATGGGAAGAATCGGTGTACGAACGAGCGAGGAAATATGTGGGATTGAGAAAATAATTGCCGATGATGAACGGTTTGAGCTTGAAGGCGTTTTTACCCATTTTGCCACAGCAGATGAATTGGACATCACTTATTTTGAAGAGCAATTGGTGAAATTTGAAAAGCTGGTTGCCTCTCTTGCTAAAAAGCCAAAGTATATTCATTCAAGTAATAGCGCCGCATCGATACGGTTTCCAAGAGCTTATTTTAATGCCGTTCGAGTTGGGATTGCCATGTACGGTTTAACCCCTTCGTTAGAAATGGAAAAAGAAATTCCTTTTCCGTTAAAGGAAGCTTTCTCATTAAAGTCGAAGCTTATTCATGTAAAAAAACTGCAAAAGGGAGATAAAGTGAGCTATGGCGCCACTTATGTGAGTGAAGGAGAAGAATGGATTGGAACAATACCAATTGGGTATGCTGATGGGTGGATTCGAAAACTTCAGGGGCAGGAAGTGCTTGTCAATGGAATTCGCTCACCGATTGTAGGAAGAATCTGTATGGATCAATGTATGGTTCGCCTTCCATATCATGTTCCGGTTGGCACGGAGGTAACTTTAATTGGTAGACAAAAAGAAGAAGTGATTTCTGTAAATGAAATTGCAGCCAAGCTTGATACTATTAATTATGAAGTAACTTGTATCATTTCTAAACGTGTCCCCCGATTTTATAAAAAAGGTGGAAAAATTGTCGAAGTAAAAAACTATCTTCTTTAAGTACTTTTAGTTATAGTTTATTTAAAAGAAATCCTACTTATGATTTTACTAATGATTTGTGCATAAAAGGTTGTTTTATTGGCTTATAATACAATAGGAAATATATTTAGTCTATGCATGGTAATCGTTTAATGGTATTATAAACTATGGTATAGATAAATGGAGACTCGCCAAATGTTAAATCCCTTTGGACGGTTTATGTGGCGACGCTGCAAAAAATGCCAATCGGTAATCAATCTTAATTGGCGATAAATTGGTGTGTAGTGATGGTGGAGGTGTATGTTTGTGGCTGAATCCAGCGCAACTACGGAAATCTTGGTAAAATTACCGCAACATCTATTAACTGAATTAGATGGGTTTGTTAAGCAAGAAAATGTAAACCGAAGTGAGTTTATCTACCAGGCAACAAAAATGTATTTGCGCGAACGAAAAAAGAGACAAATTCGCGAATCCATGAGACGTGGGTACATGGAAATGGCAAAAATTAATCTTCGAATTGCGTCAGAAGCATTTCAAGCAGAATATGAGGCAGAGCATACAGTTGAACGACTTGTAAGTGGAGGATAATCCCTTGATTGTCAAGCGTGGTGACGTATATTTCGCGGACCTATCCCCAGTTGTTGGTTCTGAACAAGGCGGAGTCCGTCCTGTACTTGTCATCCAAAACGACATCGGGAATCGGTTTAGTCCCACAGTTATTGTTGCAGCGATTACAGCTCAAATTCAAAAAGCGAAGCTTCCTACTCATGTTGAAATTGATGCGAAGCGCTACGGATTTGAACGAGATTCGGTCATTCTGTTGGAGCAGATTCGTACAATTGATAAGCAGCGGTTAACCGATAAAATTACCCATCTCGATGACGAAATGATGGAGAAAGTGGATGAAGCCTTGCAAGTAAGCTTAGGTCTCATCGATTTTTAGTCATAAAACACGCTCTTTTGTAACAAAGGGCGTGTTTTCGTACATAATGCTGTGCCCATACCTTCATACTGCTTAAGCAAGCTATAAAAAGCTTGCTTTTTTATTTTATTGAGAAAAAATGGCGACTTTAAGAACTGTCTAGCTCCAGCCCCCTAGCAGCAAGACGCTTTCGAACTCCACCTTAAGATAAGTCAACATCGATTCGCCTTTTGACTCATTGTATATCCTTTATCTCAGTTGGAGACCTCCATGTCATACGCCGCAAAACAGGGGGCTTTCGCTTTTCTTATGAAACTCCTTATGTTATTTGATACAATAAGAAAAAATGGACAGGAGGAAGACTTTGGTGACTGAAACCGTTTTAAAAGAGGAACAACTATTAGGGAAGGTTGCTGGTGAACTGGCAATTTCCATTAAACAGGTTAAAAATGTAATTTCTTTATTAAATGAAGGAAATACAGTTCCATTCATTGCCCGTTATCGAAAAGAAATGACCGGTGCGTTGGATGAGGTGCAAATTAGGAATATTCTAGAACGTTGGCAATATATCCAGAATCTTGAACAAAGGAAAGAAGAAGTTCTCCGCATGATTGCTGAACAAGGAAAACTTACGGAAGAGCTTCAACATAGCATTCAAAAGGCTGAAAAACTTCAAGAAGTGGAAGACTTATATCGTCCATATAAACAAAAAAGACGCACTAAGGCAACCATTGCTAAAGAAAAAGGACTTGAGCCGCTAGCCGATTGGATGCTTACTTTTTCTAATCAAAGTGTTGAAGAAAAAGCAAAAGAATACTTATCGGTGGAAAAAGAGGTACTTACAATTGAAGAGGCAATAGCCGGTGCACAGGATATTATTGCCGAAAGGGTGTCGGATGATGCGGAAAGCCGGAAATGGATTCGCCGCGAAACCTTTAAATCTGGTATTGTTGTCTCTGCTGTAAAAGATAAAGAAAAAGACGAAAAAAATGTATATGAAATGTATTATGAGTACGAGGAACCAGTCAATAAAATTGTACCCCATCGTATACTCGCTTTAAATCGTGGCGAAAAGGAAGAGATTCTAAAGGTATCAGTTAAAATCAACGCGGATATCATTATGGATAAATTGTCTAAAAAATGGGTCAAAAACTTGCATTCGCCCGCAGCCGAATTTGTGATGGAAGCTATAGAGGATAGTTACAAACGTTTAATTCAACCTTCCATTGAACGAGAAATTCGTAGTGAATTAACCGATAAAGCGGAAGAGCAGGCAATACATATTTTTTCAGAAAATCTCCGAAATTTATTATTGCAACCACCGTTAAAAGGCAAGATGGTATTAGGGGTAGACCCGGCCTATCGGACAGGATGTAAACTAGCAGCTGTGGATGAAACAGGAAAGGTATTAAAAATTGATGTCATTTACCCACATCCGCCTGTTTCAAAAACAAAGGAAGCGAAAGAAAAGCTCACTAACATCCTTCGTGAATTCAAAATAGAAGTGGTCGCAATCGGAAACGGGACAGCCTCAAGGGAAACAGAGCAGTTTGTTGCCGATGTTTTAAAAGAAGTGGATCAAGAAATTTTTTATTTAATTGTAAATGAAGCCGGTGCAAGTGTATACTCCGCTTCGGATCTTGCGAGAGAAGAGTTTCCGGATCTCCAAGTTGAGGAACGGAGTGCAGTCTCGATTGCCCGTCGTCTGCAGGATCCGCTTGCTGAATTAGTAAAAATTGACCCAAAATCGGTAGGAGTAGGTCAATACCAGCATGATGTGTCACAAAAACGGCTTTCTGAGTCACTAAATTTTGTCGTCGAAACCGCAGTAAACCAAGTAGGGGTAAATGTAAACACTGCATCCACATCCTTGCTTCAGTATGTAGCTGGTCTAAATAAAACCACTGCAAATAATATTGTTAAAATGCGTGACGAAAATGGAAAGTTTACTAGTCGTGCCCAATTAAAGAAAGTACCGCGTCTAGGTGCCAAAACATATGAACAGGCCATTGGTTTCTTACGTGTACTAGATGGAGAACAGCCGCTAGATCGTACGGGTATTCACCCGGAAAACTATCATGAAGTAGAAAAATTATTGCAAAATCTAGGGTTCTCTACAGCTGATTTAGGAACCGAAGAATTGAAGTCCGCCTTAAGCAAATTAGATCTTAAATCGGTTTCAAATGAACTTTCCATTGGTGAGTTAACATTAAAGGATATCGTTGATGCCCTTGTTAGACCAGAAAGGGACCCGCGCGATGACCTTCCTCGGCCACTGCTGAAAAAAGATGTACTTAAACTTGAAGATTTAAAACCTGGTATGGAACTACAAGGTACAGTTAGAAATGTGGTAGACTTTGGAGCATTTGTTGATATTGGAGTAAAACAAGACGGTCTCGTGCATATATCGAAATTAAGTGATCGTTTTGTAAAGCATCCATTAGATATTGTTTCCGTAGGGGATGTTGTAACTGTTTGGGTGGATTCAGTCGACATGAAAAAAGGACGTGTAGCACTAACCATGCTGCAGCCGTCATAAATAGTTTAAGGATTGTTTTCAAAAGGATAAACACTGCTTTTAGATGACCTAAGGCTACAGCGTTAATTGGACTTAAGGCCATAAGCCAATTCGTTAAGAGGGATCAATAGGAAGAGTCCTTCTTATCGGCGTGTCTTATGGCGTTCGTCTTAAAATAAAGTGCTAAGGTTATTTAAGAGCAGTGTTTTTTTCTGTAAAAAAACCAGCATTGGTTTAACAGTTTAATTTGGTAACGGTTTTTTTCATAGAAAGCTCTTTTCATTTGGTTTTGAAACCAAGTAGGCATAGTTAAACCTCCCGAAAAGTAAATTCCTCCTAAGGGTATAAACAATATATGCTATAATAGGTTGTCACGTTCGAATGAAAGCGAGTGGGGTAAAAATGTTGGATTCAGAACTTCAATTAATGGTTGAAAAAATCTCCATTGATTCATTCGGAAAACCATTTAGACATAAAGCAATGTTTAATCCTCGATTACGTACAACTGGCGGCCGTTATATTTTGGAGACACATAATATTGAAATTAATAAAAAGTACTTAGAGCAACTTGGTGAAGAAGAATTAGTTGGGATTATTAAACATGAACTTGTTCACTATCATCTTCACCTTGAGGGGAAAGGGTATCAGCATCGTGATCGAGATTTTAAACTATTATTAAAAAAAGTTGGAGCACCGAGATATTGCAATCAGTTACCTAATGAAAAAAGAAAGCCATTAATGAAAAAGGTTCTTCTTTATAAATGTACGCAATGCCATTTACCCTATTATAGAAAAAGAAGAATTGACACAAACCGCTATGTTTGCGGAAAGTGTAAGGGAAAACTAGAAAAGGTAAAGGAATTGTTTATGAAATAATTGATTTACTAATTCCAAAATTTTTTCTTTAAAATTAATGTTGACATTAGATTGTCTCGTCATTATAATTTAAAGAGTCGACAGGGAGATGACCTGTTGGAAGATAGTAAATGATGTTATTCACAGTAATCTATGAATGCTAATTATTCCGCAGTAGCTCAGTGGTAGAGCTATCGGCTGTTAACCGATCGGTCGTAGGTTCGAATCCTGCCTGCGGAGCCATATTGGGGAAGTACTCAAGTGGCTGAAGAGGCGCCCCTGCTAAGGGTGTAGGTCGCGCAAGCGGCGCGAGGGTTCAAATCCCTCCTTCTCCGCCATAAATTCTTATATCTGGCCCCTTGGTCAAGTGGTTAAGACACCGCCCTTTCACGGCGGTAACACGGGTTCGAATCCCGTAGGGGTCATCAGGAATGGAAAATGAGTATTAGGCTTATTTTCTGTTTCTTTCTTTGGTCTGGTAGTTCAGTTGGTTAGAATGCCTGCCTGTCACGCAGGAGGTCGCGGGTTCGAGTCCCGTCCAGACCGCCATTTATAGGTAAATATTTTTGTTGGGCTATAGCCAAGCGGTAAGGCAACGGACTTTGACTCCGTGATTCGCTGGTTCGAATCCAGCTAGCCCAGCCATTAATTTTGCGGGTGTGGCGGAATTGGCAGACGCACCAGACTTAGGATCTGGCGCCGTAAGGCGTGGGGGTTCGACTCCCTTCACCCGCACCAATAAATTCTAGTTGAAAAAACTAGATTTCGTGTTATAATAGTTTTTGTCTCTAATTCTTAACGCGGTCGTGGCGGAATGGCAGACGCGCTAGGTTGAGGGCCTAGTGGTGGCAACACCGTGGAGGTTCAAGTCCTCTCGGCCGCACCAAAAAAATGTATTGACATAACGATTAGGTTATGATATAATACAAAAGTCGTTTTTCACAGAGCGCCCGTAGCTCAATTGGATAGAGCGTCTGACTACGGATCAGAAGGTTATGGGTTCGACTCCTGTCGGGCGCGCCATATAAATATATAATTCCGGGAAGTAGCTCAGCTTGGTAGAGCACTTGGTTTGGGACCAAGGGGTCGCAGGTTCGAATCCTGTCTTCCCGACCACTATAAAATGTATTTGCGGGTGTAGTTTAATGGTAAAACCACAGCCTTCCAAGCTGTTGTCGTGGGTTCGATTCCCATCACCCGCTCCACAAATGTTATTGTTCTTTGAAAACTAAACAACCAAAAACGTCAATAATCACAACATTCGTTTCAATCGAAACGAAGCCAACGTTAATTTTATGAGCTAATCAACTTTTTTGGAGAGTTTGATCCTGGCTCAGGACGAACGCTGGCGGCGTGCCTAATACATGCAAGTCGAGCGGACCAATAGAAGCTTGCTTCTGTTGGTTAGCGGCGGACGGGTGAGTAACACGTGGGCAACCTGCCTGTAAGACTGGGATAACTTCGGGAAACCGGAGCTAATACCGGATAATTCATCCCCTCGCATGAGGGGATGCTGAAAGTCGGTTTACGCTGACACTTACAGATGGGCCCGCGGCGCATTAGCTAGTTGGTGAGGTAATGGCTCACCAAGGCGACGATGCGTAGCCGACCTGAGAGGGTGATCGGCCACACTGGGACTGAGACACGGCCCAGA